>JABDLJ010000023.1 GCA_013003075.1 Paracoccaceae bacterium
CGTTCGTTCTGAGCCAGGATCAAACTCTCAAGTTGAAAAGCTCTTGCGAGCTTATCCTTGACGTTCGAACCTCTGCACATCGCCCCGGTCGGAAAACCGGGGCAGTCATCTGTTTGTTGTGCTTCAGGTTTTCATAAGAAAACAAGAAACCGTCCAAACAGTGAAGCTGACCTTACATGATCGGGTCGAAACCCTAGTAAGTCGATATGAAGAGGCTGATCCATCGAAAGGACCAAACCGCCCACATATCTCTTCAGTTACTATCAATTTCAAAGAGCGCGAGACAAAAAACAAACCGAAGCGCCGTAACTTTTTCGGCGCGCCCGCCTGCTCGTCTCTATTGTTTGTTACCGTTATTGCGTTCCCGCCGTCTCGGTGAAGGGGTATCTATTGCCCCACGCCGCAGACCGCAAGAGGTTTTTTTCGCAAAAAAGACATTTTTTTGAGCGCCGTCGAAATACCCGCAAAATATAGGGTTTCTCGCATGCCGGCGCACCAAAGCTCGGCGGTTGTGGGGCTCACCATACAGCAAGACCGCTCAATTTGCCACTCTGCTGCGACTCGGTGCGTGCGCACAGGCGGCCCGGGCGCAGAATCTGGGGCAAATCCGCGGGTCTGCGCGGGCCGCCATTCGGCGAGTCGCGCTAGCCGGCGGCAAGCTTGCGGCTCTTGAAGTCGATGCGCGCCAGAAGCAGCAGCCCCACGAGCCCCATGTAGATCAGCGGCTCAAGCTGAAAGCCCTTCACCAGAATCACGAAATGCAGCGCGCCGAGCAGCGCGGCACCATAGCCAAGCTGGTGCACACGCTTCCAGCGCCGCGGCCCCAGCTTGCGGATCGCCCAGTTGTTCGAAGTAAGCGCCAACGGGATCAAAAGCGCGAACGCCGCCATGCCTATGGTGATGTACCAGCGCTTCACGATGTCCGCCCAGATCAGGCTGACATCGCCGATATCGAGAAACAGCCAGACCGCGAGATGAAAGCTGACATAGTAGAACGCAAGAAGCCCGAACGCCCGCCGGTAGCGGATCAGATTGATGCCTGTGAACCGGCGAAGCGGCGTCACGGCAAGCGTGACGATCAGCATCTGCAAAGCCAGAAGCCCGACAAGATGCTCCAGCGTCTTGATCGGCTCCGGCCCAAGCTGGCCGTCGAGCCCCTGCCAGAAATACCACAAGGGCGGCAGCGACCCGAGCAGGTAGACAGGCCAAGTGGGCACGCGGCGCAGGCCGGAATTGATGGTCTGGGAAATCGTCATTACTTGTCTCTAACTATCCGCAGCAGGTGTCGCCAATCTGGATTGGCGGGCACGGCACCGTCCCGTATGAACAAAAGACGCAACAGTCGCCGGGCTTGGGCCGCAATACGGCGTGGCAGCTTTTGCATTCATAGAACCACTGGCAGGCGTCTTCCGGCATGACCTCGTCACGGACAGCCCCGCATTCGGGGCATGTGAGGGTCGAGGTCAGTTGAAGCTGGGTCACGTCAGAAGAACTCGCTCAGGTCCATGCCGTCATAGAGTGAGGCGACCTCTTCTTCGTAGCCGTTGAACATCAGGGTCGGCCGCCGCCTGGCAAAAAGCCCGCCGCCGATCACACGTTCGGTGGCTTGGCTCCAGCGCGGATGATCCACGTTGGGGTTCACATTGCTAAAAAAACCATACTCGCCCGGGATCGCCATATTCCAGCTGATATCGGGTTGCTCTTCGGTGAGCGATATCCGGACGATCGATTTGATCGACTTGAAACCGTATTTCCATGGCACAACCAGGCGGATCGGCGCGCCGTTCTGGTTGGGAAGTTCCTGGCCGTAAAGACCGGTCGACATCAGGGTCAGCGGGTGCATCGCCTCGTCAAGCCGAAGTCCCTCCCGATAGGGCCATTCCAGGATCGGACGACGCTGGCCGACCATCTCTTCAGGCCGCACGAGCGTTTCGAACGAGACGTATTTGGCGCTTGGCAGCACACCGACCTGATCGAGCAGGTCTTTCAGCTCGAACCCGTTCCACGGCACGACCATCGCCCAGGCTTCCACGCAACGAAACCGGTAGATGCGTTCTTCTATGGCCTTGTCCTTCAGGATGTCGGCGATGTCATAGGTGCCGGGACGCTCGACAAGGCCGTCGATGACGATTGACCAGGGATCGGTGGTGAGTGCGCCAGCGTATTGCTTGGGGTCGGACTTGCCGGTTCCGAACTCGTAAAAGTTGTTGTAGCTAGTGATGTCGTCAAAGCTGTTCAGGACAAGATCTTCTTCCTGCGCCGCCGCAGGGCCGGCGATAGATCCAAGACCCAGCGCCGCGGCGCCCGCCATGAGTTGGCGACGGTTCATGTAGACACGCTCGGGCGTCACGTCGCTGTACTTCAGATCACTTTTGTAGCGTGCGGCCATATCGTCCTCCAGATGTGTTCATGTCTAATGGCCTAAAGATGATGCTTACGTAAAGACAATCAAACACTGCTCACAAAGCTGTGCGAGATGCTTCAGATCACCCGAAAATGACCCGGATTTCTCACACTCCCTGACATTTTTGTGATTGGAAACCGACAGGGCGCGTAGCTTAGCGCGCCCCACTTCTTCGTCAAACCCAGTCGGCAGGAATCCCCGCTGATCCGGTTTCGAATTGGTCCCGTATTTATTTCCGATACGACACAACGTATCCGCAACAACCTTATGGAGATTACACATGTTTCGCAGAACTTTTGTCGCACTGACAGCCGCCACCATGCTGACCGCCCCCGCCTTTGCAGGCGGCCACAGCAAGGACATCGTCGACACCGCTGTCGGCGCCGGCACCTTCAACACGCTGGTCGCCGCAGTTTCCGCGGCAGAACTGGTCGACACGCTGAAAAGCGAGGGCCCGTTCACCGTATTCGCACCGACCGACGAAGCCTTCGCGGCGCTGCCTGAAGGCACGGTGGAAAGCCTGCTGATGCCCGAAAACAAGGACCAGCTGGTCGCCGTTCTGACGTACCACGTGGTGCCCGGCAAAGTGATGTCGACCGATCTGAGCAACAACATGATGGCCGGCACGGTGAACGGTGCCAACGTGACCATCATGACCGAAGGCGGCGTGACGGTTGATGGCGCAAACGTCGTCACCGCTGACATCGAAGCATCCAACGGCGTGATCCACGTGATCGATGCCGTGATCCTGCCGAAGTAACCCGGCACGCTTCAATGCTAAGGAAGGCCCTGCCATCGGCGGGGCCTTTTTCGTGTGCGCCGGCCGTGCGTGCGCGCTGCTCTGGCTTTGTGTCACGGCAGCTTGCCCAGCGCGAAGTGCCACCCTAGTCTTGCCGGCAACGCTGACCCCTGCACCGATGGAGAACAAGCATGACCGATATCCCCCGCCTGGCCTTCCACGACGGACACTCGATCCCGCAACTTGGCTTCGGCATCTGGCAAGTGCCGTCCGATATCGCCACCGATGTGGTGCAAAGCGCTTTGGAAACAGGCTACCGGCTGATCGATGGCGCGTATCTCTACAATAATGAGGAAGGGCTTGGCGAAGGCCTGCGCCGCTCGGGTGTGCCGCGCGAGGAGGTGTTCATCACCACGAAGGTCTGGAACAACGAGCAAGGTCGCGACAAGGCCCGCGCCTCGGTCGAGCGGAGCCTGAAATCCATCGGGGTCGACCAGCTTGACCTTGTTCTGATCCACTGGCCGGTGCCGGCTCAGGATCTTTACGTCGAGACGTGGAAGGCGTTCATCGAGATGCGCGACGAGGGGCTGATGCGGTCGATCGGTGTGTCGAATTTCAACGCCGACCACCTGGAGCGGATCATAATGGAGGCAGGCGAGGTTCCGGTTCTGAACCAGATCGAGCTGAACCCCGAGTTGCAGCAGCCAGACATGCGCGCGGCCAATGCAAAGCACGGGATCGTCACGCAATCTTGGACACCGCTTGGCAATGGCCGCTCGTTCGAGGCAAAGCCGATCTTGGCCGCCGCCGCGCGCACCGGCAAGAGCCCCGCGCAGGTTATCCTTCGCTGGCACCTGCAGCTTGGCAACGCGGTGATCCCGCGCTCGACCAAGCGCACGCGGCAGGCCGAGAATATCGACGTGTTCGGTTTCAACCTGACCGCCGACGAGATGGACGGAATTGCCGGCCTCGATGTGGGCCTGCGCACGGGGCCCGATCCATCGGTCTTCAAAATGATGTAGTTGAGGCATCCGCACAAGCTCCGGACCGGGCTGGCCAGGGCCGCCCGTTAAAAAGCCCGCGCGGGATGGCGCGGGCTTTTTTGGTTTCACGCTGCCATGCAGGTCAATGCACGACGGCATCCTCGGGCGGCTGCCGGTTAGAGCTTGAAACGCGGTCGCCCACGATAAGCCCGTCGCTTCCAGCGGTAACCGTCAGGGCGTCGCCGTCCGACAAATCCCCGGCCAACAGCATCTCGGCCAATTGATCCTGCAAGGCGCGCTGGATGACACGCTTGAGCGGCCTGGCCCCGAACACCGGATCATAGCCTTCGTCGGCCAGCCACTTGCGCGCGCCGTCGTCAAGCGAAAGCGTGATATTGCGCTTGGCCAGACGATGCTCCAGCCTCTGAAGCTGGATCTCGACGATGCCGGTCATGTCCTCGCGGGTCAGCCTGTCGAAGATGATCGTCTCATCAAGACGGTTCAGGAACTCGGGCCGGAAATGCGCGCGAACAGCGTCCATCATGTCGCGATGCGCCGCCTTGCTGTCACCGCCTTCCGGCATATGGCTGAGCGCCTGACTGCCTAGGTTCGAGGTCAGCACGATCAGCGTCTGTTTGAAGTCCACGGTACGGCCGTGACCATCCGTCAGAACGCCGTCATCGAGAACCTGCAGAAGCACGTTGTACACATCCGGGTGCGCCTTTTCGACCTCGTCGAACAGCACGACCTGGTAAGGCCGCCGCCGCACGGCCTCGGTCAGCACCCCGCCCTCGTCATAGCCGACATAGCCCGGAGGCGCACCGATCAGGCGGGCCACCGCGTGCTTTTCCATGTACTCCGACATATCGACACGCACCATCGCGCTGTCGTCATCAAACAGGAACTCGGCCAAGGCCTTGGTCAGCTCGGTCTTGCCGACCCCGGTGGGGCCGAGAAAGAGGAACGAGCCAAGCGGGCGGTTTTCGTCCTGAAGCCCGGCCCGCGCACGGCGCACGGCGTTCGAGACTGCGCGCACGGCGGCGTGCTGGCCAATCACCCGTTTGCCAAGCTCTTCTTCCATGCGCAGAAGCTTGTCGCGCTCGCCTTCCAGCATCTTCGAAGTCGGAATGCCGGTCCAGCGCTCGACAACGCTTGCAATCTGCTCGGGTCGCACCGCCTCTTCGACCATCATGTCGTTCTCGGATGCCTCGGCCTCGGCCACCTGCTTTTCCAACTGCGGGATCACGCCGTAGGACAGCTCGCCAGCCTTGGCCAGATCACCGTCGCGCTTGGCCTGGTCAAGCTCGGCCCGCGCACGGTCCAGCTTTTCCTTGACGCCGCGCGCCTCCTCCAGCCGGTCGCGTTCTGACTGCCAGGTGGCGGTCATTTCGGCCGACTTCTGCTGCAGGTCCGACAGGTCTTTCTCCAGCTTCGCCAGGCGCTCTTTAGAGGCCTTGTCATCTTCCTTCTTCAGCGCCTCGGCCTCGATCTGTTTTTGCAGGATCTCACGATCGAGCGCATCAAGCTCTTCGGGCTTGCTGTCGACCTCCATCCGCAGGCGGCTGGCCGCCTCGTCCATCAGGTCGATCGCCTTGTCCGGCAAAAACCGGTCGGTGATATAGCGGTGCGAGAGGGCCGCCGCCGCCACCAGCGCTGCGTCAGAGATGCGCACACCATGGTGCAGCTCGTACTTTTCCTTGATCCCGCGCAGGATCGAGACGGTGTCGGCCTCGGTCGGCTCTTCAACCATCAACGGCTGGAAGCGCCGGGCGAGCGCTGCGTCTTTTTCCACGTGCTTGCGGTATTCATCCAGCGTCGTTGCGCCGATGCAGTGCAATTCGCCCCGCGCCAAAGCCGGCTTAAGTAGGTTGGAGGCATCCATAGCGCCTTCGGATTTGCCCGCGCCCACAAGCGTGTGCATCTCGTCGATGAACAGGATGATCTCGCCTGCGGCCGAGGTGACCTCGGACAACACCGCTTTAAGGCGTTCTTCGAACTCGCCACGGTATTTGGCGCCGGCAATCAGCGCGCCCATATCGAGCGACAGAAGCTTCTTGTTGCGCAGGCTTTCAGGCACATCGCCATCGACGATACGCATCGCAAGCCCTTCGGAGATGGCCGTCTTGCCGACGCCGGGCTTGCCGATCAAAACCGGATTGTTCTTGGTCCGGCGCGACAGCACCTGCATCGCGCGGCGGATTTCCTCGTCCCGGCCGATGATCGGATCGATCTTGCCGTCCCGGGCCGCTTCGGTCAGGTCGTGCGCATATTTCTTGAGCGCGTCGTAGCCTTCCTCGGCGCTGGCCGTGTCGGCGGTGCGCCCCTTGCGGATATCGTTGATCGCCGAATTGAGACCCTGAGCCGTCACGGCGCCGCCCTCAAGCGCGTCCTTCGCCTTGGATTTGACCATCGCCAACGCCATCAGGATGCGCTCGACCGGCACGAAGCTGTCGCCGGCCTTGGTGGCGATCTTCTCGGCCTCGTCGAGGACCTTGGCGGTCTGCTGGTCCATGTAGGTCTGACTGGCATCGCCCGATACCTTGGGCATTTTCGACAGCGACAAATCGACCGTCTCCAAGACCCGGTCGGGGGCGCCGCCGGCGCGCTTGATCAAGTTGGCGGCAAGCCCCTGATCATCGTCCATGAGTGCTTTCAGCAAATGCTCGGGCGCAAGCCTCTGGTGGCTTTCGCGCATCGCGATCGTCTGGGCGGCCTGCAAGAAGCCGCGCGACCGCTCAGTGAACTTCTCCAAGTTCATGGCGTCTCTCCTTCCAAAAAGCGCCCTCGTCAAACCTGCCCGGCAAGGCGGCACAGGATTTTTCAGGGCCTCAATTTCTAGATGGGAAATGAGGGGCCAAGTTCAAGCTATGGTGGCCAAAAATGCGCCAAGTTTGCAGATGCGCCCAAGCGCACCGGGCATTTTGCCTAGCGCCCGGCCGCCATCCATGCAATCTGGGCGCGCTTTTCACCTGAAGGTGCCTTATGACCGATGACAGACTGATCGTTGCGCTGGATGTCCCCAATGCGGTTGCGGGGCTGGAACTTGCCCACCATCTTGGCGACACGGTCTCGTTCTACAAGATCGGGCTTGGGATGCTGACGGGCGGCGGAATGGCACTAGCAAACGAGCTGAAGGACGTGCACGGCAAGCGCATCTTCATGGATCTGAAACTTTTTGATATCGGTGCGACGATCGAGGCGGCGGTGCGCGGTCTGGCGCAGATGGATCTCGATTTCCTGACAGTTCATGGTGACCCGCACGTGGTGCGCGCGGCCAAGGAAGGCGCAGGCGGCCGCGACATGAAGATCCTTGCCGTCACCGTTCTGACCTCGCTCGACCGCGGCGATCTCGACGAGTGCCAGATCCGCGACGGCGCCGTGCCCGAGATCGTGTTGGCCCGCGCCCATGCGGCCTTGGATGCGGGTGCGGACGGGGTCATCGCCTCTCCGCAAGAGGCCGGCATGATCCGGGCACTTCCCAACGCCGAGGGGCGTCTGATCGTTACCCCGGGCGTCAGGCCGGCCGGCGCGGCACTTGGTGATCAAAAGCGCGTCACGACCCCGGCCGAGGCGATTGCGAACGGCGCCGACCACGTGGTTGTCGGCCGCCCGATCCATCACGCGCCAAGCCCCAGAAAAGCGGCCGAGGCCATCGTAGCAGAGCTTTCCGCACCGCAAGCGCGCGCGCCCAACCGCCCCTAGGCCGTTTCGATCCAGCTCCAAGTGTTCATAAATATCGTCGCCGAAGGCATAAAAACCTTCTTGCCTTCGGCGAAGGTAATTGGGGCCAGATGAAACGCAGGCCCGGGCGCCTAGTCTTCGTTTATGTCGCGGTCCCAGATCTTGGACTGCCCGGCGCGAACGCCCACAGCCTTGCGCAGAACAATCCATGCGACCAACGAGACCGCGGCAAAAAACAAAAAGATCCAGGGGATGGTGAAGAAGGCGGGCCCGGTGACCGCCAGAGCAACGCCGGTCGCCGCCGCGCCAAGCGCAAATCCCAGAAAGATGTAGCCCGGGATCATGACTTCAAGAAATCCCAGCACGAGCGCGCCTACCATCCAGACCCACCATGTCATGACCATCAGACCTGCCCTTTCAGCATTTTGAAGGCGTTGGAGAACGCCTCGACCGCATTGGCCGGTACTACGAGAGTCTGCTGGCCCTGCCCGGCGCCAAGCGTGCCGAGCGCTTCGACCTGCTTCAGCGCCACCTGGTATTGCGCGGCCTCAAGACCGTTATCGGCGATCGCCTGGGCAACCACCGAGGTTGCGTAGGCTTCGGCGTCGGCCTGGATCCGGCGCGCCTTGGCGGCTTGCTCGGCCGCGTAAAGTTCGGCGTCCGCGTTCAGTTCGACCGATCTCTTGGTGCCTTCCGCGCGGGTCACCTGGGCGCGGCGTTCGCGCTCTGCGTTGAGCTGCTGCAGCATCGCTTCGCGGGTCGCCTGGTCGAGATTGACATCGAGGATTTCGGCGCGAGTGACCTCGATGCCCCAATCCTCGACCGCGCCTTCGACAAGAGCCTTGATCTGAACGATGAGCTGGGCGCGGTTCGATTGCACCTCGTCGAGCTCCATCTTGCCGATCTCGGCGCGCACGATACCGGCGACGGTCGTGGCAATCGCGGCATCGACATCCCGTATCCTGTAGACGGTGCGTTCAGGTTCGATAATGCGGTAGAAGACGCTGGTTTCGACCTGTACCAGCACGTTGTCGGACGTGATCGCGTCCTGGCTGGCATTCGGCAACTGGCGCTCCAGAATGGAGATCTGGTGCGCGACCCGGTCCAGAAACGGAACAATGAAGTTGATACCGGGCCCAAGAACTGAACGCAACCTTCCGAAACGTTCAACTACATGCTTTTCGGACTGCGAAACGATCCGAACGCCCTTGTAAATGCAAAGAAGAATGAATGCGGCCAGCAAAAGCAGAGTAATACCGCCGCCGCCGAGCGCGTTGAAAATGTCTTCAGATCCCATTGAAACCCTCCTGTTTCGCCTTGAAGAATGGATATGGGGACGGATTAAGGCAATCAAAAGGCTGAATATTTGCTTTCGTCGAAGGTGTTGCGGCCCCGCACTCGAATGGTGGACGATCGCTCGCTCGACCTCCTGGTTCAGCATGAGGGTAGGGACATGCCAGCCGACCAAGCTCAAGCGGGTCTTTTCCCGCTCGGTCAGTTTTTCGGCCGCCCGGCCCGGCAATTCCGAAAAGCGCGCGCCGCCCGGACCCGCTTCGTTCCGCATCGCCAGGATCGCGACGCGCACCGCGCGCTATTTCCAGATCGGGATGCCAGTGACCCCGGTCTTGCCCGCCGGCGGTGTCCTGCTTTCGACTTTCGCATCATCAAGCATTGCGCAGCTTTCGGATTGGGGCGTAGAAAGAGTGGGCCGATCCCGCTTATTCTGCAAAAGCCGCGATGCCTGCTCTATGCCGAGACTGCCTGCACAGCTTTGACGACGGCGCCCGTTGCCCGGTGTGCCGCAGTCCACGCGTGCGGGTCCATGACGAACTTTTTCAGCTTTCGATCGCACATATGGATTGCGATGCCTTCTATGCCTCGGTTGAAAAACGCGACAATCCCGAGCTGCGTGACAAGCCGGTGATCATCGGTGGCGGGCGGCGGGGTGTTGTGTCGACCGCGTGTTATATCGCGCGCATCAAGGGCGTGAAATCGGCGATGCCGATGTTCAAGGCGCTCAAGCTTTGCCCCGGGGCGGTGGTCGTGCGCGGGCGGATGGATGTCTATGTCGAGGTCTCGCGCCAAATCCGCGCGATGATGGAAGAGCTGACCCCGGCCATCGAGCCCTTGTCGCTGGACGAGGCGTTTCTGGATCTGTCGGGCACCGAACGGCTGCACGGCGCGCCGCCTGCGGTGATGCTGGCGCGGTTGACGCGACGAATGCAGACCGAGTTGGGCATCACCGGCTCGATCGGGCTGAGCCACAACAAGTTCCTCGCCAAGGTGGCGTCCGACCTCGACAAACCGCGGGGGTTTTCGGTGATCGGCAAGGCCGAGACCGCCGCGTTCTTGAAAGACAAGCCGGTGCGACTGATCTGGGGCGTCGGGCAGGCTGCGCAAGCCTCGCTTGAAAAAGCGGGCATTCGCACCTTCGCAGATCTTCTGCGCTGGGACCGGCAGGATTTATCCGCCAGGTTCGGCTCGATGGGCGATCGGCTCTGGCACCTGGCGCGCGGCCAGGATCGCAGGCGCGTGTCACGCAATGCGCCGGTGAAGACCGTCTCGAACGAGACCACGTTTTCCGAGGACACGGCCGATCCGGACATCCTGGACGGCCATATCTGGCGGCTATCGGAAAAGCTGGCGGACCGGATGAAAGCCAAGGGGATTGCCGGACGCGTGGTGACACTGAAATTGAAGCGCGCCAATTTTTCGCTTCTGACCAAGCGTACCAGCCTGCGCGATCCCACGCAGATCGCAGACCGGATCTATCGCACAGCGCGCGATCTGTTCGACCAGGCTGGCGATTCCGGACCCTACCGGCTGATCGGGGTCGGGCTCAGCGACATCACGGGTGCCGAGCAGGCCGATATCTCGGGCGATCTGCTGGATCCCAAGGCGCAAAGCCGTGCCGAGGCCGAGCGCGCCACCGATGCGATCCGCAAGAAGTTCGGGCCAGATGCGATCATCAAGGGCCGGGCGCTACGCTGATCACTCGGCGGCCAGCGAAGCCGGCTGCCCGCCAATCTGCGCCAGATCGGAAATCACCCCCGCCATCAACTCCTTGAAATGCGAAAAGTTCGCACCGGGGCGGATCGTCTGCTCGTTCATATAGAGCGAGCGGTCGATTTCAACCTGCACCACGTGCTGGGCCCGCGAAGGCCGGCCGTAATGCTGCGCGGTGTAGGCGCCGGCAAACGGCGCGTTGCGCACCACTTTTAGACCGGCGCGGGTGAAAGCCTCTTCGATCCGGGCCACCACATCGCCCGAGGCCGCGGCGCCAAACCGGTCGCCCAGAACGATATCGGGGCGGATGCCATTGGGATGCGCCACCGACTGCACCGCTTCATGCGGCATCGAGTGGCAATCGATCAGTACCGCCTCGCCGAACTGAGCGTGCGAGCGGTCCAGAAGCGCTTGAAGCTGGTCGTGATAGGGCTGCCAGTAATCCAGAATGCGGCTTTCGGCCTCGGCCCGGCTTAGCTTGCCGCGATATATCTGCCGGCCATTGGCCACGACGCGCGGGATCACGCCCAATCCCGAGCTGATCCGCGGGTTGTGCGAGGTTTTGCGAATGTCGTCGATCAGCACCGGATCAAGTTCCTCGCGGCTGCGATTGAAATCGACGAAGGCGCGGGGCGCCTTGGCGGCCAGAAAGCTTGCGCCCAGCTGCGGCGCGACCTCAAATAGCATGTCGATGAAAGCATCCTCCGAGGAGCGAATCATCCGTTCATCGAGGACCGTTTTGCGCAAAAAGCTCCACGAATAGTCGCGTCCGCTGTGCGGAGACGCGAAAATCACGCTTGTGGTGCGCATCGCAGGCTCTGTCAGCTGATAGGCTGGGTGCAACATCGGCGGTCCTTTCAGAAAAAGACTATAGGACATTTTCGACCCCGGCCAAAAGCCCTTGAACTGCCAGGCGTGACCTTTTATAGACCGCTGCACCGGCGCGGGGTGACCCGCGTCTTGTTCGTTTGGGCAAGACGGATGCGACGGGACGGGCGATTAGCTCAGCGGTAGAGCACTGCGTTGACATCGAAGGGGTCACTGGTTCGATCCCAGTATCGCCCACCATAGAACACTGCCGGACACCCGGCGCGAACTGAAACTGGCGCATCCAGCGCCGCGAAATGAGGACAGACTGATGAAAGTCAGAAACTCGCTCCGCTCGCTGAAGAACCGGCATCGTGATTGCCGTGTCGTGCGCCGCAAGGGCCGCGTCTACGTGATCAACAAGACCCAGCGCCGCTTCAAGGCACGCCAGGGCTGAACCAGCCCGGCCATCGGATCTCGGCAAAAAGGCCGCCCGCACACGCTGGCGGCTTTTTTTTCATGGGTACGGCGGCATGCCTCGGCCTGGGCCTTTTGCATGACAAAACGCAGGCAATTTTCCAAATAGCTTGACTTATGACGCCGCGGCACCGATATCCGCCAGGTCCCAAGACGCGCTGCGCGTGAGCAGCCGGCCCTGCCCCGGGTAGAGCCATCCGTCTTTGGAGATACGCGAATTCCCACATCACGCAGGGGAAAGCGCCCGCCCAGATGCCCCGACGCGGGGTCTGGAGCAGTGGCGCGCCCTCATCGATCCGCTGCCCGTTCGGGGCGGTGGACATTTGTCTGCTCCGGTCGGATTCCGCCCGGAGAATAAAGGAATATAATCCGTAATGGATTTTGATATGCTGGGGCTTGCGCCCCGCCTTACAGCCCGCCTCACCGAGATGGGCATCACCACGCCGACCCCGATCCAGACCCAGGCCATCCCGCACGCCATGAATGGCCGCGATGTGATGGGCCTCGCCCAGACTGGCACTGGAAAAACCGCGGCTTTCGGTCTGCCGCTTATCCACACCTTGTCGAAAGCCGGCGTGAAGCCTGCGCCAAAACACGTGCACGGGCTCGTGCTGGCCCCGACACGAGAGCTGGTACGCCAGATCTACGACAACATGCGCGACTTCACCAAGGGCTCGCACCTGAAGATCCACATGGTCGTAGGCGGCGTGTCGCTGAACCGGCAGGCACAAGAGCTGGGTCGCGGCACGGATCTTCTGATCGCGACGCCGGGCCGGCTGATCGACCTTCTCGATCGCAGGGCGGTATCGCTGTCCAAGGCCCGCTTCCTGGTGCTCGATGAGGCCGACCAGATGCTGGACATGGGCTTTATCCACGCACTGCGCCGGATTGCGCCGCTGCTGCCGGCCGAGCGTCAGACGATGCTCTTTTCGGCCACGATGCCGAAGCTGATGGCCGATCTTGCCAAGGATTACCTGAACGCGCCGGTGCGCGTCGAGGTCAGCCGCCCCGGCGTTGCGGTGGACCGCATCCGCCAGTCGCTGCATTTTGTCGAGAAAGCGGGCAAGCCCACGCTTCTCAAAGAACTGCTGACGACCCATCCCGGCGACAAGGCGCTGGTCTTTGCCCGCACCAAGCATGGCTCGGAAAAGCTGATGAAGAAGCTGCGGCAGGACGGGTTTGACGCCGGATCGATCCACGGCAACAAAAGCCAGGGCCAGCGTGATCGCGCCATCGCCGCCTTTAAGGCAGGCGATATCACCGTGCTGGTGGCAACTGACGTCGCCGCGCGCGGCATCGATATCGAAAACGTCGGCTTTGTCTACAACTTCGATCTGCCGAACGTGCCAGAGAACTATGTCCACCGGATCGGCCGCACTGCGCGGGCCGGCGCCGACGGCGCTTCGGTAGCGTTCTGCGCGCCTGAAGAGATGTCAGAGCTGGCGGCGATCCAGAAAGCCATGAACAAGCGCATCCCCGTCGAAGGTGGTGCGCCATGGCCCACCGCAGCCGGCACGCAAGCCAATGGCGGCAAGACCACGGGACGCCCAAGCGGCAATCGCCGCCGGCGCAGACCTGGGCGCGGCGCAGGCCACAAGAAGGCCGCGTAAGCGCCTAGTGCAGGCGCGCGCGAACGAGAAAGGCCGCTACGGTCGTCTCGCCCAGCGCGCGTAACGCCTCGAGCCGGTGCAGCCCTTCGATCAGCACGTAGCCGTCCCCGTCCGAGCGCACTCGGATCGGGGTCGTCTGCCCCTCTTCGAGAATGCTGTTGGCAAGGGCTTCCACCTTGTCCGCCTCCAGCGTCTTTTGCCGTTTGACCGGCACGCGGACCTTGTCGATTTCGATAATCTGTCGCTCCAGCATGTCTGCAGCCCCTTCCGCCGGCACGGCATTCTTCGCCCTCACTATAGTCCAGCTATCGTGCAAGGATAGCGACGCATTTCGGCACCAATCGCCGCAACAGCGCTTGCAACCGTCCACCGCATATACTGAAAAGGCATCCGGAGGTTCCCGCGTGGCTAGCACATCTGCGCAAAGCGCATTCAATGCACGGCTCTTTGAAAAGCGCTTCAAGCGCAGCGAGACCGATCTTTTCGGAATGCTAGAGCGGCTTTACGGCGCTCGCGACGACTATGGCGCGTTCTGCGCGGCGCTTAAGGATGAGCTTGCCGCGGCCTGGGATGCGCGCCCCGACGATCTGAAGTGGTGCGACCTCGAGCGCGACCTGGAACCTGACTGGTTCCAGCGCCCGGATATGGCGGGCTACGTGTTCTATCTCGACCGGTTTGCCGGCGATTTGAAAGGGGCGGCCTCGAAGATCGACTACCTGCAGGATCTCGGGATCACCTATGTTCACTTCATGCCCTGTCTCAAGCCGCGCCCCGGCGACAGCGATGGCGGCTATTCGGTGATGGACTACCGCGCGATCAATCCCGCCTACGGCACCATGAAGGATTTCGAGCGCACCACCAAAGCCTATCACGAGGCCGGGATTTCAGTCTGCGTCGACATGGTTCTGAACCACACGGCCAAGGAACACGCGTGGGCGCAGAAGGCGCGCGCGGGCGATCCCAAGTATCAGGATTATTACCTTGTCTTCGACGACGACACGTTGCCCAAGCGCTACGAGGAAACGCTGGTCGAGGTCTTTCCCAATCATGCACCCGGCAACTTCACCTACTACCAGGACATGGGCAAATGGGTTTGGACCACCTTCAACGAGCATCAGTGGGATCTGAATTGGGCCAACCCCTGGGTGTTTCTGGAGATGACCCAGATCATGCTGCACCTGGCCAACAAGGGCGTCGATATCCTGCGCTTCGATGCGGTGGCGTTCATGTGGAAGCGGATGGGCACGCGCTGCCAGTCCGAGCCCGAGGTGCACATGCTTCTGCACGCCTTGCGCGCGGCCAGCCGGATCGTCTGCCCCTCGGCCATACACCTTGAAGAGGCCATCGTCGGCCCGGCAGAGATGCTTCCCTATCTCGGCCGCGGCGAGCATGACGGGCGCGAGGGGAACCTGGCCTATCACAACTCCCTCATGGTGCAGTACTGGTCGGCCCTGGCCGCCCGCGACACCGGGTTGATGCGCCACGTGCTGGGCACGCATTTTCCCCCAATTCTGACCAACGCCACCTATGCCACCTATATCCGCTGCCACGACGATATCGGCTGGGCGGTTACCGACGAGGACGCCGGCGCAGTGGGGCTGGATGGGCGCCTGCACCGGGCGTTTCTGTCCGATTTCTACGAAGGGGTGTTTCCTGGCTCCTTCTCCAAAGGCGCGCTTTTCCAGCACAACCCCGACACCGGGGACAAGCGGATCAGCGGCAGCTTCGCCTCGCTCGCGGGGCTAGAGCGCGCGCTGGAGGCAAACGACCCCGCCGCCGTAGATACCGCCATCGACCGCATCGTCATGGGGCATGCGCTTATCGCCAGCTTTGGCGGCGTGCCGCTGATCTACATGGGCGACGAGATCGCGCTGCTGAACGACTATGGCTACAAGGACAGCCCCGATCACGCCCATGACAGCCGCTGGGTGCATCGTCCGCGGATGGACTGGTCCCGGGTGAGCGCACTGGCCGCGAGCCCCAAGAGCCCCGCCGCGCGCGTTTATGCCGAGACCAAGCACATTCTTGCCCGCCGCAGGGCGACGCCCGAGTTGCATGGCGGGATGCCGACGATCATTGCCGATACCGAAGCGCCGGAACTCTTTGCCTTTATCCGCAAATCGCCCGCTGCCTCGGTCGTGTGCATCTACAATTTCTCAGAGCACTGGACCACGATCGGGCGCGCCTGGGCCGAAGAGGCAGGTGCGCAGCGTTTCTGGGATCAACTGTCTGGCCAGCCGGTCTTTTCCGACGGCGGGCAGATCAAGCTGCCCCCCTATGCCCGGCTCTGGCTGGCCTAGCCGCCGCCCGCCAGGATGCGAACCAGCGTATCGCGCGTGACGTAACCCGTGACGTCGAGATCACGAGAGCGCTGATAGCGGCGAATGGCGCGCCGGGTGTCGTCGTCGAAACGCCCGTCGGCAGGGCCGGTCCTCAGCCCAAGCTGCTGAAGGCGCCGCTCGACCAGAAGCCGGGTGATTGGGTTGGCAAGCACACGGCTTTCCTCGGCCCTTGCGGCGGCGACGATGTCGCTTTCCTGGGCTGATCTTTCGATCTCTTGCTGGCGCGCCCGGGCCTCGTCGGCGAAAGCCCCTTGGGGATAGCGGTCAAGGTATTGGGCGTATGCCGAGGCGGTGTCCGCACCGCGCACATCCTCCCAGAACTCGCGTTCGGCCCGCTCTGCCGAGGCCCGGCGTTCAGCCTCGATAGCGCCCAGTCTTTCGCGCGCAACATCAGAGAAAAGTCCCTCTGGATAGCGGTCGAGATACTGGCGCAGGCCGCTTTCGGTCTCGCCCCGGCCGGTGTCGCGCCAGTATTCGCCATCCTGCCGGTCCTGCTGTTCCTGGCGGCGCGCGGCCTCTTCTTCCAACTCGCGCGCACGCACCGCGGCCGCGATCTGCAGGCGCGAGATCTGGTTACCGGTCAGATAGCCGGTCCGATCTTGGTTGGCGCTGGCCTGCCAGGCCGCGATGGCTGCCCGCGTGCCGCCCCCGAAGATGCCGTCCACGCCGCGGGTGTCAAACCCCAGAATGGTCAGGTTGCGCTGGATCTCGCGGCGTGCATCCCGGTTCAGACCCAGACCCGCCTCTGCCGCCTCGGCACGCGCCTCGGGACTTTGGTTCAGCGCATCGAGCCGGCTTTCGGCCGCCGCAGCAAAGGCTCCGCTTGGAAACCGCTCCAGATAGCGCCCGTATGCGTCTGCGGTATCGATCCGCTGCATGCGCTCCCAGAACGCCTGATCCTCAGGATCGAGCGATTGCGTTTGCCGCTCGGCAGGGGCGGGCAGAAACGCGGTCTGAAGCGGCAGAAAGCCGAAGCCCGCCACACCGTCGGGCGCGTCCTGAAGGGCGGCGCCCAGCGCCACGCCGGGCGTCAAGGCGCTATCTCGAAGGAATACGGTCAGTTCACGCACCGGGCCCGAGATCACGCTGACGCCCTGCGGGACATCGACCGACAGAAATCCCTGCTCGAGCCCATCACCAAGCCGAATGCCGCGCTCAGCCGATGACAGCGCCACGATGGAAGCGCCCGGCTTGCCCGCGGCGATATCGAGGATCGGGCGCAACGGCAGGCCCGCGCCTCCGATGGCGAAGACATCCGGCGCGCGGGCATCATCACCCAGAAACCAGTTATTGCGACCGTCGGACACGACATAGCCGGCAGCCACGAACACCAGCCGCTCGGCCGCTTCCATGTCGGCCCGGTAGGACGCGATGGTGGATTGCAGCTGAGCCGCGCTGCGGTCTTCAAGACGGATCACCCGGAAACCGGCCTCTTCGAGCGGTTCGGCCAGATCGAAAACCTCGCGGGTGTTTCGCAAGTCGGGCAGCCGGTCGTAATTGCGCCCAGCCACCAAAATCGCAAGGTCGGCCGCGTGAAGCGGTCCTGTCAGCAGTAGCCCCAAAGCCAAACCAAGTGTGGATGCGCGCATGCCATGCCCCCCAAATCCAAATACGCGCCCATCGTCGGCGAAACCGGCACGGTCCGTCAATACGCGTAGGATACAAGCGCACTTCCGGCGAGACTATGCAACTGCCGCAATTATGCTAGTCTGCCGGCTATGGATATGATTGCACTTACATTTTACGCTGCCGTCTGCGGGATACTCAGCCTCTTCGCACCGCGCCTTGGCGGGATGGTGACACGCCTTTTTGTTGGCGCGGGGGTGGGCGTTGTCGCGGCCAGCGTGCTTCCGGTGGTGCGCGCAGTGACCGGCGCCTACTGATCGCTACTCCGCCGCGACGGCATTTTCGGCCGGCTCGACCTTCACAGCGCAGAACTTGAACTCGGGGATCTTGCCATACGGGTCGACCGCCGGGTTGGTCAGGATATTCGCCGCCGCCTCGACATAGGCGAAGGGAACGAAGACCATGTCCTCGGCCACGGCGCGATCGGCGCGCGCCATGATCTCGATAAAGCCGCGCCGCGTTGTCAGCCGCAGCATTTCGCCCGGCGCGACACCCAGCGCGCGCAACGTTTTTGGATGAAGCGAGCAGTTCGCCACAGGCTCGACCGCATCCAGAACCTTCGAGCGCCGGGTCATCGAACCGGTGTGCCAGTGCTCAAGCTGCCGCCCGGTGGTCAGGATCATCGGGTAATCGGCATCGGGCGGCTCGTCCGGGGCGATCACGTCGGCCGGGGTGAACCGCGCCCGGCCATCGGGGCGCGGAAAACCATCGCCGAAGACAATCGGCTGACCGGGATCGGTGGGGCTGATCGACGGGTACGTGACGGCGCTTTCGCGCTTCAGCCGCTCCCAGGTGATGTTGGTGAGCGAGCTCATGTTCCGCTGCATTTCGGCAAAAATATCAGCGGGGCTGTCATAGCTCCAGTCAAGGCTAAGCCGCCTGGCGATCTCGACCTCGATCCACCAATCCTCGCGCGCCTCGCCCGGCGGCGGCAGCGCCGGCCGACCCATCTGGACCTGGCGGTTGGTGTTGGTCACCGTGCCGGTCTTCTCGGCAAAGGCCGAGGCCGGCAGGATCACGTCGGCAAAGCTTGCGGTCTCGGTGATGAAAAGATCCTGCACCACCAGATGATCAAGCTTGGCTAGCCCAGCGCGCGCATGTTCGGCATCGGGGTCGGACATCGCCGGGTTCTCGCCCAAAATATACATCCCGCGAATATCGCCCGCGTGCACCGCGCTGAGGATTTCGGTCACCGTCAGGCCCGGTTCGGCGCTGAAATCGCCCGATCCCCAAACCTCGGCGAAGGCGGACCGCACGCCGTCATCCTTGACCGACTGGTAATCGGGCAGGAACATCGGGATGAGCCCCGCATCGGACGCGCCCTGTACGTTGTTTTGCCCGCGCAGGGGATGCAGCCCGGTGCCGGACCGGCCCACCTGCCCCGTCATCAGCGCCAGCGAGATCAGGCATCGCGAATTATCGGTGCCGTGAATGTGCTGGCTGACGCCCATGCCCCAGAAGATCATCGCCGATTTGGCGCCGGCAAACGTGCGGGCGACATCGCGCAACACCTCGGGCGCGATACCGCATGTCTTCGACATCTCATCAGGCGTGAAGCCGGCCAGATGCGCTTTCTCGGCCTCCCAGTTCTCGGTGTAGGCGTCGATATACTGCTGGTCGTAGAGCCCCTCGTCGACGATCACATGCATGATCGCATTCAGCATCGAGACGTCCGATCCGGGGCGGAATTGCAGCATGTGGCTGGCATGACGCCGCAACGCCTGCCCGCGCGGATCCATCACGATCAGCTTGCCGCCGCGCTTGGCGAACTGCTTGAAGAAGGTCGCCGCGACCGGGTGGTTTTCCGTCGGATTGGCGCCGATGACGATGGCGACGTCGGCGTGCTCGATCTCGTTGAACGTGGCGGTGACGGCACCCGAGCCGACGTTTTCCATCAAGGCGGCCACAGACGAGGCATGGCACAGCCGCGTGCAGTGATCGACATTGTTGTGGCCAAAGCCCTGCCGGATCAGCTTCTGGAAAAGATAGGCCTCTTCGTTGGTGCATTTGGCACTGCCGAACCCGGCAACCGAGCGGCCACCCTTGCTGTCGCGCAGCGCCGCCAGGCCGCCCGCCGCCGCATCCAGCGCCTCGTCCCACGACGCTTCGCGGAAATGCGTCTGCCAGTTGGCCGGATCGACGTTCAGCCCTTTTTCCGGTGCATCCTCGCGCCGGATCAGCGGCTTCGTCAGCCGATGTTCGTGGTGGATGTAATCGAAGCCGAAGCGCCCTTTGACGCACAGCCGGCCCTCATTGGCCGGGCCACCGATGCCATCGACGTATTTGATCCGGCCGTCCTTGACCTTCAGCGAGATCTGGCAGCCGACCCCGCAAAACGGGCAGACGCTTTGGGTTTCGCTGTCATAGTCGGCGCTGTCACCTGTCTGCGCGTCATCCAGTACGCTGGCTTCCATCAGCGCGCCGGTCGGGCAGGCCTGCACGCATTCGCCGCAGGCCACACAAGTGCTGGCGCCCATCGGATCGGACATGTCGAAGACCGGGTAGGCATCGTGTCCACGGCCCGCCATGCCGATCACATCGTTGACTTGCACCTCGCGGCAGGCGCGCACGCACAACCCGCACTGAATGCAGGCATCCAGATTGACCCGCATCGCCACGTGGCTGTCATCGAGAAGCGGCACGCGCCCCTTTTCAAGTCTTGGAAGCCGACTTTCGGTCACGCCGTTCGCGTCGGCCATATCCCAAAGATGCGCTGACCGGTCGTGTGCGGCGTCGCGCCCGGGCTGATCGGCCAGAAGCATCTCGACGACCATCCGGCGGGCCTGCATTTCTCGTGCGCCCTGGGTCGAGACCACCATGCCGTCTTCCGGCTCGCGGATGCACGAGGCCGCCAGCGTGCGCTCTCCTTCGATCGCCACCATGCAGGCGCGGCAATTGCCGTCCGGGCGATAACCGGGTGCCGGCTTGTGACACAGGTGCGGAATGACCAGCCCGCGGCCATGCGCGACCTCCCAGATCGTCTGGCCGTCCTCGGCCTCGACGTCCTGTCCGTCAAGCGTGAAGCGGATCGTGTCAGGCATCAGCCATCTCCCTCTTGGGGTTACCTTACACCACGCCCGGCGCGCTTTGAATGCACCAATCCCGACGCACCGGCGCTCTTTTACGGCTGGCCGCCGCCGGGCGCGCAAACCCCCTTTCAACCGGGGTCCTGGTCGCGTAACCCTGCGCGCGAAAGGCGGCAGATATGGCAGAACTCACTCTTGTCCGGCACGGACAGGCCAACACGGGCGCACAGGACGAAGAAAGCTATGACCGGCTTTCAGAGCTTGGGCACCGGCAGGCCGGCTGGCTGGGCGACTATCTGCGCCAGACCGACCCGTTCGAGCGGATCGTGTCCGGCACCCTGCGGCGGCAGATCGAGACTGCCCGCGGGTTGAACTTCGGCGATCTGACGCACGAGCAGGACGCGCGACTGAACGAGATCAGCTATTTCGACATGGCCTATGCGCTGCGCGACAGCCACGGTCTGCCGCTGCCGCAGAGCCAGACCGCCTTTGCCGCCCATGTCCCGCAGGTTCTGGAGTTCTGGAAAAAGGGCGAGATCGACCCGCGGATCGAAAGCTACGACAGCTTTCGCGGACGCATCACCGAGGCTTTGCAGGATGCCGCCGATCATGGGCTGCGCACGCTTCTGGTGACCTCGACCGGGGTGATCGCAACCCTCACCGCACTGGCGTTGGGGCTGGACATGCCGCGCAAATCCAAGATGTTCTTGGCGGTGGGGCATACCTCGCTGCACAAGTTCCAGCTGCGCGATGGTGATATACATCTGATGCAGTTCGGAGCAACGCCGCATCTCGACTTGCCCGAGCGGCGCGAGGCGCGCACGTTCGTCTGATACCTGAGCAAAGGAACGCGCGGATGGCACATCTCTGGGTAAGAGCGGAAGAACGCGGCGACGAGGCCCGCGTGGGACTGACGCCGCAAGGCGCAGCCACCCTTCTGGCGGACGGATTTGAGGTGACAGTCGAGGACAGCCCACGCCGCGCCATCCCGACGCAGCTCTACCGAGACGCCGGCGCGCGGATTGCACCCGCAGGCAGCTGGCGGCAGGCACCGAACGAGGCCATCATATTCGGGCTAAAGGAATTGCCGCTGGACGGCGCGCCGCTGCGCCACCGTCACATCATGTTCGGCCACGCCTACAAGGGGCAGCCGGACGGGCAGAAGCTTCTGGCCCAGTTCAAGGCAGGCAGCGGCACGCTTTACGATCTGGAGTATCTCGTCGACGGCGCCGGGCGCCGGGTGGCCGCGTTCGGGTACTGGGCGGGCTACGCCGGGGCGGCGGTTGCGCTGCGCTGCTGGGCGGCGCAAAGGCACGGCGGGATCGCCGGGCCGGTCGGCTCATATCCCAGCGCCGAAGAGATGCGCCGTGACCTGGCCGAAACGCTTGGCGATCTGGATCTTCCCAACGCTTTGGTGATCGGCGCGCTTGGGCGGGTCGGCAGCGGCGCCTGTGATCTTTGCGAAGCGATGGGCGTGTCCGTCACCAGGTGGGACATGGCCGAGACGGCGCATGGCGGCCCGTTCTCCGAAGTTCTGGAACACGAGATCTTCTTCAACTGCATCCTTGCTACGCCTGGCGTTCCGGTTTTCGTGCCCGCCGATACCCCCACCCGCCCCCGCCGACTGCGCGTCATTGGCGATATCGCCTGCGACCCAAGCTCTGATTTCTCGCCGATCAAGGTCTATGACCGCACCACCACCTGGCAGGCACCGGCCTTGCGCGTACATGACGATCCGCCGCTCGATGTGACCGCCATCGACAACCTGCCCACGATGCTGCCGCGCGAGGCGTCCGAGGATTACGCGGCGCAGCTTCTGCCGACGCTGCGCACATTGGATAAGATGGACAGCGGCGTCTGGCCGCGCGCCCGGCAGACCTTCGAAGCGGCAATCGCAAAGCTATAGGCTCAGGCGCCCCAGATCCGTTGCAGCGCATCCAGCCAGTTGCGGTGGCAGATCCTGGCAATCAGATCATCGCCGTAACCGGCCGCGTCCATGACGTCGCGCACCGCGCCAAGCCCCGCAACCGACCCGATCTCCTGCGGAACAAGCGCGCCGTCGAAGTCCGAGCCCAGCGCGACGTGATCCTCGCCGGCAAGCGCGATCATGTGGTCAAGATGCCGGATCACCCAATCCATCGCTCCGTCTTGCTTCATCTGGCCGTCCGGCCGCAGGAAACCGGTTCCGAAGTTAAGCCCCACGATCCCGCGCGTCTCGCCGATGGCACGCAATTGTACATCGGTCAGATTGCGCGAGCTGGGGCAGATCGCGTGCGCGTTGGAATGCGTGGCCACCAGGGGGGTATTCGTCTCTGCGACGTCCCAAAAGCCTGCCACGTTGAGGTGGCTGGTATCGACGACCATCCCCAGCACGTTTGCACGCGCGACCAGCCGCTTCCCATGCTCGGTCAGCCCCGGCCCGATATCGCCGTCCGATGGAAAGCGGAAAGGCACCCCGTGGGCAAAAATCGTATCGCGGCTCCAGACCGGGCCGACGGATCGCAATCCCAGGTCATAAAGCGTGTCCAACTCTTCAAGATCCGGGCCGATGGCCTCGGCGCCCTCGATGTGAAGGATCGCGGCCACGATGCCTGCGTCCATCGCGGCGCGGATATCGCTGACCGAGCGGCAAACGGCCAAAGCGCCCTGCGCCTCAAGCGCCAGAAGGATGTCGGCCTGCGCCCGGGTGACGCACCAGCCTTCGTCCTGCGACAGCGGGGCCGGCATTGGTATATCGTACGCGGCGCTTTCAAACTGCGTCATATCAAGCTCGATCCCGCCGGGCACGAAGATCGCGAAAAAGCCGCCGGCAAAGCCGCCCTCGCGGGCGCGCGGCAGATCGATATGGCCATCGCTGCCTTCGGCAAACCCCGCGTGAGCGTCCGGCCCGCCCTCCCACAGCCGCAAGAGCACATCGTTGTGCCCGTCGAAAATGGGTGGGTGCGCAGCCTTGGTCATAAGTTTTTGAACACCCGGTAGTAAAGCCAGTCGGGCAAGAACTGGCTGCCGCGAAAGACGTAGGAAAAGAGCCGCGGAAAGCTTTTCTTGAAGCGGTCGCTTTTCATCAGCTCGAACATCTCGGCCGCCGCCTTTTCCGGCGACATGATGAACGGCATGTTGAAGTCGTTCTTGTCGGTGGTCCGCGTCTTGATGAAGCCGGGATTGCTGATCTGCACGTCGATACCGATGTCCTTCAGATCGTAGTGCATCGATTCGGCAAGCGACATCAGCGCGGCCTTGGTGGCGCCATAGCCGATCGCGCCCGGCAGGCCGCGATAGCCCGAAAGCGAGCCGGTGAGCACAACGTGGCCTGCGTCGCGTTCGATCATGCCGGGCATCACATGGCCCAGGACACGCAAGGCACCGTTGAAATTTATGTCGGCCATCGCCTCGACTTTCTCGGCGTCCCATTCGCTTGCCTTGATCGGCCAGTAGACTGCGGCAAGGATCACCACGCCGTCCACGTCGCCCGCGATCTTGGCGGCCTCGGCGACGCTGTCAGGATCGCTCACGTCCATCGGCGCAACGATTGCCGGCCCGGGCAAACCCTCGGCGACCTCTTTCAGCGTGTCCTCGCTGCGCGCCGACAACACAAGCTCTGCCCCGGCGCGCGACATCTCGGCCGACAGTGCCCGGCCAAGCCCTTCAGAGGCGCCGACCACCCAGTAGCGCTTTGCGTCCCAGCGTCTCATGCTGCATCCTTTGGGCGCATGGTCGCGACAAGTTCGGCCACCTTGAAGCCGAACTTGCGGAACTGGCTGCGATTGATGATCGAGCCGTTGTCGATCAGGTACATCCAATCGGTCGTGTCCAGCACATGGCCGCCCGATTGCTCGGGCAGCTTGATACGGTAATTCAGCATGACGCCGGGTCCGGCCTGAACGCCGCTGCCGACGCCGACGACATCGGATGCTTCGGCCTTGATCGAGCCATCGTTGCCCAGCGTCAGGCGCCACTCGCGGTCTTGCACGTTGCCGCTGTCATAGCTGAAACGTTCGGTCATGGTGCCGACATTGCCGTCCCACCGTGCTTCCATGTCGGCCACGAACCGCGACGCCACCCGGCCTGTCGGCCCGTAGATCACTCCCTCGCATATGATCGGGCCATTCAGGTGCCGGCGCAGGTCGAACTCGGGGCCCTGGCCGCGGAAATCCTCGGGCGATTGCGCCCAGAATGTCAGGTATCGTTGGCGGTACCAGACCAAAGCAAAGGCCAGAAACGCGCCGGTCAGAAGCAGCATCATCGTGTTCATTGTCTCAGCTTTCTTTCAGGGATGTGACGGCCAGAAGGCCGATTGCGAACAGTTTCAAAGCGCATGGAAGCAGCGCGTAGAGGATGGTCAGCATCACCAGCGCTTCTTCGGGGTTGGAGGCGCCGGCCTCAAAACCCGCCGCTTCCAGAAGCGGCAAGAGGATCACAGCGGCGAAGGCAAGTGTGAACTTGGACACGAACGACCAAAGGCCGAACGCCTGGCCCGCATCGGGGGCGACCGTCGCCATACGGTCGGCGAAGATCGCCGGTAGCAACGTCATATCCGCGCCCAGCGCCGCGCCCGAGGCCAGGCAGATGACCGCAAAGAGAGGCCAGTCGCCCGCACCCAGCATCGCGGCGAACCCAAAAGACACGATCGCCAGCACCATCCCGGCTAGAAGCGCCTTTTTGGGTCCGATGCGTTTGGCGATCCAGCCCCAGACCGGCGCCGATCCGGCAGCGGCCAGAAAGAACACCAACAGAAGAGGGCCCTCGAAACCTGGCGCATCAAGCCGGCTTTCGACGAAGAACAGGAACAATGTCGAGGTGACCGCCACCGGCGTTGCGTTCAATAGCGCGATCAGCAGAAGGCGGCGCGAGATCTTATCGCGGAGGATCGGCCTGATACCGGCCGGTGGCGCGGTCGACGTCGTGCGCCATTCCTGCCGCATCGCCCAGGCCGCAACGCCTGCAAAAACCGCAAAGCCGGCGCCGAAGACGGCGAAAGGGCTGGCGCTCAGCATGACCAGAACCGTGGGCGCGACAGCCGCTGCGCAAATCCCCAGCAAAGCCCCGGTCTCGCGCCAGGTGGCCAGCCGTACATGACCGCCCGCGCCCAGATCGCGCGCTTTCACAACGCCCTGGGCGTAGAAATTGATCGTCAGGAAGCTGAACGAGGTGAAAAGCCCCGTGAGGGTCAGGGCGAACCATGCAAGCGGATGCACCGGCGGCTCTATCGCGAAGAGCCCCACCATCGAGACGGCCATGATCAAAACTGATGTCGCGACGGCAAAAGCGCGCCAGCGCCGCAACGCCTCGCTAAGCCAGCCCAACAGCGGGTCCTGGACGAAATCGAAAAGCCGGAGCCCGAACAGCACGAAACCCACCGCCGCCAGGCTAACCCCGTATTCATCCACGAAAAACTTGGGCGCGTGGATATAGATCGGCAGGCCCGCCGATGCCAACAGCGCGGCAAACACCGCGTAGGAGGGCAGCCTTTCAGCCCGGGCGTCGCTCATCTGGAGACGTCCGTTTCGGGGGGCTCGGGCCTGGCGTTGTAGCGGGCGCCCTTCCACCACAATTTCAGCGCCTGCCAGTGGATCAGCCCCAGCACCCGGCGCGAGCCGAAGGGGCGGCGCAGGCAGGTCCAGAGGATCGACAGGTTCGTCAGCGGCGCGCGCGGACCGACAAGCGTGGCATAAAGCCCGTTCTCGCCATTCTGGAAGTCGATCCAGATGCCGACACGGTCGTCCCGGATATCGAAGCGGAACGTGTATCCGCCCTCGACCTTCTGGAACGGCGAGACGTGTAAGATCTTTTCGGCCTTCAGCGTATCGGACCGCGTGATCGGGCGCAGATCGTCGTTGTGGCAAAGGTAGGAATGCCGGTCGCCGAATGTATTGCTGACCTCGGGGATCACGACCCGCAGATCGCCAGCGCGGTCTTCGATCAGCCAGAAGCTGACCGGGTTGAAGACATGGCCCATCACGCGCGGCTGCGCCAGCAGCAGCACGCGCCCGTTTGCGACCTCGTCAAGCCCGTGCCGCCGCAGCACGTCGCGCACCCAATCGGCGCCGCGCCCCTCGCGTGGCACGCCGCCGTGATCGGTGTCATGCAGGGATGTCAGGCCTGCGCGGTTACGCGCGAAAAGCCAGGGTGTTGGCCGCTTCGCCTCGGGCTCCAGCAGCACGTAGTCCACCGAATACCGGAACGCGTTTTCAATCGCACCCCGACGGCCGTGGAAGGTCTCGCCCCGGATATGATCTAAAGGCGAGCTCACTGCGCCGCAATTCCCATCGTATCCTGCGCCATCATCGCCTCGACCACGTCGATTGCGCTGGCCAGTCCATCCTCGTGAAACCCGTTCTTCATCCAGGCACCGCAGAACCAGGTCTTGTGCTGGCCGTTGATGGCGCGCACCGTGTCCTGGGCGGCCAGCGCATCGAGGTCATAGACCGGGTGCCGGAAGGTGGTCTCGTCATAGATCAGCTCTTCGCGGATCGAGCGTGTGGCATTCAGGGTGACGAACATCGGGTCGTCCTGCGGGATCGGCTGCAGCGAGTTCATCCAATAGGTCAGGTCAATCTGGTCAGAGGCCTTGCCGCGCTCTTCGGTGTAGACCCAGCTGGCCCAGCAAGCGCGGCGCTTGGGCATCTTCGAGGGATCGGCATGCAGAACGGCCGTGTTGGGCTGGTAGCGAATGGCCGATAGCGCCGTCCGCTCGACCCCGGTCGCATCCGACAGCATCCGTAATGTGTCGTCAGAATGAGTAGCAAAGACCACTTCGTCGAAATGCTCCCATGTCCCATCCGCAGGCTTGACCTCGACCCCGATTGCGGTGCGCCGCACAGCGTCGATCGGGGCGCCAAGCCGCATGTCCACACCGCGCGAGAAGAGGCTGCGCGCCAGCCGGTTGACGTATTCCACCGAGCCGCCTTCGACCGTGTACCACTGGTGCTGGCCGGTATAGTTCATAAGCGCGTGGTTTTCGAAGAAGCGGATCATCGCGTCGGCCGGAAAATCCAGGATCCGCGCCTTGGGCGTTGACCAGATCGCTCCGGAGAAAGGCGACAGATAATAATCGCGGAACCAAGGCCCAAGCCCCATCGACGAGATCAGCTCGCCGATCGTCATACCGGACAAGACCCGGTCGCGCGCGTTTTTGTTGAAATCCAGGATATCGCGGATCATCCGCAAGAAGGACGGCCGCAGCAGGTTTCGCTTCTGGGCGAAGATCGAGGCGACCGAGTTCAGCGCGTATTCGATCCGACCGCCATCCAACGAGGCGCCGAAGCTCATGTTGCTTTTTGTGACCGGGACGTCCAGTTCGGCAAACAGCGCGGCCAAGTTCGGGTAATTGGCGTAGTTGAAAACGATGAAGCCGGTGTCGACCGGCTGGTCGCCGTTCTTGCCGGCAAACTTGGTGCGGGCATGACCGCCAAGGCGCTTTTCGGCCTCGAAAAGGACGACGCTATGATGCTCGCTTAGGAACCGCGCTGCGCCAAGGCCAGATATCCCGGCCCCCACAACCGCGATGCGCTTTGGGGCAATCCGTCGTTTCTCAAATGGCATGCGCGCTGTCTCCTGCTCCGGCACTCTGTATTAGGGCTTCTACGCGACAACGCGCTAAACGGATTAAGATAAAAAATAATTTGCCATCGTGTGATCCATTCGCCGATCGCACCCGTAACAGGGATATGCAAGTCGCCGTTCACATTACGGAAGTTTCACGTGCACCCGTCGGGTTACAGCCGTATTGTGACGCCGAAGTTCACGCAAGAGGCGTGGACAACACACGGAAACTGCGACTCGCAATGACTGAAACTGCAGACTGGACCGGCCACATCCGGCGCATCCAGAACAGCAAGGACCAAGAAGCGTTCGCCGAGCTCTTCAACCACTTTGCGCCACGGGTGAAAGCGTTCCTGATGAAGTCGGGTACAACCGAAAGCATGGCGGAAGAGTGCACGCAAGACGCGCTCGCCACGCTTTGGCGCAAGGCGCACATGTTCGACCCGTCGCGCGCGAGCGTGTCGACATGGATATTCACCATTGCGCGGAATAGAAGGATCGACGTTCTGCGCAAAGAGCGGCGACCCGAACCGGAAGATTTGGCATGGGGCCCGGAAGCCGAGCCCGAACAGGAGGATGTCATGTCCCTCCAGCAAGAGACAAACCAGCTTGGCCGCGCCATGGCCGAGCTACCGCAGAAACAGAGGGAGTTGATCGAAAAGGCCTATTTTGGGGATCTGACACATAGTCAAATTGCCGCACAGACGGGCCTTCCTCTGGGAACGATCAAGTCTAGAATTAGGTTGGCGCTGGAGCGGTTGCGCCATTCGATGAAATGAGTAGTGAAATGCCCGATATTAATCATCACCTGAACGAAAAGCTTTTGCTTGGTTACGCAACGGGTAGTCTGCCCGAGGCATTCAACTTGGTAATTGCAACCCATGTATCGCTCTGCGACGAGTGCCGCGCTCAGGTGGAAAGCTATGAAGCTCTTGGCGGCGAAGTTCTGCAGAAATGTGGTACGGTCGATGTGTCGAAGGACGCACTCAGCGCCACGCTGGCGAAGATCGATGCCGGTCGCGACGTCGAAATGCCTGTTCCCATCTCCAACGGCGTCTTTCCGACACCGCTTCATGGGTACGTCAATGGTGATCTGGATGCGGTGCATTGGCGCAAGATCGGCGGCGGTGTCAGCCAGGCGATACTGAAGACGTCGAGGACCGCGACGGTGCGGCTGTTGCGTATTCCCGCCGGAACCGAACTGCCCGATCACGGCCACCGCGGCACCGAGATGACGCTGGTGCTGAAAGGCGCATTCTGCGACGAGCACGACCGTTTTGCCCGCGGCGATATCGAGATCGCCGACGAGGACGTTCAGCACACGCCAATTGCCGAGGAAGGTGAAGATTGCATTTGCCTAGCAGCAAGCGACGCGCCGTTGCGCTTCACAGGCCTTCTGCCGCGGATCATGCAGCCCTTCGCGCGGATCTGACGCTGAACTACACGGCATAGAAAAGGGCGCCTCGCAGCGCCCTTTTTGTTGTGCTTGCGACTGCTACTGCGGCGCCATGAAAGCTGTGATGCCGTCGACCTCTTCGGGGCGAATATCATGGCCGCCGGGATGCACGACGGTTTCGACCTCGGCCCCTTGCTGTTCAAGATACGCCAGCAATGCGTGGTTCAGCGGCATCGGGCAGATCGGATCGTTCTGGCCAAGGGTCATCAGGATGCGCCGCCCTTTGAGGCCCGGCTGCGGCTCGGGCGTCCATGGGATAAGCGGATGCATGACAACCATGTCGTCAAAGATATCGGGGTATTTCAACGCCACCGCGATCAGAATGTTGGCGCCGTTCGAATAGCCCAGCCCCATCACGCGGCTTGGCCGCAACCGCTCGATTTCGCTTTTGAGGAACGCTGCCATCGCCTCGGTGCGGCGGGCCAAGTCATCCATGTCATAGACGCCCTCGCCGGTGCGTTTGAAATAGCGGTTCGATCCCATCTCCGAAACATCGCCGCGCGGCGAGACCACACTGGCCTCCGGCAAAAGACCTTGCACAAAGCCGTGAAACTGGTCCTCGCTTCCGCCTGTGCCGTGGAAGGTGAAGACCAGTGGCGCGCCTATCTCGCCATTTTTGCGGGCAGCAACGTAGCTCATATCAGGCCTCCAGTGGCTCAAGATAGCGCTCCAACTGGTCGCGCAGATGCACATGCTGGCTGGGAAGCTTCAGGTCCTCGCCAAGATGCGCGGTGTCTTCGTCGCGGTCAAAGCCCGGCTCGTTGGTGGCCACCTCGAACAAGACCCCACCGGGCATCCGGAAGTATATCGCCCAGAAATAGTCGCGGTCGATCACGGGCGTGACCTGATAGCCGGTGTCCACAAGCGCTTCGCGCACCTCAAGCTGACGCGCCCGGTTTTCGACCGAAAACGCCAGGTGATGCACCGAACCGGCGCCTTGCGCGGCATAGTTGGCACCCGCGTAGGTTTCGATATCGACCAGATCAGCCCCGTTGCCATTCGCAATCGCAAAGCGGGTGACATTGCCGTCCCGGCCCGCTTCTTCGTAGCCCATGAAGTTCAAGAGCTCAGCCGAGGCGCCATTTTCGGCAAGCCGCATCGAGGCCGAGTAAAAGCCGCGGATCGCCATGTCCTCGCTGACCCCGCCACCAGTCCAAGGCGCGCGTGCATCGCCGTCGACCTCAACCAGCGCAAAGCCATCGCCGTCCGGGCCGTCAAAGGCCAGTACGCTCTCGCCGAACCGGCTGCCGCGCGTAAGGTGTGTCACGCCGTGCTCTGCCAGCCGGTTTTGCCACGCATCCAGCGTACCTTTGGGCACCGAAAACGCGGTCGTGGCCACTTCGCCCACGCCCTTGCGGCCCCGGCCGGCATTGGGGAAAGGGAAGTAGGTCATGACCGTGCCCGGCGTGCCGGTCTCATCACCGTAATACAGGTGATAGACGTCCGGTGCGTCGAAATTCACGGTTTTCTTGACCCGGCGCAGGCCCAGCGTGTTTGTGAAAAAGGCGTTGTTGCTGCGCGCACCGCTCGCCAGCGATGTGACGTGGTGAAGACCGTTGATCTTGTTCAGCATGGTGTGCTCCTTGGCATAACTCGTTGCTCGGTCAGATAGCCTGTGCGCGGGGCCATTCATCCCGGCACAAGCGCACTGAAATTCTGCATTTCCGCACAGAGCCTTGCGGCACGAAAAAAGGCGCGCCCACAAGTGCGCCCTTGCCGCCGATTTATTCCGTATCTGGCTATTCGGCCGCCCAGCCGGACACCGATTTGACTTCCAGGTATTCCTCCAGCCCCCAGACACCGCCTTCGCGCGCATCGCCCGACAACTTCACACCGCCGAACGGAGCGCCTGCCCCGCGCGAGCGATAGTTCATCTCGACCATGCCCGAGCGCAGCTTTCGCGCCAGCCGGTTGCGCCGCGCGCCATCTTCGGTCTGAACATAGTTGGTCAGGCCGTAGGGCGTGTCATTGGCAATCGTAACCGCCTCTTCTTCGGTATCGAACGGCATCATCGTCAGCACCGGACCGAAGATTTCCTGCTGCGCAACGGCCATGTCGTTGCTGACATCGGCAAAAATGGTCGGGCGCACGAAATAGCCGCGATTCATTCCGTCGGGCCGGCCGACGCCGCCGGTCACCAGCCGCGCACCTTCGTCGATCCCGATCTGGATCAGCTCTTGCACGCGGTTGAATTGCCGCTCGGACACCAGCGGGCCGATATGGCGGCCCTCTTCGTGGGCAGGTCCGATCTCGGTGCTTTCCGCCGCCTCACGGGCGATCTCGACCGCCTGGTCGTAGAACGGCCGCTCGACCAGCATCCGGGTCGGCGCGTTGCACGACTGGCCCGTATTGTTGAAACACTTGCGCACACCGGTCTTGACGGCGCGCTCTCCGGCGTCGGCGAAGATGATATTGGCGCCCTTGCCGCCCAGCTCCAGCCGCACGCGTTTGAGGCTTTCCGCCGCTGCTTTCGTGATCGCGATACCGGCGCGGGTCGAGCCGGTGAAGCTGACCATGTCGATGCCGGGATGCTTGGAAAGCTCTGCCCCGACCCCTTCGCCGTCGCCATTGACCAGGTTGAAGACACCCTTGGGCAGTCCGGCCTCGTCCAGCATCTCAGCCAGAAGCATCGAATCGAGCGGTGCGAATTCGGACGGCTTAAGCACCATCGTGCAGCCCGCAGCCAATGCCGGGAAGACCTTCAGCGTGACCTGGCTTATCGGCCAGTTCCACGGGGTGATCATCGCCACCGTGCCGATCGGTTCCATCAGGATCTGCGCGCCGGGAGCGTGATCGCCCAGCGGCCGCTCGAACTCAAAGCCCTTGGCGGTGGCGATCGCATCCTCGATGTTGCAGTCGTCGGCCTGGCTGTCATGCGCCAGCTTTTTCGGCGCGCCCATCTCCAGCGAGATCGCCTCGGCCACCTCGCCGTGACGGCGCTTGTAGACCTCGTGGACCTTTTCCATCAGGGCGATCCGCTCGGCCGGGGGTGTTGCGGCCCAGCCGGAAAGCGCGGCATTTGCAGCGGCAACCGCCGCATCCACGTCAGCCGTGCCACCCAGCGAGATAATGGCCGCGGGCTCTTCGGTGGACGGGTTGATCACGGTCCAGTCACGCGCCGCGGTCGGGTTTACCCAGGCGCCGTCAATGTAAAACTCACGTCTTTCGATCATCTTGCCTCTCCTTTGGCTCGCCCGCACCCTGTCACTGGCTCAATTCGGACGCAAGCCGTGGCGGAGCACGAGTGCATCTCATGCATGAACGCAGGCACACGGCTCCGGCCATATCCGACATCTCATGGCGCTTTTCGCCTATGCTTTGAAGGTTTCAGGCCCGGCGGACACCCGAACACATTGTGTGCACGACGCGGCGCAGATCATCCTCGAACTCGGCCCGCGAATTGGCGTGCTCCAGAATACCAAGCGACGAATGCAGGATCACACGCGCAGTATCGGCATCGCTCAGAATGTCCGCTATGACAAGCGTGACATCGACGTCCAGATCAGCGAGATGGGTGCCGACAGATTTGCCCTCTGCAAGAAGCTCTTCGGCGAAGGGCGACAAGCGCACCAGGTCGTAGACCGCACCCTGCTTGACAATCAGCGCCCTGGCGATGCGCTCGGCGGGCCGGCCAGGCTGCGATATGGCCGAATAGAAGGCCTCTCGCATCTGGTTGAAGAACCGAGCCACGACCGCGGCGAATATCGCGTCCTTATCGTTGAAATAGCTGTAGATGGTGACCTTCGACATGCCAACAGTTTCGGCGATGCCTTCAACGGTCGTTCCGCGCAGCCCCCGCGTCAGGAAAAGCGACTGCGCCGCATCCATGATTTTCTCGCGCCGGGCTCTTTTGACCGGGCTTAGAGTTGCGTCTCCACCGTCCATCGCTTCTGCTCGCACCGATACATACCACACTTTTAGGTCTTGCCGCAGCTATCGAGTCAACCCTACCTGCCCATTGTGATACAATTGCGTTTAGCGGGAGGCCAACTCCAACGGCCGCCGATTGTTCTTCTACGCAACAAATTGGCCACGGCTGCGCTTGAAATCAGGAACCATGATGCTGCGGAAAGCCGCCAGTTTGGCCAATGGCCAGACATCGGGACGTGCCACGACCCGGATGCCCGCGTCGGACTGCAGCGGCGGAACCGGCATCTGCACAAGTGCCGGAGCGGCGCGGCCCGGAAACATCGGCGCGCAATCAAGTCCCTGACCGGCTTGCGCAGCCACCAATCGCCACCGTCTCGTCAAACCGAAGTTTTACACGGCTCGCCGGAAAGCGCACTTCCGCGTCGTGCGGTACATCGTCATGCTGATCGTAGGCGATCCAATCGATCGGGCCGGCCTGCCCATCCGCGACAAGTTCGGCCCAGGTGAAGGCCGCGAGCTCACAGGACACATGGAGCTAGAGTTCAAGCTCCATCTCAAAATCATCCATGACGTAGCCACCGCCGATGTCGGCTGTGACTTCGCCGGTCTTGCGAAACCCGATTTTCTCGTATGCGGAGATCGAGCCGGTATTCTTCTTGGCCACGGTCAATGCAATGCGCCGTTTATTGGTGCGCTTCGCTTTGTCCTGCAAAGCTGCAAGCGCAAATTTGCCGAGACCCCGACCGCGTTCCGACGAAAGGATATAGAGTTTGCTCAAAAAAAGCACATCCGCCCGAAGCTGGAAGGACAGATAGCCGACGTTCCGCCCTGCGCGCGAGCAAGTGAAATTCGAACCCTTTGTCGGAGATCTCTTTCTCGATGGCTTGGTGCGAATGAAAATTGTCGAGCATGTATGCAACTTGTTCGCGGCCGATGAGAGGCGTGTAGTGTTCGCCCCAGATCATCCCTGCCAGTTCGACCACTTTTGCGATCTCGTCGCATGAACCGACCGCGCGCAGAGTAATGAGAGTGCTGTCCATCCTCTGATCACCTTGATCTAAGTGCCCCTCAGCTCAGCATTCAGGTTAGGTGACGATAAAGTCCATGTAAAACAGCCACTGAGAACGTCGGCATCGGGCTTGGAGTTCGCTTTTGATCAAAAGAAAAAGGCCCCTGCATTCCCGCAAGGGCCTCTTCGCTGAATTCAATTGCGCTTTAGGCGGCCCGGCGGCGGCCCAGAAAGCCCAGCGCCGCAAGCGCGGTCAGACCCAACGGTAACCCGGCCGGAAGCGGTACCGGCGCCAGCTGATCGACCGCGATGCCCGCGATCGCCTCGTGAGCAAGCGCGTTGGGATGCACCCCGTCCACGAAGAAGGTCAGATTGGGATCGTCGCAGACCGGAAAATCCTGGCTGCGGATGCTGATCGTGCAGGCGTTGACAACATCCAGCCCTGCAAGGGCAGACAAGGCGCCATCGGTGTTGCCGGCAACGACATCGGCAAAGATGCCATTGAGATCCAGCACGGTGATGTTGAGACCGCCATCGGTCAATGCAATCAGGTTTAGGCCAAGCTGGAAGTTGAACGCATCGGTAAAGGCCGTCGCGGCAGCAGCCCCGGGGCCCACGCCATCGGGATCGCCAAGGAAGGTCGTGAAGGACGGCGTTGCACCGATATCCGGCAGGTTGGACACCAGGAAGTCATCGAGCTGGCTTGAGCCTAGGGACGCCAGCTGCAGGATACCGGCGGCCACAGCATCAGCGGCGGCGAATGCGACATTGATATCGGGCGCAACGGTGTCAAGCTCTTGGAAGATATCGTTGGCTCCGAAAATGACCGAGACCAGAGGATTGTCGCCCGACACGATGCCGCCAAGTCCTAACGCCTCGGTGAAAGTGCCGACTTGCCCCGCGAAGGTCGTCAGCCGCAAAGGACCCGCTGCAGCACCAATATCCGGCCCGTTGGCCGTAGCGCCGCCAATCCCGAGGTTCAGCGTCTGCTCACCGCCATCGAAATCGGCCGCAACAAGCTCTGCCCAGGTTTGCCCATTGCTGAACCTGCCATCGAGGCTGATCGAAGCAAAATCGAAAAACGGTTCAAGCTTGCCATCGTCGACCAGGCTGTCGCCGAATGCATAATAGCTTGTGTAGGTGTCATTCAGTGTGCCGGCAAATCCCGGCAGCGCAATCGAGATCGCGACAGCGGCCGCTGTTATCGTAAGTTTCATCTGTCCTCCCAGCCCGTATATCTTAACGGTTTTGCATTCATAGGCTTAGTCCATGGGGCCGGGATGCATAACGCTTTCTGGAGCGCTGGCTGCATGACGTGGCGTAAGAGGGCGCCCGTTTATTTCCAGATTGAACACAGTGAGCTTCTCTCGGCGGGTTGTGTCATCGGTCGTTAAACATCGCGCGCACGGCGCACGGCGCCAAACAAAAAAAGCCCCGGCGCAAGGCCGGGGCTTTTGCTGTGTCAGGGAAGCGGCGCCTCAGTCGGCGGCCTCTTCCTCTTTCTTGGCCTCTTCGCCAGTCTCCTGGTCGACGACCTTCATCGACAGGCGCACCTTGCCGCGATCGTCGAAGCCCATCAGCTTGACCCAGACCTCCTGGCCTTCCTTCAGAACGTCCGAAGGATGGTTCAGGCGGCGGTTCTCGATCTGGCTGACATGTACCAGGCCGTCGCGCTTTCCGAAGAAGTTCACGAAGGCGCCGAAGTCGACCAGTTTGACCACGGTGCCCTTGTAGATCTTGCCTTCCTCGGGCTCGGCCACGATCGAATGGATCATGTCATAGGCCTTTTGGATGGCCTCGCCATTCGGCGACGCGATCTTGATGATGCCGTCATCGTTGATGTCGACCTTCGCGCCCGAGGTTTCCACGATCTCGCGGATCACCTTGCCCCCCGAGCCGATCACTTCGCGGATCTTGTCGGTCGGGATCTGCATCGTTTCGATGCGCGGCGCGTGGATCGAGAACTCGGCCGTCTCGGACAGCGCCTTGCCCATCTCGCCAAGGATGTGCAGACGCCCCTCTTTGGCTTGCGCCAGGGCTTTTTCCATGATCTCCGGCGTGATGCCGGCAATCTTGATGTCCATCTGCAGCGAAGTGATGCCATTCTCGGTACCGGCGACCTTGAAGTCCATGTCACCAAGGTGGTCTTCGTCACCCAGGATGTCGGTCAGGATCGCGTAGGATCCATCATCTTCCAGGATAAGGCCCATCGCCACACCGGCAACCGGTGCTCTCAGCGGAACGCCCGCATCCATCATGCTGAGCGAGCCACCGCAAACCGACGCCATCGAGGACGAGCCGTTGGATTCCGTGATCTCGGACACCACGCGGACCGTGTAGGGAAAGTCAGTCGCCGCAGGCAGAACCGCCTGCAACGCACGCCATGCAAGCTTGCCGTGGCCAATCTCGCGCCGGCCGGTAAAGCCGAAGCGGCCCACTTCGCCGACCGAATAGGGCGGGAAGTTGTAGTGCAGCAGGAAGTTGGAGCGGAAGTTGCCGTGCAGCGCGTCGATGATCTGCTCATCGTCACCTGTGCCAAGTGTTGTTACCACCAAGCCCTGCGTCTCACCGCGGGTAAACAGCGCCGAGCCGTGCGTCCGCGGCAGGATGCCGGTTTCAGCTTCGATCTGGCGCACCGTTGACGTGTCGCGCCCGTCGATCCGCTTGCCGGTCTTGACGATGTCGCCGCGCAGGATCGCGCTTTCAAGCTTCTTGAAGGCGCTGCCGAGGTTTTCGTCCTCAAGCTGCTCTTCGGTCAGCGCGGCGGTGATCGCCTCGCGGGCCGCCGAGATCGCCGTCGTGCGCTCTTGCTTGTCGGTTATCGCGAAAGCGGCGCGCATCTTTTCTTCTCCGGCGGCCTTCACGGCCTCGTATAGATCGGAATAGTCAGGCGCCTGGAAGTCAAAGGGCTCTTTCGCGGCAGCTTCGGCCAGGTCGATGATCAGGTCGATCACCGGCTGGATCTGCTCGTGCGCGAAAGTAACAGCGCCCAGCATTTCGGCTTCCGTCAGCTCGTAGGCCTCCGATTCCACCATCATCACGGCGTCTTTGGTGCCCGCGACAACCAGATCAAGACGCTGGTCGGGATTGTTGCGCAGATTCTGCATGTCGTCGATTTCGGGGTTCAGCACGTACTGGCCGCCCTCGTAACCGACACGGCAACCCGCGATCGGGCCCATGAACGGGGCGCCCGACAGCGTCAGCGCCGCCGAAGCCGCGATCATCGCCACGACGTCGGGGTCATTGACCAGATCGTGGCTCAGCACGGTGCAGATCACCAGGACCTCGTTCTTGAAGCCCGGCACGAACAAGGGGCGGATCGGACGGTCGATCAGACGGCTTGTCAGCGTCTCTTTCTCCGTCGGCCGCGCCTCGCGCTTGAAAAAGCCACCCGGCACTTTACCGGCGGCATAGTATTTCTCGTTGTAGTGAACGGTCAGCGGAAAGAAGTCCTGACCGGGTTTTTGCGATTTCGCGAAGGTCACGTTCGCCATGACCGAGGTTTCGCCGTAAGTGGCAATGACCGATCCGTCGGCCTGACGGGCCACTTTTCCCGTCTCGAGCGTGAGGGTCTCTTCCCCCCACTGGATAGATTTCGTCGTAACGTTAAACATCTCGTTTCCTAAGTTGGCCCGCAGGCCTTTTGCGTAGGGGGCGTATTCCCCCTGACCCCGGTATCTTCTTTGCCAGGCGCTGGGGTCCGGGCGCCGGATTACAGATTGCGCGGGCATATAGCAGATTGGATCCTTTGGGAAGGGCAGGATGCACCTGAAAAACCGCGCCGCGGTACCGTTGCTATCCTGCCTTCGACAAGTGGGTGCCAAGACGCCGGTATCAAGGTGCAGGACAGCCGCAGGGCCCGATATTCCGCAGCACCGAACGGCCGGAGGGAGTGTTCGGTGGTTCAGCGCGGCGGCCCGTGGTCGGCTCGGTCGGCGGAGTGGTCTTTTGATCCTGCTCGCACCGGCCGGGATAGGCGCCGTATTCGACACCGCCGGGCTGCCAAAGCAAAGGGCCGCCCTCGAAGGCCGGCCCTTGCACTGTCTTAAACGGCGCGCCACACGCTCAGGCGGCGGCGGCAAATCCGAAGCCCGGCACCGGGGCCGTCTTGCGGCCGGTATTCTCGGCGACAGTCTCGGCGACGATACGCGCCGTGGCGGCCGAAAGGGTCCAGCCCAGGTGGCCGTGGCCGGTGTTGTAGAAGACGCCCGGCGCCCGGCCCCGGCCAACGCGCGGCAACATCGAGGGCATCATCGGACGCAGGCCCGCCCAAGGCGTGACGTTCTCGGTCGAGATGCCGGGGAAGTAGCGCTCGCACCACTCGGTCAGCGGCCGGATCCGGTCGGCGCGAATGTCGCGGTTTGCGCCGTTGAACTCGGCGGTGCCGGCAATGCGGAACCGATCGGCGCCGAAACGGCTGGCCACGATCTTCGCGCGATCGTCCAGCAAGCTGATCCAGGGCGCAGCGGCCTGGCTTTCGGCATCGTTGAGCGAGACGGTGATCGAGTAGCCCTTGACGGGGTAGATATTCACCCGGTCGCCTAGCTGGCGGGCGAATTCGCGGCTGCGGATGCCAGCGCTGACGACAACGCTGTCGAACACCTCTTCGCGGCCGTTGGCGGTGATGCGCACATCGACGCCGGTGGCCTCGGCATGATCCACATCCACTCCGAAGCGCAAGGTTGCACCGCGCCGCGCGCAGGCCTTCGCAAGCCCCATGGTGAACTTATGGATATCGCCAGAGCTGTCGCTTTCGGTCAGATAACCGCCCACGAAATCGCCGTGCAGGGCAGGTTCGATGTCGCGGATCTCGTCCGGGGCCACCTCGCGGCGCACCAGCCCGCCCTCGGCCAGAAGGGTGTTGACCTTGCGGGCATGGGCCAGATCCTTGGCGTGGCTGTAGAAATGCAGGATGCCCCGGCGCTCCAGGTCGAAATCGATCCCTTCGCGGTCGGCCATCTCGAACAGAACGGCGCGGGCAGCGATCGCCAGCCGCACGGTCTCGACCGTATTGCGCTTGTAGTTCGGGATGTTCGACAGGAACTCGGCCATCCAGCGCATCTTGTGCAGCGTCGGCGCGGGGTTCACCAAAAGCGGCGCATCGGCCTGCAGCATCCATTTCAGGCCCTTCAGAACGGTGCCCCATTGGGTCCAGACTTCGGCGTTCGAGGCCGATAGCTGGCCGCCATTGGCAAAGCTCGTCTCCATCGCCGCATAGCGGTTGCGGTCGAACACGGTCACGTCGAAGCCGCGATCGAGCAGCTCATAGGCAGTCGTAAGGCCGGTCACGCCGGCACCGATAACAGCAACTTTGGTCATAGGGACACTCCTGAGCACGGGCGGCTTTCGCCGCATGCCCCCTCCGTGCATGGAACCTGAGAGTTTCGCCCAAGTCGTGGGCTTTCTCCTACGGTGGGCCTTTCGGGCCGCTTTCCGGAGTGTTGAAGCCGTGCCGGTCCTTGGACCTGAGAGTTTCCGGGGCGGTTGCTCCTTCGGCGGCGGGTCGCCCCGCCTTCTCCCGGCATAGCCTTAACGTTGATGCGGCGCTTAGACCCATCCACTGATTCGTGCAACAGAAATTCAGACGCGGCCGGCGGCGGAGCTGCAAAAGAAGCGCAGGGGACACTCTGGCGCAGCGCCGGTATTGAGAGCGAAAGGCGAAGGTCTGTTTTGAGCCCGAAGCGGAAGTTGCTTTGCAGAGGCAGAACAATGTATTCTCCGATTGAATGGATTGGGTAGCGGTGCAATGGACCTCGGCAGACACCAATTCTGTGAGCTGTGGCAAAAAGTGGGTCTCATCGCGCTTATTTCCGGTTGCGCGCTAAGTGTTCCGGCATTCGGTGATCCCCTCCGGTGCGACGATGAGATGTTCACGGTGATTTCAGAAGACAGAGCGATCACGGAACAGCTCTGCATCATGCCTTCGCAGATCCGTGACGAGCTTGGGGCGTGCGGCTTACTGCAGAACCATGCCTTGACCATCGAGGTGACGCCCGAGCTCAGTCATCCGATGGGCAAGTGCCTTGCCTATTATGACTGCGAGTTCGAGCTTATCCGGATTACTGATCCTGCCACACACGCTTCCCTCATCGAAGATGACAATGATCAGCCCTATGTGCAAATGCCGGCGGAAGTCGCACTCCGTGCACTTCTCACGCATGAACTCGCGCATGCGCTCGCCACGCATTCTTCAGAAGGGCGGCAGATTGGGTTGGTGGATCAAGAGTACATCGCTGCGTCCATGGAGATGGAATTGATGGACGAGAAGTGGCGCGATGTCTTCCTAGGACTGAACCCTGTCGATCTACCGCCGAAAGAGGAACTGATCCATGTATGGATCTATGGGATGTCGCCGCGCAAATTCGCAGTCAACGCATGGCAGCATTTCCAACTACAGGAAAACGGGTGCGAACTTATTCAACGGCTCGTTGAAGGCAAGCAGAGCTTCTCGAAGGCTGTGCGGCCGGACTTGCGCTAGCCAGATCTCATAGGCTGTTTTGCCCCGCACTCCAGTCGTTCAAGCCTAGCCAAGCGCGACAATGTCAAACCGAGCTTGCCCTTTCGCCGCTCAGCGCACTCAAGCGACACGCCTCTTACGTCTGATGTGGTGGGCCAAGGCTGAGGTGATGAGACGTCGCAGCTTCTCGGACGGAAACTCAGCACCATGTGTCCGATGAAGACAAGTTGCTCAAAACAAGCCCTCTTGGTAGCGTCTTGACCGGTAGCGAATGAGTATACGTCGAAAGGGACATTTCATGGCAAGACCTGGCAGACCCCAATATCTGGTCTCTCGCGCCCTTGCCCCCGTCGTTCTGGCCCTGGCATTGACCGTGTCGTGGTCAGAGACAAGCCACTCCGAGGGTTCGGCTGACGCCTCAGAGATGACGTCAGACACCCAGACGCGCGTGTTACCGGAAACCAACCTCGTCATCGATATTCCAATGTCATGGAGAGACACTCCGCCCGAGGTCCTCGCCCAAAGTCAAAGCGCAGGATTGTTCGGCGACGAGAGCGAAGCCAAGGACCAGCTTGCCGCATTCGATAACTACGCAAGCGCCGGCGAATTGACGGCGATCATGCTGATTTCCCGCCCGGGGCCTCTTGACCGTGAGCCGCTTGAAGAGATCAGAACAATCGAAACCGGGGTAAAACTCTCGCGCTGGCTGACATGGGTCGTCGGGGCGGGGATGGAGATCGTCAGCCCCTCACGTGCGATGGACATGGACGGCGCGACAGGCGCGACGCTGAGCTTTCTAAGCGGACAATCCGGCGACCATGACGTCGTGACGATGTCATTCATTGTCAGCGGTGATGACAATTTGATCATCGTCGATATTGCCCCAAGGGGCTCACACGATGTCCTTGTCCTCGATGAGATACGCAAGTCGATCCGAATCCAGTGAACCGGCGTGGGAAGGCCGATGCCACGCTCAGCTCAGCGCGGCGACGGCGACGGCGACGGTGACGGTGACGGTGACGGTGACGGTGACGAGAAATGGCATGTTTGGATCCCGGGTTCCTCGACGGTTCCCCAACACGCATTGAAAACCGCTTTGTCACCATCCATCAACACCTGCGCGTGACAAAGCCATAGACCGACTTGTGGATCATTTCGTCAATCAACTGCTTCGCCCGTAGATCAGTCGTTCAGAACGCGCCGCACACGCCCATGCCGAACTGAATTCGTCCCGCCGCCGCTTTGTGCACCTGCGCGCCACGCCGTCTGCTTCGGGCGTGGCAGGTCAAGGCGGCGGGATGAAGAGGTGCAGGTTCTCGGACCGCGACGCCGCACGAGGCCAACAGAACCGCGAGGCCGCTCTCATAGGCGAAATCATCGCAAAAATACGGCCTGAAACCCCGACAGGACGGTCGTCCGGTAATGCGGTACAAGGCGCAAATTCGCCGCCCCTGGGAACGTCCAGCCGAAGCGTTGGGCCCGACCGGGTGCCCGGCGTCAGGTCATGGGCGCCAACGGCAGGTCAGAGTGGCCGGTTCACAGGCACAACGGCGCCGCGGAGGGCCAAGGTTCGCGACCGAGATGATCTGACCGACATAGATCGGCAATCAGAGCGCGAACACGATCCCAAGACCCGGTTGCGGGACCATGCGGCCCCCCCGCTTTTCGGAATCCAATCCGGTTCTCAGATCTCAATCCCACTGATACGCAGCGCCGCGTACGCCAGCGTCAGCGCCCCCCAATAGACGAAGAAGCCCCAGTAGTAGGTGAAGTACTTGAACGCACCGCGCGACGGATAGACAAACTCCTTTTCCGTCACCCACAGGACCATGTTGATATAAAGAGCGATCGCGCCGGCTGCTCCGAACAGAACGTATCCCCACGATGCCCCCATCAGCACACCGGCACTTCCCAGGACAAACAGCGGGAAATGTAACAGACAGTCGGCCAGGGCCATACCCCTCGCAGAGCGAAGATGCGTCTTGTCACGCCAGTCTTCATCCTTGCCGATCAACCATTCCTTTGGCTTCGGACTATCCGGGCGACGCAAAAAGACGAGTTGGACAAGGACGAGCGGCGCCAGTGTGATCGCGCCCCATATGACAAGCGCCCAGGTGACAAGTGTTGGTTCCATTGTGTTTCGCTTTTATCCTGTGAGACGGATTTGAAAGCCGGCCTGCCGTTCCGCTGCGAACGAGGGCACGCCCCTTACATGAATTTCCGCCAGATTCAGGCCGAACGTGTTGATTTCCATCAAACAGATCCATCCGATCGCGCTCAAACGAAAAGAGTGGAGGATGCGCCACATGACAATTGCCATCGGAGTTGTTGTCCGTGTGCTGGGTCTCGTCTGCTGGATTGGGCAGGGTTTCGTCTTCTTTGTGTCCGAGGTTGCGGAGACGTTCGGCCTGTTAGAGCCGCGCGAAGATCTCGACGGCACGTTCTACATCATAAAGGTGGAAAGCCTCGGTCTGGCCGACTTCTTGCCCGCATGGACGTTGCCGCTTTCTAGTTTGATGATGATCGTCGGCGCGTCAGGCTGGCCTTTGGCGGCCTTGGTCGCAGGGGGCACATAGCTCTACCTGGCAGCCGCAATCATTCTCCGCCGGGGTTTACCTCAATAGCCATGGCAAGAAGGTGGGCCCTGCAACGGCGATGACGGCTGCCTATGTCTTTGGTGCGCTTGGGCTCGCGTCGGCCGTCCTTTTGATCGCGCTTGGACCGAATGCTCTGCAAACATCTTGAGAACCTGCGTGGCCCGCGGCCTGCCTGGTATTGGAAGCGACGCGTCAGTTCTTGGTCGGAAGGATTTGCACACATAGTTCCCGCGAAGGTCTGAGCGGAGTCGGTTGGCGGCAGGCAATTCTGCCCAGCCCGCTTGAGGTCCGGCCTGCTCCTGAAGCCCGGCAAGACGCATTCCATCTGCCGTCCGCGTGCGATCAGCGGGCTTGCCGTACACAAACGAGCGTCGATTTCGAACGAACGCGCGTGCGGCATTTTTGGAAGGACCAATGGATCGAAAACCTGCCGCCGGAGAAAAAGCGTGCGATTGAGACGCGCCAAAACCAAAACCGCGTCCCCGGAAGGGACGCGGTTTTGTTCTATTCATCGAAACGCTCTCAGAACGAGGGCCGGTACCAACCCGGCTGCCCGGCCGCGCGCTTAGCGGCGCAGACCGAGGCGCTTGATCAGGTCCTGATAGCGGGCCTCATCCTTGCCGCGCGCATAGTCGAGAAGCTTGCGGCGCTGGGCGACGAGCTTCAGAAGGCCACGCCGCGAGTGGTTGTCCTTCTTGTGCGTTTTGAAGTGCTCGGTCAGCGTCGCAATGCGCGACGACAGGATGGCCACCTGAACTTCCGGCGAGCCGGTGTCGCCCTCTTTGGTGGCGAATTCCTTCATGATACGCTGTTTTTCTTCAGCAGTAATCGACATCGGGGTCTCCTTGGCTAAGGGTTATGGCACAGGCCGGGATGTCGTCCAGCACAGGCCCTTGGAGGGTCCACATCGCTGCGGATGGGCGCATATAGGCGAGTTGCAGCGAAAAGAAAAGGGCTTACTGCGCAGGCGCAGGCGTCTCTGCGGCATCCGGCAAAGGCTCCGCACCGCCAGAAGGCGCTGGCGCAACATCTTCGCCGGTCTTGCCCCCGCCAACCTCGGCTTGGATCTGCTTGGCCACATCCGACGCCCAGTCGCCGAGGATCGGCACGAAATCGATGGTCGACAGCATGTAGACCACGACAGAGACCAGCACCGATGCCCCCACGACCGTTCCTAGGCCCAGCGCCAGACCGCGCATGAACTGGAAGTAAAGCAGCTTGGGCAGCGAGTTGTGCAGCTTGATGAATCGGTGCTTGTTCAAGCGCGCCAACTCACGCCGCAACGCGCCGATCTCTTCGGTCAGCGCGGCGTCCTGATCTGGCGTCAGTTGCGGTTTGGTGTTCATGCCAAGGGACATAGCAATCCGTGGCGCCGCGGCAAATCGGAATCGCAACGCAGCGCGGGGCCCCTATCTCAAGCCTCTGTTAAGATTGAATTTTAATTACTATATGCTGAGGCAAAGCGGTATGTTCTGCTAATGTTCTATCCTGATGTATCAACCGGCGGGCCTCATATGCTGATCGCGCTCTTAATCGCGGGGCTGACAACGGCTGTTGTCGCCCCGGTCATTCTGTCCATCTCCGATGACGACGACGCGGCCGACGACGATCAGGAGGTGTCATCGACCGCCCTGGACGCGTTGATCGAGGCGGACCCCGATGCGGTGGATGTGAACGCGGTCGATATGGGCGATGACTGGACCGCAAACGCGCCGGATGCTGGCGCGGCGGGTTCGCCCGGTACAGATGTCGGCACGTCCGGCGATGTATCAGGCGAAGCCGGGATCGACGCGGAAATCGAAGCCATTCTCGGAAATACTGCCGAGACGCTGGCCGAGGGCGGAACCGCCTACGACCTGCCGGCAGGCGGCGCCAACCTGATCCTCGATACTTTCCTTCCCGGCACCGACAGCCTGCAAATCAGCGTTTTCAGCACCGAGGCGACCTTCACCGAAGTCGCGCTCGACGATGGCGGGGTCGGACTGGACGTGATCGACGGAGATACCGCCTCGCAGATCGATTTTCCCAATCTCGGCGCCCTGCCGACAGACGACATCTCGGTCGCTTTCTCCGATGAAAGCGGCGAGCCGCCGGCCGATATCCTGCCGCTGGAAGACTTCCTTGCCGCACCGACCGTGCTGGAGCCTGGCACCGGCGATGAGCCGACGATCCCGACCGGCGATCTTGCCAGCGATGTGATCGACCCGCTGGCGCCCAGCCCAAGCCTGCCAACCGAAGAGACAGTGGCAGAGCCGCTGGAGCCTGTGCTGGATCCCGTGCTCGACCCGCTGCTCGACCCCGAGTTTCCGCTCGATCCCGTAGATGGATCCACGACTGCCGAGACCACAGATCCCTCGGTCATCTATGCCGGGGCAACAGGATCAGAGCCCCAGATAGCGGATATCGCCAATTTCGATCCCAGCGAAGGTCCGCTTCAGATCATCTATTATCGCACCGATCCCCTTGAAGAGCCGTTTTTGGAGGTCAGCCCAAGCTGGGACGGCGCCGATGGCATCGTCACGATTGACGGCGAGGTGACGGCCATCCTGCGCGGTGTTCCGGAAGCCACGAACGACGATGTGGCGCTCGATATCCAGACTATCCTGTCGGCAGTGCAGCTCTAGCTCGCGGGCAAGGCGCAGCCCCGGCGCACGGGGTCAGGTCCAGATCTGCGGCTCGGCGCTGTAGGCGATGTAAAGCGGGTGCCGCGGATCGCCCGCCTTGGTCAGCCCCAGATGCAGCATCGGCTGGCGCGTGGCGCGGATCAGCCGCTCCACCGTTGGACCCCGGTCCAGATGCGCGCCATGCGTACCCCACGCGCAGATCACCGCATCCGCCCAGGCGCAGCTTTCCAGGATCGCCTCGTCATTGTCCGGCCCCACGGGATCTGCCGCTGCCCGCATCGCGCGCGGATCGGTGTCGCGCCAGGCGAAAATGTTGCAAACGCGGAAGGCCCCGTATCCAAGCGCCCGCGCCCGGCGCTCGCAGCGCTCTACGGTGGGATCGTTCTGCACCTCGGTCGCGGTCGAGGGGTTTAACATGACGAAAAGGACCCGCCCGGCATCCGGCGTCCACTCGCGGGTCAACAGATAGCGATACCGCTCGCACTCTGAATAGACCGCCACGCTGGCCGCGTCGCCCTTCTGAAACTCGCGTACGATCATTCGGCGAACACCCGAGAAGGGTGCAGCATCCCGGCCTTGTAGACCCCGATTGCGACCACCTTGCCGCCATGCGACGCCCAGGCGACCTCGCCGAAGTCGGCATCGGTGGCGATCACCTGCGCGGCATTGCCGTTGCGCAGCCGCGCCGCCGCCTCGGCCGAGCAGCGCGCCTGAGGCAGATCCTCCAGTGCGATCTCGACCGGCAGCAGCATCGCGTCCAGCTCTGCCGTCCCCTTCAGCCCATCGAGCGCTTCGAAATCGATGCCATCTTCGGCCTCGAACGGCCCCGACCAGATCCGCCGAAGCTGCGAGACATGGCCATAGCATCCCAGCGCCGCGCCCAGATCGCGAGCGATGGCGCGCACATAGCCGCCCTTGCCGCACACCATTTCCAGCGTCACGTGATCTGCATCGTCGCGGGCGACGAACTTGAGGCTTTCCACCCACAAGGGCCGAGCCGCGATCTCGACCTCTTCACCGGCGCGGGCCCGCGCATAGGCCCGCTCGCCATCGATCTTGACGGCCGAAAATGCTGGCGGCACCTGCATGATCTCGTCTTCGAATTCGGGCAAGGCGGCGCGGATGGCGTCATCCGATGGACGCAGATCGCTGGTCTGGGTGATCTCGCCTTCACGGTCATCGGTGTTTGTGGCCTGCCCCAGCCGAACCGCGAACCGGTAGGCCTTCAGCGCGTCGGTCACATAAGGAACCGTCTTGGTTGCTTCGCCCAGCGCAACCGCCAGAACGCCCGTCGCCTCGGGGTCCAGCGTTCCGGCATGGCCCGCCTTTTTGGCACCGAAGGCCCAGCGCACCTTGCCCACAACTGCGTTCGAGGACGGCCCCGCCGGCTTGTCCACGACCACCCAGCCCGAGATATCGCGCCCTTTCCGCCTGCGTCCCATTCCTGTCCTCATTGCGTCGATCTGCAGCCGCGCCGTCTAGCGCGCGCATACCCCGCGGTCAATTGGCAGTGGCATCCCGCGGCACAGCCAGCGCCAGAATGGGCCCCATCTGAAAGCCGATATCGCTGCGCCCCAGACCCGGCGCATAAAGCCGCGACGTGTTGCCATCGACGAAAAGCGCATCCGGAGCGCCCAGATGATCGCGCAAAAGCCGTGCAAACCGGTGAAAGTTGACCGGCGCATCGGCGATCACCGCCAGAACCGTGCCATCGGGGCGCACCCCGATCCCGTTGCGGATGAAGGCCGAACGCGAGTTCGGAAGGATCTCGGGATGCAGCGCGCCGCCGGACACCAGCAAAGGCCCCGATTGCATGGCGTAATCGCACGCCTGCCCGCTTGCGGCAAAGGTCCGGCTTTCGGTAATCGTGGCCGCCCCGCCCGACAGGCAGAACACCCCGTTGGGCAACAGCCCGAAATTGCCAGGTCCCGCGCGCAGCGCGATCGGCGACAGCGTCTTGCCGCTTTCGATGTAAAGCCCCACCGGGTCACGATCGGGATGATACATCGCGCCGTTCATCGCAAAGACCGCGCGTTCTGCGCGCGCTGCCAGTATGTCTTCGAGCCGGGCGAAAGAGCCGATCAGAGCCCCGCCCGCATCCTTGTGCCACAGGCGTAGCCCGCCAGCCTTCGGATCAGCTTCGCAGGCCGTGAAGGGCACGTCCTCGAATGTCCCTGTCCGGCAGGCCGGCATATCCGCAGCCGCTGCGGCCGAGGCCCAAAGCCCGACCGCCAGGGCCGCCGCGCGCCACATCACTCGCCCTCGATGTCGCGGCGCACCGTGTCACTGGAAAACAGCCGCCGCGTGTCGTCGAGCCGATCGAAAGTCTCGTCGATGGCAAAGCGCAGCTCGGGCGCGAACTTCAGCTCTAGCCCCTTGGCCACGACGCGGCGGATTTCGGCCTTGTTGCGGCGCAGGGCGGCCAGCGCGTCCTCGGCGCGGTTGCCGCCGAGGGGCAGCACATAGGCCGTCGCCACCTTCAGATCGGGCGAGGCGCGCACTTCGCCGACCGTGATGGACATGTTGCCCAGATCCGGATCGTGGATGTCGCCGCGCGCCAGCACTTCGCTCAGCCGGCGCCGCAAAAGCTCACCGACCCGAAGTTGGCGCTGCGAGGGCCCCGGCCCTTCAGAAAATCGTCGTGATCCCATGCCGCTCAGATAATGGCTGTGGCCGCCTGCCGCAAGCCGGGGTTTACGCGGTGCGCGCTCTGCCGCAAAAGGAAGGCAGACAGCAAGGAAGGGCTAGAAGACAATGACGGATCTGCCGGGGATCGTGGTGACGGGTGTGTCGGGCCGCATGGGCCAGATGCTGGTGAATATCATATCGGCCAGCGACAAGGCCCGCCTGATTGGCGCGGTCGAGCGTCCGGGCCATGACTGGGTCGGCCAAGATCTGGGCGAAGCGATGGGCGGCGCAGCGCGCGGCATCACGGTCGAGGACGACCCGCTGGAGCCGTTTTCGCGCGCCCAGGCGATCATAGATTTCACATCGCCCGCCGCTTCGCTCGATTTCGCCGATCTGGCCGCGCAGACCCGTGCGGTCCACGTGATCGGCACAACCGGGTTCGAGCCCGAAGACCTGCCCCGCCTGACCGCCGCAGCGCGCCATGCCCCGATCATACGCGCCGGCAACATGAGCCTGGGGGTCAACCTTCTGACCCAGCTTACGTGCCGGGTGGCCGCCGCGCTGGATGAGGATTTCGATATCGAAATCGTCGAGGCGCACCACCGCCACAAGGTCGATGCGCCCTCTGGCACCGCGCTGATGCTGGGCGAAGCGGCCGCCGAGGGGCGCGGCATCGATCTTGCCGAGCGCAGCGAAAGCGGCCGCCACGGCATCACCGGCGCCCGCGCGCCCGGCGCAATCGGCTTTGCGGCCATTCGTGGCGGCGACATCGTGGGCGAGCACGATGTCATCTTCGCCGCCCCCGGAGAGCGCATCGTTCTGCGCCATGTGGCAACAGATCGCGCAATTTTCGCGCGGGGTGCGCTGAAAGCTGCCATCTGGGGCCAGGATCAGGCGCCCGGCGAGTACGATATGATCGATGTGTTAGGATTATAGTGATCCAGTCAGGCCCGGACTGCGTATCTTGCACAACCACTTATGCAGGATGTCACGCTCATGATCCGTACTTTTATCGCCGCTGCACTCGCATTCGCCCTTGCCTCCGCCATGCCGGCACATGCCGAAGGATGGTCGCTGGTGGATGAGGGCGCGAAGTTCCAGCAGATCAAGCAACGCGACAGCTTCGTGAATATCGTCACCAAGGGCAAGCTGCGCCGCTTCGGCGTCACGCTGGAGGTCCGCCCAGATGGCGAAATCGACGGCAGCGCGTTCGGCCGCGACATCTCGGGCCGCTGGAAGTGGCAGAACGGCTACTTCTGCCGAGATCTCAACTGGGGCTCGTCCGAACTCGGCACCAATTGCCAAGAGGTTCAGATCAGTGGCAGCACGCTGCGCTTCACCTCCGACCAGGGCCAGGGACGCTTCGCCGATCTGGAGCTGCGCCGCTAACCGCGCCTCCTAGAAGTCGATCGCAATTCCCTTCTTTTCCCAGTCGCCATAGCGCACCGGTTCGGGCCCGTCGCGGCCCCCAAGTTCGGACGGCAAGTCCAGCTCTTTCTCCTTTTTGCGGCGCGCGGCGGCCTCTTCCAGCGCGCGGACTGCCGCTGGAGGCAAAACTTTCTTGTCGGGGCTTTCGCTGGTCATCAAAGCGTTCCTTGTTGCGCCACTTCCGATGATATACGCCCCGTCTCGCACATCTCAACCGCAGCAGGGCGCGAAAATGGCACCAGGCAAAGACGATAGCGGCCTTCCCGCCCGGCGCGCGGCGCTTGCGCTGATCAATGGCGTCACGCTGCAAGCCAAGCTTCTGACCGAAATGCTGCCCCGCGCCGTTCAGCACCTTGTCCCCGCCGACCGCGCCCGCGCCCAGCGACTGGCCACCGAGACACTGCGCGTGCTGAACCGCGCCGACCGTGTGCTTGGGCCCTACATCAAACGGCGCCCGCAAGAGATCGCGCATAATATCCTGCGTCTCGCCGTCTGGGAGATGTGCGCCGACGGCGCCGCGCCGCACGGCGTCGTCAACGCCGCCGTCAGCCTGGCGCAGGAACATCCCGACTGCGCGCGCCAGTCGGGGCTGGTGAACGCGGTGCTGCGCAACATCGCCCGCGACAAGCCGGACTGGGCGGCGCTTGCGGTCCCGACCCTGCCCCGCTGGCTGCGCAAACCGCTGGTAGACGACTATGGCAAAGAGGCCGTTGCAGCGATGGAGGCCGTCTTCGCCGCCGATCCACCGCTCGATTTGACCCCGAAATCAGGCGATGCCGCGGCGCTTGCCGAAACGCTCGGCGGCGCGGTAATGCCCAATGGCAGCGTGCGCTTGATCGAGGCCGGCCAAGTGTCCAGCCGGCCGGGCTTCGAGGCGGGCGACTGGTGGGTGCAGGACGCCGCGGCCAGCTACCCGGTGCTGGCGCTGGCGCCGCGGCCCGGCGAGCGCATCCTCGATATGTGCGCCGCCCCGGGCGGCAAGACGATGCAGCTTGCCGCAGCCGGGGCCGAGGTCACAGCGCTTGATATCTCCGACCGGCGCATGGCGCGCGTTTCAGAAAACCTCGCCCGCACCGGCCTTGTCGCCGACCTTGTGATTGCCGACGCCCTGGAATGGCAGCCCGGCGCGCCGTTCGACGCAATCCTGCTTGACGCGCCCTGCAGCGCGACCGGCACGATCCGCCGCCACCCCGATCTACCCTACGCAAAGGACGGCTCGGACTTTCCCGGTCTTTTCGCCCTGCAGGAACGCCTGATCGACCGGTCGCTGACGCTTCTCAAACCCGGCGGGCGGCTCGTCTTTTGCACCTGCTCGCTGCTGATCGACGAAGGCGAAGAGCAGCTTCGCGACGCGCTGGCGCGCCACCCCGGTCTTTCTGTCGACGCGGGCGCCGTCGCCCTGCCCGGCATCCAGCCGGACTGGATCGGCCCCGAGGGCGGGCTGCGTCTGCGGCCCGATTACTGGGCCGAGATGGGCGGTATGGATGGCTTTTTCATCGCAGTCCTGCAAAAGCCTGCCTAAACATCGACTTCGGCGATGACAGGGCTATCCCGCTTCGCTATCTTTGTGCCAACAATACTGGGTCAACCCGGTGATCAGAGGCAGCAGGAAGTCACGTGTCCACACCAGAAAGCTGGTCCGCGCGTCGTGCGCGATGGATGAACCGCTTGCGCGCGCGGCTGTCGCCGCTTGGCCGCAAGGCAACCGGGTTCACCAGCCAACCCGAGCCGCGCACCATCGGCTCTTTTGCACGGGGCCGGCAACTCTGCGCGGGCAATTTCCTCTTTGCAGGCCATCTGATCGAGGCGCCGGATACAAAAATCTGGGACCTCGCCGCCCCCGATCAGGCGTTTCAGAACGAGGTCCACGGCTTTGCCTGGCTCGACGATCTGGCGGCTGTGGGGGATGGCCCCGCCCAGCGCTGCGCGCAGATCTGGACGCACGAGTGGATCGCCCGCTTCGGCCGCGGCACCGGCCCAGGCTGGGCGCCCGACTTGACCGGCCGCCGGCTGATCCGGTGGATCAACCACGCGATCTTCCTGCTCAACGGCGTCAGCAGCGACACCAGCCGGGCCTTCTTCGCCGCACTCTCGCACCAGGCCAACTTCGTGGCGCATCGCTGGCACGCCGCCGCCCCCGGCCTTCCCCGGTTCGAGGCGCTGTCCGGCCTGATATACGCCGCGCTTTCCCTGGCCGGCCTGTCGCAAAACATCAGCCGCGCGATGCGCGCACTCGATCGCGAATGCGAGACGCAGATCGACCGAGAGGGCGGCATCGCCTCGCGCAACCCCGAAGAGCTTTTGGAGGTCTTCACGCTACTTACATGGACCTTCGAGGCACTGACCGAGGCCGGCCACACCCCCGGCCCCAACCACAAGGCAGCGATCGAACGCATTGCGCCGACGCTGCGCGCACTGCGCCATGCCGATGGCGGGCTGGCGCGCTTTCACGGCGGCGGGCGCGGCCTGGAAGGACGGCTCGACCAGGCGCTGGCCAGCTCTGGCGTGCGCCGGATGCGCCCCAACGGGCTGGCGATGGGCTTTGCCCGGCTCAGCCACGGCCGCACCAGCGTCATCATCGACGCCGCGCTGCCGCCCCGAATGCAGCATTCGCTGAACGGCCATGCCTCGACCCTTGCGTTCGAGCTGACCTCGGGCCGCCGCCCCATCATAGTCAACTGCGGCTCGGGCGCGACCTTCGGCACCAGCTGGCGCCGGGCCGGGCGCGCCACGCCGTCGCATTCCACCCTTGCCATCGAAGGCTACAGCTCTTCGCGTCTCGGCGGCACCGGCTTCATCGCCGGCCAGCGCACCGAGCTTCTGGTCGACACCCCGCGCGACGTGCAGTGCCGCGAGGTCGGCGAGGAAAATCCCACGGTCACGCTGGTCACCAGCCATGACGGCTATGTGCACACCCACGGGCTGACCCATGTGCGCCGGCTGGAGCTGTCGACCGACGGGCGCAGCCTGACCGGCGAAGATGCCCTCTCGGCGATAGGCAAGAACGCCGAAAAGCATTTCGACCAGGTGTTCGAGCGCACGCGCCTGCAAGGCGTTCCGTTCCAAATCCGCTTCCATCTGCACCCCGATGTCAACGCGCAGCTCGACATGGGTGGCAACGCCGTCTCGCTGGCGCTGAAAAGCGGCGAGCTTTGGGTATTCCGGCATGACGGCACTGCGCAAATGACACTCGCGCCCAGCGTCTATCTTGAAACCGGGCGACTTTCTCCGCGTGCGACCAAACAAATCGTTCTATCTTCTGCCGCAATGGATTATGCGACGCGCATCGGCTGGATATTCGCCAAGGCGCAAGAGACGCCCGCCGCCACGCGGGACTTCGCGCTGGAAGAGGATCTGGCCTACGACTGACGTTTGCCTTGGGGACCCCGAATGGCTGATCTTTTCCCGGTGCGCCGCGCACTGATTTCCGTTTCCGACAAGACCGGACTGGCCGAATTTGCCACCGCGCTGGCCGATATGGGGGTCGCGCTTCTGTCGACCGGCGGCACTGCGGACGGGCTGCGCGCGGCCGGGCTGAAGGTGACGGATGTGGCCGAAATCACCGGCTTTCCCGAGATGATGGACGGCCGCGTCAAGACGCTGCACCCGGCGGTGCACGGCGGCCTTCTGGCGCTGCGCGACGATGCGGCGCATCAAAAGGCGATGGACGATCACAACATCGAACCGATCGACCTTCTGATCGTCAACCTCTACCCGTTCGAGGCGACCGTGGCGAAAGGCGCCGATTACGAAACCTGCATCGAGAACATCGACATCGGCGGCCCCGCGATGGTGCGCGCCGCGGCCAAGAACCACGCTTTCGTCAACGTGGTGACGGATGTTCAGGACTACGCCGCGCTTCTCGATGAGATGAAAGCCAATGGCGGCCAGACCTCGCTGGCCTTCCGCAAGACCCTCGCGCAGACCGCCTATACGCGCACCGCAGCCTACGACGCGGCGGTTTCGACCTGGATGGCCGGAGCGATTGGCCAGACCGCCCCGCGCCGCCGCGCCGTGGCCGGCACGCTGGCCCAGACCCTGCGCTATGGCGAGAACCCGCACCAGTCGGCGGCCTTCTACACCGACGGCTCGCACCGGCCTGGCGTGGCGACCGCAAAGCAGTGGCAGGGCAAAGAGCTGTCCTACAACAACATCAACGACACCGATGCCGCGTTCGAGCTGATTTCCGAGTTCGCCCCCGAAGACGGGCCGGCCTGCGCGATCATCAAGCATGCCAACCCCTGCGGCGTGGCGCGCGGCTCGACGCTGGGCGAGGCCTATGCCCGCGCCTTCGACTGCGACCGCACCTCTGCCTTCGGCGGCATCATCGCGCTGAACCAGCCGTTGGACGAGGCGACCGCGAAAGAGATCGTCGGCATCCTGACCGAGGTCGTGATCGCCCCCGGCGTCGACGCGGCCGCGCGCGAGATCTTCGCCGCCAAAAAGAACCTGCGGCTTCTGACCACCGAAACGCTCGCAAATCCCGCCGAGCCGGGGCTGATGGTCAAGCAAGTCTCGGGCGGCTACCTGGCCCAGGATCGCGACTCGGGCCGTATCGGCAAAGACGATCTGAACGTCGTCACAAGACGCGCACCCTCGGACGCCGAGCTGCGCGATCTGCTCTTTGCCTGGACCGTCGCCAAGCACGTCAAATCCAACGCCATTGTCTATGCCAAGAACGAGGCCACCGTCGGCGTCGGCGCAGGGCAGATGAGCCGCGTCGACAGCTCTACCATCGCCGCGCTGAAGGCCGGGCGCATGGGCGGCGAGCTTGGCCTTTCCCAAAGCCCCGCCATCGGCTCGGTCGTGGCGTCAGATGCGTTCTTTCCCTTCCCCGACGGGCTTCTGGCCGCCGCAGAGGCCGGCGCCACGGCGGTGATCCAGCCCGGCGGCTCGGTGCGCGACGACAAGGTGATTGCGGCCGCGGACAAGGCCGGCCTTGCGATGGTCTTCACCGGCATGCGGCATTTCCGGCATTAGCCATGGCAACACGGCGCGTCCTCACAACCGGCCTTGCGGTGCTTGCCGCCGACCAGATCAGCAAGATCGCGGTCGTGCACCTGATGGACCTCAAGACGCTGCTGGCGATCGACGTCTGGCCCCCCTACCTCAACTTCCGCATGGCGTGGAACTACGGTATCAACTTCGGCCTGTTCTCCAACAGCGCCGATCTCATGCGCTGGGTCCTGGTTGCGGTTGCCTTGGCGATCTCGGCCTGGGTCATCCTGTGGCTGCACCGCGACAATCAGGGCCGGATGGCGCAGATCTCCGGCGGGCTGCTGGTGGGCGGCGCGATCGGCAACGTCATCGACCGCATCGCCTATGGGGCGGTCGCCGACTTTCTCAACATGTCCTGCTGCGGCTTTTCAAACCCCTATTCCTTCAACATCGCCGACATCGCGATATTCGCCGGCGCGATCGGGCTTATCGTCTTTACCAGCTCCCAAAAGCCTGCTGACGCGCCCCCGGAAAACCGCTAAGAGGGATCGCATGGCACGTCACCTGACCCTTACGCTGATCCTTGCGATCGCCGCCGCGTCGCTCGCGGCCTGCAGCGGCGATGACGACCCGCGCCTGATGAATGTCCGTTCCTCCGGCACGGGGCCTGACGAGTTCGCGATCCTGCCGGGAAAACCGCTTGAGCAGCCGCCAAGCCTTGCCAGCCTGCCGGCGCCCACACCCGGCGGCATCAATCGCACCGATCCAACCCCCGAAGCGGACGCCATCGCGGCGCTTGGCGGCAATCCGCGTGCTGCGGCCCCTGCCGATCCGGCACTGATCCTCTACACGACCCGGATGGGCGTTGCGCCCGGCATCCGCCGCCAGTTGGCGCAGTCCGATCTGCAATACCGCCGCGAGAACAACGGACGCATCCTGGAACGTCTCTTCAACACAAATGTGTATTTCGACGCCTACGAGCCGTTTCAGCTCAACAAGTACCGCGAGCTTCAGCGGATGCGTGCCGCCGGCGTGCGCACACCGCAAGCGCCGCCGCCCCCATTTGGCGGCCAGTAGCGCGGCACGTGCGCGCAGGTCTCACATCTCCGTCAGGGGCGCCTTGAAGAAACGGCAAACCGGCGTAGATGCCATCTAACCGAAAGTTGCAATCAAGGTCGCCCATGGTTCACCCTGTCTCGTCCCGCCCCACCCGGCTGCTTGCCGTGCTTGCCACGGCGTTTCTTGCCGCGTTGCCCGCCCGCGCCGCCGAAGTCACCAATTTCACCCTGGACAACGGCATGGAGGTCGTCGTCCTGGAAGATGACCGCGCGCCCGTGGTCGTGCATATGGTCTGGTACCGGGCTGGATCGGCCGACGAGCCGCCGGGCCGTTCCGGCATCGCGCATTACCTGGAGCATCTGATGTTCAAGGGCACCGACAAGCGTGGCCCGCGCGAGTTTTCCGACATCGTGGCTGCCAATGGTGGGACCGACAACGCCTTCACCTCCTATGACTATACCGCCTATTTCCAGCGCATTGCGGCCGATCGGCTTGAGCAAATGATGGAGATGGAAGCCGACCGGATGCAGAACCTGAGTCTTCTGCAAACCGATGTCGTTACCGAACGCACCGTCGTTCTGGAAGAACGCAACCAGCGCACCGAAAACGAGCCCGGCGGACTTTTCGCCGAGCAGCGCCGCGCCGCGCAGTTTCTCAACCACCCCTACGGCATCCCGGTCATCGGCTGGAAGCACGAGATCGAAGCGCTGACCGTCAACGACGCCATCGCCTTCTACGAAGAGTTCTACGCTCCCAATAACGCGATCCTCGTGGTCGCCGGCGATGTAGAGGCGGACGAGGTGCGCGCGCTGGCAGAAACCTATTACGGGGTGATCCCGCCCAATCCCGATCTGAAACCGCGCGAGCGTGTCAGCGAGCCGCCACAACTGGCCGAGCGGCGGCTGGTCTTCGAAGACCCCCGCGTCTCGCAGCCTTATGTCCTGCGCACATATCTCGCGCCCGAGCGTGACCCCGGCGATCAGCGCGACGCCGCGGCTCTGGCGCTTTTGCGAGAGGTGCTGGGCGGCTCTGGCGCGACCTCGGTCTTGGGCCAGAAGCTGCAGTTCGAAACCCAGCAGGCGATCTATACCTCCGCCTTCTATTCCGGCGGCTCGCTTGATGATACGACCTTCGGGCTGATCATCGTACCCTCCGAGGGTGTGTCGATGGCCGATGCCGAGGCGGCGCTGGACCAGACCGTGGCCGAGTTTATCGAAACCGGCGTCGATCCCGACCAGCTTGCCCGCATCAAGATGCAGATCCGCGCCTCGCGCATCTATGCCGACGACAACATCAGCTCGCTTGCCAACCGCTATGGCGGCGCGCTGGCGCAAGGACTGACGGTCGAGGATGTCGAGGCCTGGCCGAAGATCCTCGACAGCATCACCGAGGACGAGATCATCGCCGCCGCCAAGCGCGTCTTTGACCGCGACAAGGCCGTGACCGGGTGGCTGAAAGCGCCGGATCCCGAAACTGAAGCCGAAACCGAAGCCGCGGAGGTGCTGCAATGACCCGTCTCGGACATAACCTGGCGCTGGCCCTTGCGGTTACGCTTACGGCCCTCGCTGGCAAAGCTCGCGCCGCTGTTGAGATCCAGGAAGTGACCTCGCCCGGCGGCATAACGGCGTGGCTTGTGGAAGAGCACACGATCCCTTTCACCGCTTTGGAGATCCGCTTCAAGGGCGGCTCGTCGCTTGACGCGCCCGGCAAGCGCGGCGCCACCCACCTGATGGTCGGGCTATTGGAGGAAGGCGCAGCCGATCGTGACGCGCGCGCCTTCGCCAAGGCGACCGAAGAGCTGGCCGCCCAGTTCAACTTCGATATCTACGATACCGCCGTGGCAATCTCGGCGCGCTTTCTGACCGAGAACCGGGACCAGGCGATAGACCTGCTGCGCACCGCGCTGGTCGAGCCCAACTTCGAGGCCGAAAGCATCGAACGCGTCCGCGCCCAGGTGGTCTCGATCATTCAGGGCGACGCGCAGGATCCCAGCACCATCGCCCGCACCCGCTTTGACCGGATGGCGTTCGGCGATCACCCGTTCGGCTCGCCGCACGAGGGCACGCTGGAAAGCCTGGCTGCCCTGACCCGCAACGATCTGGTGGACGCGCATGACCGGGCGCTTGCCAAGGACCGCCTGTATATCGGCGCAGTGGGCGACATCACGCCCGAAGAGCTTGGCCTTCTTCTCGACCGCCTCCTGGGCGATCTGCCCGACACCGGCGCCGAGATCCCCGAGGATCCCGCGTTCGCGCTGGACGTCGGGCTGACCGTCATCCCCTTTCAGACCCCGCAATCGGTCGCTTTTTTCGGCCATGAAGGCATCACCCGCGACGATCCCGATTTCTTCGCCGCCTATGTCGTGAACGAGATCTTCGGCGGCTCGGGCTTTCAGTCCCGCCTGATGCAGGAGGTGCGCGAAAAGCGTGGCCTGACCTACGGCATCGGCAGTTACCTGGCGTCCTTCGACGAGGTCGGCATGGTGCTGGGACAGGTCGCCACCGCCAATGACCGGATGGCCGAGACCGTCTCGCTTCTGCGCGATCTGTGGGCCGAGGTCGCTGAAACCGGCGTCACGCAAGAAGAGCTCGACGCCGCAAAGACCTATGTCACCGGCGCCTATCCGCTGCGCTTTGACGGCAACGCGACGATCGCCCGGATCATGGTCGGGATGCAGACCCAGGAGCTGCCGATCGACTACATCGCCACGCGCAACGACAAGATCAACGCGGTGACGCTGGAGGATGTGAACCGGGTCGCAAAGCGCATCTACCGGCCAGAAGATCTGCACGTCATCGTCGTCGGCCAGCCCGACGGCCTTCCGATGACCGAGTGACCCTGCCGCCCGGCCCTTTGGGGCCGGGCCGCGCCCGGGCGGCACGGCGCCGGCCCAATTTCCCACCTGTCGAATCGGGCGTGCGCATGCTAGTTATTGTGGCATGGCCAGCCCGAACCCCCAAATAAGCGAAAATCGCCCGCAAATTCGCCAACTCGACGAGGCTGCGATCAATCGCATCGCGGCTGGCGAGGTGGTGGAACGTCCCGCCTCGGCGGTCAAGGAACTGGTCGAGAACGCCATCGACGCCGGCGCCGCGCGGATCGAGATCGCCTATGCCCAAGGCGGCAAGTCGCTGATCCGGGTGACCGACGATGGCTGCGGCATCGCGCCGGACGATCTGCCGCTGGCGCTGGCCCGCCACGCGACCTCGAAAATCGACGGCAGCGACCTTCTGAACATTCATACCTTCGGCTTTCGCGGCGAGGCGCTGCCCTCGCTCGGCGCGGTGGGGCGGCTGACGCTGACCTCGCGCGCGCCCGGCCAGGGCGGGGCCAGCATCACCGTTGCGGGCGGCGGCGCCTCGCCCGTTTGCCCAGCAGCAGGCCGCCCTGGCACCCAGGTCGAGCTGCGCGATCTTTTCTACGCCACGCCCGCGCGCCTCAAGTTCATGCGCACCGACCGGGCCGAGGCGCAGGCGATCACCGATACGATCAAGCGTCTGGCCATGGCCGAGCCGTCGATCACCTTCATCCTGCGGGATGTCACCGATGGCGGCGAAGGCCGGCAGGTATTCCGCGCCGACGCCGAAACCGGCGATCTCTTCGATGCGCTCCGCGCCCGCCTTGCCCGCGTCATCGGCGCCGATTTTGCCGACAACGCGCTGCCGATCGACGCCACCCGCGAGGGCATCAGCCTGACCGGTTATGCCGCCCTGCCGACCTACTCGCGCGGCGCGGCAGTGGCGCAATACCTCTTCGTCAACGGCCGCTCGGTGCGCGACAAGCTTCTGACCGGCGCGTTGCGCGCAGCCTATTTCGACTTCCTCAGCCGCGACCGCCACCCGGTCGCGGCGCTGTTCCTCGACTGCGAGCCGACACGCGTCGACGTCAACGTGCATCCCGCGAAATCCGAGGTGCGCTTCCGCGAGCCCGGCCTGGCCCGCGGGCTGATCGTCTCGGCCCTGCGCCACGCGCTTGCAGAAGCCGGCCACCGCGCCTCGACAACCGTGGCCAGCGCGACGCTGGGCGCCTTCACGCCCGAACCGGCTTCCGGCGAAGACCAAGAGCCGCGCATCTATCAGATGGACCGTCCCGGCCCGCGCCCCCAGACCTATTTCGCCGAAAGCGCGCAGGTCTTCGAACCCATCCAGCCGACCGCGCGCACAGAGCCGGAACCCCAGAGCCCGGCCACCGACGCCCCGCTCGGCGCGGCCCGCGCGCAGGTGCACGAGAACTACATCATCGCCCAGACCCGCACCGGCATCGTGCTGGTGGACCAGCACGCCGCGCACGAACGCCTCGTCTACGAGAGGCTGAAAAAGCAGATGGCCGAGAACGGCGTGGCCGCACAGGCGCTATTGATCCCCGAGGTGATCGAGCTTGGCCCGCAGGACGCCGAACGCCTGCTGGAACACGCCACCGACCTTGCCCGTTTCGGCCTGACCGTCGAGCCCTTCGGCCCCGCCACCATCGCGGTTCGCGAGACCCCGGCGATCCTGGGCGAGATCAACGCCGAGGCGCTGATCCGCGATATTCTGGACGAGATCGCGGATCTGGGCGAAAGCCAGACGCTGCTGGCCCGGATCGAGGCCATCCTCAGCCGGGTGGCCTGCCACGGTTCGATCCGCTCGGGCCGGCAGATGCGCGCCGACGAAATGAATGCGCTTCTGCGCGAGATGGAAGCGACGCCCCATTCCGGCCAGTGCAACCACGGCCGCCCGACCTATGTCGAGCTCAAGCTTTCCGACATCGAACGCCTGTTCGGCCGCACATGATCCAGATCGGCGATTATACGATCGATTTTTCCGACCCGCTGACGCTGGGCCTGACCATCGCCGGTGCGGTCGTCCTTCTGATCGTGATCCTGCTGGTGATGGCCGTCCGCCGCGCGGGCCGCTCGGCCGAATTGATCGCGCCCATCGCGGGCCAGGTCGGCCAGCTTGGCGCGCAGGTCGATCTTCTCAGCCAGGGCCAGCACCAGCTTGCTGGCGGGCTCACGCATGTCTCCGAGGCGCAAGCCGCCGCCCAGACCAACATGATCAAGCTGATGGAGCAGCGCCTGCAGGAAGTCTCGGCCCGGATGAACGAAAACCTCGCCGGCTCTGCCACCCGTACCGCGCGGTCGCTGGGCGAGCTGCAGCAGCGGCTGGAGACCATCGACAAGGCGCAGGAGAATATCGAGAAACTGTCGGGCAACGTGCTCAGCCTGCAGGACATCCTGTCAAACAAGCAGACCCGCGGCGCATTCGGAGAGATCCAGCTGACCGATATCGTCAGCAAGGCGCTGCCCAAGGACAGCTACGCGCTGCAGGCAACGCTCTCCAATGGCAAACGCGCCGATTGCCTGATCCACCTGCCGAACCCGCCCGGCCCCATCGTGATCGACAGCAAGTTTCCGCTGGAGGCCTATGAGGCGCTGCGCCGGGCCGATACCCAATGGGAGACCAATGAGGCCGCCAAGCAGATGCGTGTCGCTGTCAAGAAGCACATCAAGGACATTGCCGAGCGCTACATCCTGGAAGGCGAGACCGCCGACGGCGCGCTGATGTTTCTGCCGTCGGAAGCCGTCTATGCCGAGCTGCACGCCAACTTCCCCGAGCTTGTGCGCGAGGGCTTTGCCGCCCGGGTCTGGATCGTCTCGCCCACCACCTGCATGGCAACACTGAACACCATGCGGGCCATCCTGAAGGACGCGCGGATGCGCGAGCAGGCCGGTGCGATCCGAAAGACGCTAAAAATGCTGCACCGCGACGTGGAAATCGTGGTCGAGCGTGTCGACAAGCTGAACACCCATTTCAAGCAGGCACGCGATGATCTCGATGGCATCGGCACCGCGGCGGAACGCGCCGGCAAACGGGCGGCAAGCCTTGACAGTTTCGATTTCGAAGAGCTGGAAGACAGCAACAAGGGCCGCGTGGTGCCACTCAATCCCCCAAAAAGCTGAACGTGCGGCGCGGCGGCACCTGCCCGCCCGCGCAGGCTGAAACGAGGCGACCATCGCCCCGGCAACAATCCTGCACCAAGTGTTTCAGCACCGCGCCGAGTGCATCCAATTCGGCCCGGTAAATGACACAGCGCGACTTGCGCTCAGAGCTGACCAGCCCGGCCTGCGACAAGCTGGAAAGATGGAACGACGCGCGCGAAGATGCCGCCCCCACCGCCGCACCGATCTCACCGGCGCTTGCGCCCTTCGATCCCCGGCCCACAAGAAACCGCAGGATCTGCAGCCGCGTTTCCTGCGCCAGCGCGCCCAGCACCGCAGTCGCCTGACCATCATCCATATTTCAATATCACTTGAGGTGTTGAGATAAAGCCTTTCTAGGCGCAAACCGTCACGAAGGCAAGCAATGGCATCACGCCAGAACCGTCTCCACGCCGGTGCCCCGCGCCAGCCCATCGGCCAGCACATCGAACACCAGCCGGATCCGCCGGCTTGTATGCAGCTCACGATGCGTGGTCAGCCAGACCGGAAAGGTGATCGGCTCCATCGTCGGCAAGACTCGCTCCATTTCGGGGCATTGCGCGGCCACCAAATCGGACATCGCCGCGATCCCCAGCCCCTGCCGCGCCAAAGCCCAGGACACCAGCCCCAAGGCGCAATTCGCGCGGAAATTATCATGGCTCAGGTGAATGCCCAGCGGCTCCAGATATGCGATCATCCGGTCTACGTCGCCAAAGCCGATGAAATCATGCGCCGACAGCCCGCCGAGGTCCTTGGGCCGCCCCCGCGTATCCAGATAGGCACCAGAGGCGTATAGGTTCGCCGTCTCTTCGCGCACCAGGCGGGCAAAGAGCTCTGGCTGCTCGGGTCGCACATGACGGATCGCGATATCGGCCTCGCGCCGCTGCAGATCGCGGATATCGTTGGCGGCCACGACCTCGATCTCCAGTGCCGGCGCCACCGCGCGCAGCTCTTTGAGGATCGGCGGCAGATGATAGGCCGACAGCACATCGCTTGCGGTGATCATCACCCGGCCCGATACGTCCTGCGCTTGACCCGAGGCGACCAGCGACACCCGGCTTGCCGCCTCGGCCATAACGCGCACATGCTCCAAAAGCTCGCGCCCAGACGGCGTCAGAGACAAGGATCGGCCGATGCGCTCGAAAAGCGCGATGCCAAGCTTTTGCTCCAGCCCCGCCACCTGACGGCCCAGCGTCGGCTGTGTCAGTCCCAGCGCCCGCGCAGCACCGGAAAAAGATCCCTCTTCCGCCGTCGCCAAAAACGCGCGAACCTGGTTCCAATCAAAAGAAATCGCATCCCAATTCATGCATTTCTGTATATCAGTTCGGCAAATTTCAGCAATTTATAATCAAAAGGCGCATGGGTATGACGTTCGGGAAAGGAGACACAGACATGCAAAACGTAGCTAAATTCTGGGATGGTATTGCCGAAGGGTATGCCAAATCCCCCATCGCCGATATGGAAGCCTATACCTACACGCTAGAGCGCACCAAGTCGCATCTCGCGGCCACCGACCGGGTGCTCGAGCTGGGCAGCGGCACCGGATCGACCGCGCTTCTCTTGGCCCCGGGCGTCGCTCATATCACCGCCAGCGACATTTCGGGCGAGATGATCCGGATCGGCCAGGAAAAGGCCCGCGATCAGGGTGGCGACAACATCGATTTCGTGCGCGGCGACCTGATGGGCGATCCACTGGGCGAAGGCCCCTATGACGCGATCCTCGCCTTCAACGTCCTGCACCTGATCGAGGATCAGCCCGAGGCGCTGGAGCGGATCCGCTCGCTTCTCAAACCCGGCGGCCTGTTCATTTCCAAGACAATCTGCCGACCCGATCGCGGCAGCGGCTTTGGTCGCCAGAACCTGAAGTTCTGGTTGATGATGCGCCTCGCGCTGCCGCTGATGCAGCTCTTCGGCAAGGCGCCTTATGTCCGGGTCGGCAGGATCGCCGAACTTGATCACCTGGTGACCGGGTCGGGCTTCAAGATCATCGAAACAGGCAACCACCCGGCCTCGCCGCCCAGCCGCTACATCGTCGCGCGCAAGCGGTGATCAGGCGGTTGTACGAAACTGAAACCGGGGTCCGGGCGCCGCGTACAAAATGCGGGCCCGGTCTTCGAACGCGCGTACAATCCTGCAAACGCTGCGCCCCGATCCAGTACCGCGCGTACAGAATGGCGCCGCGCGGCGCGGCTTAGAACGGCGCCTTGACGGTGAAATTCATGCCCTTGCCACCATCGGGATGCCGCAGCCGCAGGCTTTCCGCGTGCAGCATCATGCGCGGAAATTCCAAAGCTTTTCCAGTGGCATAGAGAGGATCTCCCAGGATCGGATGACCCAGCTCCAGCATATGGACCCGAAGCTGGTGCGAGCGCCCGGTCTTTGGGTAAAGCCTTATTCTGGTTGAGTTTTTCTCTACCCGCTGCACACGCCAGTCGGTGATCGCCTCGCGCCCGCTCTCATGGTCCACATGCTGGCGCGGCCGGTTCGGCCAATCGACGCCAATGGGCAGGCTTATGGTCCCCGTCTTCTCGGGGACCTGCCCATAAACTATTGCGATATAGGTCTTTTTCGTGTGCCGCTTTTCGAATTGCAGTCCCAGGTGCCGCTGCGCATGCGGCGTCATCGCAAAGACCATCACGCCCGAGGTATCGCGGTCCAGCCGATGCACCAAAAGCGCTTCGGGAAACGCAGCCTGAACCCGTAACAGCAAGCAATCGCTGAGGTTTTCGCCCTTCCCCGGCACCGACAACAGCCCTTCGGGCTTGTTCACGATTAAAAGCTCGTGGTCAAGGTGCACCACGTCAAGCGGCAGATCGGGCGGGTCATACATATGCATCAGAGCTTTTGCGGAATATCGTCGGCGATTTCGTAATAGTCACCTTTTCTGGATACAAATATATGTTTTCCAATGGAAATTCCAGTCGGCGACTCAAGCGATCCAAGGCTGAATGACATCGTATCCTCGTCATGCGCCTTCCAGAAAAGAAACGCGCCGCATGTCGGGCAAAAAATCCGCGCTTCGCGGTTGGCAACGCTTCGAACCACCTGACTTCTCCCAGGATTTCAAGATCTTGCTCCGGCGCAACCGTCGAAGCCCAGACATGACCCGATTGCTTCCGGCATTGCGCGCAATGGCAGATTGCGCCGCTCTTACGGGCGCCTTTCGCGGTGAATGTAACCGCCCCGCACAGACATGAACCTTTTTGCATCAGTGGGTCTTTCCAATTGAAAAAATCAAAAATGTCTTCTTCAAGGTAGCCCAGCCGCGGCTGCGCCGCCATTCGCCACTTCCGCGCGCCGCGCAAAGACCGAGTGCAGGATGGCGGCCAAATACCTGGCATCTTCCTCGGTAAAGGCCGCCGGCTGATCGCTGTCGATATCAAGCACCGCAATCACCGCGCCAGAGCAATTGCGTACCGGCAGAACAAGCTCTGACCGGGTGGAGGACGCGCAGGCGATATGGCCTTCGAAGGCCTCGACATCGGGCACAAGCTGGGTCTCGCCCGTGCGCGCAGCTGCCCCGCAAACCCCTTTGCCGAAGGGAATAATCAGGCATCCATGACCGCCCTGGTAGGGTCCGATCTTCATAAGCCCCGGTTCTGTCACGCGGTAGAAGCCGGTCCAGTCGAAACGGTCGTCCGAGTGATGCACCTCGCACGCAACGGTCGCCATCAGGGCAATGGTGTCGCTTTCGCCCTCGGTCAGCGCCGCGATGCGGGCGGCAAGTCCGGCATAGTCCATCACGAGCGCTCTATCGCGACCGCGGTGCCCTCGCCGCCACCGATGCAGATCGCGGCGACACCGCGGCTCAATCCCGCGTGCTCCAGAGCATTGAGAAGAGTAACGATGATCCGGGCGCCAGAAGCCCCGATCGGGTGTCCGAGGGCACATGCCCCGCCGTGAATGTTCAGCTTCTCGCGCGGCACGCCCATCTCGGCCATGAACGCCATCGGAACCACGGCGAACGCTTCGTTGACCTCCCAGAGATCGACGTCATCGACGCTCCAGCCCACCTTCTTCAGAACGGCTTGCGCGGCCGGAATGGGCGCGGTCGTGAACCAGCCCGGCTCTTGCGCGAAGTTCGCCGCCCCAAGGATCCGCGCCCGAGCCTTCAACCCGTGCGTCTCGGCGGCCTCCGATGAGGCAAGAACAAGGGCCGCGGCGCCGTCGGAAATAGAAGAGGAATTGGCCGCCGTCACCGTGCCATCCTTGACAAAAGCGGGCTTCAGCTTGGGGATCTTCTGCGGCCTTGCGCGGCTTGGCTGCTCGTCTTCCAACACCTCGGTGTCTTCGCCGCGATCCGTCACCGTGACTGGGGTGATCTCATCGTCGAACGCACCCGAAGATTGCGCCGCCAGTGCGCGCTGCAGCGACTCGATCGCGTAGATATCCTGCGCCTCGCGGGTGAACTTGAACCGGACGGCGCAGTCTTCGGCGAAACTGCCCATCAGGCGGCCGCTGTCATAGGCATCTTCCAGCCCGTCGACGAACATGTGATCGATGACTTTGCCGTGCCCAAGCCGGGCGCCAGAGCGCATATTCGGCAAGAGATAGGGCGCGTTCGTCATGCTTTCCATGCCGCCCGCCACAACGAGCGGAGCGCCCAGCGCGATGCGGTCGCAGCCCATCATCACCGCCTTCATACCAGAGCCGCACATCTTGTTCACGGTGGTGGCCGGAACCGACCTTGGCACCCCGGCCAGGAACCCCGCCTGGCGCGCAGGGGCCTGGCCCTGGCCGGCAGGCAGAACGCAACCCATGATCACTTCCTCGACCATTGTGGGATCGATCCCGGTCTGCGCCAAAGCCGCCCGGATCGCCGCACCGCCCAGCATCGCCGCCGACTGCGCAGCGAGGGCGCCCTGAAAGCTTCCCATGGCGGTGCGGGAGGCGCCGACGATCACGGTCTGGGGCATATCTGTTTCCTAAAATTGTTGGCTCCGGATGTTTCCTGCTTACCGAATGGTAATACCCGGCGTCTAGCGTTCGCGAAGCCGTGCTGCGTGGAGACGGGAATGAATCTAGAAGCCTACAGGGTCGAAGGCACCCTGGTCGTTACTGTCCGGGACAGCCGAATTGACGCAGCCTCTGCCGTGAACTTCAAGGACGCCCTGCGCGACCTCATTGGCGATAACGCCGCGCCCGTCACACTGGATCTCAGCCACGTGGACTTCGTGGACAGCAGCGGTCTTGGCGCGCTGGTCGCAATCATGAAAGTGGTCGAGCCCGGCCACCGGTTCGAGGTGTCGGGCCTGCAACCCAACGTGGAAAAGGTGTTCCGTCTGACGCGCATGGACAGCATCATGAATATCGTCGGCAATCCCCAGAGTTCAGGCCAAGACGCCTCGGCCTCTATGTGAGGCACACACCATATGAGCCACGATGGCACGCTGCAGTCGAAGGTGGGACTGAAGACGCCGGTTCCCGTACTGGCGCGCGACTTCGACGCGGACTTTCAGGCGATCCGCGACGTGCTGACCGATCTCAGGACCTGTCTTGCCGGCAAGAACGCCTCGAGCGAGGATATCGGTTCGCTCGAGCTTTTGCTGTCGGAGGTTCTGACCAACGTGGTCAAGCACGCCTATGCCGATGGCCCGCGCGGGCAAATCCGGCTTGCTCTGACCTGCGACGGCAATAGCGTTTATGTCGATGTCAGAGATTTCGGGAGTGCCCTGCCGGGTGGAGCCCTGCCTGTTGGCAGACCGGCCGATACCCAGATCCATATCCAGGAGCAGCCGGAAAGCGGCTTTGGCTGGATCCTGATCCGGGCTCTGGCGGAAGACATTTCGTACGCGCGCGAGGGATCTTCAAATCGGCTGCGGTTTCGCGTGGCCGTCAGGCTTGAAGGCGACGGGCCAGGCGCGGCGGAAACGGTATAGCCCCCGATATCGGCGGTTGGATACCCAGGCACGCCGCACTAGTCTGCGACAAAGGCAGTTACACTCCCAGGGGCAGACAATGCGCGATTTCCACTTTCCGGGCCGCTCGGCCACTTTCGCTGTCAATGGGATGTGCGCCACGTCGCACCCTCTGGCTGCAGCCGCCGCGATCGATATTCTGAAGGCTGGCGGAAACGCGGTGGATGCCGCAATCGCGGGCGCGGTCCTTCTGGGCATTTGCGAGCCACAAATGACCGGAATTGGCGGCGATTGTTTCGTGCTGATGACGCCGCCCGGCGAAGATCGGGTTATTGCGCTCAACGGATCGGGTCGCGCACCCGCTGGTCTCAGCGCTGAAGCCCTGCGCGCCGAAGGCCACTCGATCGTTCCAAAACAGGGCATTGCATCGGTTACGATACCGGGCGCCATTGATGCGTTCTGCCGCCTTTCCGCCGACTGGGGCCGCAGCGGACTGGCGGCCAGCCTTGCGCCTGCCATCCACTATGCCGAGGCCGGTGTTCCGGTCGCCCCGCGCGTTGCCGCCGACTGGGCCCAGGATGCGGCCTGCCTGCGCGGCGCGGCCCAGGACCGCTACCTGATCGGATCGCAGGTGCCGGGTGTGGGCGCGGTTTTCCGTGCGCCCGGCCAGGCAGAGGTGCTGCGCCGCATCGCAGAGTACGGACGCACGGCGTTCTATGAGGGCGAAGTGGCCGAGGATATGGTCGCCTCGCTGAACGCGCTCGGGGGCACGCACACGCTGGACGATTTCGCGGCCACCGCCAGCGCATATACCGACCCGGTCAGCGGCGCCTACAAGGGGATCGAACTGGTAGAGCATCCGCCCAACGGCCAGGGCGCAACGGCCATCCTGCTGGCGAATATTCTGAGCCATTTCGACTTGCCGGATATGGAGCCCTTCGGCGTGGAGAGGCTGCATATCGAGGCCGAGGCGACAAAGCTCGCGTATGACGCCCGCAACAGGTTCATCGCAGATCCCGACTATACCACCCGGATCGCGCATATGCTGGCGCCCGAAACAGCCGCGGCCCTGGCCGGTCTGATCGACCCTGCGCGCGCCATGGCAGAGCCTGCCAAGCTGACCGAAGAGGTGCACAAGGACACGATCCTTCTGACGGTGGTTGATGCCGATGGGATGAAAGTTTCCTTGATTTACTCTATATTTAGCGGTTTTGGCGCGGGTCTTGCCTCGACGAAATTCGGGATCCTCTTTCAGAACCGTGGCGCGGGTTTCAATCTGACGCCCGGCCATCCCAATGAGGCCGGTCCGGGCAAGCGTCCGATGCACACGATCATCCCGGCGATGTTGCGCGAAGCCGGCCGCGTGACGATGACCTTCGGCGTGATGGGCGGACCCTACCAGGCGACTGGCCACGCTCGTTTTCTGAGCAACCTCATGGACTACGGCATGGATCTGCAAGGCGCCATCGACGCGCCGCGATCCTTTCCCTGGGAGGGCGCGCTGCGGATGGAGCGCAACAACAGCGACGCCGTCCGCGCCAAGCTGGCCGAGATGGGACATAACGTCATCACGCCCGACACCGCGATCGGCGGCGCGCAGGCGATCCGCATCGACCATGCAAAAGGCGTCCTTGAGGGCGCATCAGATCCTCGCAAGGATGGCTGCGCGCTTGGCTACTGATGGCGTTAGTTCAACTGGAAGTGCAGCGGGTAAAGCCCGTCGGTGAAATCGCCGAAAAGATCGGGCAGATCGGGATGGCTGACCGGCTCTCCGGAATAGTCGGCCACGAGATTTTGCTCGGACACGTAGGCCACGTAGTAGCTTTGGTCGTTCTCGGCGAGCAGATGGTAGAATGGCTGCTCTTTCTTGGGACGGCTGTCCTCGGGAATGGCATCGTACCATTCGTCGGTGTTTGAGAAGATCGCATCCACGTCAAAGACCACCCCGCGGAAGGGATGTTTCCGATGGCGGACCACCTGGCCCAAGTGATACTTTGCCCGCGTTTTCAACATAGTCCGTCCCCCTGACATTTGTTAGTAAAGTCTGAGACTGCGGCTGTCCATAAAACCGGGCGAAATTTGAAGGAAACAGTTTGTGGACCTGATTCTCACAGTGCTGGAAATCGTGGCGCCGGTCCTTCTGATCGGGCTTGCCGGGTTTGCATGGGTCAAGCTTGGGTTCGAGTACCGCATGCAGTTCGTCACGCAGCTTGCGATGACGCTGTCGCTGCCCTGTCTTGTGTTCACCGCGCTGATGAATTCGGCGCTGGAGCCGTCTGCACTGAGAGACGTGCTTTTGGCCTCGGTCGCGGCTTATGCAGCCGTGACGGTGGTGATGCTGACGCTGACTAAGGCCTTCCGGCTGAACCTTCAGACCTACTTGGCGCCGCTGATCTTCGGCAATACCGGCAATGTCGGTTTTCCGCTGGCGTTTTTTGCGTTCGGCGAAGAGGGGCTTGTCTATGCCGTCATGATTTTTGCGGTGATGGCGGTCTACTCGTTCACCGCGGGGGTCTGGATGGTGTCGGGCGGCGGCTCGGTCGCGCGCGTTTTCAAAGAGCCGGTGGTCGCTGCAACGCTTTTGGGCGCACTTTTTCTGTCGCAGGGCTGGAAAACACCAAGCTTTCTGACAAACGCGCTGGAGCTTGTGGGCCAGCTTGCGATCCCGCTGATGCTTTTGACGCTGGGCGTGGCGGTCGCCCGCCTGTCTCCACGCAGCCTTGGGCAAGCGTTCTGGCTGTCCTTGCTCAAGGCCATCATTTGCGCCGCAATCGCGTGGGGTGTGGGGCGCTATTTCGGGCTGAACCAGGTGGCCTTCGCCGTCCTGGTTTTGCAGGTCACGACGCCGGTGGCCGTGACCTCCTACCTTCTGGCCGAGAAATACGGCACCAATTCCGAAGTCGTCTCCGGGCTGGTGGTTGTCTCGACGCTTCTGTCGGTCGGGTATATTCCGCTGATCCTTGCATTTGTGATCTAAGCGCGCCCGGTTTTTCGTTTCATGCCCCGGCCAGTTGCGATAAACTGATCCAAATAAAACAAGACATAAGCGAAAGGCAGATGAGCAGCTTTCTTCGCGCCCTGGCCCTTCTGGGGCTTTTGACCGCTTGCGGCAGCCCTGAGTTTTCGGCGCCGCGAAACCTGGAAAATGCATGCAGCATTGCCAGCGAGCGCCCGGGCTACATCCGCGCCATGAGGCGGACCGAGGCACGTTGGGGCGTACCGGTGCACGTCCAGATGGCGACGATCTACCAGGAATCGAAATTCGTCGGAAATGCCCGCACGCCCTACCGCTATTCGCTGGGGGTCATCCCGATGGGGCGCCAGTCGTCCGCTTATGGATACAGTCAGGCGCTGGATGCCACGTGGGACGAGTATCGCAGGTCCACCGGCCGTTGGGGCGCGCGACGCGATGACATCGACGATGCCACCGATTTCATGGGCTGGTACATGGACGAAAGCACCCGCGAGCTTGGGATCTCCAAGCGCGACACCCGCAACCAGTATCTTGCCTACCACGAGGGGCGCACCGGGTTCGCGCGCGGTTCTTATCGCGGCAAGAGCTGGCTGATACGGGTGGCCGACCAGGTGGATGCCCGCGCCGACACCTACCAGTTCCAGCTTGCCACCTGCCGGGGCTAGTTCCGCCCTTTCATCTCGCTGGTGATGCTGAAAAGCGCAGGCGCAAAGCTTTCGCCGGTCACCAGATCCTCAAGGATGACGCGCGTGCGATTGCCGCCGGCATCGAGTGTGACCCACTGTGCAAGGCGGATGGGGCTGCCCGAGAACAGAAGCTCGATCCGCCCGGCATCGGGGTTGTCGGGATCGCGCACGCCGACAACAGTGCCGGCTTCGACCTCTTGGTGGATGACCACCCTGGCTTTCGAGGACAAATCGACATTACGCTCAAGGATCAGGTTCAGCGGGGTGCGGTTCAGCGGGTAGATCTCGGGCCGCCGCTCGTTCGAGCGTCCATCGAAGACCGCGACCTGGCCGCCGCCGGCCATCACCAAAGCCCGCTCTGGCGGGTCGTATTCGAACCGCGCACGGCCAGGCCGGTGCATGAACATCTGGCCGCTGACCCGGCTGCCGTCACCGTTGATCTGCATGAAACGCGCCTGGGCGGTGCGGATAGAGTTGAAATACGCCGAGATCCGGTTGAGCGGAACCAGTTCCGCGCGGGCCGGGCCGGCAAATGCGGAGGCAACCGCGCCGGCGGCACTGAGCGCCATGAATTGTCTGCGATGCATCGGGCATACCTTCCGTTGCGAGTTGCGTGTCATATAGGCACAGCTCTCCTCGGATGCCACTGATAGGCAATATCAGCGCGCGGTTATCCGCCTGCAGATACCGCGCCCTGCCTCAGGCTTGTTCGGGCACCAGTATCTCGCGCTTGCCGACATGGTTGGCAGCACTGACAAGGCCCTGATCTTCCATCTGCTCAACAAGGCGCGCGGCCTTGTTGTATCCTATGGCCAGTTTGCGCTGGATATAGGAGGTGGAGCACTTGCGATCCTGGATGACGATCGCCACCGCCTGATCGTACAAAGCATCTTCGCCGTCGGTATTGCCGCCAAGGCCCAGCACCATGTCGATGCTGGCTTCCTTGTCGTCCTCGGGGCCTTCGACAACACCGCTGATATAGTCTGGCGTTCCGAATTGCTTGAGGTAGGTGACGATCTCTTCGACCTCCTCGTCGGAAACGAACGGCCCGTGCACGCGTGTGATCTTGGCGCCGCCGGCCATATAAAGCATGTCGCCCATTCCCAGAAGCTGCTCGGCACCCTGCTCGCCCAAAATCGTGCGGCTGTCGATCTTGCCGGTCACCTGGAACGAGATCCGGGTGGGGAAATTGGCCTTGATCGTGCCGGTAATCACATCGACCGACGGGCGCTGCGTGGCCATGATCAGGTGGATGCCCGAGGCCCGTGCCATCTGCGCAAGGCGCTGGATGCAGGCCTCGATCTCTTTGCCGGCGACCATCATCAGATCGGCCATCTCGTCGACGATCACGACGATGTAGGGAAGCGTCTCGGGCTGGATCTCTTCGGTCTCGAAGACGGGCTCGCCCGTCTGATCATCAAAGCCGGTCTGCACGGTGCGGCTGAACATCTCGTTCTTCGACAGGGCCTCGCGCACGCGGCCGTTATAGCCTTCGATGTTGCGCACGCCCATCTTGGACATCTTGCGATAGCGCTCTTCCATCTCTCCCACGACCCATTTCAGCGCCACGACCGCTTTCTTGGGATCGGTCACGACAGGCGACAGAAGGTGCGGGATGCCGTCATACACGGAAAGCTCCAGCATCTTGGGGTCGATCATGATCAGGCGGCATTCTTCGGGCGTCAGCTTGTAGAGCAGCGACAGGATCATCGTGTTGATCGCCACCGACTTGCCCGAACCCGTGGTACCGGCGATTAGCAGGTGGGGCATCTTGGCCAGGTTCGCAACGATCGGATCGCCGCCGATATTCTTGCCCAGCGCCAGCGGCAAACGCTGGTTGCCGTCGCCGAAATCGCGGCTGGAAAGGATCTCGCGCAACATCACCTTCTCGCGTGTCGCATTGGGAAGTTCGATGCCGATCACCGAGCGGCCCGGAACGGTGGATACGCGCGCCGAAAGCGCCGACATCGACCGGGCGATATCGTCGGAAAGGCCAATCACGCGGCTGGCCTTCAGACCCGGGGCGGGCTCAAGCTCATACATCGTGACAACCGGGCCGGGGCGGACCGATACGATTTCGCCCTTGACGCCGTAGTCATCGAGCACGGCCTCCAGCATCCGCGCGTTTTCTTCCAGCGCCTCGTCGGACAGCTGCGCCCGCTCGATCACCTCGGGGCTCTCCAGAAGATTTAGCGGCGGAAGCTCGTAGCCACCGGAATACCGCTCTTCGAACAGCGAAGGCTGCGCTTCGGTGCGCGCCTTGCGCGAGGGCTGGACCGATTTCTTCGGCGCGTGCTGAACGACCTTCTTGGCCTCCGGCGCCGCACGGTGCGATCCGAACACGGGCGAGGACAGCGGGCCGGGGATATAGCCCTGCTCAACAAGTTCGGCGTCCGGCATCTCGCGGCCGGCAAGGTCATCGTCCTCGAGGTCAGAGCCCGCCATTGCGCGGCGCACCAGCGGCGGCTCGTCGCGAGCGGCGTGCAGATCGGCGATTGCGCCGGTACGAGATCGGATGACGTCGGCGATCTTGGCTTTGATCCGGTCGTCGCCTTCGAAGAATTCGCCTTCGTCCTCCTCGAGCGGCGCTTCCGCAGTGCGACCGATCCCGATGCGAGACAAAAGGCCGGGCTTGCCGGCGCCCTGCGTTGCCGCGCGCTTGGCGGCGCTACGTTCGGGCGCGATCGGCGCTGCTTCCATGTGGGCCGATTGCTGGGCTTCAAGGTCAGCGATCCGCTCGGCCTTGCGCTCTAGCCGGCGGGCGTTGGCATCTTTGCCGGCCCGAAATGTGCCGGCGATACCGCGCGCGGTCATCAGCATGAGGGTTGCGTAGACCCGCACCATACCGCGCAGCAGGAAGCGCGTGAATTCGCGCAATTCTGCACGGGTAAAGCCGAGCACAAAAAGGGCCATCGCGATCGCACCAATGCCCACGACGCCAGACAGAACGTTCAACCCAAGGGTTGCCTTGACCGGTACGACGCCCAGAAGCGCGCCCAGAACCGTGTCGCCAAAAAGTCCGCCGAGCCCGAAACTGTGCGACCAGCCGGCAAACGGGATCAGGGTCGAGGCATAGACAGAGCCAAGCGCGATCGAGATCGGCGCGAAGATCAGGCAGTTGAGCGCGCGCTCCGAGCCGCGATGCGTCACGAAGCGGCCGCCCCAAACCAGAAAGACAATCGCCACGCCCCACGCGCCGAACCCAGCGATGACGAAAAGCGGCGAGGCAATCGAGGCGCCAAGCCGGCCCAGAAGATTGCGCGCCGGCTCGTCAGTTGCAGAAAGCCACGATGGGTCTTCGGGCGAATAAGAGACAAGGATCATCGCAACCAGCACGCCGAGGCCGAGCAAACAAAAGCCGAAGAGCTCTTTGCTGCGCCGCTCCAGTACCGCCTGGGTTTCGCTGTCGAAAAGCGGGTCGCGCCCTCGTGCCTGATACGCCATGTCTACCTCGTCCTCATGTGTAAAGACAGTCGCGAAGCCTGGTCAGCCCGCGCTGCAATTCTTCTTCATCCGCAACCAATGCTGCGCGGATGTATTTCTTTCCTGGATTGCCGGTCTCAGTGTCGCGCGCCAGATACGCGCCCGGCAGAACGCGTACGCCGGTCCTTGTCCAAAGCTTCAGCGCTGCTGCCTCGCCGTCATCGACAGGCAGCCACAGGAAGAAGCCCGCGCGCGGGATGTCGCAGCCGGGCACGCCCGCGAAAACCTCGCGTGCGATCCCGTATTTGCCGACATACCGCGCCCGGCTTTCATCGACATGGCTCTCGTCTGCCCAGACCTTTTCGGCTGCGCGCTGAAGCGGCATCGGCAGGGGCGCGCCCGCATAGGCGCGAAGCTGCCTGATCCGCGAGATCGATGCCGGGCCTCCGGCGACGAAGCCCGAACGCAGGCCGGGCATGTTGGACCGCTTTGACAAAGAGTGAAAGGCAACGACCCGCTCTGGGTGTACCGAGACCTTCTGCGCGATCTCCAGCGCGCCTTTGGGTGGCGCGCCCTGATAGACCTCTGAATAGCACTCATCGGCGAAGATCTGGAAATCATGCGCCTCGGCCAAGGCAAAAAGATCCGACCAGTACCCGGCCCCTGCAACAGCCCCTTGCGGGTTGGACGGAGAGCACAGAAACGCGATGGCCGTCCGGTCGAGCAGGTCTTTCGGCAAGCTGGCATAGTCTGGCAGATACCCAGTGTCCTTCGTTGCGGGCACGTAGACCGGTTGCGCCCCAACCGACAGCGCCGCCACCGCGTAGACCTGGTAGAACGGGTTCGGCATCAGAATAACGGGCGGTTTGCCGGACTTGGTTTCCGGGCACAGCGCCATCACCGCGTTGTACAGCCCTTCACGCGTCCCGTTCAGTACCATCAGTTGGGTTGCGGCATCGACGCTGACGCCATAGCGACGGTCGATCCAGCCTGCGATGGACCCCAGCAGTTCCGGCGTGCCCTCGTTTGGCGGATATCTTCCAAACTCGGCCGCGGTGTCGCGGATAATGTCCGAGATCCAGGCCGGAAAAGCATGGCGCGGCTCGCCAATGGTCATGTGCACGACCTCGCCGCCGGGCGCATGGGCGTCCAACAGACCGCGCAAGCGCGGAAATGCATATTCTGGCAGGTCCGAAAACCGCTCAGGAAAAACCATGACTGCCTCAGGTTCGGGGTCATTTCGCCCCTTTGAACGAAGACTAACCCAAGCCGGGCCGCGGGGTCCAGAAAAACGCCCGCAAAATTGCGCGCCAGGCGAAATTATTGTGGCATTTGCGCCAATGCTGCCTCGGCTGCCGCGCCAAGGCGCAAAAGCCGCTCCTCGCCGCCCGGCGGCGCAAGGAACATGATGCCGGTCGATGGCAGGCCGGTGGGAAGTGTCAGCCCGGCAAGCCCCATAAGGTTTCCGACACGCGTATTGCGCAGCGTCATCAGGTTTTCAGAGACGAAGTACTTACTATCTGCCCCCAATCGTTCAAGATTTGGAGGCATGATCGGGCAGGTGGGCAGGATCACGGCATCGAAGTCAGCGGTCGCTTCCAGGTACTCGGCGCGATGGGCCTCCAGCTTTTGCCAGGCGGCCACGTAGTCCGCCCCCGAATAGGCGCCGCCGCTGCGAAACCGCTCGCGGACCTCGGCGAACATCACCTCTGGGTGTTCTTCGATGAGGTGCTTCCAGGTGCCATAGGCTTCTGTCGCGAAAAGGATGCCCGAGAGGTCCATCGCGCCCGCGACAACCGGCACGTCGCGCCGCTCGACCACTGCGCCGGCCGCCTGAAGCCGGTCCACGGCGCTTTCGAACCCGGCGCGGGGCTGCTCGCGCAGATCGTCCATGGCGACGGTGGTCAGAACCATCAGGCGGGTGCCCACCAGCGTTGCGCCCGACAGCGCGGCCGGCGTTCCGCCTTCCAACGCGGCAAGCATCAGCGCCGCATCCTCGACCGACCGGCACAGCGGGCCAACCGTATCGAAGCGGGGGCAGAGCGGGACGACCCCGGTCAGGGGCAGCCGCCCAGCGGTTGTCTTGAGGCCCACAAGGTCATTCCAGACCGAAGGAACGCGCACCGAGCCGCCGGTGTCCGAGCCTATGCCGCAGGACGCCAGACCAAACGCCACCGAGGTCGCGGCGCCGGACGACGAGCCGCCGGACACACCGGCATGGTCGTTGACGCAGGGCGGAGAGGCGGTCACCGGGTTGTAGCCAAGCCCCGAGAACGCAAGCTCGGTCATGTGCGTTTTGCCCAGGCAGACAAGGCCGGCATTCGTGGCGTTCTGCAGCACCGCCGCATCCTGCTTGGGCACCCGCCCTTTCAAAAGCGCGCTGCCGGCTTCGGTCGCAACCCCGGCCGTGTCGAAGAGATCCTTCCATGAAATCGGAACGCCGTCGAGCGGTGACAGGCGCGCGCCCGACCGGGCCCGGGCCGCCGCTTCCTTTGCCTCGGCGCGAGCCCGGTCGGGCGTCAGGCGTGCGTAGATACGGCCGGCAAATTCGTGGACTGCGATCGCCCCAAGGTAGGCGTCTGTCAGATCGACCGGGTCTATCTTGCCTGCGCCGATGGCCCGGCCAAGATCCGCGGCCGTCATCGTTAGCCATTCATCCGACATCTCGCTTGCCTCCGGTCGATACCGGCGGACCGTAGCGACAGCACCGCGCATGGACAATGGCCGCCGAAGGCCAATATATCGGCCTATGAGCTTTGATACGGATATAGTGATCGCGGGCGGCGGACTGAATGGCAGCGCGCTTGCACTGGCGCTGGCGTCGGGCGGCCTGCGCGTGACGCTGGTCGAGCCGTCCTCGACGGCGGCGCGGTCGGACGACAATTTCAGCGGTCGCGGCTATGCCCTGGCGCTGTCCTCGCAACGGCTTCTGAAGGCGCTTGGGATCTGGGACAGCGTCGGCAGCGATGCCCAGCCGATCCTCGACATCAAGATCACCGACGGAAAGGTCGGGCAGACCCCGTCGTCCTTCGTGCTGGAATTCGATCACGCCGAGATCGAAGAAGGCCCGATGGGCTACATGCTGGAGGATCGCTATCTGCGGCGCGCGCTGCTTGGCGCGCTTGAGGCGAGCCCGAACATCACAGCGATCACCGGCCAGTCGGTGCAGGATCATTCATCCGACGATGCGGGCGTGGCGGTCACGCTTTCAGGTGGGCAGACACTGCGCGCCAAGCTACTTGTCGGCTGCGATGGCAAGACCAGCCCGACGGCTAAGCGAGCCGGTATCCGGCATCAGGGCTGGCGCTATGGTCAGACGGCGTTGGTCTGCGCGATCGCCCACGAACGCGGTCACGACGGCACGGCGCATCAGTATTTCATGCCGTCCGGGCCACTGGCGATCCTGCCCCTGCCGGGCAACCGGTCGTCCATCGTCTGGACCGAAACCGACGCGGCCGCAGCCGCCATCCAGGCGCTGGACGATGCCGACTATCTGGAGGTTCTGCGGCCACGCTTCGGAGATTTTCTGGGAGAAATCAGCTTGGCAGGCGCGCGGTTCAGCTATCCGCTGTCGCTGTCCTTGGCCGAGCGGTTCGTTGCGGACCGGGTCGCACTTTTGGGTGACGCGGCGCATGCGGTCCATCCGATCGCTGGGCAAGGGCTGAATGCGGGACTGAAGGACGTGGCGGCGCTGGCGGAGGTTCTGGTGGATGCCAAACGGCGCGGCGAAGATCCCGGACGCAGCGACGTTCTTCACAGATATGAACAATGGCGCCGGTTCGACACGACCACGTTGGCGATTGCGACCGACGGATTTAACCGGCTCTTCTCGAACGACAATCCAATTGTCCGATTAACTCGCGATGTCGGGATGGGTATCGTCAATGCCATGCCCGGCCTGCGCCGCGCTTTCATTCGTGAGGCCGCTGGACTGACCGGAACGTTGCCGCGGCTCAGTCAGGGACGGCCGCTGTAACAGCCCGGATCACTCGATCTTGCGCGCCTCATCGACAAGCATCACCGGGATGCCGTTTCGGATTGGATAGGCAAGATGCGCGGCCTTGGAAATCAGCTCTTGCGCCTTGGCATCGTATGTCAGCTGGGCTCGCGTTTCGGGGCAGACAAGCGCCTCGAGCATCTTGCGATCGAAAACCGCCTCGGTCACTGAACGATGTCCTCGTTCGCGCCCCCGCGGCGGGCGAATTCCATCAAGGTGACCAACGTTTCGCGGCGAGTACTCAGGGAGGGCGCCTCAAGAAGCGCTTGCTTGTCTTCTGGCTCGAAGGGGCACAGCATGGACAATGAGTTGATCAAAAGCTCGTCCTCGGCCTCCTTGAGAGAATCCCAGTCGGTTGATAACTGACGCTCTTCGAAAAAACTCTGCAGCATCTTCATGAACTTGGCGCGGTTGAAAGCGTTGTCATGCTCGACCGGGCCAAGATCGCGGGAAAACCCATCCCAGCTGACTTCGCATTTTTGATAAGGCGCGAAGCCCTCGACTTCCTTGACGAGACGGAATCTGGAAACGCCAGCCAGCGTGATCATGTAGCGCCCGTCCTCGGTTTCGGAAAACCCCGTGATCCGTCCGGCACAGCCGATGGAGTGCAGCCTTTTTTCACCAGAGCCCGGGATTTCTCGAGGCTGGATCATACCGATCAGACGATGCTCTGTCTTAAGGGTGTCGTCGAGCATCTGAAGATAGCGCGGCTCGAAAATGTGCAACGGCAAACGCGCACGCGGCAACAGCAGCGCCCCGGGAAGGGGAAACACCGGGATTGCGTCGGGAAGGTCCACATACGGCTTCATTCGGAACCAACTAGTCCGTCCGACAGATCAGGCAAATATCATTGACGACAATTTTCTGCGACCGTTCAGCGCAATCGGATCCTGAGGCTTCAGGGCGTCAAAGATAGTGAAAAGCTGGGTCTTGGCGGCAGCGTCATTCCACTCGCGGTCGCGGCGGAAAAGCTCCAGCAACTCGGTGACGGCCTCTTCGACCTCGCCTGAAGCATGCAGCGCCTGAGCAAGATCGAAGCGTGCCTGGTGATCGTCGGGATTGGCTTCGACTGCGGCCCGCAACTCTGTCACCGGACCTGCATCTTCGGCCTGGCGCGCAAGCTCCAGCATCGCGCGGGCGGCTTCGACTTCGGGCGCGGTGGTCAGTTTTCCTTGCGCATTGTCCAGAAGCGACTGCGCCTGATCAAGCTGCCCGGCGGCAAGCTGCGCCCGGATCATGCCGCCATAAGCCGCGCCGTTTTCCGGGTCTTCGCCGAGTATCGCGGCAAAGGTCTGCGCCGCGTCGGCGGCTGCACCTTCGTCGAGCATCGCCTCGGCCGCCTCTAGCGCCTCGCCCAGACCACCATCACCGGCCAAAGCGGCCACACGGTCGATAAAGGCGGTGATTTCCGAACCGGGCACAGCGCCCTGAAAGCCGTCAACCGGCTGGCCCTGCCAGAACGCATAGATTGTCGGGATCGACTGGATACGCAGCTGCGCCGCGATCTGCTGGTTTTCGTCGACATTGACCTTGACCAGCTGGACTTTGCCTTTCGCCTTGGTCACCGCCTCTTCCAGTGCCGGCGTCAGGGTCTTGCACGGGCCGCACCACGGTGCCCAGAAATCGACGATGATCGGAACCGTATTGCTGGCCTCGACGACATCGGCCATGAATGTGGCCTCGGACGCGTCCTTGATCAGATCGCCGGCAGGGGCGGCTTCGGCATTTGGGTTGAGTTCAAGCATCTCTGCCTCCTTGGAAGCTGTTGTTGCGCCTTATATGAGGCGCGGCGCGCGTTCTGCCAACCCCGGATCAAAGATCGAAGCTGGCAAAGACCGGTGCGTGATCGGACGGCTGCTCCCATCCGCGCGCGGCGCGCAGGACGCGAGAGCCATGGCCGGCGCTCGCGATATCGCCTGTTGCCCATATATGATCGAGCCTGCGACCCTTGTCGGCCGCATCCCAGTCGCGAGCCCGGTAAGACCACCAGCTGTAGAGCTGCCCATCCGGGATATCTTGCCGCGTGATGTCGATCCAGCCGCCCGCTTCCTGCGTGGTGCCGAGATGGTCGACCTCGACCGGTGTGTGGCTGACGACCTTCAGCAACTGCTTGTGCGACCAGACATCGTCCTCGCGCGGTGCGATGTTCAGATCCCCGACAAGAATCGCCTTTTTAGGCCTCGTATCGCGAAACCAGTCGCGCATTTCGGTCAGGTAGTCGAGCTTCTGGCCGAACTTGTCGTTCTTCTCGCGGTCGGGTACGTCGCCGCCGGCGGGCACGTAGAAATCATGGATCGTAACGCCGTTTTCAAGCGTGGCCGCAACGTGCCGCGCTTGCCCGAGCGCGGCGAAATCCATGTCTCCGGCATCGACCAAAGGCAGCTTCGACAGGATCGCAACGCCGTTGTAGCCCTTTTGCCCGCGCGCCACGATGTACTTGTAACCAAGTTCTTCGAACACCTCTGACGGGATTTTTTCGACCGGGGATTTGCATTCCTGAAGGCACAAGACATCCGGAGCTTCCTCGCTGAGCAGTTTTGCCACCAATCCCGCGCGCAGCCGTACCGAGTTGATATTCCAGGTGGCAATCGAAAAGGACATGGGCAGTGGCTCCGCAAATGGCAGGTCTGTTCCCTAGCCCCTGGCGCCTGCAGGCTCAAGGCGCCTCTGCGTCATTTGGGGGTGCCAGCGGTATCTGGCGCCGTGCGGGACAAAAAAAGGCCGGGCACAAGGCCCGGCCAGTCCAACAGGGAGGTTTCCACATCATAACCCCGATGTGGACAAGGGATGCTTTGATCCGAATCAAGCGACGAGCCGATATCCTCCACTTTCAGTAACAAGAAGGCGCGCATTTGTCGGATCTGGTTCTATTTTTTGCCGAAGACGGTAAATATGTGTCTCCAGTGTGTGCGTCGTCACGCCGGCATTGTAGCCCCAAACCTCGTGCAATAGCACGTCGCGGGCCACGACACCTTCGGTGGCGCGATAAAGAAACTTGAGAATATTTGTTTCTTTTTCCGTCAGGCGGATCTTCTTATCGTCTTCTGTCACAAGCATTTTCTGGGCCGGCTTGAAGGTATAGGGCCCAAGCTGAAAAACCGCGTCTTCGGATTGCTCGTGCTGGCGAAGTTGGGCGCGGATACGCGCCAAAAGCACCGGAAACTTGAAGGGCTTGGTGACATAATCGTTGGCCCCGGCATCAAGGCCAAGGATCGTATCGGCGTCGCTGTCATGGCCGGTCAGCATCAAAACCGGGCATTTCACGCCCTGTTTGCGCATCAGGCGGCAAAGCTCGCGCCCGTCGGTATCGGGCAGTCCCACGTCGAGAATTACCAGATCGTAGATCGCCGCCTTGGCCTTTTCCATTGCCTCGGCGCCGCTGCCAGCTTCGAAGACATCGAAATCTTCGGTCATTACAAGCTGTTCGCCCAGCGCCTCGCGCAGGTCTTCCTCGTCATCGACAAGCAGGATCTTCTTCAGATTGGCCATGGATGAGACCTCCTCGTGCTTCGATTACAGGCACATGTGCGGTCTGGCGCCTGCGCTCAAGAAATGCTGCATTGTTTTCACGCGCTCGTGTCGAAATTGCCGGAAATGTTTCAATTCCGGGCGAACATAGTTACATGCGCGGGAAGAATTGAAGGAAACTCATGGCGCTTGCCCTTTCATTTACCGAGCGGTTGGCCCGGGCGCGGTCAGATCTGCGCATGGGTGTGCCGGTCGTTCTGACGGACGCGGGCCGGCGCTCTATTTGCGTTGCCGCCGAGACCGCCGACAGCCGCCGGATCGAGGATCTGCGCGCCAAGGGCCTGCTGACCTTGGCGATCACCGAGCGGCGCGCCGAAACACTGAAAGCGCGCGCCTACGATGGCGATACGGCGCGGCTATTGGTGCCAGAGGACGCTGACGCGACCTGGATCCGGGCGGTTGTGGATCCGGCCGAAGACCTGACATCGCCCATGAAAGGCCCATTCAAGTCGGCGCGCGGCGGCGCGGCAGAGTTTCATCGCACCGCCATTGCGCTTGTGAAATCTGCGCATCTGCTGCCCGCGGCGCTGGTGGTCGAGGGCGTGAGCGCAGACGGCCTGTCCGACCTGACGCGGCTTGATCTGGATGAATTTTCCCAGGCGCTGGCCGATGCAAGCCCGATGGATGCAGTTGTGCAGGGGCGCGTGCCGATGGAAGCGTCCCAGGCCGGGCGCGTTCATGTCTTTCGGCCCGAAGACGGCAGCGCAGAGCATTACGCCATCGAGATCGGCCGCCCCGACCGCACAGGTCCGGTGCTTGTCCGGCTGCATTCGGCCTGCTTTACCGGCGATGTCCTGGGCTCGCTCAAATGCGACTGCGGCGCGCAACTGAAGGCGGCGCTGGCCGAGATGGGCCGCGAGGGCGCCGGCATTCTGCTGTATCTCAACCAGGAGGGTCGGGGCATCGGACTGGCTAACAAGATGCGCGCCTATGCCTTGCAGGACCAGGGGTTCGACACGGTCGAGGCCAATCACAGGCTTGGCTTTGAAGATGATGAGCGCGATTTCCGCATTGGCGCGACGATCCTGCGAAAGATGGGGGTCAGCCAGGTGCGTCTCATGACGAACAACCCCGCCAAGGTGGACCGAATGGCCGATTGCGGGATCGAGGTGGTCGAGCGGGTTGCGCTGAAAGTCGGGCAGAACCCGCTGAACGAGGCTTATCTGGACGTCAAGGCGCGCAAATCGGGGCATCTCCTGTGACACCGCTGGACATGGTGGTCAAAGGCGGCAGGCTGCGCTTTGCCGGGCGCGTCTTTCCATGCACCGTGGGCCGCGGCGGCCTAACCAAGCGCAAAGCCGAGGGCGATGGCGCAACGCCGATAGGCGTGCACAACATCACCGGGATGCTCTACCGGCCAGACAGGATGGCGAAACCCGCGAACTGGGCAGTACCGATCGGGCTGCGCGATCTGTGGTCCGATGATGTAACGGACCCCGATTACAACATGATGGTGCGGGCGCCCCATCCGTTTACCCATGAGAGACTTCGCCGCGCAGATCCGCTTTATGACCTTGTTCTATTGACCAATTGGAACTGGCCCTACGCCGTCAAAGGGCGCGGGTCGGCGATCTTCATCCACCGCTGGCGCCGCCCCGGCTATCCCACCGAGGGCTGCATCGGACTGCATCCGGCGCACCTGCTTTGGATCGCAAAACGGCTGAAATACCGCAGTCTGCTTATTGTCCGCTAGGTGGCTGCCTTTTGTCGGACCCCTGGCCCGCAGGGTCGCCGGCGCTATCCGTAGTCACGCTCGCCAAAGATGGCCGAACCGACACGGATATGCGTTGCGCCGTGGGCAATCGCCTCTTCGAAATCACTGCTCATCCCCATAGACAGACCGTCCAGCCCGTTGCGTTTTGCGATCTTGGCCAGAAGGGCGAAGTGAAGGCTGGGCGCCTCGTCGACCGGGGGTATGCACATCAGGCCGGAGATCGGCAGATCGAGCGCTTTGCATTGCGAGATGAAGGCATCGGCGTCGGCTGGCATCACACCGGCCTTCTGCTCTTCCTCGCCGGTGTTAATCTGGATGAACAGCTCGGGGCAGTGCCCGGTCTCCTGCGCAAGACGCGCGATGGTCTTGGCCAGTTTGGGGCGGTCGACCGAATGGATCGCCTGAAAAAGCTCGAACGCCTGGCGCGCCTTGTTGGTCTGCAAGGGGCCGATCAGGTGCAGTTCGATGTCGTCGTATTGCTTGCGGAAGTCAGGCCATTTGCCGGCGGCTTCCTGCACGCGGTTCTCGCCGAAGATCCGGTGGCCTTCGTCCAGAACCTTTGTCACCCGTTCCAGCGGCTGCACCTTGGAGACCGCGATCAGCCGGGTGCTGCCTTTGGCGCGCCCTGCCTTGTCTTCTGCCGCGTGAACTCTGTCAGTAATGTCCGAAAGGCCCATCTGTCTCTCCGGTATGCATCGCATCTAAAGATAGCATGTGGCCGCAAAAGAAAAGAGCGGGCGCAAGGCCCGCTCTTTCGTCGCTAGTAACCCGAGTGGGATTAGAAGCTGAACTTGATGCCGAGGTCGAAAGCGTCCTCGCTGGTGGTCTCGTTTGAGACATAACCACCGGCCAGAGTGGCGCCGCCACCCAGGTCGTAGGCTGCGCCGATGCCAAACGCTTCTTCGCCAAGCAGTTCTTCGCTGTCTTCCCAGAAAGCGGTGATGGTGGTTTCGCCAACACCGATCGATGCCGAAACACCGAATTGGCTATCGGAGCCCAGATCACCGTAGATGGCTTTCAGGTCAACGTCGCCAAGCGAGGCGCCCACGCCAATGATGATGTGGTTGTCGGAGATGGCGTCTGCATCTTCAACACCTAGAGCGACGCTGAAGTTACCGGCATCATAGGAGACACCGACGGCCATCACCTGGTCGCTTTCAGCAAGCTGGTCGTGCGAAGCATAGAAGCTAAGGTCACCCGACGAATACGAGTACAGAAGCGACTCGTCGACGTCGAGCAGACGCGACAGGTAGGCCATCTCGTTCAGATCGCCGATGCCTTCGTAGCCAACACCTGCCAGGTCGCCAACAGCGGCCAGAGCAGCGCCGTCGACGTCACCCATCGAGAATTTGCCGAACGTGCCGGAGACGTAAACCGAACCAGCAGTACCGGAAGCGCCGCCAGAAGCATTGTCAGCGCGAACCGAACCACCGAACTCAAGACCAGCGTCGGTGGTGCCGACAGCGTCAAAGGTGATACGGATCCGGCTCTTGAATTCTGCGTCTCCGGAGCCGAAGTCGTCCAAGATGCCCATGTAGCCGTTACCGCCAACGGACACGCCTTCGTGGCCCGCGGCAGCTGCAAAACCGGCGGACAGAACCAGCGCGGTCGATGCAAGAAGAAGATTTTTCATTTTTAGGTTTCCCTCGTGTTCAAAGGTGTTCCTCAATCCGGAACGCCCGAATTAAGTATGGGTCTGCATCGCGCTACCGCCGTTTGATTGCAACCCGGTGCCACGGGATCGGCACAATTGCGGGAAGTGATGGTGCAGGGATGCCACAGTCTTGCAACCCATGGCGGACCAAGCCGCCCTCTAATGGCCTTGTGGCGGTGAAAAGCGTCGGATACCAAAGGGAAACAAGGGAAAAACGGGGGCCGGCATGAGGTCGCGATTCGCTGTCAGAACTGGGATCTTTGCAGGCATCGCCCTGAGTCTCGCAGCCTGTGGCGGCGGCGATCGCCTACTTGGCGCCGCAAATGACGATGGAACGGCCGCCGATCTTCGCACCGCGAACGAGCGCGTCGAGGCCGAATCGCAAGGCTCGTCCATTTTCGATCTTTTCAGAAACGACGACGAGCCGAATATCACTGTCGAAGTGAACAAGTATATCTGGTTCGCAGCTCAGGATATTTTGAACTTCATGCCGATCGAAGCCGCCGATCCGTTCTCGGGCGTTATCGTCTATGGCTACGGCGCGCCTCCGGGATCGGGCCGGGCCTACCGGGCGACGGTTTACGTCACCGATCCGGCGCTGGACGCGAGATCCTTGCGCCTGGCGCTTTTCACCCGCAGCGGTCCAGCCAGCCGCGAGACCATTCGCGCGATCGAGGATGCGATCCTGACCCGTGCGCGGGAACGCCGGATCGCTGACAGCCGCCTCTAGATTCCGGATCTTCAGTTCACTATCACGCATTACGGGCGCAATCGCACTGCCCCGACACGACCAAGGACCGTTCGCCCCATGTCTCGCTACTCTGCTGCAGATATCGAAGCTCGCTGGCAAGATGCCTGGGAAAAGGCCGGCACGTTCGCCGCGCGGCGCGATGCGAGCAAACCGAAATACTACGTGCTTGAGATGTTTCCCTATCCGTCGGGACGGATCCATATCGGGCATGTGCGCAACTACACCATGGGCGATGTGATCGCGCGCTACAAGCTGGCAACAGGCCATGCGGTTCTGCACCCGATGGGTTGGGACGCGTTCGGGATGCCGGCCGAGAACGCCGCAATGGAGCAGGGCGGCCATCCCAAGAAGTGGACCTACGGCAATATCGCCGACATGCGCGCGCAGATGAAGCCTTTGGGCCTGTCGATCGACTGGAGCCGCGAGTTTGCCACCTGCGATCCCGAATACTACGGCCAGCAGCAATCGATGTTCATCGACTTCATGGAAAAGGGGCTGGTCTACCGCAAGAATGCGGTGGTGAACTGGGACCCGGTCGATATGACGGTGCTGGCCAACGAGCAGGTGATCGACGGCAAGGGTTGGCGGTCGGGCGCCGAGGTCGAGCGGCGCGAACTGACCCAGTGGTTTTTCAAGATCAGCGATTTCGCCGAGGATCTTCTGGAAGCGATCGACGGCCTTGATAGCTGGCCGGAAAAGGTCAAGCTGATGCAGCAGAACTGGATCGGCAAATCGCGCGGTCTGCAGTTCGGCTTCGATGTGGTGCAAGACGGGTTTGACCCGATCGAGGTTTACACGACGCGGCCCGATACGCTGATGGGGGCAAGCTTTGTCGGGATATCGGCCGACCACCCGCTGGCCCGGATGTTGTCGCAAGACAATCCCGAGATTGCCGCCTTCCGCGCTGAGGTCGCCAAGGGCGGCACCACCGAAGAGGCGCTGGAGAAGGCGGAAAAGCTGGGCCTGGACACCGGGCTTACGGTCCGCCACCCGCTGAACCCGGACTGGCATCTGCCGGTCTGGATCGCGAATTTCATCCTGATGGACTACGGAACCGGGGCGATTTTCGCCTGCCCGGCGCATGACCAGCGCGATCTCGACTTCTGCCGCAAGTACGATCTGCCGGTGATCGATACGTTTCTTGCGCTTGAAGACCCCGAGCCGGTCAGCACCGAAGCATTCGTGCCGCCCAAGACCGAGCCGGTGCGCTGGATCGACCACTTTGCCGGGCTCGACGTGGCCACCGGGCAAGAGGCCATCGACGCCACCATCGACTTTGCCGAAACGCACGGCTGGGGCGAAGGGCGTACCCAGTACCGGTTGCGCGACTGGGGCCTCAGCCGTCAGCGCTATTGGGGTTGCCCGATCCCAGTGGTGCATTGCGGCGATTGCGGGATCGTACCGGAGAAGAAGGAAAACCTTCCCGTCGAGCTTCCCGATGATGTCAGCTTCGACAAGCCCGGCAACCCGCTGGACCGGCACCCGAACTGGCGCGATGTGGCCTGCCCGTCCTGCGGCCAACCTGCCCAGCGCGAAACCGACACGATGGACACTTTCGTCGACAGCTCGTGGTACTTCGCGCGGTTCACCGCGCCGCGTGCAACAACGCCGACCGATGCCGAAGATGTCGCCTACTGGATGAATGTCGACCAGTATATCGGCGGCATCGAGCACGCGATCCTGCACCTTCTGTATTCGCGCTTCTTTGCCCGCGCGATGCACATCTGCGGGCACCTGCCGAAATCGGCGATCGAGCCGTTCAACGCGCTTTTCACCCAAGGCATGGTGACGCATGAGATCTATGTGACGCGCGATGAGCAGGACCGACCGGTCTACCACCTGCCGGAACATATCGAGTGGACCGAAAGCGGCGCCCGGCTGGGCGAGACGGGCGAGGCGGTAGAGGTGATCCCGTCAGCCAAGATGTCGAAATCCAAGAAGAACGTGGTCGATCCGGTTCGGATCATCTCCAGCTATGGCGCCGACACCGTGCGTTGGTTCGTCCTGTCCGACAGCCCGCCCGAACGCGATGTCGAATGGACTGCTGCCGGGGCAGAGGCGGGTTTCCGCCACCTGGGCCGCGTGTTCCGGCTGGCCGCGGATGTCGAGGCAGCGCCCGAGCGCGGCGCCGGCGACGAAGATCTGCTGCGCGCCATGCACAAGACCATCCACGATGTGACCATGGGCATCGAGAGTTTTGGCTTCAACGCGGCCATCGCCAAGCTCTATGCCTTCACGAATGTCGTTGCGAAATCAAAGGCCGGGCGCGCAGCAAAGCGCGAGGCGATGCAGACCATGGCGCAGCTCATGGCGCCGATGACGCCGCATCTGTCAGAGGAGATCTGGGCGATGCTGGGCGGCAAGGGACTGGTGGCCAATGCCGACTGGCCCGATGCCGATCCCGCCATGCTGGTTGAGGACACCGTAACTCTGCCGATCCAGATCAACGGCAAGCGGCGCTCGGAAATTACCGTCGAAAAGGATCTTGAAAAGGCAGAGGTTGAAAAGCTGGTTCTGGCCGACGATGCTGTGATCAAGGCGCTGGCCGGCGGCCAGCCCAAGAAGCTGATCGTTGTCCCGGGCCGGATTGTGAATGTCGTCGTATAACCGCCGCCTTGCACTTATACTGATCGCCGCACTGGCGGGATGCGGGTTTCAGCCGGTCTACGGGCCAAAGGGCGCTGCCAGGGACCTGTCCGGCACCATCGAGATCGATCCGCCGCGCGACACCGCCGGCTTCAACCTTGTCCGGCAGCTTGAAGACCGGCTTGGCCTGCCTTCCAGCCCCACCCACAGGCTTGCGGTCGACCTGCGGGTCACCGAAGAAGGCCGCGGCATCACCACCGACCAGATCACCACACGCTATAACGTACGCGGCGTTGCCGACTACCGCTTGTTCGACGGGCAAAGCGCGGCCCTGGTTCGGTCGGGATCGGTGGCGAATTTCACCGGCTATGCAACCACGGGCACGCCGGTCGCCACCCAAAGCGCTCAGCGCGATGCACGCGCGCGGCTGATGACGATCCTGGCGGACCAGATCGTCGCGGACCTTCTGGCCACCGCACCCGACTGGCGCCAATGAAGCTGGCGGCAAAAGAGGCCGGGCGCTATTTCTCAAAGCCCGATCCGGGCAAGACCGGGCTGCTGATCTATGGCGCGGACGCGATGCGCGTTGCCCTGAAGCGGCAGGAAGTGATCGCGGCGCTGATCGGGCCGCAGGGCGAGGAAGAGATGCGTCTTGCGCGGATGTCAGCGGCGGATCTGCGCAAGGATCCAGCGCTCTTGAACGATGCGGTAAAGGCGCAAAGCTTTTTTCCAGGGCCGCGCGTTGCTTTCGTGGAAGATGCGACCGACGCAGCCTCAAAGCCGATCCTTGCCGCGCTCGAGGACTGGCGCGAGGGGGATGCCCAAATCATCGTGACCGCCGGCTCGCTGAATGCGCGCTCGGCGCTGCGCAAGGCTTTCGAGGGCCATCCAAATGCGTACGCGGTGGGCATCTACGACGATCCGCCAAGCCGCGAAGAGATCGAGGCGGAACTGGCGAAGGCGGAGCTGACGCAGGTCGATCCCGAGGCGATGACCGATATCGTTGCCTTGTCCCGGGCGCTCGATCCCGGCGATTTTCGGCAGACCATCGAAAAGCTGTCACTTTACAAGCGCGGCGATAGTGCGCCGCTCAGCGCGAACGAGGTCGCGGCATTGGCGCCCGCATCGACCGAAGCTGCGCTGGACGATGTTCTGAATATCGTGGCCGAGGCGCGGCATGCCGAGATCGGTCCGGTGATGCGCAAGCTTGAGGCGCAAGGCATGCAGCCGGTTGGCCTGTGCATCGGCGCAACCCGGCACTTTCGCACGCTGCACGCGGCGGCATCCGATCCCAAAGGGCCGGCGGCCGGGATCGCGCGGGCGCGGCCGCCGGTTTACGGGCCGCGCCGCGACCGGATGCAGCGGCAGGCGCAATCCTGGGGCGTGAGCCGGCTGGAACAGGCGCTTGGGCTTCTGATCGACACCGATCTGGCGCTGCGCTCTACCCAGAAGGCGCCGCAGATGGCGGTGATGGAGCGAACGCTGATCCGGCTTGCCATGCTGGGGCGGCGCTAGGATGGCGGCGGCTCTGGCCAGCGCGCCGATGTGAACGGAGGCCCCCGATGGGCGTGATGATCGACGGGGTTTATCACAGCGTGGACCCCAAACCGGACACCGCGCTAAGCGGGGAATACAAGCGCGCCGCCGCGACCATCCGGGGCTGGATCACCGAGGACGGCCCGTTCCCGCCACAGCCGGGGCGCTATCACCTTTACGTGGCCTGGAACTGCCCCTGGGCGCACCGGGCGCTGCTGACCCGCGCATTTCTGGCGCTGGAAGATTTGATTTCCGTGTCCTACGCCGCGCCGCGGCGCACGGACCAGGGATGGATCTACGAGGAGCGCGGGCCGTTCTCGGACCCGGTTTTGGGGGTCTCGGCGCTGCACGAGGTCTATGCGCGCCAGACGCCTGGCTATACCGGGCGCGCCACGGTGCCAGTTCTTTGGGATCGGCAAACCGAGACCGTCGTGTCGAACGAGTCCGCCGATATCATCCGGATGATGCGCGCCTTTGGCCGCGGGCCGGACCTTTACCCCGAAGCCTTGCGCGGCGATATCGACGCCTGGAACGAGCTGATTTACCCAAACGTCAATAACGGCGTCTACCGGGCAGGCTTTGCGCGTACGCAAGACGCCTACGAGGCCGGCGCCCGCGACGTCTTTGCCGCGCTCGACAAGATCGAGGATCAGCTGAGCCGCACCGAATACCTGACCGGACCCGAAATCACCGAGGCCGATCTGCGGCTTTTCCCGACCCTTGCCCGCTTTGACGTCGCCTATCACAATGCGTTTCGCTGCAACATCCGCCGGTTGATGGATTACCCGGCGCTTTGGCTCTATGCGCGCCGGATCTTTGCTATGCCGGGTGTGGCGGGCACCGTCGATTTCGACATCTACAAGCGCGGGTATTTCTCGCCTTCGGAGGCGCGCAACCCGCTGGGGATCATCCCGGTCGGCCCGCTGATCGACTGGACATTGCCCGCGGATTGATCGGCATCGGCCTATCCGCCCGAAAGGCCGATCATCGCCCGGATATCGACATCCCGCAGCGAGATTTCCTGGCCGCAATACTTGTCGGCCTCGGGGCTGCACATCCACAAAAGCGCCTTGGCGGGCCACTCGGGTGGGATATGCTCGGACCAATCAAGCTGGCTGATCCGATTGATCCCCGACGCCTTGATTTCGCGCTGCATTTCGGTCGCGACGGTTCCCGGCGACAGACCCATCGCGCGAATGCCGTCACCTGCGTTTTCCAGGTGAAGACAGCGCGTCAGCATCGCCGCGCCGGCCTTGGAGGCGCAGTAGTGGCTCCAGGCTTCGACCGGGCCGTGCGCGGCACCGGACGACACGGTCAGGACAGAGCCGCCACCAGCCTCGATCATCGCCGGAAGCACCGCGCGCATGCCGTAATAGACGCCTTTGAGATTGATATCGATTACCTGGCCCCAATCGTCGGGGTCCGAGTTGGCCATATGCGCGACAGGCTCGATCACGCCGGCGTTGTTTATCAGCACATCCACCGCGCCGAAGGTGTCAAGCAAGGCCTCTGTAGCGCCCTGAAGCTCGGTGTAGCGGGCCACGTTGCACGGGATCGCGACGGCGGACGGGCCGATTTCACCTGCAAGAGTTGCGATGGCGTCCTGGCTGCGGGCAAGAAGCGCGACATTTGCGCCGGCTGCCGCGAAAACGCGCGCCGCGGCGGCACCGATCCCACGGCTGGCACCGGTAACCATGACCGTTTTGCCACTCATATCGAACATTGCCGCACTCCTGTCCAAAATTCGCCCTACTGATCACAGTTCCTTGCGCCAGCAACCGCCACACTTGACCCGAAGGGTCTGACGTTCAAGACTCAAAGCTATTCATTCCCACAAAAGGATTTGAGATGTACATCCGTTCTCTCGCTGTCGGGACCGCCCTGACAACCGTGCTTTCCAGCGTTCCGGCGCTCGCCGATCTGACTGCCCAGGACGTCTGGAATGACTGGAAAACCGTTTCAGCCACGCAGGGTCAGACCCTAGCCGCCGCATCCGAGCGCATGGCCGGTGACACGCTTGTCCTGACCGACGTCACGGTCAGCATGATGCAGCCCGATATCGAGCTGACCGGCACTATCGACGAGATCCGCATGCTTGAGCGCGGCGATGGATCGGTCACGGTGACCATGACCCCCGAAATGCCGTTCGATATGAAGATCCAGTCGGCCGAGGACGAAACGATCGGGATCCGCATGGTCATCCGCCAGGGCGGCACGACAATGACCGCCTCGGGCGATCCCGAGACGATGCGCTATGACTATCTTGCACCGAACGTGGAAATCGTACTGGAGGATTTCAGCGTCGATGGCGAAAGCGTAACCGACACCGAGCTTGATTTCAACTTCAACGTGGCGCTGAACGGCATCGCTGGCAATTATACGACGTCGGGCGAAGAGCCCCGGAATATTGACGCGGACATGCGTGCCGACAACATGACCTTCGATATCGATTTCAGCGAGCCGGGCACCGACATGGGCGTGAAGATGGACGCCGAATTCAGCGACCTGGAGATACAAAGCACGGGGACCATCGCGAACCTGACCAACGCGCAAGCGCTTGGCGCAATGATCAAGGCGGGGCTGCGGACGCAAGGCGGCTACACCTACGGACCGGCGACCTATGACCTGCAGATCAACAGCGATGATGGCGCAATGCGTATCGCCGGCGGCGCAAGCGGCGGCAATCTGGATGTCGTCATCGACGAGAACGGCATCGAGTATGGCGGTCTTACCAACGACGTCGCGATGTCAATTTCGGGCGATCAGATCCCGTTTCCGCAGGTCAATTTCGCGATCGAGGAATACGGCGGTCTGATCCGGATGCCGATCGGTGCGTCTGACGAAGCGGAAGATTTCGGGCTACAGATCCGGCTTGTGGGGCTGGCGATCGACGACATGATCTGGTCGATCTTCGATGCCGGCGGCGTTCTGCCGCGCGATCCCTTTTCGGTCATCATGGAATTCGAGGGCCGCGGCAACTGGCTGATCGACATCACCGATCCAGAGGCGCTGGAGGCGATGGAAGAAAGCCCTGAAATCCCAGGCGAGATCGAAAGCCTCAATCTGACACGCCTTCTGGTCACGGCTGGCGGCGCCGAGCTGAATGGCACCGGAGCGTTCACCTTCTCGGACGGCCCGGTACCGATGCCCGAGGGCAGCGCGACGTTCAACCTGATCGGCGCCAACGGCCTGATGGACAAGCTGGTCGCGATGGGCCTGATGCCCGAAGACCAGGCGATGGGCGCGCGCATGATGCTGGGTATCTTTGCCCGGCCGGGCAATGGCGCCGACACGCTGACCTCTGTAATCGAGGTCAATCCGGACGGCTCTGTCCTGGCCAACGGCCAGCGCATCAAATAGATCGACCGAACGCTCAAGACGGCCGCTTTGCCCACCGGCAGAGCGGCCTTTTTGTCTTTGCACCTTGCAGCGCACCATGCGGGGGCCTAGGTCCCTGTGCAGATGGAAGGAGCCTTCTTGAATGGCCGAGAATCTTGCTGATCTGACCGATGCGCTCTTGGCGGCGGCAAAACGGGCCGGTGCGGACGGGGCCGATGCCATCGCGGTGGACGGTACATCGTTGAGTATCGATGTGCGCGAAGGCGCACTAGAACATGCCGAGCGCTCGGAAGGGATCGAGATCGGGCTGCGCGTTCTGATTGGCCAGCAGCAGGCTTGTGTCTCTTCGTCCGACACAAATCCGGCCGTGATCTCCGCCATGGCCGAGCGCGCGGTGGCGATGGCAAAGGAAGCCCCCGACGATCCTTCGATCGCGCTTGCCGGCGCAGATCAGATGGCCGAAAGCTGGGACATCGCCGCGTTTGAGCTGGCCGACCCGGCCGCCGAGCCCGCACCCGATGCGTTGCAGGACGATGCGGCACGCGCCGAAGCGGCAGCGCTTGGCGTGAAGGGCGTCTCGCAGGTGCAATCGGCCTCGGCCGCCTATGGCAGGCGCCGCATTCACCTCGCGACGACAAACGGGTTCTCAGGCGGCTATGAGCGCACCGATCGGGCCCTGTCCTGCGTTGCCATCACCGGGACCGGCGTCGAGATGGAGCGTGACTACTTCGGCGATATGCGGATCTTTCAGTCCGACCTGTTGAGCCCCGAAGAAATCGGCCGGACCGCGGGCGAGCGGACCGTGGCCCGAAGCGGCGCTCGCAAGCCGCCCACCGGTGCCTTTCCAGTCGTCTTCGACGAGCGCGTTTCTTCGTCCTTGGTCGGGCATGTGCTTTCGGCAGTGAACGGTGCGGCCATCGTCCGCGGCGCATCCTGGCTGCGCGACGCGATGGACACGCAAATCCTTCCCAGCGGCATGAGCATATTCGAGGATCCACACCGCCCGCGCGCCACCGGCTCCAAGCCATTCGACGGCGAGGGCCTGCCGACGGCGCCGCGCACCATCATCGAAGACGGGATCCTGAAAAGCTGGACCCTCGACATCGCCAGTGCGCGGAAATTGGGTCTTCGCAGCACCGCGAACGCGGCGCGCGGCACTTCTTCTCCGCCATCGCCGTCCAATTCCAACATCGCGTTGACGCAAGGCGAGATCGGCCAGGAAGCGCTGCTGAAAGAGATGGGCACCGGGCTTTTGGTTACCTCCATGATCGGGGCGTCGATCAATCCCAATACCGGCGACTATTCCCGCGGCGCATCGGGTTTCTGGGTCGAGCGCGGCGAAATCCAGTATCCTGTCAACGAGTGCACCATTGCCGGCAACCTGCCGCAGATGCTGTTGACCCTTCGTGCGGCCAACGACGCGCGCACGCACCTGTCGCGGGTCGTTCCGTCCTTGCTGGTCGAAGGGCTGACGCTTGCCGGAGAGTGACCTTCAGCTTCTGACCGATGCCGCGCGCGAGGCGGGCAAGATCGCCCTGCCCTTCTGGCACGGCGACAACAAGGTCTGGGACAAGGGTCGCGACGATCCGGTCACCGAGGCTGATTTCGCGGTTGATACATTTCTGCGCGAAAGCCTGCAGGCCGCCCGCCCCGGTTACGCGTGGCTTTCCGAAGAAACCGAGGACGGCCCCGGCCGGCTGGGCTCTGACGCTGTCTTCATCGTCGACCCCATCGACGGCACGCGCGCCTTCATCGCAGGCAAAGAGACCTGGGCCCATTCGCTTGCCGTGGTGCAGGGCGGCGTGGTTACCGCAGCGGTGGTCTATCTGCCGAAACGTGACAAGCTATATAGCGCAGCTCTGGGGAAAGGGGCGCAGCTGAACGGCGCGCCCATTGAAAGCTCCGGGCGGAGCGAGCTTGCTGACGCCGCGATCCTTGCGACGCGGCACACGTTCGACGACCGCTACTGGCAGCGCCCACTGCCCGAGATCGCGCGGCATTTCCGCCCCTCGCTTGCCTACCGGCTGGCGGCCGTCGCCGAGGGTCGGTTCGACGCGATGCTGACACTGCGCGACAGCTGGGAGTGGGACATCGCTGCCGGGGCCCTGATTGCCACGGAAGCCGGCGCGAGCGTCACCGATCGGCGCGGCGCGAGGCTGCAATTCAATTCGCCTGGCGCGCAGACCGCGGGTGTCGTGGTCGGCGCGCCCGATATCCATGCCGGTCTGCTGGATCATCTGGCGAGCTGAGGCCGCAGCATCCATAAGGACCGCCCATGCAGGCAATCATCTTCGATCTCGATGGAACGCTTGTCGACAGCGCTCCGGATATTCACGCCGCGGCCAACCGGATGCTAGCCGGGCTTGGCGCCGGCCCCTTGGATCTTGAGACCGTCACGCATTTCATCGGAAACGGGATCGAGGTTCTGGTCCGCCGATGCGTTGAGCATTTGCAGTTGGATCTGGCGGAGACCGAAATTAAAAGTGCGGTGCGGGATTTCAGCGCGCTTTACGCTGCCGATGTCGCGACGCTGACCCGGCCCTATCCCGGCGCGCGCGCGCTTCTGGCGACACTTGTCGATCGGCGCATTCCGATCGGGCTCTGCACGAACAAGCCAGAGGCCCCGGCACGGGATATCTTGAAGCGGATGTCGCTGGCGTCTTTCTTCGGCGTCGTGGTCGGCGGAGATACGTTGCCTTGCCGTAAGCCGGACCCGGCCCCTTTGCTGCACACCGCAGCGCAACTTGGCGCCCACCCGGCGCAGACGCTATATGTCGGCGACAGCGGGATCGACTACCAGACCGCGCAACGGGCCGGTGTGCCTTTTGCGTTTTTCGAAGGGGGCTATCAGCGCGGCGAGATTAAGGATTTCAGGCCCGATCACCGAATTTCCGACTTGCTGGAGATTGCGGCGCTGTGACCGGGCCTCTTTCAAGCTGGCGCTGGATAGCCCGAGCCTAGACACGCGCAACACCGCCATAGGAGATCCCCGACAGATCGGCCATGTCGCGCTTCCACGTGGTCAGATCGCCGGCGTTGAATTGCGACAGGTGGCTGTGGCCGCAGGCCCGCGCCATCACCTGCATCAGCTCGACACTGGCCTCGAAGAAATTCGCCAGTTGCCGCGCGGATTTCTCGACCACGAGGCGGCTGACGAGATGTGGCTTCTGCGAAGCGATCCCAACCGGGCAGTTGTTGGTATGGCAAGCGCGCATCGCGATACAGCCAATCGCCTGCATCGCGGCGTTGGACACCGCCGCCGCATCGGCGCCCAGCGCCATCGCCTTGATGAAATCGGCAGGCTTGCGCAGGCCGCCGGTGATCACCAGCGTGATGTCCTTGCGGCCGCTGAGATCGAGATGCCGGCGCGCACGCGCCAGCGCCGGAATGGTCGGCACCGAGATGTTATCGCGGAAGATGATCGGCGCCGCGCCGGTGCCGCCGCCACGCCCGTCCAGGATGACGTAGTCCACACCGACCTCCAGCGCCGCATCGATATCCTTTTCGATATGCTGCGCCGACAGCTTGTAGCCAATCGGAATACCGCCGGTGCGGTCGCGCACCTCATCGGCGAACTCCTTGATCTGCGACGGTTCGGTCCAATCGGGAAAGCGCGGCGGCGAAACGGCCGGCTCGCCCTCGTCCAGCCCGCGCACCTCGGCGATCTTGCCTTTCACCTTGTTGCCCGGCAGATGCCCGCCGGTGCCGGTCTTGGCGCCTTGCCCGCCCTTGAAGTGAAACGCCTGAACCTTGGCCACCTTGTCCCAGGTGAAGCCAAACCGGCCCGAGGCAAGTTCGTAGAAGTACCGGCTGTTGGCCTCTTGCTCTTCGGGCAGCATGCCGCCCTCGCCTGAACAGATGCCGGTTCCGGCCAGCTCTGCCCCGCGCGCCAAGGCCACCTTGGCCGGCTCGGAAAGCGCGCCGAACGACATGTCCGATACAAAAAGCGGGATCTTCAGCCGCAGCGGCTTTTGCGCATTGGGGCCGATCACGACCTCGGTCCCGACCGGGTCGTTGTCCAGAAGCGGCGCCTTGTGCAGCTGTGCGGTCAGAAGCTGGATGTCATCCCATGTGGGCAACTGGTCGCGCGGCACGCCCATGCTCTCGACCTTGCCGTGATGGCCGGTCTTGGACAGCCCGTCCTTTGCGTATCCTCGGATCAGGCCGTTGTTGGGCTCTTCATCGGTGCCGTGCGAGGTGTCGGCATAAAGGCCAAGATAGGCATCGCGATTGAACGGCTGGGGTTTGTCGTGCGCCCAGGCGTTGATCTCGTCTTCGTCGACCAGAACCTCGCCATCTTCGATCCAGGATGAGAATTTCGGCAGCGCCTCGTCATTGGCGTATGCCGAGACGCCGCTGTCCAGCCGGTAATCCCAATAGTGCACGCCGCACATCAGATTGTCGCCGCTGACGAACCCGTCCGACATCAGCGCGCCTCGGTGCAGGCATCGGCCGTAGAAAACCGACACGTTTTCGTCAAACCGAACGACCACCAGATCGACCTCACCGACGAGTGCGTAGGCCGGCGCACGATCCTCAAGTTCGCTCAGTTTTGCCACGCTGGTCTTTTTCATGTCGCTCGTCCTCCCGCGCTGATCTTTCGCGGCATGCGCCACGATGCATCGGGCCAGCCTAACCGGTCGCTGCGGCTTGTCCAAGCGCGCAGTGCGTACGCTGAAATCAGGGGCAAAAGGTTGGGTCCAGATCAAGGCGCCGCGCTGCGCGCAGCGCCTTTGGACAAGACAGATTCGCCTCGGTTTTCGCCCGTATATCAGGACGTTCGAGAAAATCGGCAACCCAAGCACGGGTCTGCGTCAAGCCACACTGATGAGGTACCCCGCATGCGTTGGCTCATAGGCGGTACTGTGGGCGAGGGACTATTCCAACCGCATCGCATTTGAGACGCTGCAGGGGTTAGCCGCTGCCCCGGGAAACGCCGTGGAACGGCCTCTGTTGGGAGATTTCGAATGGATGATGCACTGGACATCGACGAATATGATCTGGCTGACGATGTTGGCTTCGATCTCATGGGCGATGACGATTTCGACGACGGCTACGAGATGTATTCGGATGTCGAAGACCTCTACGCCGACGACTTCGACGCGATGGGGTTCGACGATATCGATGCCGACGGCTTCGACATGCTCGATTCCATCGACGAATGGGGATTTCTGAAAAAGATCTGGCGCGGCGTGAAGAAGGTTGCCAAGAAAGTCGCCCCGATCGCCAAGAAACTGGCCCCCTGGGCCGGCCGGGCAATCGGCATGGCACTGGGCGGACCGGCTGGCGCTGCGATCGGCGGCAAGCTGGGCGGTTTTGTCGGCAACCTTGAAGAAGATGGTTATTCCGACGAGTTCGACGGCTACGATGACGGCGCCGACACCATCGACGAGATGGACGCCGAAGATTTCTACACGGTCGACAGCTTGGACGAGGAAGCCGCAGAGGCGATGGCGCATGTCGCGTCGAAGACGAAGAAGCCGTCCGAGGCAGGCGCGCTTGCCGCTGCATCGGCGGCCTCGCTTGCGTCGAAGGCTCCGGCCAGGGTGAAAGCCGTGATGCCGGTTGTTAGCGCCGCGTCGAGCAACGTCGCCCAGGTGATGACCAAGGCGCCGAATGCGGACATTCTGAAAAAGACGCTGCCGACGATCCAGAAGAAGACCATCGCGACGCTGACCAAGAAGGCTGCCAAGGGCAAGCCGGTCACGGCAGCCACTGCCAAGCGCGTGATGGCCAAGCATACGGCCAAGGTCCTGAATTCTTCGAGCCAAATCGCCAAGGCGATTGCAAAGAACGAGACCAAGCGCCGGTCGCTGAACAAAAAAGCGGTGATGCGGGCCGAACGCTACGCATAAGACCGCACCGCCTGGGGCCGTGCGGCCCCCGGCCAACCCTTCCCACATGCTAGCGACAGGGAGCGCTTCCGATGACCCTGCAATACTCTGATCTCTATGCACCCGACGAGATGGGCTACGAGGACGAATTCGACTACAGCCAAGATGATCTCGGCGACGAGTACGACGAGTTCGAAGGCGGCTTCGGTGATGACTTCGACCTCTTGGACGATATGCCCGACGACATCGATGACCTTGACTGGAGCCGGCTTCTGAACACTGTCGCAACGGCAGGCGAAGCGGCCTATGGCAACTACGTCCCAAAGACCTGGTCGAAGAAGAACCGGGTCCTGGATTCGGTGCTGCGCGGCGCGCTTGGCGCGGTCAAGGGCGCCTCCAAAAGCTGGTACCAGGAAAGCGGCGACGATCCTTTCGAGCCGGAGTACGAGACCGCATCCATCGACGCGATGGAAGAGATGACCGAAGACGCACTTGCCGCCTCGCCGGAGGAACGTGCGATGGCCGCAGACGAGATGGTGCGGCGCAGTTTCGGGATTGCCCGCGCCCCGGGCCGATTGCGGCCGATCATGGCGGTGCTGCGCCGGCGCGTCTATGCGCTGATGATGCGCGCGCGGCGCAATCCGCAAATGCGCAGCCTTGCGCGTCTTGCACCACTGGCGATGCGCCGGACCGCGGCGATCCTGGTGCGGATGACAATGGCGCGCCGGCCGGTGTCCCCCGGAACGGCGATGCGGATCTTCAATTCGATCCTCGCGCGGCTCGTACGCTCGCACCAGATGCGTGCGCGGGCGCTGAAGCTTGCCAAGCTGCGCGCGATGCGCAGCCGCAGGCGGTCCGGAGGTAATCGCCGCGCGGGATACCAGCCGCGCTACCCGGCAAGCTACAGCCGCCACCCCCGCCATATGCGCTACGGCGCAGGCTACGGCTACTGACGCGCGGAAGGATGTGATCAATGGCCAGAGCACGACAGCTTCGGATGCGGCGACGGGCAATGCCACAGCCCCGGATGCTGCGCCGGCCCGTGCAGAGGGCAAAGCTTTTGCGCCCGGCCCGCGCGCCAGTGCGGCCCGGGCCCGTGGGCCGGATTGCCCGCGTGCGACGGCGCCCGGTTGGCCGAAGCCGCCGGGCCGCGCTTCTCAGGCGGCGCGAGCTGGCCCGGCGGCGCGCCCGGATCGCCGCGCTGCGGCGCAGGGCGGCGGCCAAAAGGCTTGCCAGATCCCGCCGCAACCGGCTGCGCAGTTTCCGCTTCAAGCGGCCGGTGCGGCTTCGGTTGAAGCGCCCGCATTTGCGCCCCCGGCGGCGCCCGACGCGCGTAATCGTGACGTACCCCGGCCCGTACTGGAAAGCGCCGCTGCCGGTCTGGACAGACGACGCACCCGAACCGCTTCCGACTACGCGCAAGCGCACGCCCGGTATCTACCGGACCGCACAAGGCCCGCTTCCCGCCACCCGGACGCCGACCCCGCAGCTGATCAAGCGCCGCTGGATCCGGGCGCAGGTTGTCAACGCGCGCCGGCATCTGGGTCGGCTGACAGCCTTCAAGCGCGAGGATTACGGCACCGGGCTGGCCCGCCCAAAGGAGGCCAATGTCCAGGCGGCCAACGCCCTTTTGAACCGCGAGCGCGCAAAACAGATGAAGCTGGTACGCGCCTTGGGCGCGGCCGCGCAGAGGGCGGAGGGGCGGCTCGATACACCGGCGCTAAGCCGCTTCGCCCGTCTCAAGGACAAGGTTGCGCTCGGCACGCGGCAAACCGAGGCGATCTGGCATTTCTACGACGATCTTTTCGGCCAGCGGCGCGGCGCGCTTGCCGACCAACTTGCCGCGATGGACCGCATTGCACTCGATTGCTACCAGACCTGCTACATGGGGCTGGGGCGGGCGCGGTCGCTTCCGACGCCGCCGCCCTTCGCATTCATGGAAGCGGCCAGCCCCGCCACCTATCGCCGGGGCGTAGTCGTGCCGAAACTTGCGCGCCGCGAGAACCCGTTTCCGCTGGTGCGCTTGCCGTTTCACCGCCTGATGAACCCCTGGTCGCTGGGAGCGGTGCCGCACGAGATCGGTCACAACCTGCATGCCGATCTAAAGCTTTGGTCGGTGACCCCGCAACTGATCCGCCAACGGCTTGCGCAGGCCGGCCGGCCTGCCCCCGCGCAGGCGACATGGGCGCGCTGGCACAAGGAAATCTATGCCGATCTGATCGGTGTGCTTCTGATTGGCCCTTACTACATCGAAAGCCTTCTCGACGTGATCGCGAAATCGCCGGCGCGCGTCGCGCGCTTCAGATCGAAAGGCGTGCACCCGGTGTCCTACCTGCGGCCGCACATTTCGACCGAGCTTTTGCGCCGCATCGGGTTCCAGCGCCGGGCCGCCGCCTACGATGCGGGATGGCGGCGGATCTATCCCGCCGGCGTGGACAAGGCGCTGCCCGGCTGGCTTCGCGACGGATTTCGCGGCACCGCCGCCGCGGTTGTCGATGTGCTATGCTTCAAGCCGATGTCGGCCTATGGCGGCAAGTCGCTGTCGCAGGTCGTGCGGTTTCGCCCGCAGGACATGACGACGGTGCGCGAAGCCGCCGAGCGGCTGGCAAGCGGTACCAACCCGGGCATCGCGCCAGAGCGCTTTTTCATCTGCGCAGCCCGCGAGGCGCTGGACCGGCGGCTTGCCCCACCCGAACAGATCACGCGCAATTTCTACACCGCGCTCACAGGACGTTAGGCTATGGCAGAATTCGACCACGATATCGTCATTCAGATCGCCAAGGCGGGTCAGCAACTTATGCGCACGCTGACATCCTATCGCGGCTTCATTCAGCGCACGGTAAAGCGCCACGAAGAAAGCGGCGGCGGCGACCAGATGGACTATGCTGTGGCCGTGCTGCACCGCGAACTGGAATGGCTCGACCCGGTGCTCGACGGGCCCTTCGCGTTCGATGCGCTTGGCTCTGGAAATATGACGCGCGCCGATGTGGTCGCCTTGTCCCGATTTTCTGAAATGCTGGGCGATCTGGCCCAGCACTATGCCGAAGACAGCAACCACCAAACGCAGATGCGCGAGGCGCTGCAGGCCACGGCATTCCTGTGGCAAAGCGAGCGCGACCGGATCAAGAATGTGCGATCCCGGATCGCGGGCGAAGTCGAAATGGTCAGCGCGCTTGCGGGCCGGCTGGCGCCGGCGGAGCAGGGTCCAGTGCGTGCACCCGCTGGCAGAACCCCTGCAAGCCCGCCGCCCGGCGGCTCGGGCGGCAATATTTCCGGAGGAGGATACTCAATGCCCCAGGATGACAACGGCAAAAATGGCGCGTCCGATCTGGACGGCGTCGTCGATGCAATCTCGCGCTTGCAGGGTACGCATGGCACTGCTGCGGGCGCGGCCGGAGCGTCGAGCTACAACGCCTTTGCCAGCGCGCTCGACCAGCGGATCAACCTGACGCTTGGCATGCCAAGCTTGTCCAGCGACAGCGCCCGCGCGCTGGATGCCGATGTCTTGGTCGGCAAGCTGTTCGAGGGTCTGTCGCGCACAGTTGCAGAAGACGAGATCGGCGGCGTAAGGACCTACTCGGTCAACCCGCTGCGCGCCAGATCGGCGGGCTTCGAAGGCGAAGGCCTTGCACTTGGCGCGCAAGCGGTGACCGCGGCGTCGATCCGGAACCTCAAGGAGCCGATCCTTGCCAATCTCTACCGGCTCACCTCGGAAACCGTGATCGGAGAGCAGGACGAGGCCGAGGATCTGCGGATCGCGATTTCCGACGGGCTGGACAAGCTGATCGCCGAGGCAAACTCGGAAAGCGGGATATACCTTGACTGGGCCATCGAAATCCTCGTTCAGGTCACGATCGATCTTTTCCGGCTGGCGGCGCTTTACGATATCCTCGACAGTGAATCGCTGCCCCGTGATCTGCACGGGTTTGCCTTCGCATTCCTCGTTCAGAATGAGCCGGACGCGCTGCTGCGCTTCTTCGAGCCTGCGGTCGACCGCATCCTGCGCGAGCCGGATATCGGTATCCTGACGGCCGAGGCCAATGACCGGGCGTTCTTCGCGATCGTTTCGTCCCTGATCACAGCGACCCGGCTACTGACCATCGATCCCGTCGAGCTTGGTCCGCTCTTGGGCCGGATCCGCGTCATAAACGACACGATGCCGGCCAGCGTGATCGCCGCGCGCAACGCGCTTGCAGCGGCGGGCGTGTCAGAGGCGGACCAGGCGGTGGCCTATTCCAAAATGGAGATCGACCGCCAGAAGTTCAGAGGCATGCTGGGCGACCGCGAAATTCGCGGCGAGATCCTGGAATACACCGGAGGCGGCATCAGCCTTCGCCGGCTTCTGGCTTGGATCGAGAACGAATGCCTGACCTCGCGACCGATGTTCCTGCGCGAAGACTTCAGCGTGCGCGACCTTGAACGGCTAAAAGCCGCACGTGTCCGGCAATTGCAGGCGCTGGAGCGGATCAACGACAAGAGCTTCGTGATGATCAACGCCAACAACTACGCCCTCGGGCGTCGCCACCTTAATGAAATCACTGATCACCTCAGGACCATGGTGGACCTGATGGAGGTGCTTTCGGCAAAGGCCACCCAAGACGAACGGGACGACTGACCCCGGAAACAGACGCTGGCCGTCGATGTAGAGGAGAACGAAGATGGCAGATGATCCCCGCACAAACGGCGAGATCGAAACCGCCCTGGGCCAACTCGCCGCCATCCGGGAATGGCTGGTGGCTGAAAACCGCGCCGCCCTTCTGAAGGATCCCAAGCTGGCCGAGGCGCTGAACCAGAAGGTCAGCGAACTGATCGAGCTTCTGGACATAAGCGAGCGCGCGAAGGTGGCGCCGCTGGACCAGGGCCTGATGGACCTGATCGGCCTGTCGGATGACCCTCCCGAGGATGTCGATGGCGTGCGCTACGTGCCCTCGGTGCCGGTCTATGACGACCAGATCTCGCGCGAGCGGCTGCTGGCGATCGCTGATCTCTACTATTTGCACAACATGGAGGCTGCCTCGGTTTTCAACGCCATATTGAAGCTGAAGGATCTCTTCCGTGCCGGCAGTGTCCGGCTGTCCGATGGCGAGGGGGCCGTGCGGCTTTTCCGCTTCGACCGGCATTCGACGCTGCGCTATACACTGCGCGAGCGCCGCGCCGCTTATCGAAAGGTCTTTGGGTATACCGACGCAACGCCACCCAAAGGCGCCCGCCCGAACACCCCCTTCCACCGGCATTTCACGAACTTCAACCTGCAATCCTCGCAGTTCTTCCAGGACAAGCGCGTCAGCGAGGTCATTCGCCCCGATGGCAGCCGCGAAAACTTCGGCTCGATGGCCGTGGTGCGCCGGGCCGGGCTCGATCTGCGCAACAACCTGCGGCACGTGTCCTACGGTCATATCGCGGTGATGCGGACCGAGGTGATGGGTCTTCTGGAAGCCGCCTTCGGCATTCTGGGCGCCGACGACGTGATGAATCTCTTCGGCACCGTGACCGCATGGGACACGCTGGAGGAAATCCAGAAGCGCTATCTGAACCAGATGCCGCTCGCGTCTCAGCGCTCGCGCATGGCCGTCGCCGGGCGGGACATCCTGCGCTGGCTGGCAGAGCCTTACATCCTGTCCAACGTGCGGATCGACTTCGAGACCTACCTGGAGGACATCGTCGATCAGTGCGACGACTGGCTGACATCGGCGGAAAGCCTAGGGTTGCAAAAATCTTCCGGTGTAACGCAAAGCGAGAATGTGATACCATTGCGGGCACGGGTAAGACGTTAGACACCGCCCCTGTTTGGGCCCGCGAAAATCTGCTGCCAAATACGCGGAGGAGATTAAATGAGCTCTTCTTCCCTGAAGACCTTCTTGCCTGATAGCATTTCGAGAACAGAACCCGGAAATCCGGCTGAGATTTCACTGACCGACCTTTTGACCCCTCGCGAGCAGGAGATCGCGCGACTGGCATCCTACGGCATGACGAACAAGGAAATCGGCCAGACCCTGGAGATCAGTCACTGGACCGTCGCGACCCACATGCGCCGCATCTTCGACAAGACGAACGTCAACCGGCGCGCCGCGCTGGCAATAGCACTGGCGATCCGGCTCTAGCAACTGAGCTGCCCGGGTGCGGTGCTGGCACGGCGCGTATACCAGCTTAGTTCAGCAGGACCATGAACAGCAGGGCGTCGCCCTGAAACATCGCCGAGAAAGAGCGGAAGCTCTCTCCGGAGACGACTTGGCCCTGTTCCATGAAGGGAACAAGACCGGAGCCTTGTATCCACGTCACGATATCGACCGCCGGCGGATCGCGAACCAGCTTTGCAACGTTTATGCCGCCACCAGGTACAACCCGCCAATGCGACACCAGCAGCTCTCCTTTCAGCACGGCTTCCGCGTCGCTCAGGACGGCCAGCCATCGCGCCTGGGTGTCGTCGGGCAGCTCAAAACCCAAGGCTGCCTGTTGGTTCCGATTGGGGATCCATTCCAATGAATTGTCTGTCTCTGCGGCCACCAGTTGCCAAAAGCCGCGGTTGCGCTGGATCATCTGCAGCAAGTGCGCGTGCGCCTCCGCGATGCGGTCCTTGTCGGGCGGGCGATTGAGCGCGCCGTAGACGATGGCGAAGGTGTCGATAAAACCTTCCTCGCCGCGCAGATAGCTGAATTCGGTCGGCGGGATCGGCCCCTTGACCCGTTCCATTGCCTCGGCGCTTTCAAGGACTTCGGTGATGACCTCGGTGGGATCGAAAGCCAGCACGATCTGCGAGAAGCCCGAAAGCATATGCGTGTAGGCAAGAAGCCATTCCGCGTCCGCGGCATCGAAATGGACCGGCAGCTTTGGCAGGTCCGTCTGCTCCTGACCGCGAAAAGCGCCAACCAGCATCGCGCCGGCCACGTCCAGCATGCCCTCGTAGCGGTCGCGCGCGCCGTTGGAATTCACGTCGAACCAAATCTCCGAGATGTCGATCTCTACGATATCCTCGGCGCGCATCGTGGTATCTGCCAGGACCTCGCGCACGCGCTCCATATCGCCGTCAAACGCGCGGAAGATCTCGGCAATGACGCCGGCTTCAAACGGTTCGGGGGCAGGGTTCGGCTCAAACGGCAAACGCAGCACTGGGATATCGATAAGCGAAGGACCAATGCCGGCATTGCTTCGGTATCGCGTTTGCAGGGACCTCTCGACGCTTCGCAGGAAGACCACGCTGGCAAGCGCCAGATCCTCGGCGGGCGATCGATCCGCCTTGGCCGAGAAACCCGCTTCCAAGGTGACGAGGCTCTGGCTGGTATCAAGCACGACGGTTTCGGCCAATGCCGCCTGCGCCGGCAACAATGCCGCTATCCAGAATGCAAACGCACGCATGTCTCACCTCCCTTGCCCTTACGTTCCGGGCGATTTTCGTTCAGGCTTCTGTCCAAGGATGCGCGCAGCGGCGTATGCTGCGTCACCATCGGCATGGCCATAGTTGCTCTTGCTTCGGCGGGCATGCGTTGATGTGGGTCAATTGCCCGCTTTTGGTTGTTTGAAGCCACTCACGTGTTTTCAAAAGGTCCGTCGTCCTCGATTTGTTTTTGCGCGGCGATCATGGTTGCGACACGATTGGGATCGGCCCGCAGAAGCTGCCGGGTGCCATCGCCTTCGATAATCGCCGCGATATCGTAAAGGATCATTTCGCCGATCAGATGCCGCCCACCGGTCGCCGCCGCAGCCCGGTGCACAGTCCAGATCACATTGGGCAGGCGCCTTAATGAATCGACTGGCTCGGAGGGGAAGACGTCCGTTGCGAAGGTGATGGGCTTGCCCGCCGCGGCGCGGCAGGCCGCATCGAAATCGACCACGTGGGCGCGACTGAGCAGGATCAAAGCGCTGCCGCTTCGCATGGCACCGATCTGCGCAGCACCGACGAGATTTCGGTTTTCAGCCGTTGGAACAGCGGTCTCGACGACGGCCCTGCTCTTTTGAAAAAGCTCCGTCAGTTCGCAGGGGCCAACGCTCTTTGGAAGGATTTTCAGCCACGGATCAAAGACGCGCACCACCGGGCCGAACGGCTGAAGCAGGCGGTGCAACTCTTTCCCGATATTGCCATAGCCAACGAAACCGATGGTCTGTCCGAATAGCGTGAAATCCCGACCTTCCATATCATCGAGCCAGTGCTCGTTGCCCGCGCGGAAAGCCTCATGTTCGGCAACCAGCCCACGGCCAGCGGCCATTAACATCGCCAGCCCCATCTCGGCGACCGTCCTGCGAAAGCCCGGCGCGCAAGAAAGGACTTCGACGCGGCGCACAAAGCAGGCGCCCTAGTCGCGTTGGTCGTGAAACGCGCCGGAGACCTCTGTGATGGCCTTCAGCCGCGGCGCTCGGCCGACTTGGGCACGCGACAGGGCAGGCCGCGCGGCTATAAGAAATTCGGCCCGGTCCAGAAGCGCATCAAGGCGATCCGGCTCCATCGGGCGATCCTCGCCGCCCTCGATGCGGCAAAGGCCTTCCAGCGCCGAGACGGTCTTTGTCGAGAGCAGCTCTTTGGCGGTGCGGAAATGCGGGTCGAGTATCAGGAGCGGTTTTGCCATATGCGGCCGCGGTTGATGACTGCGCGGCCTCAGTGAACCGTCTCGACCTCGTCGCTGGGCGCGAAGAGATGCGCCTGAGCCGGATCGAAGACCAGATCGACGGTTTGGCCGGGCTCGAAGACCTTGTCCTCATTGAAGGCTGCGATGAACTTCGAGTCGTCCTTCAGCACCATGTCGACCACGGTTTCCGAGCCGAGCCGCTCTGCAAACTCCACGGTCCCAAGCAGCATGCCTTCGCCCGGCGCGGCGGCTTCCACGTGTTGCGGGCGCACGCCCAGTATGGCCTTGCCCGAACCGTTCAGGCGGTCCTTGTGGGCCACATTTATGGGTTTCAGCGCGGCGTTTCCGACTTTTGCGTCGTCGCCCTCAACCGTTTGCACATCCACTTGCAGGAAGTTCATTGACGGCGCTCCGAGAAATCCGGCAACGAAAAGGTTTCCCGGATCGTGGTAAAGATCCATCGGCGTGCCGACCTGCATGACCCTGCCGTCTTTCAGCACCACGATCTTGTCGGCGAGCGTCATCGCTTCGACCTGATCGTGCGTGACGTAGACCATCGTCGCATCAAGCTGCTCGTGCAGCTTTCCGATTTCCATCCGCATGTCCATCCGCAGAGCCGCGTCGAGGTTGGAAAGCGGCTCGTCGAACAGGAACACCTTGGGATTGCGCACGATAGCACGGCCGATGGCCACCCGTTGCCGCTGGCCGCCTGAAAGCTGCGAAGGGTGCCGGTCGAGAAGGTGTTCCATCTGCAGGATGCGCGCCGCCTCGGCGACCTTTTGTTGCTTTTCCTGCTTGGAGGCACGCGCGATGGTCAGGCCGAATGCCATGTTCTCGCGCACCGTCATATGCGGGAAGATCGCGTAGGTCTGAAACACCATTGCGACCTCTCGGTCCTTCGGCGGCAGGTCGTTCATCACGCGCCCGTCGATTTCAAGCGTTCCCGACGTGATGTCTTCCAGACCGGAAATCATCCGCAGCAGGGTGGACTTGCCGCAGCCAGAGGGGCCGACGAAAACAACGAACTCGCCATGACCGATTTCGAGGTCGACGCCCTTGATCACCTCGACCTTGCCGAAGCTCTTGCGAAAATCCTTGAGTTTCAGTGTCGCCATCTTCCTACTCCGCAGTCTTCGACCGGTGCACGACCCTCAACAGTCCGCCCGGTTCCGCGACGACGGGATCGGGGTCCATCACGTAGCCGCCGAAATGCCCTTCTGGCCCGTGATCCTTGAAGCCCAGAATAACCATCCCTTCCTCCGTCTCCACGATGCGAGCGGCATAACGGGTACAGGGCAGATCGCCGTCGAGAAAGGCGCCGGGCGCAATCCGCCATGGCCCGCGCGGCCCATCGCCAATGAGGTAATGCGTGCCTGTGACCGGCCCGCCGGGCGTCGTGTCGGCAAGGGCTTTCGAGAAATGCTCGGCAGAGGTGCAGAACAGGCAGTACCAGCGCCCGTTCATCTCGAACACCTGCGGCACTTCAAGCTGTCCGTAGCCGCCCGAGAAAACCGGCGGCTGAAGCGTCCAGTCGTAAAGATCGGGCGAGGTCGCAAAGCCGATGGCGCCGCCGGCATTCGGCTCGGCCTCACCGGCGATGCGTGCGGTGAAGAACATCATCCAACCGCCGTCCGGGTCTTGCATCACCCACGGGTCGCGCATCGCACGGTCATGCCAGAAGCCCTTCAGAAAATCGGCCTCGTAGTGCTTTGCGTTTGGACCTTCGAGATCGAGGCAAAGACCGGTACCGACACGCTTCCAGCTATGCAGATCCGTGGCTGTCGCATGCCCGATGCGTTGAAAGAGCCCTTCTTCGGCCTGCCGCGCACCGGTGTAGAAAAGATGCCACAGACCATCGCCGCCCTGCACGACCGAACCTGTCCAGGTGGTGTAGTCGTCCCAGGCGTCATCCTCGGCAGGCGCAAAGCACGTTCCCAGATGCGTCCAGTTCACCAGATCGCTGGAAATCGCATGCCCTTGGGAGACGTTGAAATGGCGCAGGTCGGGATTGATGAGTGATTTTGGCGCTTTCAGGAAATAGCCGTGCCAGCGGGCGCCGTCATGGGCGTACCAGCTGTCCCAGATCCAGTCGTCTTCAAGGGCAATGACCATGGCGAACCTTCAGCCCTTAACGCCGGTCGAGGCAATGGACGAGATGAAGGCGCGCTGCATGAGAAGGTAAAAGCCGATGACCGGCACCGAGATCAGCGTGAGATAGGCCATCACCTCGCCCCAGGCGATCTGAAGCTGGAAGAAATAGCCCAGCCCCACCATCACAGGCCGGTGCGCTTCGTCCTGAACAACGATCAGCGGCCAGAGATATTGCTCATTGTACATCTTGAGCGATTTCAGGATCGCCGCCGTGGCAAGCACCGGCCCCGACAGCGGCATGACGATCTTTCGGTAGATCATGAACCAGCTTGCCCCTTCGACCCGTGCCGCCTCGATCAACTCGCGCGGGAGGTCCTTGAAGAACTGCACGAAGAGGAACACGGTCAAAGCGTCCACGATCCACGGGATGATCTGGACCCGGTAGGTATTGAGCCAGCCCCACGCGATCCCTTCCATACCGAGCCACGGAAGCTTGCTGACAAAAAGCAGAAGCGGCACGGCGATTGTCTCGAACGGGATGATCAGGGTCGCAAGAATGATCGTCAGAAGAACGTTTCGCCCGGTCCATTCAAGGAACACGAACGAGAACGCCGCCAAAGAGCACAACAGTATAGACAGAAGCACTGTGGTCACGGTCACAAAGACCGAGTTCAGCATGAAAAGCCCGATCGGCGCGCGCCTGAAGGCGGCGTAATAGTTATCAAGGCTGATATCACCCACGGGCAGGAAGGCGCGCAGCGAAGAGGTGTCACTTAGAAGCTGCTGGTCCGGCTTGAAGCTGGACACCACCATGAAGACCAGCGGGAACATGAAGACCAGGGCGACCAGCGTCAGGGTCGCATAACGCGCAGCCAGTCGCAGCCCGCGGTTTTCGGCCGAGACGAGCGCCATTATGTCCGCTCCCGCGTAAGGATGCCCTGCACCGCCGAAATCATCAGGACCATGACGAACAGGATGACCGAAATGGTCGATCCGCCCGATATGTCCTGCCTGCCGTAGCCGCGCTCGACCGCCTGGAAGACGAGGGTCTGTGTTGAATCGAGCGGACCTCCGTTTGTCATCACGTCAATCTGCGCGAAGATCGCGAAAGCCTGCATGGTGATCACGATCAGCACCAGGATGGCCGTGTTTCTCAGGCCTGGCCAGGTCACGTATCTGAAGGTCTGCCACTTGCTGGCCCCTTCGATCGCCGCGGCCTCGTAAAGGGTGGGCGAGATCGTCTGCAGCCCTGCAAGCCAGATCACCATGTGAAAGCCCACCGCCTGCCAGGCCGACATGGCGATGATCGAGCCAAGGGCGGTATCGCTTTTCCCCAGCCAGTCGACCGGTTCGAAGAAACCGAATGTCAGCCAGGCGAGTATGTTGTTCAAAAGCCCGTCCTCGCCGTCATAGATGAAGCGCCATAAAAGCGAGATCACCACGATAGAGATCACGACCGGCATGAAGTAAATCGTTCGGAAAGCATTGATGCCCCGAAGCTTCTGATTGATCAGCAGCGCCAGAAGAAGCGCGCCGCCGCCCTGTAGCGGCACGATGAATAGCGCGAAGGTCAGGGTATTGGTCAGCGCCTTCATGAAGACGACGTTCGAGGCGACCACGACCTTGGCATTTTCGCCCGATTGCCAGCGGAACCACTCGCGCATTCCGCGATATTCCGGGAAGTCGCCGCTGCGCGTGATCGTCCGAACGCGGGGATATCTGATCTCGCCGTTGGCGTCGCGAACGATCTGGCCTGCGTCATCGCGTTCAGGCTCCAGCGTCAGGACAGAAAGACGCAAAAGCTCGCTGTAATTTTTCAGCCCCACGAATTCAGTTGGATTGGGAGAGACCAGCCGCTGGTTGGTCAGCGACAGCCAGAACGCGAAAAAGAACGGGATGATGATGAACAGAAACAAAAGCGAAAACCCCGGAAGCGCGAAAAGCCATCCTGCACGGTTCGATCTTGTCAGCTTGCCGGCCATCGCCATTCTCCCCGGGGCCAGGGCCGCGGAAAACCGCGACCCCTGGTCTTGCTTTAGTGGCCGTAGCCCTGGTTGTTTTCGATGTCACGGTCGATTTCATCGACCGCGGCATCCAGCGTATCGGCCGGATCAGCGCCATTGGCGATGTCGGCCAGCGCTTTTTCGAACACCTTGGCCGCAACCACGTAGCCCGGCGTGACCGGACGCACCAGCGCCTGCTCCTTGGAGAGATCGAAGTACACTGCCAGCGGGCCGCCTTCGGCATAGCGCTCGGTCATCGCGGCGGCTTCCTTGGTCGAAGGAATAAGGCCAATACCATCCGAGAACTCGGCCAGGTACTTGTCCTGCAGCGCAAATTCGACGAAAGCTGCTGCGCCTTCGGGATGCGAGCAACTGCTGGAGACGCCAAACTGCCAGGAGGCCGCGCCGATGGTCGAGCCGTTGCCGAAGTCCGGCGCAGGCAGGAACACCACGTCATCGACACCTGCATCCAGCGTTGCCGCCGCAGCCCAGTTGCCGTTCCAGGCAAAGGCATATTTTCCGTTGATGAAGCCCGAATCCCGGTCGGCGGGGTCCTGGCTGGTACCCGGCGAATAGCCTTCCGTGAAGAGCGATTGCCACCACTCTGCAAACGCGATCCCGGCATCGCCGTTCAGCGTGCCTTCGGCGGACTTGTAGGTCGAGCGGTCGACGATATCGCCGCCGAAGGACTGCAGGAACGGCGAGAAGGCATAAGGATACCACTCGCCCGTCCACGCCATGCCGAGATCGAGTGCATAGTCGTATTTGCCAGAGGCCTTGGCAGCCCCGAGCGCGGCCATGAACTCTTCACCCGACCATGGGCTCGCCAGCGTCGGGGTGCGCAGGCCCAGCTCGTCCAGCGTCGACTGCCGTGCGTAAAGCGATACCGCCGCGTCCCACAGACCGACCGAATAGACCTGCCCGTCCCACCGGCCAATCGTCGCATCCAGGTGCCCCGCAAGCGCATCCTCGCTGATCGGCAACGGCACCATGTATCCGGCCCATGCCCAGTTCGGCATTACTGGGCCATCGACATCAAGAATACACGGCAGGTTTCCGGCAAGCGCCGCAGCGACAACCGAATCGTTGTAGCTTTCCTGCGGAAAGCTTTCGACGGTCACCGACCAATCGGATTGCGCTGCATTGAAATCGTCGATGATGCCGTTGAGTATGCGGCTTTCGACCTCGTTACCGGCGCCATGATACCACAAACCAAGCGTCGTCTGCGCAGAGGCCGCGCCAGCCAGCATGGTCGATGCGGCAAGCACGCCGAAGGTTGCTGTTTTGAGTTTCACGTTGAATTCCTCCCTTGAGTGAATCGTTTGACAGAATTGAGAGCGGTCACAGAAGACCGCCACACCGCGTGGCCCGCGACCAAAGTCGGACCGCTTGACGCAGAGGCCTGGCCCCCGTTCATGTGCGGAAGTGTACACGCCGCCAGCCGTCCCATTTTGCGATAAGGCAATTTCACGGTCGTCAGCGGCGGAAAAAGTGATTCTTCAATCAGGCGGTGGTCTTCGAAGCCCGCAACCGGGATATCCTTGCGCACCCGCAGGCCGCGGCTTCTGAGAATGCCGTAGACCCGCGTCGCCATCTCGTTGTTGCCGCAGCAAATCACCGTTGGCGGATTCGGCAAGCGAAAAAGGCGCTCCGACGCCGCAATCAGCCGGGCGCTGGCACGCTCTTGCCCCAGGTCATGCGCCTGCACAGTCAATTCGGGATCGATGCTCAGACCAGCTGCGTCCAACACGTCCTTGTAGCCGAGAGTTCGCAATTGCGGGGCCGGCATCCGGGAATCCAGCGTGAGCAACCCGATGCGGTCGTGACCACTTTCGATCAGCACCTCGACAAGGACGGCCTGACACGCTCGGTCATCCGGCAGGATGGTTCGTGCCCCGAGATCAGAAGCCCTTGTCGCGAACCGGCACGAGATCGGCGTAGGCGTCTGATGCAAAGAGCCCTTTGACCGCCGCGGCATTGTCAAAATCCAGGACGAGGACCATGCCACTTGGCCGTCCGTTGGTCACCTCGCCAACCTGCTGCCGCTCACCAGTTCCCCGCCTGCACCCATGGGCAATGGCATCACGCCATTCAGATACTCCTGCACCGACGACATCCCGTTCGGATTGGGTGTTGCCGCGACCACCAAGGTTGCGTCGTCAGCCATTTCCATTTTCCATCTGGGATCTATCAGAAAATACATTCTGTTCTATGGAAGCAAAGCGATTATCAACTTAGGTTCCGATGGGGCGAAGAAGGTCGCACAGCAAGGACGGGTTGCTGGCCAGAGCGATGGAGATCTTTCGTGAACATGGGTTTGCGGGAACCTCTGCCGATTATGCTCATCGATCAGATCGGCGTCAGCCGCTACAGGCTTTATTCGGAATTCGGGAACATGCGGGGGCTCTTCGAAGCAGCACTCGGACGCTACAACGATGAGATACTCGACCTCAGGTTCGGGCCGTTGGAGCACACTGAAACGGTTTTGAGCGAGGTACTTTCAGTTCTCGATTTCTACGGGCCCGCTGGAAATGGCCCCACCGCAGGACGCGGATGTCTGCTGTGCAATACGGCGGTGGAGTTTGGCCCCAACGATCCGGCAGGCTCTGGCGCGACCCAGCGGTACTTCGAGCGCCTCCCTCGCGCTTTTCGCAACGCGCTGGGCAACGCCCAGAAAACGGGACAATTGGCGGGTGTCGTCGATACGGTCAGGGAGGCAGACCTTCTGACCTCGGTGGTCCTTGGGGTCTTCGTAATAATCAGGGCCAAGGCCCCATCGGGCATTATCGAACATGCAGCGACGTCAGCGAAAGAGCACATAGAGACACTTGCGACCTGGCCCAAACCGCCGGAGACGAAAGAGAAGTCCGCACACTCTGGGCACCTTCTCTTGAACACGAAGGCCGAGTCGTATTGTTGCAGCGAGGCACAGCTCGGAATCCCTTTCCCGAAGCGCTAGATGCAGCAACCTACCCGAGTTAACATATTGAGATTTATTAGTTGCTGGTCGGAGTGAGAGGATTCGAACCTCCGACCCCTGCCTCCCGAAGGCAGTGCTCTACCAGGCTGAGCTACACTCCGACCGTGGCACGCGGCCTAGCGCTATCTTTGAATTATTGCAAGTCCCCAGATCGTGGCCGGACTTTCAGTGGCTGCCGTGGCGAGGCGCCAGTCTCGGGTCTTGGGCGGCTGCTGAGTACCGGCATATTGATGGACTTGCCCGAAAGGGTTTCCCGCAGCACCACCACAAGCCCGCTGAGAATGATGATCCCCGCGCCGGCGAATGTGTAGGTGTCGGGGTACTCACCGAAAATCAGCGCGCCGTAGGCCGCCGCCCAGATGATCTGCGAGTACTGCATCGGCGCCACGATGGCCGCGTCGCCGGCCTTGTAGGCCGCGATCACGACGAGGCCCGCAATGAACGCAAGAACCGCGACAATCGCCACCATCCCGAAATGCGCGAAAGGCATCGGCACATAGACGAAGGGCAGGATGCAGGCCATCACGACGAAGTTCGCCATCAAGGGGTAGAGCAGCAGGACGGCGCTGCGCTCTTCGCGGCCGATCTTGCGCACGACGATCGAGGCAAGGGCTCCGAAAAAAGCAGCGGCCATCGCGGCGAAATGTCCAAGTTCAAGCGGCACCGCGCCGGGCCGGATCACGACAATGACGCCCACTAGCCCGATCAGGACGGCCGCCCAACGAAACAGGCCCACACGTTCGCCGAGGATCGGAATGGACAGGACCGTGATTACCAGCGGCGCGGCAAAAAGGATGGCGTAGGTCTGGGCAAGCGGCAACGTAGAGAAGGCATAGAAAGCCGAGCTGCCGGTGATCAGAACAGAGCCTGTTCGCAAGGCGCTCCACCAGGGATGCACCGGGATCAGGTTGGCCTTGGTCTCGTCCCGCATCAGCATGAACATCAGCAGCGGCAGGGACAGAAGTACGCTGAAGAAGATGATCTGGAACGGCGCGTAATATGCGCCGAGCGTCTTGATGAAGACATCGTGCGTCGAAAAAATTCCGTACGCCAAAAGCGACAGCAACGCGCCCTTGAGGTTCGATTTTGCCGTCTCTGTCATCGCAGCGCCAAAAAACTTCGTCCCGTCGTCACTTAGCCCATCGGCCGTTGCGCTGGGCACCCCCTAACTGTGCAAAGCCGCCATCGCTGCGGCGCATATGTGACAGGCCGGACCGATCAGCGAATGCTGGCATCCAGCGCCGAGACGATCGCATCACCCATCTGCGATGTGTTGATCGGCGCGCCACCTTCAGGGCCCAGAAGATCGGCGGTGCGGGCACCGCTGGCCAGCACGGCCTCGACGGCGTTTTCCAGCCTGGCGGCCTCATCGCCCTGATCGAAGGAATACCGCAGCGCCATCGCAAAGGACAGGATGCAGGCGATCGGGTTGGCCTTGCCCAGGCCGGTGATGTCGGGCGCCGAGCCGTGGACCGGCTCGTACAGTGCCTTGGGACGGCCATTGGCCATCGGCGCGCCAAGCGAGGCCGAGGGCAGCATTCCCAGAGACCCGGTCAGCATCGCGGCGGCATCGGACAGGATATCGCCGAAAAGGTTGTCGGTGACGATCACGTCAAACTGCTTGGGCCAGCGGCAAAGCTGCATGGCGCCAGCGTCGGCGTACATATGGCTGAGCTCGACATCGGGATATTCATTGTCGTGGACCCAGGTCACTTCCTCGCGCCAGAGAATACCCGATTCCATCACGTTTGCCTTTTCCATCGAGCAGACCTTGTTCGAGCGGCGCCGCGCCAGCTCGAACGCCGAACGGGCGACGCGGCGGATCTCGTTGGTGGTGTAGCGCTGGGTGTTGATGCCGACCCGGCCGCCCTCGTTGTCGTCCTGGATACCGCGCGGCTCGCCGAAATAGATGCCCGATGTCAACTCGCGCACGATCATGATGTCGAGGCCGGCGACGACCTCGCGCTTCAGCGACGAAAAATCGGCCAGCGCGTCAAAGCACTGCGCCGGTCGCAGATTGGCAAACAGGTCCATCTCTTTGCGCAGGCGCAAAAGCCCGCGCTCTGGCTTGACCGAGAAGTCCAGATCGTCATAGGCGGGGCCGCCCACCGCGCCCAGAAGGACCGCATCCACGTCTTGCGCCCGCGCCATGGTCTCGTCGGTCAAAGGCGTGCCGTGCGCGTCATAAGAGGCACCTCCGACCAGCCCTTCGGAGACGTTGAACGACAAACCGCGATTGGCGCCGTACCAATCGATCACCTTGCGCACTTCGCCCATCACTTCGGGGCCAATTCCGTCACCGGCGAGGATCAAAAGGGAAGGGGTCGACATGGCACTGCTATCCTTTGCGAATTGAGATCGCATCCCGGTATCGCCTTGGCCCGGCAGGGTCAAGAAACCAAGCGCGACAGCCCCGCTTCCAGCAACTGCCAGACCCGGCGCACGCGGGGGGTCCGGCGGATCGCTTCGTGCGCGGTCAGCCAGACCGGAAGCCCCGGGATCGGAATGCCAAGCTCGACCTGCTCGACCGACGGATCGGGATCCGCAAATAGCGCCTGGCTGAAACCCAGACCGCAACCGGCGCGCACCAGTTCCCAGTAGACCGTGTGATGGTCGCAGCGGACCTTGAAGAAGTCGCGGCCAACGTCCCAGCCGCCCTCTCGGAAGCCGCGGATGATCTCTTCGTTCCGGTCGTAGCCGACAAAATCGAGCGCCAGCAGGTCTTCGGGCGAATTGGGGCGGCCGCGCCGGTCAAGGTAGGATTTCGCCGCAAAAAGCCCGAGTTGCACATCACCGAGATGCTTTGTGACAAGATCAAGCTGGGTCGGGCGATACATACGAATGGCGATATCTGCTTCGCGGTACAGCAGGTTTTCTGTCTCGTCGGAGGCCACCAGGTCCAGCGTGATCTCGGGCTCGGCCTGCCGGATCTGGGCAAAGATCGGCGGCAGCACGTGGTGCGCAACGTAGACGCTCGCGGTGACCCGAACCGAGCCGGCGATCGATTGCGCCTCGCCTGCAGCGATCAAGTCGATCTGCCGAGCGCCCTCTTGCATCGCCTGCGCCGGGGCATACAGCGCGGCACCGGTCGCTGTCAGGGACATCCCCCGGGAGCGGCGCTGAAAAAGCGATGCGCCCAGCGCCGCCTCAAGCGCGTGGATCTGCCGGCCGATCGTGGGCTGGCTGACCTTCAGCTGGCGCGCAGCCCCCGACAGGGATCCGGTTTCGGCAACGGCTAGAAAGGCCTGCACAAGCGACCAGTCGAATGCCTCAAGAGATTTTTCCATTCAAATATGAATATCATATCTGCATAATTCGGCAATTCCTGAATGTAAGCGAATAGTGCATATCTGTTTTCAGGTTTTACATCAAAGGAGGTTCACGTGACAAAATCCGTCCTCATCCTCGGCGCGAATGGCCGTTTCGGCAGCCACGCGGCCGAGGCCTTCTGGATTTCCGGCTGGCAGGTCACCGCGTTCGACCGAAGCACTGACGATCTTCTGTCCGCCGCACAAGGCAAGGATGTCATCGTGAACGGCTGGAACCCGCCCTATACCGAGTGGGCGCAAGATTTGCCGGACATCACCCAGCGCGTGATTGAAGCGGCCAGATCCTCGGGCACGACCGTCATCGTGCCGGGAAATGTCTATGTATTCGGGAAAGACGCAGCCGCCTCCTTTGGGCCGGACACGCCGCATGGCGCAACCAATCCGCTGGGCCGACTGCGCATCCAGATGGAGGCGGCCTACCGGCGCGCCGGGGTCCGCACGATCATCCTGCGCTGCGGCGATTTCATCGACACACACCCGTCAGGCAATTGGTTCGACCTGGTCATGACCAAATCCCTGCAGAACGGTGTCTTCACCTATCCCGGGCGCAGCGACATCCCGCACGCGTGGGCCTTCCTTCCCGATGCCGCGCGAGCTGCGGTGGCGTTGGCCGAAATTCGGCACCGTCTGCCGGTGTTCGCCGATATTCCCTACGCCGGCTATACGCTAAGCGGTGACGAAATCTGCGCCGAACTTGCGCGCATCACCCGCGCGCCAGTGAAGCTGAAGCGGATGAGATGGCTGCCGATCTCTCTGGCGCGGCCGCTGTGGAAGATGGCGCGGCACCTGATGGAGATGCGCTATCTCTGGAACAAACCGCATGCGCTGGACCCAAGTGTCCTGGGCGCGCTGGTGCCCGAATTCGCGGAGACATCTTATCAGGAAGCTCTGGCGCTAGCGGTCCAGGACCAAGTCCACCCAGACAAGCCCGTGATGCGGCCCCAGACGCTCGCTGCCTGAGGCAGCTGCGTCCAGGTCGCTGGCCCACAGGATGCCCGCATCCGCCACGACCCAGTCCCGCGACGGCAGCACATAGTCCACCCGCAGATTGCCCGGGCGGTTGGGCCGATCTTCCCAGTTTGCGGTGTCGAGCGACGGATCGCCGCGGTGCGCGGTATTGGCGCCGCCTTCCGCAAGGGCGGCGTTTGCACCTGTGTTTGAGCGGGGCCGCGGATCGGCCAAATGGCGCCCGTCCAGAAGCGCTGCCATCGCGGCGCTTCTGCCATCACTGTCGGCAATGTCCATGTTGCTGTCACCCAGCAAAACTCGGGGACCACCGCGCGGCACCTGCGACAGACGCCCGTCCAGGTAGGCCAGCCAGAAGGCCGCCTCGTCGTGGTTGCGCCGCCCGTTGCGATCTTCGGGGCCATCGAACACAGGTGGCGTGGCGTGAAACGCCAGGACCGAGACCTGACCGCCATTTGGCAGTTTCAGCGCTACATCCCAATGGCCGACCGAGGATAGCCGCTGCCCGCCGGCCCCCGGTGCGCGCGCGTCGCTCAGTGCGCCGGGAAGCTCGCGCCAGAGAAAGCCGGTAAAGTCGCGAGTGGCCCCGGTATCGATCGGCAGGCGAGACAGCAGCGCCATACCGCCCTGCCCTGCATAGCTGCCGAAACCCTGCGCATCGCCGGGCCCGCGTGTGCGGCCATCGCCATCGAGATCGAAAGCGATCTGCAGGCCCGCGTTGGGCATCGCCGAAAAGTGATACGGCAGATCGAAGCCACGCTGGGATAGCTGCTGCAAGAGCGCGCCCAGGGTCGCGCCACTGGCATCGAAATCGACATCCAGTAACAGAATAACATCCGGCCGCACGGCCACGATCATGTCGGCCACGACGCCAACGTCATCGGCGCCGCCTTCAAGGATATCGCGCAGCAGCAGGCCGGGGCCGTCGCGTGACAGGCCGGTATTCAGGGTCGCAAATCTGAGGGTGTCGGCAGAGGCGCAGGTTGCTGCAAGAAACGCCGTCAGGCAGGCAGCATGTCGCCATTGGCGTCGGCCACGACCATGGCCGCACGGCGCTTGTCCTCGATCATCGTCGCGATCCGCTGCATGGCGATACCGCGCAAAAAGAGCGATGCGGGAAGAAAGGCCCATGCCGAAACAGTCCAGATCAGGGTTTGCGGGTTCTCCAGCGAAACCGCGCCAAAGAGCGAGGATGCCGCCTTGAGAACGGCCGGAACCAAGAATGGCAGCAAAAAGCCTAACGCAATGTTAAAGCGGGCATCGCGTTCGAGTCGTTCGACCACATCTCCGCCGGCGGTGGGATCGAACGTCGGCAGGTTGATCCAGACGTTGAAGCGGGCCGACCGCTGCGGCCAGCCCTTCAGGCGCAGGATGATCAGGAAGATGCCCAGCGTCAGCAGCGAAACGAGGTAGCTGAGACCGGCGGCCGAGCGCACCAGCGTGATATGCTCGACGCTGATATCTTCGGGCAGCATCAGAACCACCAGGCGCACCGGCGAATAGGGGAAGTCGATGACGTGGCCAATCAGGGCCCCGACCGATTCCACGAGGTAAGTCAGCGTATTGGGCGCATAGACCCCGCGGCAGATGATCGACAGCAAGAGCACCGTCACAAAGAGCGAGGCAAAGCGGATGCGATTGAATGGCGGCGCATCGCGGAACTCCACGAGGCCGGGATAGGTCGAGGAGTACTCGACCACGGTCAGGCAGGCTCCGAAGAGCGCCACGAGCGAAATGATCTGGGCGGTGTCGGATGTTGTATTCGGCAGCAGCAATGACGGCGTTGCAACCAGCAAAACCACCAGAATTGCGCGCAAAACCGCACCTGCCAGCCGCGAAAACACTACACTCTGCCCCATCCGCAGCCGGGCGCGAGGCCTGCCGCTTTTTTGTTACCCTGCCGTTTGTGGCAGACTGCCTTATTGTTGCCCAATTTCTGCCATCTTTCATTTTGCCCAGCAAGGATGCCTTAACCATCGGGAAAGTATGCGGCATTTTGATGGACAAACTGGTGCGGCTTTGCATCAATTTGTGAGCAAGAACCGGTCATTAAGGGCGTTTCCACCAGATGTAGTGGTTCCGAGCACCCGGCACGCAAGAGGCATTTGCGTCAGAACTATGGGCCGGAACACGGCATCAGCGTGAAATCCGAACCGGCCGGGACATATCATCGAAGTCCGGCCTCAGCAGGCATAAAAGCGCGCGCCATCCGATCGCTCGCGCGCTTTTGCTGGTGGGCCTTGCAGGCGCGGACGCCGCCCTAAGCGCTCAGACCCAGGGGCGGGCGGCGCTGGCCTGCTGCTCGAACGCGTCAATGGACGCGGCCTTTTCCATCGTCAGGCCGATATCGTCCAATCCATTCAATAGGCAGTGCTTTTTGAAGCCGTCCACGTCGAATGAGAACACCTCTCCATCCGACGACGTGACGGTTTGCGCCGCTAGATCAACCTCGATCCGCGCGTTTGCGCCCTTTTCGGCGTCCTTCATCAGCACATCGACCTGCTCTTGCGGCAGCACGATGGGCAGGATGCCGTTCTTGAAACAGTTGTTGTAGAAAATATCGGCGTAGGACGGCCCGATCACGCAGCGGATGCCGAAGTCGAGCAGTGCCCAGGGGGCGTGTTCACGCGAGGAGCCGCAGCCGAAATTGTCGCCGGCAACCAGGATCTCGGCGTTGCGGTAGGCTGGCTTGTTCAGAACGAAGTCCTTGATTTCGTTGCCATCATCGTCATAGCGCATCTCGTCGAAAAGGTTCACGCCGAGACCCGAACGCTTGATGGTTTTCAAGAACTGCTTGGGGATGATCATGTCGGTGTCGACGTTGATCAGGGGTAACGGGGCGGCGATGCCGGAAAGGGTGGTGAACTTTTCCATATCTTGTGTCTCCTTCCGCGTTTTGCGGTGGCGGATTTCTATCTGAATACTGTCTGCTTTGCGTCGGACCCCAACGCGCGTTGCGCGGGCCGGCGCTGCAAACGGCTACATCAGGTCCCTTACATCAGTGAGATGACCCGTGACCGCCGCCGCGGCCGCCATGGCGGGCGACATCAGGTGGGTGCGTCCGCCCCGGCCCTGACGGCCCTCGAAGTTGCGGTTCGACGTGGCTGCGCAGCGCTCGCCCGGCGAAAGCTGGTCGGGGTTCATCGCCAGGCACATCGAGCAACCCGCAAGACGCCATTCGAAGCCGGCCTCCTTGAAGATGTCCGCAAGCCCTTCTTCCTCGGCCTGAAGCCGCACCAGGCCCGAACCCGGCACGACCATCGCGCGCAGGCCGTCCTTGATCTTCTTGCCCTTCAGGATGGCGGCGGCGGCGCGCAGATCCTCGATCCGGCCGTTGGTGCACGAGCCGATGAAGACGGTGTCGATCTTCACTTCCGAAAGCGGCGTGCCCGGGGTCAGCCCCATGTAGTCGAGCGAGCGCTTGGCCGCCTCGACCTTGCCGCCTTCGAAATCCTCCGGCGCGGGCACGGTGCCGGTGATCGGCAGCACGTCCTCGGGAGAGGTGCCCCATGTGACCACGGGCGCGATGTCCTCGCCGCGGATGGTGACGACCTTGTCCCAGTGCGCATCGTCATCGGAGTAAAGCGTCTTCCACCAGTTCAGAGCGGCTTGCCACTGCGCGGCCTTCGGCGCGTGCGGGCGGCCTTGGACATATTTATAGGTCTTCTCATCGGGCGCGATGAGCCCTGCGCGGGCGCCGCCCTCGATGGCCATGTTGCAGACCGTCATCCGGCCTTCCATCGACAGATCGCGGATCGCCTGACCGCAATACTCGATGACATAGCTGGTGCCTCCGGCGGTGCCGGTCTTGCCGATCACCGACAGCGTGATGTCCTTGGCGGTGACACCTGGGCGCAGCTTGCCGGTGATCTCGACCTTCATGTTCTTGGATTTCTTCTGGATCAGCGTCTGCGTGGCCAGAACGTGCTCGACTTCGGATGTGCCGATTCCGTGCGCCAGCGCGCCGAACGCGCCGTGGGTGGCTGTATGGCTGTCGCCGCAGACGACGGTCATGCCCGGCAGCGTCCAGCCCTGTTCGGGCCCGACGATGTGCACGATGCCCTGCCGGACATCCGAGACCGGATAGTAGTGGATGCCGAAATCCTTGGCGTTCTTGTCGAGCGCCTCGACCTGGATGCGGGATTCTTCGTTCATCCCGCCAGAGACGCGGTCGGGCGTAGTGGGCACGTTGTGATCCGGCACGGCGATGGTCTTGTCCGGCGCGCGCACTGCGCGGTTCGTCATGCGCAACCCTTCGAAGGCTTGCGGGCTGGTCACCTCGTGCACTAGATGGCGGTCGATATAGAGCAGGCAGGTGCCATCTTCGGCCTCATGGGCCAGATGCGCATCCCAGATCTTGTCATAGAGCGTTTTGGGGGACATGGGTGGTCCTCTCCGTCTTTGGTCTGAATGGGGCAGGCGAAGGCGGCCGCAGGGGGCCGGGCGCGGCTATAGCCGGGCAAGCACCGTGCGGGTAGCGCCGTGGAAGCGTTCGCGCAGCCGGGCGCGGTCATCGATATCGAAAACGCGGGTCATGAAGCAATCACATATACCGCGCCGGGTCGCCCCGCAAGCGCGGGGATCAGGGGAGTATGAGTTTCGGCCAGCGTACGAATATCAGCCCGAACATGGCAATCGGGTAGACCAGCAGGCAAGCGTCGATGATCGCGAACCATGGCAGCGCTGTGAATGCGTCATGCGGCGCGCCGACGCCGCATCCGGCAACCGCAAGGGCCATGATCGCAAGATAGATTGGCAGCGGGACAAGGAAAAGCTCTGCGATTGCGACATCGCTGCGTCGCCGCGCGGTCCGGATCAGCGCGGGGATCAGGAAGACTGCGAGCACCGGCATCACGATGTCGGCGTCATTGCCGCTGCCGTAGGTGTCTCGGCAGTAGACCAGCGCGCCGCTTGCGCTTTTGTGACTGACAAGCCCACCGGTGAGCCAGCCGAATACCAGTCCGATGAGCGCGAGCACGGTTGTGGACGCGATCACCAGCGCGCTGAGCGCGGCGCGCGAAAAAGAACGGATTTGCGCCGGGCGCAGGATTGGCATGTCCGCTTCGCTCTGACTTATCGCGCGCTCGGTTCAGATGCCCCGGCGCCGAGACACCACAAGGCCCCCGCCCAGTGCGGCGAGCAGCAAGAGCGCGGTCGCCGGAAGCGGAACCGGGGCGAGTTGGACGTCATAGAAGCCGAAATCGATCGGCGCCGCATCGGCAGGGTTGGCCGGCAGGTAATCAAGGTACCATTCCGCGGGCGCGCCGCCGCCGCCGCTGCTGGTCATCGAGAAGACGCATTCTCCGATGCCGCAGGTGATCGGGTTGGCAAATAGATCGGCCGTATTGAAGGCGAGCGAATTGGCGATGCCGCCGAAGGGGCCGCCGGCGCCGGTCACCCAGCCATTGCCGGCGTCATAGACCGGGGCCTCGGCCCCGCCGAGCAGCGCATCGAACGTGCCGCCCTCAAGGACAAAGGCGGCCGCGGTCAGGGCACCTCCGGCCTGGGGCGCTTCGAATGTGCCCAAAAGCGTTGCGGACCCGCTTTCGAAGACCTGGAATGTGGCGGACTGAACTGGCGCTGCTACGGCAAAAGCCAGACCAAGACCCGCCAGAGCGCTTTGAAATATGTGCATGTGGGGCCTTAATTGTTGAAATATGAAATTGGGAGTGCGTCGATGGTATCACAGATCCCGGCATTTGCCTAAATCCAGGCGGGTCATTGGCCGCTTGCCGACCCGGGCACGCCGTGCAAGGCTGCGCCGACAACGGACCGGCGCGAATGGCAGAACACAAGCAAGACACGGACAATACCTTCGGTGGGATGGTCCCGCCCGAGTCGTTCCCCGACCCACTTCAGGTCGAGCCGGGGACTGCGCCCGTTGACGCCGCGCGCGAGCTTGCCGATGTCGGCCAGTCGCTTTTGAGCCAGGCCGAGGTGTTCATGGCGTCGCTCTTGCGCCCCTGGGTGGCCTATCAGCTGGCTATCGCCATCGGGCTGATGCTTGTGGCCCACCTGATGCGCCGCGCCTTCGGTCCGCGCATCCGCCGGTGGATGGCCTCGCGCGAGGGCTGGCCGAAATGGCGGATGCGGGTCCTGGTGGTGGTGCATCAGCGCCTGCGGGCGATGTTCTTCGTGGGTCTGATCTGGGCCGTGGTTCTTGTGATGCGCGAAGTAACCTGGCCGTCGCGCAGCTATATTCTGGGCGTGATCGCGACCCTGGCGACCGCCTGGCTTTTCGTGGTCTTCGCCACGCGGCTGATCCGGTCGCTGTTCTTGCGCCGGATGGTGCGCTACGGGGCCTGGATCTACGTCACGCTCTATATCCTCGGCATCATCGAAGAGACCGAGCGCATTCTGAACGCCGCAGCGCTTCAGATCGGATCGTTCCGCATCTCGTTGTTGCTGATCATCCAGGGCGTGGTGATCGTCGGCGCGCTTCTTGCGTTGGCGCGGTTCGTGACGGTGACCGCCTCGGCGCGGGTGCAGGCGAACGAGGATATCTCGCCGTCGATGCGTGTGCTGATCGTCAAGTTCATCCAAATCGTTTTTTACGCGATGGCCTTCTTTATCGGTGTGCGGGCGATCGGGATCGACCTGACGGGCCTTGCGGTTCTGTCGGGCGCAATCGGCGTGGGCCTTGGTTTCGGTCTGCAGAAGGTCGTCTCGAACCTTGTGTCGGGGGTGATCATCCTTTTGGACAAGTCGATCAAGCCGGGCGATGTGATCTCGCTTGGCGACACGTTCGGGTGGATCAACACGCTGGGTGCGCGCTATGCCAGCGTGGTCACGCGCGATGGCCGGGAATGGCTGATCCCGAACGAGGACCTGATCACCGGACAGGTCGTCAACTGGTCGCATTCCAACAAGTTCGTGCGGCTCGATATCTATTTCGGAACCGCCTACGGCAACGATCCCCACCAGGTGCGCAAGCTGGCCATCGAGGCGGCGCAGTCGGTGGACCGGGTGCTGAAGCACCGTCCGACCGTGTGCCATATCGTCGGCTTCGGAGACAGCTCGGTCGACTATATCCTGCGCTTCTGGATCGACGATCCGACGGGCGGGCTGACCAATATCCGAGGCAACGTGTACCTGGCGCTATGGGATGCATTCAAAGAGAATGGCGTCTCTATTCCATTCCCGCAGCGCGAGGTGCGGCTGCTTGAAGATCCGCCTGCATCGCATGAAGACGCGGGGCAAGCGCCGGACGGCGACATAGAGCCAGAAAGCGGGCCGGACACGGCGGATGGCGGCCGGCCCGCGCAGGCTTGACGAAGGATCGGCGAAAAAACCTTTGAGGGCTGTGGAAAGGCTGCCATAGCCGCGCTAAGTTTATGGATGCGTTTGGGGGTGCCGTCGTGTCTGGACTACATCTGAAAGGAACTATTTTCGCAGTCGTCCTTGCTGCGGCTGCCGCGCTGGGCGGCCCGTCAGCGATGGCGCTGGAGCGGCTTGAGTTCGCGATCGGTGGCAGTTCGGACACGCTAGCTGAGCGACTGCAGAATGCCTCGGTCCTGGTTCAAAACAAGCGTGAGGGGCTGATCCGACCCGACGAGATCCTGGCCGCCGCGCAGGCCGATTATTCCAGGTTGATCGGTGCGCTTTACGCCGAAGGGCGCTACGGCGGGACCATCTCGATCACCATCGACGGCCGGGAAGCGGCCAGCATCGGGCCGCTGGATGCGCCTGCGCAGATCCGCGTGGTGCGCGTGACCGTCCGGCCCGGCCGCGGTTATCTCTTTGCCCGCGCCGAGATTGACCCCCTGGCCCCGGGCACTGCGCTGCCAGACGGATTTGCCATGGGAATGGTGGCCGAGAGCAACACCATCGTCGATGCCGCGGATGCCGCGCGGGTGCGCTGGCGCGAACTTGGCTATCCGCTGGCTGCCATCAGCGGACAGGCGATCACGGCCGACCACGCGGCAAGGGCCGTCTCGGCCGAGATCGCGGTGGAACCCGGAACAAAAGCCCGGCTTGGCGAGATGCGCGTGACCGGCAATGCCCGGACCCGCCAGAAGCGCATTCGCGAGATCGCCGGCTTTCCCAAGGGCCAGGTCTACTCACCTGAGGCGCTTGACCGGACGGCCGCGCGCCTGCGCAACACCGGCACATTCAGCTCTGTCGCTGTGATCGAAAGCGAGACGCTGTCGCCCGATGGCACACTGGATGTGGAGCTGGCGCTGACCGAGCAGAAGACCCGGCGCATCGGCGCAGGGATCGAAATCGGATCGACCGAGGGCCTGACGGTATCGGCTTTCTGGCTGCACCGGAACCTTTTCAAGGGCGCCGAGCGGTTCCGTATCGATGGCGAGATTGCCGGGATCGGCGGCGAGACCGGCGGTATGGATTACTCGCTTGGCGGGCGGTTCACGCGGCCCGGCACCTTCAACCCGGATACTGATTTCTACGTGCTGGGCGCGCTGGAGCAAAAGAACGAGCCGGACTTCAACTCGAAATCCGCCGAACTTGGCGTTGGCATCACGCGATCGCTGCGCAAGAACCTGTCGGGCGATGCCGGTGTTCTGTTCAACTATACCTCGGTGACCGATTCCACCGGGACCGAGGAATATCAGCAGATCTTCTTTCCGCTCACCGTGACATGGGATCGGCGCGACGATACCCTGAACGCGACCGACGGGTTCTACCTGACCGGCCGCATAGCGCCCTTCATCGGGGTTGGCGATTCTGAAAGCGGCACGCGGGTCACCTTCGACGCGCGCGGCTATGAGACGATCTCGGACAGCGGGCTGACGGTGGCGGCACGGCTGCAGGTGGGCTCGATCCTTGGTGCGTCTTTGACCGGGTTGCCGAACGATCAGCGCTTCACTTCGGGCGGCGGCGGCACCGTGCGCGGGCAGGAATACCAGTCGCTTGGCGTTGCGCTGCCGGGGGGCGGCTCGTCCGGGGGCCGGTCGTTCCTGGGCGCCTCGGCAGAAATGCGCTACGCGGTGACCGACCTGATCTCGGTCGTCGGCTTTGCCGACTGGGGCGCGATCGGCGACGGCAGCACACCGGGTTCGGATTTCGAGGATCACGCCGGCGCGGGCCTTGGCCTGCGGTTCAACACAGGCATCGGCCCGATCCGGCTGGATGTGGCGACACCGATCAAGGGCGAGGACGCCAGCGCCTCGTCCTACCAGCTTTATATCGGGATAGGACAGGCGTTTTGAAACTTACCATTGCCCTTCTCGCACTATGCCTTGCCGTTGCATTTGCCGCCCCGTCCCGGGCGCAAGAGCAGACCGAGGATCGCGGTTTCCTGGAAGGCAGCCTGGAGGACGCGATTTCGGGTCCCGGGCGTTATGTGGACATCATCGGCTTTGAAGGCGCGCTAAGCTCGGTTGCCAGCATCGAAGAGATGACCATCGCCGATGATGACGGGATCTGGCTGACCTTGCGCGGGGTCGAGCTTGACTGGGCCCGTTCGGCGCTGCTGCGCGGACGGCTTGAGGTCGAGAACCTGTCGGTGGATGAGATCGAGCTGCCGCGCCTGCCGCGCGCGCCCGACGCTGCGCCTGCGCCATCGCCCGAAGCGACGCCCTTTGCGCTGCCCGACCTGCCGGTGTCGGTGAACGTGGCCAATATCTCCTCCCCGAAGATCGTGATCGGTGCGCCGGTTCTGGGACAGGACGCGACGCTGACGCTGGAAGGCGCGTTGACGCTGGACGGCGGCGCGGGCACAGCGCGGCTTCTGGCCGAGCGCACGGACGGCAAGCGCGGCCGGTTCGATCTGTCGGTCGGATATGCCAACGAAAGCCAGGTTCTGGCGATCAATATCGACCTGGACGAGGGCGCCGGCGGGATCATCGCATCGCTGGCCGGGATGCCGGGTGAGCCGGCGCTGGCGCTTGGCGTTGCCGGCGATGCGCCGCTGTCGGATTTCGCCGCCGACATCAAACTTGCCACCGATGGCGTCGACCGGCTGGCGGGCCGGGTCACCGTGGCCGCCGCGCGCGCGGATGACTCGGGCAAGAGCCCCGAGGATCGCGTGTTCAGCGCAACCTTGTCAGGCGATGTCCGACCACTTTTCGACACGCAATACAGGCCGTTTTTCGGCGCCGACACCGAGCTGGACGTCAGCGGCACGCAAAGCGCAGATGGCGCGGTCACTCTGGATGTCCTGCGGCTTGCGGCTGAGGCGGTGACGCTTGAGGGCTCGCTGGCGCTGGCCCCCGGCGGGTTGCCGCAAAAGATCGACGTCACCGGCCGGATCGCGAACGCAGACGGATCGCCCGTTCTCTTGCCGCTGTCGGGGCCGGAAACGCGGATTGGCTCGGTCGATCTGGCGGTTGAGTTCGACGCCGGCAACGGCGAGGCCTGGACGGCGGGCGTGGTGATCGACGGGCTCGACCGCCCCGATTTCAAGGCCGAGGTGATGCGGCTGAATGGCGGCGGCCGGATCGGCCGGCTGCCCGAGGATGCGCGCGCGTTCGTCACCGCAGCTTTCGATTTCTCGGCCCGCAATCTCGACCTGGGGTCTGAAGCCGCCGAAGAGGCGCTTGGCGAGACCGTCACCGGACGGGCGCAGATCGCCTGGGAGGACGGCGCACCGCTGAACATCGAGGCGCTGTCGGTTACCGGCGAAAGCTATAGCGCCGAAATCGCGGGCGCCCTGTCTACCGAGGGCGATCTGAACTTCGATGGCCGCGTCGCGGCGGATGTGGCGGACCTGCGCGCCTTTTCGGGGCTGGCCGGGCGGCCCATCAGTGGCGCTGTCGAGGCGTCCGTCGTGGGCAAGGTAGCGCTGTTGTCCGGGCAGTTCGATCTGACGGTGCAATCGGCGACCCGCGATGTGACGGTCGGTATCCGCGAGGTCGATGCGCTGCTTGAGGGCAACGGCCAGCTGACCGTTCTGACCGCGCGCAACGTCGACGGGCTGAACGTGGGGGCGCTGCGCGTTTCGACACCGGCCGCGCTGATCTCGGGCAATGGCGTCTTGCGCAGCGAAGGCAGCCGCGGCGAGATCGAGGCGCGATTGCAGGATGCCGCAATCCTGCTCGAAGGGCTTGAAGGGCCGGTCAGCCTGAAAGCCGCGGCGTCGCAGGACGGCCCGGTCTGGACGGTCGATGTCGCCAGCACCGGCGATGCGCTGGGGCTGGACGTGGACGGCACCATCGATACCGGGCCTGACGTTCCGATCTTCCGGGGTGACATCGCCGCGAAGATTGCCGATCTCGCCCCGTTCTCACGTTTTGCAGGCCGAAAGCTGGGCGGCACGGTGGATGCAGACATATCCGGCCGGGTGTCTTTCGATGCAACACAGGTGGACGCCGAGATTGCCCTTGCGGGCCAGGACCTGGCGGTGGGCATACCGCAAGCCGACCGGGTGCTCGCAGGCGCGCTTGAAGCGTCGGCCGCGGTGCGCCGCGATGGCGATACGGTGGATGTGTCGGCCCTGCGGTTCGAGACCCCGGCCGCCCGGATCACCGGCGAAGGCGCTTGGCGCGATGGCGCAAGCCGCGCCGATATCGCAGCGGTGCTGCGCGACGCCTCGCTGGCGTTGGAGGGTCTGAAGGGTGAGCTTCGGCTGACCGCAACGGCACAGCAGACCGGCGACATCTGGGATGTTGTCGCGCAAAGCGCGGGCGATGCAATCGGGCTCGACCTTGACGGGCAGATCGACACGGGCGGCGAGACGCCGGTGTTCGAGGGTGATGTGACCGCCGAACTGGTAGAGCTTGCGCCGTTTTCGCAACTTGCGGGCCGCGCCTTGCGAGGCCGGCTTGCCGCCGATGCCAGCGGCGTACTGGCCTTCGATCTCAGCCGGCTCGATCTGGTGTTGGCCGCGCGCGGCGCAAACCTGTCGATTGGTCAGCTTGAGGCGGACAAGATACTGGCTGGTGCATCCGAGGTGACCGCGACGGTCGCCCGCGACGGTGATGCGATCACGGTGCGCGAGGCGCGTTTCCAAAGCCCGGCGCTAACCGCAAGCGGAACGGCAACGCTGGGCCAGGCCGAGAACCGGGTCGCGCTGGAGGCGCGGCTGAGCGATCTGGCCGCCTTCGTACCCGACGTGGCGGGGCCGGCCAGCGTGACCGGAACGGCGGTGCAGACCGGCGGCGCGGACTGGCAGATCGATCTGGATATCGACGGGCCGGGCGGCACGACGGTCGCGGCTGCGGGCTCTGTCGCGCCGGCGTTCGACAACGCCGATCTGACACTGCGTGGGCGCGCTCCATTACAGCTCGCCAATCCCTTTATCGCGCCGCGCCAGGCCTCCGGCTCGCTCAGTTTCGATCTGGCGCTGAATGGGGCGCCGGGCCTGCCGGCGCTGTCGGGGCAGCTTCAGACAAGCGGCGCACGCGTCGTCGCGCCCGAGCTGGGCATCGTGCTGAACGATCTGCGCGCCACGGTCGGGCTGGGCGGCGCGCGCGCGAACCTCGATGTTTCTGCGGCAGTGCAATCGGGCGGACGCATCACCGTGACCGGCCCGGTTGGCCTGACCGCCCCGAACGCCAGCGATCTGCGCATCGACCTGCGGCGGGTCGTGCTGACCGATCCCACGCTTTACGAAAGCTCGGTTGACGGAACGCTGACGATCGCCGGTCCGCTGGCGGGCGGCGGGCGGATCGGCGGGCGGCTGGCGCTTGGACCCAGCGAGCTGCGCATTCCGTCCGCCACGGTCGGCGGCACCGGCGCGATCCCCGTTATCCGCCATGTCAACGAGCCGCCCGAGGTGCGCCGTACGCGCGCCCGCGCCGGGTTGATCGACGACGGCAAGAGCTCTGGCGGACCGGGCGGTGGCGGGCCGGTCTTTCCTCTCGATCTTGTGATCACCGCCGAGAACCAGATCTTCATCCGCGGACGCGGGCTTGACGCAGAAATGGCCGGTCGGCTGCGGCTGGGCGGGACCACGGCCAATATCCTGCCGATCGGCCAGTTCAATCTGGTGCGCGGCCGCCTCGATATCTTGGGCAAGCGGCTGGTTCTGAATGACGGCCTGGTGCAGCTTCAGGGCAATTTCGACCCTTTCATCCGACTAGAGGCAACGACACAGACCCAGGACGTGACCGTGCGCATCGTGGTCGAGGGGCTTGCCTCGGATCCGCAAATCCGCTTCCTGTCCGAGCCGCAATTGCCGGAAGAAGAGGTGGTCGCGCAGCTTCTCTTCGGGCGCGGGATAGAAACCCTGTCGCCACTGCAGGCGGCGCAGCTGGCCTCGGCGGTGGCGACGCTCGCCGGGAAAGGCGGTGCTGGCGTACTGTCAAAAGTGCGGGAAAGCACCGGTCTTGACGATCTTGACGTCACTACGGGCGATGATGGCGCAACGGCTGTGCGCGCAGGCAAATACATCTCGGAAAAGGTCTATACGGATGTCACAGTGGCAAGCGACGGGGAAAGCGAGGTCAATCTGAACTTCGATCTGTCGCCCCGGGTCACCCTGAAGGGATCGGTCGATACGACGGGCAATACCGGCGTGGGCGTGTTCTTTCAGCGCGATTACTGACCGGCTTGGCTTCGGTCGGCCCCTACCCGCCAGAGAGTGAGATGCCATTCGATGCCGGGGCGCAGGGCCTTACGCGGTCACATCCTGCAACAGCTTCAGTGCTGCCTCGGCGCCGTCCGCCAGGGTAGGCGCAATAGCGGCCGAAGCGCCAGAATATGCAACGGCGGCCGGTTCGATGCCGGCGGCGGACAGCTCTTCGGCTGCGGTGCCAAGCTTACCGGGATCGGCCGCCGCCAAGCCTAAGTCATCCGTCCCCACATCGGGCGCCGTAACGCCGCCAGTTTCCGCCTGCGCTGCAAAAAGCGCGGCGGGATCGACGCCGCGTGCGATCGATGACGCGGCCTGGCCTTGCGCGTTCTTCGGCACCTCGATCCCGGCCTCAAAAGCGGCTGCAACGGCAGCCTTGGCCTGCTGGCCAACCGCGGCGCCGCTGCGGCCAGGCCGTGCGCTATCTACGCTTTCAGCCGAAAGCTGTTCGCCGGCACGAACTTGCCGGGTTTGCTGCGAAATGCCGGCGCGGGCGGCTGCGTCAGTGGGGTTCATCCGAGAGCCTCGCTTCCTGAAAACACCGCATCGGTGTACCCCACTTCCAGTTACCATCCACTTTATGCGTTGCCATTTTATCGCGCATGGCGCATCACCCTGGCCCCACGGACATTGAGATTCGGTCATGCCGATGCTATTTCTTGTTCCATGCCCGGCGCCGGGGCTGAACGGCGTTTTGCGAAGGAGGACAATGTCCTGTCTCAACTTCAAGATGCGGCCGCTGGTTTGGCCGCCCCGGGCGCAGCGATGAGTGGCGCCCCGACTTACGCTTCAAGCGCTGAGCTGCTTGACCGCATATTGGCATCGCTGAGTGAAGACAAAGCCGAAGATGTGGTCACAATCAACTTGACTGGAAAATCCGAAATGGCCGATCACATGGTGATCTGCTCGGGTCGCAGTTCGCGCCAGGTCTCGTCGATTTCCGAAAAGCTGGTGGACCGGCTGAAACAGGAATTCGGCGTGCTCTCGAAGGTCGAGGGCAAGGAAACCGGCGATTGGGTACTGATCGACACGGGCGACGTGATCGTCCATGTGTTCCGCCCCGAAGTGCGCGAGTTCTATCAGCTAGAGAAGATGTGGCAGACCCCCGGTCAGCCGGCCTCTGCTGACGGCTGATGCGTGTTCATCTTTGCGCGGTTGGGCGCCTGAAGACCGGCCCCGAGCGCGCTTTGATCGACGACTACGCCCGGCGGTTCGACCGGACCGGGCGCAGTATGGGGCTTGGCCCGCTTACTATTACCGAGGTTGAGGACCGCAAGGGCGGCGGGATGGCTGCCGAAAGCGCCTTGCTGACGCGCGCAGTGCCATCCGGCGCACGGCTTTGCGCCATGGACGAACGGGGCGCGATGCTTGGCTCGGTAGAGTTCGCGGACAAGCTTGCAGGCTGGCGCGATGGCGGATGTCAGGACCTGGCCTTCGTCGTTGGCGGCGCGGACGGGCTTGATCCCTCGGTGCGCGAGGCTGCGGATTTTTCGCTGTCGCTGGGCAAGATGGTCTGGCCGCACATGTTGGCGCGGGTCATGCTGACAGAGCAGCTATACCGGGCGGCCTCGATCCTGGCCGGAGCTCCCTATCACCGCGTCTGAGCGACAAGGATTTGGAATGAGAGAGAAGATCACCGGCCGCTGTTTGTGCGGTGCCACGACGTTCAGCGTGTCGAGCGCCCCGCGCTTTGGCATTCGCTGCTTTTGCACCGACTGCCAGCATGTCTCGGGCGGCGCCAGCGCGCCACAGGTCGGCTTTGAGCGCAGTCATCTCGACATCTCGGGGCCGCTGCTGATCCACGAGCGCAAATCGGCTTCGGGCAGCGATCTTGCCTTTGGCTATTGCAGGGACTGTGGCAGCCCGCTGACCAAATCGACGACACGCGCGGCGGACCTGATCTTCGTCTACGCAGGTGCTTTGGACGATGCCAGCGTCGTGCCAGAGCTAAAGCCAGTTTTCGAGGACAGCCGCCCTGTATGGGACAAAGGCTGATCTTCGGGCGACCGCGCAAAGCGGCGGTTTTCCCCGGCGGCCGGTCGCGCTAGAACAAGGCAACCCAAGGAGAGACCTTACCATGAGCGCGCCAAAACCGGTTGTATTGTGCATTCTTGACGGCTGGGGGCTGCGCGAGGACACCGAAAACAACGCGCCGGCCCTGGCAGAGACACCCAATTTCGATTGGCTGATGGCAAATTGCCCGCATGCGCAGTTGGTCACGCACGGCCCCGATGTTGGGCTGCCCAGCGGCCAGATGGGCAATTCCGAAGTCGGCCACACCAATATCGGCGCGGGCCGCGTGGTGGCGATGGATCTCGGCCAGATCGATTTTGCGATCGAGGACGGCAGCTTTTTCGACAATGCGGCTTTGGGCGATTTTGCAAAAGCTCTGACCGCCAGCGGCGGGACCGCCCACCTGATGGGCATCGCCTCGGCCGGCGGGGTCCACGGGCACTGGCGCCATATCGTGGCGGCGGCCAAGGCGCTGACGGATGCCGGGGTGCCGGTTGCGGTGCATGCGATCACCGATGGGCGCGACGTGCCGCCGAAATCGGCCGATAAGGACCTGAAGACGCTGGCGGATGCCTTGCCGGCGGGCGCGCGGATCGTCACCGTGATCGGCCGCTACTACGCGATGGATCGCGACAATCGCTGGGAGCGGGTCGCCAAGGCCTATCGCGCCATGATCGGCGGTACAGGCGAGCGGCAATCGGGCAAGCGCCCGGACCAGGTGGCCGCAGACTATTATGCCGACGATCTGACGGACGAGTTCCTGCCGGCCACTGTGCTTGGGGACTATGGCGGTGTGGCAGATGGCGACGGCTTCTGGTGCCTGAATTTCCGGGCCGACCGGGCACGCGAGATCCTGCGGGCGATCGGCGAGCCGGGTTTTGCCGAGTTCGAGACCGGCTTGCGGCCCAAGCTGGCCGGGCTTCTTGGGATGGTCGATTACTCTGCCGGTCACAACGCCTACATGACGACCTGCTATCCAAAGCAGGAGATCGTCAATACCCTTGGCTCGTGGGTCGCACAGCATGATCTGACGCAGTTCCGGCTGGCAGAGACCGAAAAATATCCGCATGTGACGTTCTTTCTGAACGGCGGCAGGGAAGAGCCCGAAGTCGGCGAAGACCGCAAGATGCCGAAATCTCCGCATGTGGCGACCTATGACCTTCAGCCCGAAATGTCGGCGCCCGAGGTCACCGACCAGTTCGTCGCGGCGATCGAGGCTGGCTATGACCTGATCGTGGTCAACTACGCAAACCCTGACATGGTCGGTCACACAGGCGATCTGGGCGCTGCGATCAAGGCCTGCGAGACGGTCGATGCCGGGCTGGGCCGGGCGATGGAGGCGCTGAGGATCGCTGGCGGCGCGATGGTCGTGACCGCCGATCATGGTAACTGCGAAACCATGGTCGATCCCGAAACCGGCGGGCCGCACACAGCGCATACCACGAACCCGGTGCCTGTGGCAGTGGTCGGTGGGCCCCAGGGCGCCACTCTCAGCAAGGGTCGGCTTGCCGATCTGGCCCCGACATTGCTGGACCTGATGGGCCTCGATCTGCCGCCGCAGATGACCGGGCGCAGCCTGATCAACCGATGAAAGTAATAGCGCGCCTGACTGCAGCCTTGGGTCTTTGTGTGTCGCTTGCGATTGCCGCACCTGCGCCGGGTCTTGCCCAAAACGCCGGACCGGCGGTGGACGCCGCGCAGGCGCTTGCTGCCGCGGCAGATGCACTGGCCGCTGCACGCGGCGCGCGCGACCGGGTGTCGGCGCTGACCCAGACGATCCGCGCCTACGAGGACGGGTTGGCCGCAATGCGGATCGAACTGCGCCGCGCTGCGCTTCGCGAGGCCGAGATCCGCGCCGATTTCGACCGCGACGCAGAGCGGCTTTCAGCCCTGCTAGGCGCGCTCCAGTCGATGGGAACCTCGCCGGAAACCTTGATCCTGCTGCATCCCTCTGGCCCGGTCGACACGGTGCGCGCGGGCATGATTTTGTCCGAGATCACTCCGGCGATCGAGGCCGATGTCGCGGCGCTTCAAAGCCAGCTTACCGAACTGGCGACCTTGCGCGCGCTGCAGCAGAGCGCAAGCTCGACCCTGCAGGCCGGCCTAGATGGCGCGCAGGAGGCGCGCGTGGCCTTGTCCAAGGCGATATCGGACCGCACGCCGGCGCCCGATCGCAGCAGCACAGAGGCGCTCGCGTTGCAGGCGCTGCTAAACAGCGCAGAGACCTTGCAGGGGTTTGCATCGGGCCTCGCGCTGGAACCGGGACCCGATGACGCAGATCGCGGGTTCGCTGCGCAAAGGGGTCAGTTGCCGCTTCCCGTCGAAGGAACGGTGATCGGTGGGTTCAATGACGCCGATGCGGCGGGGGTCCGCCGGCCGGGGCTGCTGATCGCTGCGCGGCCCCGCGCATTGGTCACCGCGCCCTGGCCTGCGACGATTCGCTACCTGGGCCCGCTGCTGGATTACGGAAATGTCATTATTATCGAGCCCGATGCGGGCTATCTACTTATAATCGCGGGATTGAAAGAGGTTTACGGGTCAATCGGCGACGTGGCCCGCGCAGGCGCGCCACTAGGGCAGATGGGTGGCACAATGCCGGTCGCACAAGAGATTTTGATCGATGCCGTTAATGGCGGTGGTCAAGATCGTACAGAAACGCTCTATATAGAGCTGAGGGAAGAGCAAACCCCGGTCGATCCGCAGGATTGGTTCGCCGGGGTCGCAAAATAGGACGAGACGCATGAAAAAGTTTCTTTTGGCAGCCATTGGCGGCATCTTGACCGGAGCCTTGGTGACCACCCAAGTCGCCGGTCCGCTGCTGGCGCAGGAGGCCGGGCGCAAGGCGTCCGTCTATGAACAGCTTGATCTGTTCGGCGATATCTTCGAGCGCATTCGCGCGCAATATGTCGAAGAGGTCGACGAAGAAGAGCTGATCGAAGCGGCGATCGACGGGATGCTGACCTCGCTTGATCCGCACTCCAGCTACCTGTCGCCCGATGACGCTGCCGCGATGCGCGTGCAGACCCGCGGCCAGTTCGGCGGGCTTGGCATCGAGGTGACCCAGGAAGAGGGTTTCGTGAAAGTCGTGGCACCGATGGACGGCACACCCGCCGAGGACGCCGGGATCGAAGCGGGCGATTTCATCACCCATGTCGATGGTGAAAGCCTTCTCGGCCTGACCCTGGATGACGCCGTAGAGATGATGCGCGGGCCGATCGGCTCTGAGATCGTGATCACCGTTGTCCGCGAGGACAATCCAGAGCCGTTCGACGTCTCGCTGATCCGCGATACGATCCGGCTGACCGCCGTACGCCACCGCACTGTCGGTGATACGGTCGTCCTGCGCGTGACGACGTTCAACGACCAGACCTATCCCAACCTCAAGGACGGGCTGGCCGAAGAGATCGAAAGCCTTGGCGGGCTGGAAAACATCAACGGTGTCGTGATCGACATGCGCAACAACCCCGGCGGTCTGCTGAATCAGGCGATCCGGGTGTCCGATGCCTTCCTCGATGCCGGTGAGATCGTATCGACCCGGGGCCGCGATCCGCAGGATGGCGACCGGTTCAACGCAACCGATGGCGATCTGATCGACGGCAAGCCCATCGTGGTGCTGATCAACGGCGGCTCGGCCTCGGCTTCCGAGATCGTCGCCGGCGCGTTGCAGGATCACCGCCGGGCGATCGTCGTCGGCACCAAGAGCTTCGGCAAAGGCTCTGTCCAGTCGGTGATGCCGCTGCGGCAGGACGGCGCGATGCGCCTGACGACCGCGCGGTACTACACACCGTCCGGGCGTTCGATCCAGGCGCTCGGGGTCTCCCCCGATATCGTCGTCGAGCAGCCACCGCGCGTTGAAACCAATCCCGAGGATGAAGAGGAAACCACGCGCCGCGGCCGGTCCGAGGCCGATCTGCGCGGCAGCCTGAACAACGACAGCCTGACCGAGGATGAGATCCGCCAGATCGAAGCCGACCGCGCCAAGGCCGAAGAGGCCGCCAAACTGCGCGAGGAGGACTATCAGCTGGCCTATGCGATCGACATCCTGAAAGGACTTTCGGCCATCGGCCCGAGTGAGTGATCTTGGGCGCGCATGAACCCAAGCGGCAGGCGGCATGACACCAGAAGAGATTGCCCGCCTGCCGTATCGCCCCTGCGTGGGCGTGATGCTGGCCGACATGCGCGGCCAGCTTTTCGTTGGAGAGCGGATCGACACGCCCGGCGCCTGGCAAATGCCGCAGGGCGGCATCGACGACGGCGAGACCCCGCAACAGGCAGCCTTGCGCGAGCTGGGCGAGGAAACCGGCGTTCCGGCCGATCTGACGCAGATCGTGGCCGAAACCGACGACTGGATCGCCTATGATCTGCCGCACGACATCGTGCCCAGGATCTGGAAGGGGCGCTATCGCGGGCAACGCCAGAAATGGGTTCTTGTCCGTTTTCTGGGGCAAGACCGGGACATCAACATCGAGGTCGAGCATCCCGAATTCTCGCGCTGGCGCTGGATGAACCCCGACGATGTGCTGAACCATATCGTTCCCTTCAAGCGCAACGTCTACAGCGCGGCGCTGAGCGCGTTGCGCCCTTCGCTCTAACCTTTTTTGCTTCCCTGACATTGCGTGCTTCGGTACACGGCCCCTATGGGGCAGAAAATCGATACGCGGTCCATCGGACTGGATGTGGGGCTGAGCTTCATCAGGTGGCTCACCGGCGCTGAAAACCTTCACTACGGGCTTTGGGACGGGCTTGAAGTCACGGCCTCGAACCTGCGTGCAGCGCAGGACGCCTATACCGAGAAGCTGTTCGGGCTGTTGCCAGAGGGGCCTTTGCGCATTCTCGATATCGGCGGCGGCGCCGGCGAGACGGCCAAGAAGCTGGTTGCGCTGGGCCACGAGGTCGAGATCGTCGTGCCCTCGGCCTACCTTGCCAGCCGCTGCCGGGCGCAGGCGCCGCAGGCCGTCGTTCACGAGATGATGTTTGAGGACCTGCAGGCGACCGAACGCTTTGACCTTTGCCTATTCTCGGAAAGCTTCCAATATATTCCGCTATCCGAGGGCCTGCCGAAATGCCTTACTCTGCTGAGGCCGGGCGGCCACGTGATCCTGGCCGATTGTTTTCGCACGCCTGACTACAGAGGCCAGCCCAGCAGCACGGTCGGCGGCGGGCATTTCGTGGAGACATTCCGCGCAGCGCTGGCGGATCTGCCGTTTCAGACCGAGTTCGAGGAAGATATCACCCGGTCGGTCGCCGCCTCGGTCGATCTGGAGCAAGGGCTTTACAACGTCTTCGGCCTTGCCGCGATGCGGATCGACGATGAGATGGCGCTGAAACGCCCCAAGTCGCGCTGGGTCTTGCACCGGATCATCGCGGCCGCACTGTCCAAGCGTCGGCGCCAGCGGCTGGCCCAGCGCCTGTTCGAGCAAAGCCGGAACGCGGACGTGTTCTGCCGCTACAACATCTACCTGATGATGAAGCTGCGCGCGCCCGAATAGTCGGCGGTTCCGGGCCCCGTCCAGCGTGGTCTTTCTTGGGGGCCTTTTCGGACTCCCAATAAGAACAAAACGTGAATATACTCCTGAGTCCCATGTTTGCCGAACTGAGCGTCACATCGAATTTCACCTTCCTGACCGGCGGGTCGCACCCCGAGGAATATGTCCAGCGGGCCGCGCTTCTGGGCATCCCCGCGATCGCGATCACCGATGACAATTCCGTGGCCGGGATCGTGCGCGCGCATACCGCCGCGCGCGAGGTGGCGCGGCAGGTGGACTTGCGGCGCAAGGCCGATGCCGATCCCATCGGCCCGCCCGTTCCGCCCGGCCTTGCGCCGCAGAGGGGGGTGGATCTTTACTGCACGCCGCGGCTGATCCCGGGCGCGCGGATCATCCTGATATCGGGGTTTACAGTTACCGCCCTGCCCCGCGACCGCGCCGCCTGGGGCCGGCTATGCCGGTTGATCTCGGCCGGGCGGCTGCGCGCCGAGAAGGGCCATTGCGCACTGAAATTCGAGGATCTGCTGCGCTGGGGGGCAGGGTTGGAGCTTCTCATCCATCCCGGCACCGAGGGCTGGCAAGACAGCGCAGAACGCCTGCTGCGCGCGTTTCCGGGCCAGTGCCACCTGCTTCTGACGCCGCGCTATGACGGGCAGGACAAGCTGCGCTTTGGCCGCCTGGCCGGGGCTGCAGAACGGCTTGGTCTGGACTGCGTCGCCTCGGCCGCGCCGATCATGCATCACGGCGCGCGCCGCAAGCTGACGGACGTGCTGACGGCGGTCCGCAAAGGCGTGCGGGTTGACGCCCTGGGCCGCGCGGCGCTGGCCAACAGCGAGACGCGGCTGCGCTCTGAGCCTCAGATGCGGCGGCTTTTTGCGGGCTTTGAAGACGCTGTAGACCGGGCGGCGGAGATCGCCGCACGCTTGCAGTTTTCCCTCGATGAACTGCGCTATGAATACCCATCCGAGGTGTCAGGGGGCGAAAGCCCCGCAGAGCGGTTGCGGCGGCTGTCCCATGCCGGGCTGAAATGGCGCTACCCCTCCGGGGCGCCCCAGAAGGTTCGCGGCATGCTGGAGCACGAGCTGACGCTGATCGGCAAGCTGCGTTACGAGCCCTACTTCCTGACGGTCCATGACGTGGTCGCCTTTGCCCGCTCGCGCGGGATTTTGTGCCAGGGACGCGGCTCGGCTGCCAATTCGGTGGTGTGCTATTGCCTGGGCGTGACCTCGGTCAGCCCCGAGATCGGCACGATGGTGTTCGAGCGCTTCGTCTCGGAGGCCCGCAACGAGCCCCCCGATATCGACGTCGACTTCGAGCATGAGCGGCGCGAAGAAGTGATCCAGCATATCTATCAGCGCTATGGCCGCGAACGGGCCGGGCTTTGCGCGACGGTGATCCATTATCGCGGCAAGCGGGCGATCCGCGAGGTCGGCCGCGCCATGGGGCTGACCGAGGACACGATCGGCGCGATCTCGTCGCAGCTTTGGGGGTTCTTCTCGACCTCCGGGCTGGAAGATCAGCGGCTGCGCGAGATCGGCCTTGACCCCTCTGACAAGCGGCTCGCCCAGACGATGGAGCTGATCTACGAAGTGCAGGGCTTTCCCCGACACCTGTCGCAACACGTGGGTGGTTTCATCATGACCGAGGGCCGGCTGGACGAGTTGGTGCCGATCGAAAACGCCACGATGGAGGACCGCACGGTCACCCCCTGGGACAAGGATGATATCGATGCGCTGGGGATCCTGAAGGTGGATGTCCTGGCGCTGGGGATGCTGACCTGCATCCGCAAGGCCTTCGATCTGATCGGCCAGCATCATCAGATCGACTATTCGCTGGCGACGCTGCCGCCCGAGGATCCGGCGGTCTACGACATGCTGTGCGAGGCAGATAGCCTGGGTGTCTTTCAGGTGGAAAGCCGGGCGCAGATGAATTTTCTGCCGCGGATGAGGCCGCGCACCTTCTACGATCTGGTAATCGAGGTGGCGATCATCCGTCCCGGGCCCATTCAGGGCGATATGGTTCACCCCTACCTGCGCCGCCGCAATGGCGAGGAAGAGGTGCAGTTTCCCTCGGACGCGCTGGGCGCAGTACTGGGCAAGACGCTGGGAGTGCCGCTTTTTCAGGAGCAGGCGATGCAGATTGCGATCATCGGCGCGGGGTTCGAACCTCAAGAAGCCGACCGGCTGCGCCGCTCGCTGGCGACCTTCAAGAAACACGGCAACGTGTCGGAATTTCGCGGCCGTTTCATGAAGGGGATGCGCGAGAACGGCTATGACAAGGATTTCGCCGCACGGTGCTTTTCGCAAATCGAGGGGTTCGGCTCATACGGGTTTCCCGAAAGCCATGCGGCCAGTTTCGCCCTGCTGGTCTACGCCTCGGCCTGGCTGAAAAAGCATCATCCCGGGATCTTCGCCTGCGCCCTGCTGAACGCGCAGCCGATGGGGTTTTATGCCCCGGCGCAGATCGTGCGCGATGCCCGCGCACACGGGGTCGTGGTTCTGCCGGTCTGTATCAACCGGTCCTATTGGGACAACGCGATGGAGCCCGACGGCGAAGGGGGTCTGGCGCTGCGGTTGGGATTTCGGCAAATAAAGTCGATGCGCGAGGAAGAAGCCACCTGGATCACCGCGGCGCGAGGCAACGGGTACCAGAGCGTCGAGGATGTCTGGCGCCGCGCCGGCGTCGATCCCCGCAGCTTGCGCATTTTGAGCGAGGCGGATGTTTTTGCCGCCCTGGGGCTTCCCAGGCGTGAGGCGCTTTGGGCCGCCAAGGCCCTCTCGGCGGCAAAGCCGCTGCCGCTGTTTGCCGGAGATCTGGATGGCGAGGCGATCGTGGAGCCTGCGGTTCATCTGAGGGCAATGACACAAGGCGAAGAGGTGGTGGAGGATTACGTCTCGATGCGCCTGACCCTGCGCAAGCATCCCATGGCCTTTTTGCGTGACCGGCTCACACCCGGCATGATCACCGCGCCTGCAGCGCTGCAGGACTGACCGGCCTACGGCCGGACTTTCATGCCTCCGGCGGAGGTATTTGGAGCCAGATGAATTAGGAGACCATTAACCGAGAAATGCGAAACCCGATCTGCGGTACAGGCGGAGGCGCCGATGACCGCGCCAGGTGAAACGCCTCGTCTGAAGATCAGGCGGGGCGTGGAGCCTTTCTGGAAGGGCTCTTTTCATCTGGCTCCAAATACCTCCGCCGGAGGCAGGCCCGCCAAGGGCGGGCATCCCGGCCCTAGCGCAAGCGGCGCAGGATCTCGTAGCTGGCATAGCCATCCGGGATCATCCCGACAGATTTCTGATAGGCACGGATCGCGGCGATCGTGTTCGGCCCGATGATCCCGTCGACACCGTCGGCATTGAACCCTGCGCGGGTCAGCCGCCGTTGCATTTCCTGCTTTTCGGAAAACCGTAGCGGCCTGTCACCCACAGGCCAGGAAGCTTTCAGCGGCCCGCCACCGGCAATCCGATCGCTCAGGTGGCCAACGCCGATCACGTAGGCGTCGGCGGTGTTATAACGCTCGATCACGTGGAAATTGTCAAAGATCATGAACGCCGCGCCCTGCGCGCCGGCCGGAAGCAGGATTGATGCGCGCCCGAAATCCCCGACCGCGCCGCCCTCGGCATCCCGTACGCCCAGCCTTGCCCATTGGCTGGCCGGTTTCTTGATGCGCTCGCCGGTCAGCCCATAGTCAAAGCCGCGCGGCAGGGTGACCTCGACGCCCCAGGGCTGTCCTTTCCTCCAGCCGAACCGCGCGAGATACGCCGCAGTCGAGGCCAGCGCGTCGGTTGGATCGTCCGACCAGATATCGCGCCGGCCATCGCCGCGAAAATCCTGCGCGTAGGCCAGATAGGAGGTCGGAATGAACTGAGTGTGCCCCATCGCACCCGCCCAGGAGCCGGTCATGCGATCCGGTGGCACGTCACCAGCCTGCACGATTTTCAGCGCCGCGAGAAGCTGCTCTTCGAAGAACTTGCCGCGTCGCCCGTCAAAGGCCAGCGTCGCCAGCGCCTCGATCACGGGTGTGTCGCCGCGAAAACTGCCATAGGCGCTTTCGAGCCCCCAGACGGCCACGACGAGCTCTGCCTCGACGCCGTACCGCGCCTCTATTTCTGCAAGAAGCTTGCGATGCTCTTTCAGCGCCGCGCGTCCGTTGCGCACCCGGGTGACCGAGACCGCGCTGTCAAGATATTCCCAGATCTGCTTGGTGAATTCCGACTGGTTGCGATCTCGTTCGATCACGTTGGTGTTGTAGCGGATGCCCCCGAAGGACGCATCGAACACCGCCGGCGCGATGCCTTGCCGCAGGGCCCGGCCGCGAAAGCCGGATATCCAGCGCTCAAATCCCTTGTTTGACACCGAAGCCGGCGTGGCCATGCCTAACCCCGCCTCGATCCGCAATTGCGGACGCGGCGAGCGATCGGGCGCAAATCCCTGCCCGACGACCGGAAGGCAAATCGCCAGAACCCCCAGTGCGGCCGCTGCGCGTTGCATGAGATCACCTGTGTCATAATTCGACTGCTCTTGGGTGAGATTAGCGCAAAACGAGCCTGGCACAAACCCGCAAGCGTACGGCAGGCGGGCCTTTGCTAGCGGCGGCGTTTTACAGTGCGCCGGGCGGGCTTGCCCTTTTTCTTGCCACCCTTTCCTGCACCGGGCCGCCGTCCGCCGGCGGACTTTCGCGATGCGCGGGCTTTTGGGCCGCCGGCGGGCAGAATGCTGTCTTCCAGCTCCAGCAGTTCCAGCATCAGACCGCCGGTGACGGGGATCGCTTCGGTCAGGCGCACGGTCACGCGCTGGCCGATGGAAATCACCGTGCCGGTATCGGCGCCCATCAGGGTTTGTGCTTCGCGATCGAAATGGAAGAACTCGCGTCCGATGGAGCGAATTGGCACCAAACCATCGGCGCCGGTTTCATCGAGCTTCACGAAGGCGCCGAAGCGCGCAATGCCGGAGATCTGGCCGGTCAGTTCGGTTCCGACCCGCTCGGACAGGTATGCGGCCAGGTAACGGTCCGTCGTGTCGCGTTCTGCCGCGATCGAGCGACGTTCGGTGTCCGAGATGTGTTGCGCGGTCTCGGCCAGCGCCTCGATGTCCTGCGCACCCAAGCCATCGTCGCCCCAGACATGGGCCGCGATCAGGGCGCGGTGCACAACCAGATCGGAGTAGCGCCGGATCGGCGATGTGAAATGCGCGTACGCCTTCAGTGCCAACCCGAAATGGCCGAGGTTGACCGGATCATAATAGGCCTGGGTCATCGACCGCAGGGTTGCCATGTTGATCAGCTCGTCATGGTCGGTATTCTCGGCCGCCGCAAGCAGCGCGTTGAGGTGGCGGGTCTGCAGCACCTGTCCCTTGGCCAGCGTCAGGCCGGCGCTGCCGGCGATTTCGCGCAAGGCGTTCAGCTTTTCCGGCGAGGGCTCTTCATGCACGCGGTACAGCAGCGGCTGTCGCTTGGAATGCAGCACCTCGGCCGCCGCGACATTCGCCAGGATCATGAATTCCTCGATCATGCGGTGCGCGTCCAGCCGGTCGCGAAAGTTGATCGAGGTGACCCGTCCGTCTTCGGAAAGCTCGATCCGTCGCTCGGGCAGATCGAGATCGAGCGGTTGACGCGCCGCGCGCGCCTGCACCAAGGCCTTGTAGGCGGCAAAAAGCGGGTTGATCACCGGCTTCAGCAAAGGCGCGCAGGCCTCGTTGGCATCGCCATCCTGCGCCGCCTGCACCTCGACGTAGTTGAGGCTCGCACGTGAGCGCATCAGGCCGCGCACGAAACGCTGGCCCAGCTTTTGTCCGCTGGCAGAAATCTGCAGACGCACCGCGATACAGGCGCGCTCGACCCCTTCGTGCAACGAGCAAAGATCGCCCGAAAGCCGGTCGGGCAACATCGGCACAACGCGGTCGGGGAAATAGGTGGAATTGCCTCGGGACCGCGCGGCGCGGTCAAGCGCGCTGCCGGGCGTGACGTAATGCGCGACATCGGCGATGGCGACCCAAATGATATGGCCGCCGGGGTTGGCCGGATCGTCGTCGGCCTCGGCCCAGCAGGCATCGTCGTGATCGCGAGCATCCGAAGGATCGATGGTGATCAGCGCAAGCTCCCGAAGGTCCGTCCGTTCCGCCAGATCCGCCGGAACCATCGCGTCGGCTTCGCCAATCGCATCGTCGGAAAACGCATCTGGGATACCGTGTTGGTGGATCGCAATCAGCGAGACCGCCTTGGGCGCCGACGGATCGCCAAGCCGCGACAGGATCCGGGCCCGCGGCAGACCCAGCCGGTCCTTTGGGCCGGACTGCTCGGCTTCGACCAGCTCGCCATCTTGCGCCGAGAGGTCAGCGTCTGTCGCTACCCGCCATTGCCGGTCGGCGCCTTTGTCGATGGGCACGATGCGGCCGCCTTCGGATGTCTTGCGAAACACACCGAGAATGCGCAGCGGGTTACTGCCGATCCGCCGGATCAGGCGCCCCTCATAGCCGTAGCCATCGCCATCTACAGACGTTAGGCGCGCAAGGATCCGGTCGCCCTGCCCTAGCGCTGGATCGGAGGCGCGCAGGATCATCGCGATTACAGGCTCGGGGCCCTCGCCCCGCCATTCCAGCGGACGCGCGAAAAGATCGCCGTCAGCCGAGGGCGGCTTTATCTCGACGACCGAAACCGGTGGCAAACGATCGGGATCACGATAGGTTTTGCGGCGCTTTTCCAAGTGGCCCTCGGCCTCGAGCGCCTTCAGGACGCGCTTCAGCTCGATCCGGTCAGAGCCTTTGATGCCGAACGCCTTGGCGATATCGCGCTTGGAGCTTTTGCCGGGATTGTCGGAAATCCAGGCCAGGATTTCGTCTTGAGAGGGAATGCGCACCATACCGACTGGCTAGCACGCCGGCCGCGCGGCGTCATGCCCCGTCGTCAGGTGCGCGCCCAGAAAATGGCGCGTCTGCGGCGGCTTTACTGGCGGTATGCGCGTGTCAGGCAAAGTAGTCGTGCAGGATGCGGCCATAGATCGACTTGAGCTGCCGGATATGCGCGACTTCCACCCGCTCGTCGACCTGGTGCATGGTCCGCCCGACAAGGCCGAATTCGACGACGGGGCAGTGATCCTTGACGAACCGCGCATCCGATGTGCCGCCGGATGTCGAATAGGCCGGGCGCTGGCCGGTCTCTGCCTCGACCGCGCTCGCGACGAGATCCGAAAGCGGCCCCGGCGGCGTCAGAAAGCTTTCGCCGGAGACCTGAAAGCGCGTGTTAAAGGCGATCTCTGTCTCTGCCGCAACAGCGTCGGCTTCCCCGCGCACCCAGTCGCTGAGGCTGGCTGAGCTGTGCGTGTCGTTGAACCGGATATTGACCGTTGCCCGGATTTGCGACGGGATGACGTTATTGGCCGGATTGCCGGTGTCGATCGTGGTCACCGCAAGGGTGGATGCATCGAAATGCGTAGTCCCGGCATCCAGCTCTTTTGAGGCAAGACGGTCCATGAGCCGGGCCATGGCAGGAACCGGATTGCGCGCCCGGTGGGGATAGGCCGCATGGCCTTGCACGCCCGTCGCGGTCACGTATGCCGTCATCGATCCGCGGCGACCGATCTTCATCATCTCGCCCATAGAATTCGGGCAGGTCGGCTCACCCACCAGGCAAACGCTCATCGCTTCGCCCTCCTGTGCCATCCAGTCCAGAAGCGCTGTGGTGCCGTGCTGCGCATCGCCCTCTTCGTCTCCGGTGATCGCAAGCACGATCGCGCCGTCGGGCGGGTGCTGACCGACCATGTCGATAGCGGCGGCGACGAATGCGGCGACGCCCGATTTCATATCCGCCGCACCGCGCCCCCAGATCTGGCCTTCGTCGATATCGGCATCGAAGGGCCCGTGCGTCCAGTCCGCCAGATCGCCCACCGGCACGACATCGGTGTGCCCGTTGAAGCCGAAGCTTCTGGCATGTCCCTTGTCTCCCCAGCGGGCAAAGAGGTTTCCTATCCCTCCGCGGTCGACGCGGGTGCAGGCAAAGCCGGCTCGCGACAAGGCAGCCGAAACAACGCCCAGCGCGCCTTCGTCCTTGGGCGTCACAGAAGCGCACCGGATCAGATCGGCGGTCAGCGCGACGGGGTCGATGGGGCCATGCGGTTTCATGAGGACAGCGATAGCGTGACCGCTTTCCGGCTGCAATGCGCGGGCATGCCTGTCTAGCCCGTGCTGTCTTCAAAGAAGGGCGTCATCTGCGTCACGATCACCGCGTTCTCGTTGAGCGCCCGGCCCATCAGGGCGCGCTCTTCTGAGGGGATCGTCTCGCCATCCGCGAGCCGGTCATCAAGCGCGCCGTACCCCGTGACATCGAGCGGTGCGAGCCCGGCTTGCTTCAGCACGGCTACGGTCTCGCGCACCGCTTCGGCTTCGTCGACGCCGCTTGCATAGCAGACCAGCCCGGCGCCGGTGGCCTTGGGCGGAAGATCATCGCCCTCTTTGCGGCCAACTTCGACCACGAGCGTGTAGACGTGGTGGGGTTTGTCAGATTTCGCCATGCCGCCGAGGTGCGACGGCTGGCCTGCAAAGTCAAGCAGACCATCGCCTTGACTGCCCCGGGAAGCGCCCTGACCCACCGCCCCGGAGATCCGTGCCGCGCGTGTTCATTACCCGGCGGCAATCATGCCGCTAGCTTACCGACTGGTGCGGCAAGGCAATAAGGAAGCCGACCGAGCGGCGGACAAGATTTAGTCGCGCAGAAGTTCGTTGATTCCGGTCTTTGAGCGTGTGCGCTCATCGACCCGTTTCACGATCACCGCGCAATAAAGGTTGATCCCGCCCTTGGACGGCATCGAGCCGGCGACCACAACCGAATAGGGCGGCACTTCGCCGTACATGACCTCTCCGCTTTCGCGATCGACGATCTTGGTGGATTGGCCGATGAAGACCCCCATTCCCAGAACCGAACCTTCGCGAACGATGCAGCCTTCCACGACTTCCGAGCGCGCGCCGATAAAGCAATTATCCTCGATGATGGTGGGGCCGGCCTGCATTGGCTCCAGCACACCGCCGATCCCGACGCCGCCCGAAAGGTGCACGTTCTTGCCGATCTGTGCGCAGGATCCCACGGTGGCCCAGGTATCGACCATCGTGCCTTCATCGACATAAGCGCCGAGGTTGACGAAGGAAGGCATCAGCACCACGCCCGGCGCGATGAAGGCGGATTTGCGAACGACGCAGCTGGGCACCGCGCGAAAGCCTGCGGACTTCCACTGGCTCTCGCCCCAGCCCTTGAACTTGCTGTCGACCTTGTCCCACCAGCCGCCGCCCTGTGGACCGCCGTCCTGGATTTCCATGTCCTTGAGGCGAAACCCCAGAAGAACCGCCTTCTTGGCCCATTGGTTGACATCCCATGTGCCGTCGTCGCCGCGCTCGGCCACGCGCAGGCCGCCGCCATCGAGTGCGCTAAGCGTATCTTCGATCGCCTCGCGCGCCTCGCCGGTCGTTGCGGGCGTGATCGCATCGCGGTTGTCCCACGCAGCTTCGATTGCGGCTTCAAGCTGTTCGTTCGACATGGTTCTCCCCCAATCGTGTCTGGCAACGGCGTGGCCGAGCCTATAAGCCGTAAGGACGTTTGGCGCAATGCAGCTTGGGACATGCAAATGAAAGACGACCGCATCGGTGTATTCCGCGATGCTCATGAGGATCGCGAGTCATCGCATACCATTCCCGACACGCCGCAAACGCGCGCGCCGGCGTACAGGCTGGCATTTGACGATCCTGACTTCCTCTGCCGCGACGAGTTGCGGCCGGTGCGGCTTCAACTGGAGCTTCTGAAGCCCGAGATGGGCATGAGCGAATTTGGCGTAGAAAGCACCATCGTTCTCTTCGGCGGCGCGCGCATTCCAGCGCCCGACAGCAAGGACGGCGCCCGCACCAAGACGCTTGCCGATCTGTCGCGCTACTACGAGGAGGCGCGGACGTTTGCCCGGATCATGACCGAGCGGTCCAAGAAGAACGGGCACCGCGAGGACGTGATCGTCACCGGCGGCGGGCCCGGCGTCATGGAGGCCGGCAATCGCGGCGCAATGGACGCCGGGGGCGTGTCGATTGGCCTGAACATCGTGCTGCCGCATGAGCAGGCGCCAAATGAGTACGTCACGCCGGAGCTGTGCTTCAACTTCCACTATTTCGGCATCCGCAAGATGCACTTTCTGATGCGCGCCCGAGCCGTGGTGGTCTTTCCCGGCGGCTTCGGCACGCTCGACGAGCTTTTTGAATCGCTCACCCTGATCCAGACCGGGCGGATGGAAGAGGTGCCAATTCTGCTGTTTGGCGAGGCGTTCTGGCGCAAAATCGTCAATTGGGAGGCGCTGGCCGATGCGGGCACGATTTCAAATGAGGATCTGAAACTCTTCCGTTTCGTGGAAACCGCCGATGAGGCTGTTGCGATGATCGACGGCTGGGAGAATGGCGGCGTGCGCCGCAGCGCGATGCCCGGACGCTAGGTGTCGGCAACCGGGCGCGGCAGAACCTGCCGGCGGAATGCTACTTGGTTTGGGTGTCGGGCTCGTCCGGCTGTGCGGTAAAGACGCCGGGGATGTCCATGCGCGGCATTTTCGCCGGCGCCTGGACCTTCGAGGCCAGCCAGGCCGGACCTGCGCCAAGCGCTTTCATGACCGCGTTGGATTTGGCCCAGCCCTTGGCCTTTTCGATCTCCATGACGTCATCGATGCGGCGGTCGACGAATTCCCAGGTGTCCTTGCAGTCCGTGCTGTCGTCGCCAAGCCAGAAAAGCACCGACGCCCCGTAGACGCCCGAAAGCGTAGCGCGCTTGGTGTACCAGTTGTAATCGGTGGATGCATCGTCCAGCGCGGTCCAGATCGCATCTGCGGTGTCCCACAGCGCCTTGGCGCCGGACGCGGCGTTCTGGGGCAGCGCAAAGAGCGTCGAGCCGCGGCGCACGGTATCCTTGCTGTGCGCGGCCTCGATCCGGTAGCGGATCGCGGTAGCCACACGGTCCCGAAACCGCAATTCGGACAGGTCAGCCTCTCGCAGCCGTTTCGCCATCACTTCGTCGCCACGCGCATGCAGCGCCAGCGCAAGATCGACGCCGCGCTTTGGAAACAGGGTATGCGCCAGCGTCGGATCGACCTCGCTGTCCTTGATCGCCGCGTCGAACGTGGCATCCGACCAGCCGTCGAAAGGCACGTGCGGCAGCGCAGCATCCAACAGGGCGTCGCGGGCGGTCCGGGTCGGGTTGGTCATTGGATACTCCACCAAAGGCAATGCGGTAGACAAGATAGAACGTGTTTGCTATACGGCCACTTCCTGCAATTCTTGCAACTCTAACTTAGAAAGGTGGTGACAACCACATGCAGGTCAGTGTTCGCGACAACAATGTCGATCA
>JABDLJ010000033.1 GCA_013003075.1 Paracoccaceae bacterium
AGGAAACCCAGCCCGCCGCCGAACAGCCCGGCGGTGAAGATCAGGATCTCGCCCGTCCCCGGCACGTAGTGAACGTCGAGGTACTCGGTGAAGTCGACCCGCCCCACAGCGTAGGCGATCACGCCCAGGGTGCCGGCGGCGATCATCACCGGCATGATCGCAAGCCCGTCAAGCCCGTCCGTCAGGTTCACCGAATTGGCCGCCCCCACGATCACGATCATCGCGAAGGGCACGAAGATCAGGCCGAGATTCAACAGCACGTTCTTGAAGACCGGCAGCGCCAGCCGGAAAGACAGATCGTCAGGATGCAGCATCGCCGCCCAGTAGCCCGCGATCGCGGCCACGATCAGCCCGATCCCGAAGCGCACCCGGCCCGAGACACCGGTGACATTGTTCTTGGTCACCTTGGCGTAGTCGTCGGCAAAGCCGATCGCGCCGAAAGAGGCCGTCACGAAGAGGATCAGCCAGACAAACCCGTTGTCGAGCCGCGCCCAGAGCAGCGTGGAAAAGAGCAGCGCCGACAGGATCAAGAGCCCGCCCATGGTCGGTGTACCGGCCTTGGTGACAAGATGGCTTTCGGGGCCGTCATCGCGGATCGGCTGGCCATGTTTCTGGCGCCGGCGCAGCAAGTTGATCAGCGGCTTGCCGAATATGAAGCCGAAGACCAGCGCGGTGAAGAACGCCCCGCCCGCCCGAAACGTGATGTAGCGAAACAGGTTGAAAACGTCGCCCCCATCGGAAAACTCTGTCAGCCAGAACAGCATCAGTCGGCCCCTTCTTCCTGTCTTGAGCGGCGATGGCCCAATTTTCGGATTGCGTCAACCACACTCGACACGCGGCTGCCCTTCGATCCCTTGACCAGCACCACATCGCCGGCATCGACAAGCGTGTGCACCCGGCCCGTCAAATCCTCTGCCGCGCCGACATGGACGCCGCGCTTGGAGCCGGGCAGAGCGTTCCAAAGCGCCTCCATTCGGGGGCCGACGCAATGGATCTGCTCGATCCCCTCGATCCAGGGCAAGCGGGCGATCTGGGCGTGCAGATCAAGCTCGCGTTCGCCCAACTCCAGCATGTCGCCCAGCACCGCGATCCGGCGCCCGCGCGAAACCCGGCCGATGCCGTCCACCGGGCGGCAGGCGGCCAACACCTCGAGCGCCACCGCCATCGAGGCGGGATTTGCGTTGAAGGCGTCATCAATAAGGTCGATCGTCATGTCGTCCTCGACGATGTCGAGAACGATGGTCTCACGGGTGCCACGTCCGGCGGGCGGCGCCCAGCGGCCAAAATCGCTGGCCGCGACGTCGGCATCAAGCCCCAGCGCATCCACTACCGCCAAGACCGCCAATGCGTTCATGGCGAAATGCCGCCCCGGCGCACCGATCTTGAAGAGAAGCGGCTGCCCGCCCGGCCCGGCGGCGCGCACCACGCTGGTCCATTCGGTCATCTTCAGGTCTTTCAGGCGATAGTCGCACCCCTCGGCCGTGCCAAAGCGGCGCACCGGCCCGCCGCAGGCTTGGGCGGCCTTTTCGACGATTCCCAAAGCCGGCTGCTCGATATCGCCGTTGAATATTGCCGTTCCACCCGCTTCAAGTCCCTGGAAAATATCCGCTTTTTCGGCCGCTATCCCGCCGATGCTTTCAAAGGCCGCAAGATGGGCCGGCGCGACGGTGGTGATCAAGGCGACATGCGGGCGTGCCAGTTTTGCCAGCGGAGCGATCTCTTTCGGCGCATTCATACCCACCTCGATCACCGCATACTCGGTGTCGGCTGGCATCCGCGCGAGTGTCAACGGCACGCCCCAGTGGTTGTTATAGCTGGCCTCGGCGACAAGGGTGCGCCCCTGCCCGGACAGGACATCGCGCAGCATCTCCTTGGTCGAGGTCTTGCCCGCCGAGCCGGTAATCGCGACCACACGGCCACTGCACCGGGCGCGGCCGGCGCGGCCCAGAGCCTCCAGTCCCGCCAGCACATCCTGCACCTCAAGAAGCGGCACGTCCTTGGCCACGCCTTCCGGCCGGCGCGAGACAAGCGCCGCCGCCGCGCCTTTTTCCAGCGCGCCGGCCACGAAGTCGTGCCCGTCGCGTATGTCCTTCAGCGCAACGAAAAGATCGCCGGGGCAAATCGTGCGGGTGTCGATCGAGACCCCCCGCGCAGTCCAGTTGCCGCTGGTGCGCCCGCCGGTGGCGGCCGCAGCCTCTGCGGCTGTCCAGAGCGCCGTCATGAACCGCCGCCGTCCAGCGCGGAGACCGCGACGCTGGCCTGCTCGGCATCGTCGAAGGGAAAGACATCATCGCCGACGATCTGCCCGGTCTCGTGCCCCTTGCCAGCGATCAAAAGCGCGTCGCCCGGGCCCAGAAGGTCGATGCCGCGCAAAATGGCCTCGGCGCGATCGCCGACATTGTTTGCGTCCGGGCAGCCGGCCATGACCATGGCGCGGATCATATCGGGATCCTCAGATCGCGGATTGTCGTCCGTTACGATCGCGATGTCGGCATAGCGCGCCGCCGCCTCGCCCATCAGCGCGCGTTTCGATGTATCGCGGTCCCCGCCGGCGCCGAAGACCACCACCAGATTGCCCAGCGCATGCGGGCGCAGCGCCGTCAGCGCCGTCTTCAGCGCGTCCGGCGTGTGCGCGTAGTCGACAAAGACCGTCGCCCCGTTCTGCCGGGTCGCGGCAAGCTGCATGCGCCCGCGCACGGTGCCCAGCAAGCCAAGCGCCTGGAACACCTCGTCGGGCTCGGCACCCGACGCGATGCACAGACCGGCCGCCACCAGCGCGTTTTCGGCCTGAAAGCCCCCGATCAGGTGCAGACGGGCCTGGCGGGCCTCACCGTTCCACTCAAAGCGCACCTCTTGCCCGGTGGCGTCGAAGCGCTGCGCACGGATCCGCAAGGCGGCATCGGGCGCACGGCCGACGGTGAGAAGATCGCAACCGCGATCAAGCGCGATCTCGGCGATTTCGGGGCCGGCGGGATCATCGATGTTGACGACAGCCGTGCCGTCCTCGGGCAGCACCCGGTCGAAGAGCCCGGCCTTGGCCGCGAAATAGGCCTCGAAGCTGTCGTGATAGTCCAGATGATCCTGGGAAAAATTGGTAAAGCCTGCCGCGCTTAGCCGGACGCCGTCGAGGCGGCGCTGCTCCAGCCCGTGCGAGGAGGCCTCCATCGCCGCGTGGCTGATCCCTTCATTGGCGATCTGCGACAGGATGCGGTGCAGGGTGATCGGCTCGGGCGTGGTGTGCGCCAGCGGCGCCGAGTACGAGCCCTCGACGCCCGTCGTGCCGATATTCACCGCCTCGATCCCCATCGCCAGCCAAATCTGGCGCGCGAAGGTCGCAACCGAGGTCTTGCCGTTGGTGCCGGTGACCGCCACCACGGTATCGGGCTGGGTTCCGAACCACAGCGCGGCAGCATAGGCCAGCGCCTGGCGGGGATCTTCGAGGATGACCAGCGGTACTTCGCCGCTGTCGGGATCGGCGGCGGCGATGCGCGCGCCGTCGCGGTCGGTCAGGATCGCCGCAGCGCCCATCCGGGCGGCGAACCGGATGAACTCGGCGCCATGCACGCGCGATCCGGGCAGCGCTGCGAAAAGATAGCCCTGCTTGACGTCCCGGCTGTCCACCGCAAGACCGGTGATGTGTACATCCGGATGGCCCTGCGCCGTCAGACCGAGCGCTGTCAGGGATGACTCTTTTGCTCGGGTGCCCATGCCTGCGATCGCCTCTAGTTTGAGGTGAGTGTTACCGCAACGCGGGGGCCGGGTTCAATGGCTGGCGCAAGGCCAAGAAGCGGAGCCGTGCGGCGGATCACCTCGGCAGCGACCGGAACCGCGGTCCAGCCCGCCGTCCGGCGCGGTTTCTCGCCCGAAGTTTCGACCGGCTCATCCAGCGTGACGACCAGGACATATCGTGGATCGTCGGCGGGAAAGACGCTGGCGAATGTCGCGATCACCTTGTCCTCGTAGTAGCCGCCGCCCCGCTCTTTGGGCTTGTCGGCGGTGCCGGTCTTGCCGGCCACCTTGTAGCCATCGACCTCGCCGAAGGAGGCGGTGCCCCGCTCGACGACCTGACGCAGCAAATCGCGGGCGATCAAGGACGTCCGTTCAGAGACAACACGCGGGCCCGGCTCGGGCGCGCTTTGCCGCAAGAGCGTCGGGGTGACTTTCGTGCCGCCGTTCAAAAGCGAAGCATAGGCGCTTGCCAGATGCAGCGGGCTGGCCGAGAGCCCGTGCCCGTAAGAGATTGTCATGGTCGAGATCTCGGACCAGTTCCTTGGCAATAGCGGCTTCGCGCCGGGCGCCTCGACCAGTTCGACCGGTGTCGGCTCCATGAAACCAAGCGTGCGAAGGAAGTCCTGCTGACGCTCGGCGCCGATATTCATCGCGATCCGCGCAGTACCGATATTCGATGACTTTACAATGACATCCTCGACCGACATCGCATCGCCGTAATACCGAAAATCGCGGATCCGGTGCTTGCCCCAGGTCAGCGGCCCCTTTGTGTCGATGATCGTGCCGGTGTTGACGAGGCCGGCGTCGATGGCTTGGGCCGCCGCGAAGATCTTGAAGGTCGAGCCAAGCTCGTAGACCCCCTGCACCGCGCGGTTGAACAGCGGGCTGTCGGACGCGTTACCCGTCGTCAGTGGCACCGGCCGGTTGTTGGGATCGAAGTCGGGCAGCGAGACAAGGCTGACAATTTCGCCTGTCCGCGCATCCATCAGCACGGCCGCCGCGCCCTTGGCGTTCATCAGCTTCATGCCGCCATAGAGTACCCGTTCGGTCGCGGCCTGAACGCTGAGATCCAAGGACAGCTGCAATGGCGCGCGGCCGTTACCGGGATCGCGCAAGTAGTCGTCGAAGCGCTTTTCAATGCCCGCGATGCCGATGACCTCGGCCGAGTGCACCCCCTCGCGGCCAAAGCTCGCCCCGCCCAGCACATGCGCTGCCAGGCTGCCGTTGGGGTAAAGGCGCATCTCGCGCGGGCCGAACATCAGACCGGGCTCGCCGATGTCGTGCACCGCCTGCTTCTGCTCGGGAGAGATCTTGCGCTTGACCCAGATGAACTTGCGGCTGCCGGTGAACTGCTTGACCAGCTTGGCTTCCGTCAGGTCGGGGAATATCTGGGCCAGAGCCGCTGCCGCCCCGCGCGGATCGATCATGATCTGCGGCTGCGCATAAAGCGAATTCGTGGCCAGGTTGGTTGCCAGGATACGTCCATTTCTGTCAACGATATCAGAGCGTTGCGCAATAATCGCCGCGCCGGTGGCCGAGGCGCGCGGCTCGACCGGGTCCGATGCCGCCATCAGCGCCATGCGCCCGCCGACAAGAAAGAACGCGCAGAAAAAGAAGATGCCAAGCACCAGAAGCCGCCCCTCGGCGCGCTCGCGATCCTGGTCGCGCATCTCTTCATGGCGCAGGCGCAGGTTTTCGCGCTCGATCGTGTCTGGGTTTTCTCCCCGTGCGCGCGCATCCAGGATCCGCGCAAGCGGGCGCAGCGGTATCCGTGTCATTCGGCGTCTTCCTGCGTGCCGCGCACATCGAAGATACGCAAGCCGGGATCAAGTTCGGGCTCGGGATAGGCGACGTAGTCGACGCTTCCGAATTGCTCTGGCGAGAGCGGCATCAGCCCGAGGCGGTCGAAGTTCAGCTCGGCAAGATCGCGAAGTCGCTCGGGGCGGTTGAGATAGGCCCATTCGGCGCGCAGAACGCCAACCTGCTCACGCAGGTGCGCGATATCCGTCTGTAGGCCGTCGACCTTCTTCAGCGCTGTCTGGGTTTGGTAGTTCTGCGAATACGCCCAGAACGCAAGCCCCATAACGGCAAGGGCCGATATGACGTAAAACACTGATTTCATTTTGTTGTTTCTCCCCAATTTTTGATTTTTGGCAGACCGAGCGTGGACCGGTCTGCAAGTTCTGCGGGTGCGCTCGTGCGGATCCCGTAGCGCAGAAGCGCCGAGCGAGAGCGCGGGTTTCGCGCCAGTTCGTCCGCATCGGCGGAGACCGCCTTGTTGCGCGCCTCAAAGCGCGGCGCGACTTGCGGTGCGTCCGGCGCGTAGCGGCTACCGCCGCCGCCCGCACTGGCGCGATCCTTGAAGAACCGTTTCACGATGCGGTCTTCCAGCGAGTGAAAGCTGACGACGGCCAGAAAGCCGCCGGGCTTCAGCGCGCGTTCGGCGGCCTCCAGCCCCTCGACCAGTTCGCCGAACTCGTTGTTCACCGCGATCCGGATCGCCTGGAAGCTGCGGGTGGCCGGATGGCTCTGCCCCGGTTTGCGCCGCGGAAGGCAGCGCTCGATGATCTCGGCAAGCTGCGCCGTGGTGACGATCGGCGCGACATCGCGCGCCCCCACGATCGCGCGGGCGATCCGCCGCGAGGCACGCTCTTCGCCATACTGAAAGAGAATGTCGGCCAGAACCGTCTCTTCCTCGCCGTTGACGAGATCGGCGGCGCTTGGGCCCGCCTGGCTCATCCGCATATCGAGCGGACCGTCCGACATGAACGAAAAGCCGCGCTCGGGCCGATCGAGCTGCATCGATGAAACGCCCAGATCAAGCACGATGCCGTCCAGCGGCTGATCTGCATAGCTGTCTAGCTGGCTGAAATTGCCCTGCACGAGAGTCAGGCAGTCTTTGTACTCCGGTGCCCAGTCCGCCACCATCTCGAACACGGCCGGGTCGCGATCCACGCCGATGACATGCGCAGCGCCCGCATCAAGCAGCCCGCGCGTATAGCCGCCGGCGCCGAACGTGCCATCAAGCCAGTGCCCGGTCACGCGCGGCTCGCCCCGCGGCGGGGCGGCGTCGATGATCGGGTCGAGCAATACCGGAATATGGGGCGCATCAGAACGAGACCTGCCTGCCGTCGCAGCCATCCCTCACTCTCCCTTGGTCTGGTCCAGCAGGACAAGCGGGTCGAAATCCTCGTCGAACTGGTCAAGCCAGGCTTCGGTTTTCGACTGCTCGACCTCTTCATAGGTCTCGGGCTTCCAGACCTGGAATGTATCGCCGGTGGCGATGAAGTAGGCCTCGCCCTCAAGACCGATTTTCGAGCGCAGCTTGGCGGGAAGTACGATCCGGCCGGTGTCGTCTATGGTGGTTTGAATGGACTGGCCGTTGAACAGCCGCTCCAGCATGCGCCGCTCGATGGTGCCGCGCGGCATGCCTGCGATCTTCTCGTCCACTTCCTGCGCCGCTTCGATGGTGTAGCATTCCAGATAGGCGCGGCGATGATCGCCGTAGACGATAACCAGCTCAGGCGGCTTGCCTTCGGTCCAGGTCGGGTCACCGGCTTCCAGCACACGGCGAAAATGGGCCGGGATCGACACCCTGCCCTTACCGTCCACCTTCTGGTGAAACTCACCTCTGAACCTGCGACCCACTGTCCCGCGGCGCCTTTCCTATATGTCCTGATCGACCCCCGAGACGGAAACGGCGGGTTGAACTGCTGCCACTGTTCAACCCGCCGCCCTCGTCCCGTCTCCGGGGTGTCCAGCTGCGCGCGCCACCTGGGGGGATGTCTGCTCGCCCGCGCGCCGGATCTCTGTCGTTTGATGAGCGGGGTGCCTGTATGAAACCTGCTCTTGGATCATGGGGTCTTTTTGCCCCTTAGTTCCCGTTCATCGCAGTTAAGGGGATGCCATGGGAAAACATGGTAATCAATAGAAAACTTAGGAAATCATGGGAAGTCACAAGGCATCGGCGGACTTCTGCACGTTCCAGCCAAGTGATTTATGAGCCTGTATCACTACAATATGTGTATCAGTCTACCTAAATGTCTATATCTTGTAGGTCTTTGCACGATCAAAAAAGTACCATTTATTCCCAACAAATCGAGTGTTTTGCCCAGAGACCTAGAGTATGAGGCCCCGGTGATGCGCTTCGGTGTCAGGTAATGCTGCGAACTCGCGGTATGATTCGCCCAGATGGATCAGCCGTCCCATGAAATACCATCAGGCCCAGAGGCGCAGGCCGCCGACGTGATCGCGACGGATCCGTGATGAGCCCCGGCCCTGCGGCCAGCGCCCGGCGACTGATCGAATTCTTGTCAGATCTTTTCTCTAACTGCTCAAATTCCAACCGATGCACCGGTCTTTTTGCCGAAGCGTCGTGCAGATCGGATCATGCAATTGCTGCATAGCGGCATTGCGGCGATATTCCTTGTGCAGGTGCAGCAAAAGCATACCTTCACACTCAACGGAAGGCGGCAACGTGACAGCATCCGCCGAAGCACAAATAAGTGAGCTAAGACGATGAGCACGATATCCATTTTCTCCCTGCGCGGAAGCGCGATGGGATCGAGATTGCGAAATGCAACCCATGCGGTGCGTCAGCACATCGCCTTGCAGCGCCGCTATCGCCAGACGCTGGACGAGCTGAGCAACCTGAGGCCCCACGAGTTGTCGGATCTGGGCATTGCCCATGGCGACATCCACCGGGTCGCCTGGCAGAGCGCCAACGGCCTTTAGGCCTTATTTCGAGATCAGAGACCCGTCCTCCTCCCTGGGTTCTCTGTACTGAGCGGTGGTACCTCCTCCTCCCTGGTGCCACCGCTTTTTTTGTTCAGGACATGAAAAAGCCGCCCGCGTCATGAACGCAGGCGGCTTTCAAATCGTGGGGCGGCTATATCGGCGCGCGGATCCTAGTTGTCGATCCGCGCCCAGATGCCTTCCGTCTTGACGATAACGGGCTTTCCGCAATGGATCCGCGTATAGGTGAACATCGCCTCTGGCTTGCGCAGCACACCAGGGCGCGCCAGAAGTGCGCCCGCCTCGTGAAACCGGGCGCCGGTGCCATTCGGCCCGACTGCGATTTGCTGCCGCGGCGAGACGACCACGTCGTGCTTGGGAAGGCCCGAGCCAAGCGCGCCGGCGCGAATGAGAACCGGCGTGGCGTCATGGCACTTGCCAAAGATATCGGCCTCCAGCACGTAACGCTCGACCTTGGTGATCTGGGCAAAGCCGCCCGTTGCCGTGCGGACCTGGTCGCGCTCGCGCAGGACTTGCGCCGGAACGTCGCCGAAAGATGTCGCGATCCGCGACATTGGCCCGAACCCGTCCAAGGTCCATTGCGGCGCGGCCTCGGCCATCGCCGTCGTGGTACGTTGCTTGTCTACCTGAATGTTCATACCGCACCCCCATGCGCCGAAAGCCCGTCGGCGCCGCGTTGCGCCGGCCGGCAAGAAACAGATGGAATTGGCCGAGAGGCGGCTCGCGCAGAAGACCTGCGCGGCCGGGACTTGGCCATAGTGTCGCGCAGACCCGCCGCACCAACAGTTTGCGTTGCCAAAACCATCTCATCACACCAACACTTGCGACTTGGACCGCGTGGTCTTCTTGGGGCAAAAAAGTCCCCGTTGCGTCCAAGTCAAACTCGTTAAAATGATCCAACGTCCGGATCACGTAGTCACCAAATATCCCGATCACGTCGCCAATATGGTCAATCCAAGAAGTCTGGGCCCTATTGGTTAATGCGACCGGTAAGCAGTATGGCAAGAATTGGCCGCCGGCGCAAAACTCCCGCCACAATTGCGGTCTCCTGCCCACGAATGATCGCCCTATCGGCGGCAATCCGGTTCAATATGCAGGATATGGAAACGAAGGGCGGCTGCGAGTTTGGACAGGAACAGCCACGAGGCTGCGATTTGAACTCTTTTTGATCGCCTCACCGCTTAGGCGACCATGACGCCGTGTTCGGAAATCGCCAGAAGCTCTTCGATTTTCACCGGCTTTCGCAAGACGGTGGCGACAGATGGCGCAATCTCAAAAAGCTCTCCCTTGGCGAAAAGGCTCGATCCCGTGACCATGATGATCTTGCATTTGGGTTTGGCGTATCCCGCGAGGGTTGCGATATTCAGACCGCTATCGTCACCAAGATAGAGATCGACGATAGCGACGTCGAAATCAGTGGCCAACAGCTTTTGCCGGGCCGTTCTGGCGCAATCGGCACATTCCACATCATGCCCCGCCTGGGTAAAGACTTCGCTGAACAATTTAAGAAGCCTGGTGTCATCTTCCGCAACCAATACCTTCAACTTTAACTCCATCACTCAACTTTAAGCAGATCATAGGCGAAGATTGATAAATAAAACAATAACCAGCATTACGATATGGTTAGCAGGTGGTTTCTTGCCTAGAACGGCACGTCGTCGGCGCGTTCGGCGGCCACGACGAATTGCGCGACGACCTTCTTGGACCCGGCCTTTTCGAACTCGATATCCAGCTTATCGCCCTCGATTCCCATCACGTAGCCATAGCCGAACTTGTTATGAAAGACCCGGTCGCCCTGGGTGAAGCTCGACACCGCATCAAGATCGATCGTCATGTTGCGCGCCTCGCGCGGTTGGCTCATGCCGCGGGTCTGGCTGCGCGCCTGAAGACGCTTCCAGCCAGGCGAATTATAGCCATCGGCGCGCATCGCGGCGTCTTCCAAGCCCGAGCCGGCGGCCATCCCAGCCGCGCCGTACCCGCCGCCGTACAGCCCCGGAGGCGTCAACACCTCGACATGCTCGTCCGGCAATTCATCGATGAAGCGAGAGGGCAGCGAAGATTGCCATTGCCCATAGACGCGCCGGTTGGCCGCGAAGGAGACGGTGCAGATCTCTTCGGCGCGGGTGATCCCGACATAGGCCAGCCGGCGCTCTTCCTCGAGCCCCTTGAGCCCGCTTTCATCCATCGAGCGCTGCGAGGGGAAAAGTCCGTCCTCCCAGCCGGGCAGGAACACGGCGGAAAACTCCAGCCCCTTGGCCGCGTGCAGGGTCATGATCGACACCTTCTCGGCTGCGTCTTCCTGCTCGTTGTCCATGATCAGCGAGACGTGCTCCAAAAACCCTTGCAGGTTCTCGAAACTCTCCAGCGCTTTCACCAGTTCCTTCAGGTTCTCCAGCCGACCGGGCGCCTCGGGCGTCTTGTCGTTCTGCCACATCTCGGTGTAGCCGCTTTCATCGAGGATCATCTCGGCGGTCTCGACATGCGTGTCGGCCTCGGCGCGGATCTGGGCGTGCCAGCGGTCGATCCCGTGTACCAGTTTGGCAAGCTCGCTTGCGCCCCTGCCGGTCAGACCCTTGGCGGCCAGCAATATCCGGGCGCCCTCGACGAGGTTCACTTCGTTGGCGCGCGCCGCCATCTGGATCTTCTGCTGCGCCTTGTCGCCCAGCCCGCGCTTAGGCGTGTTCACGATCCGCTCGAAGGCCAGATCGTCATCCGGGCTGACGGCGACGCGGAAGTAGGCCATCGCATCGCGGATCTCGAGCCGCTCGTAAAACCGCGGCCCGCCGATCACGCGGTAAGGCAGACCGATGGTCAGGAAGCGATCCTCGAAGGCGCGCATCTGGTGGCTGGCGCGGACCAGGATTGCCGCCTCGTTGAGCGACATCGGCCGTTGGCCGCGCGTGCCGCCCTGCATCGCTTCAAGCTCTTCGCCGATCCAGCGGGCTTCTTCCTCACCGTCCCAGTGGCCGATCAGGCGAACCTTTTCGCCTTCTGTCAGGTCGGTGAAGAGGGTCTTGCCAAGCCGTCCGGCATTGGCCGCGATCACGCCAGAGGCCGCGCCCAGGATATGCGGGGTCGAGCGATAGTTCTGCTCCAGCCGGACCACCTTGGCGCCGGGAAAATCTTTCTCGAACCGCAGGATGTTACCCACCTCGGCGCCGCGCCAGCCGTAGATCGACTGGTCGTCATCGCCCACGCAGCAGATATTCTTGTGCCCGCCGGCCAGAAGCCGCAGCCAGAGATACTGCGCGACGTTCGTGTCCTGGTACTCGTCCACCAGAATATAGCGGAACCAGCGCTGGTATTGCTCAAGCACATCCTGATGGGTCTGGAAGATCGTCACGACATGCAGCAGCAGGTCCCCGAAATCGACCGCATTCAGGGTGCGAAGGCGGTCCTGGTACTGGGAGTAAAGCTCAACGCCCTGGTGGTTGAAGGCCCCCGATTCCGCGACAGGCACCTTGTCGGGCGTCCAGGCGCGGTTTTTCCAGTTGTCGATGATCCCCGAAAGCTGCCGCGCAGGCCAGCGCTTGTCATCAATATCCGCCGCGGCAAGCAATTGTTTCAACAGCCGGATCTGGTCATCGGTGTCCAAAATTGTGAAGCTGGTTTTCAATCCGACCAGCTCGGCATGGCGCCGCAAAAGCTTCACGCAGATCGCATGGAAGGTACCCAGCCAGGGCATGCCCTCGATCGCCTGGCCCAGAAGACCGCCCACGCGGTTCTTCATCTCGCGCGCCGCCTTGTTGGTGAATGTGACGGCCAGAATCTCGTTCGGGCGCGCCGTTCCGGTGGTCAGCAGATGCGCGATGCGGGTCGTCAACGCCTTTGTTTTACCGGTTCCGGCACCCGCGAGCATCAGTACCGGGCCGTCCAGCGCCTCGACCGCCTCGCGCTGCGCCGGGTTCAGGCCCTCAAGGTAGGGCGCACCGCGCGCCTGCATGGCGCGGGCCGACAAACTGGGCTGCGCGGCGGCCTCGAAGGCATCGCTGTCATCGAAAGAACTCATGCGCGAAGCGTAGCCGTTTCGCCGCCCGAGTTAAAGAGGTGTTCGCACTATGTTCCGCGCGCTGCCAACGCGGGACGCGATGTCACAAAAACGCCCAAGAGCTGGCCTAAATATTCGGTCGATTCATTGAAACCACTTCGAAAGCTGCTGCGAACCCGTGTACTTCCTATATGCTCTCTTTATCGTTTTTCCGCTGATCCTGCTCTTCACCTATTGGGCGGCGCGCGAACAGGCGCGCTCGGCCGAGATCCCCCACCACGACAAGGGCGATAGCGGCACGCTGAAACAGTCGCGCCGCGTGCTGCGCACCTATCTGGCGCTGATGTGCGTGCTTGCGGTTCTGTCGATCATCGGTGTCTTTACCAGCCCAACGACCAGCTGGATCGGCTTCAACATCTCAACGCTCTTGCTGCTGGCCCACGTGCTTGGGCGGCTGCGCTCGGATTACGATTTGCACTGGGACAATGACGGGATCACAGGGCCCGCGAAGGTTCGGCTGATCGCGCGGCCACAGACGGCGTTCGTGCGCTGGGACGACATCGATACCCTTCAGAGGGATGTCGATTCGATGGTGCTGGAAACCGGCACCGGCGAGCGGGTCGTCTGGAGCACTGGCTATCCCGGTCACAAGACCTTTCTGAGACGCGTCCGGGAATTCCGCCCCGATCTGTTTGATGGCGCGGGGGGCGCAGAAGCGCACTAGCGCCCGATCCGCCCCGCGCCGAAAGGCATTGCCCAGCGCGCAACTTGGTGAAATTTCCCAATGGCTGAGCGTGCTTGCGTCTGCTAAATCCTGCGCATGGATCTCGATATGGACTTCCCCGCGCTAGAGGACCTGGCCAAACGCGCCAGGCGCCGCGTGCCGCATTTCGTCTGGGAATATCTCGACAGCGCAACCGGCGATCAATCCGCGCATCTTCGCAATGGCGCGGCGCTTGATAGGGTCTTGCTGCAGCCGGGCGTTCTGGGCGGCGAGCAAACCGTCGATCTCAGCACGACGTTCCTGGGCCGCAGCTACGCCGCGCCGATAGGCGTGGCGCCGGTGGGCATGTCCGGGCTGATGTGGCCGGGCGCCGAGATAATCCTGGCGAAGCTTTGCGCACAAGAGCGGCTGCCCTACAACCTGTCAACGGTGACCGCGGCCACGCCCGAGGATCTTGCGCCTCATATCGGAGAGCATGGCTGGTTCCAGCTCTACCCCCCTGGTGATCCCGATATCCGCCGCGATCTTCTGAAGCGGGCGCGCGACGCGGGCTTTCACACCATGGTCCTGACAGCCGATGTCGCCGTCGCCAGCCGGCGCGAGCGGCAGCGGCGCGCCCAGTTGCGCCAGCCGATGAAGATCACGCCTTCCATCATGCTGCAGGCCGCGCTGCGCCCGCACTGGAGCCTCTCGATCTTGCGAAACGGCATGCCCAAGCTGGCGACGCTTGCCCGCTACGGCGATATCGACACGCCGCGCATCGGTACCGCGCATGTCGGCTATCTGCTGCGCACCGCGCCGGATTGGGACTACCTAAAAGCGCTGCGCGACGAATGGGAGAGCCCGCTGATCATCAAGGGCGTTCTGGACCCAGAGCCCGCGCCCCAAATCATCGACGCCGGCGTGGACGCGATCTGGGTGTCCAACCACGGCGGGCGCCAGTTTGCCGCCGCGCCATCGGGGATCGCGGCGCTGCACGCGATGCGCGCGGCGGTCGGACCCGACTTCCCGCTGATATACGACGGCGCCATACGCTCGGGTACGGACGTATTGCGCGCGCTCGCGGTGGGCGCCGATTTCGTGATGCTGGGCCGCGCCTGGCACCACGGGGTCGCGGCATTCGGCGCAGCCGGGGCGGCACAGGTGCTCCACATACTATGCGAGGGGATGAAGGCGGACATGGGCCAGATGGCGATCGACCGCCCCGCCCAGGCCAGGGGTCGCTTGATCGAGGCTACGTGACCGATCGGGCCCATAAAGAGTTTACCAAACGCAAGTTAGCGCCTAAACAAATGCTGCACCTGCACAATACTCCGAAAGGCGCCGCTGCTCATGGCTGACTTCAAGAAGATCCTGATTGCCAACCGCGGCGAGATCGCGATCCGCGTCATGCGGGCGGCGAACGAGCTTGGAAAGCGCACCGTCGCGGTCTACGCCGAGGAAGACAAACTGGGCCTGCACCGCTTCAAGGCTGACGAAGCCTACAAGATCGGCGAAGGCATGGGGCCGGTAGCGGCGTATCTGTCGATCGACGAGATCATCCGTGTCGCCCGCATGTGCGGCGCCGACGCCATCCACCCCGGCTATGGCCTTCTGTCGGAAAACCCCGATTTCGTGGAGGCATGTGAGGCCAATGGCATCGCCTTCATCGGCCCCAAGGCCGCCACGATGCATTCGCTTGGCGACAAGGCCAGCGCCCGGCAGGTGGCGATCAGGGCCGGTGTGCCGGTGATCCCGGCGACCGAAGTGCTTGGCGACGACATGAAGCAGATTGCCAAACAGGCGGAAGAGGTTGGCTACCCGCTGATGCTGAAAGCGTCGTGGGGCGGCGGCGGGCGCGGGATGCGGCCGATCATGGGGCCGGACGAGCTGGAAGAGAAAGTGCTGGAAGGCCGGCGTGAAGCCGAGGCGGCATTCGGCAACGGCGAGGGTTATCTTGAGAAGATGATCCTCAAGGCCCGGCATGTCGAGGTGCAGATCCTCGGCGACAAGCAGGGCAATATCTACCACCTGTGGGAGCGCGACTGCTCGGTCCAGCGCCGCAACCAGAAGGTCGTGGAGCGCGCCCCTGCCCCGTACCTGTCGGGCACCCAGCGCGAGCGGATCTGCAATCTCGGCAAGCAGATCGCCGAGCAGGTCGGCTATGAGTGCGCCGGCACGATCGAGTTCCTGATGGATATGGAGACCGGCGAGTTCTACTTCATCGAGGTGAACCCGCGCGTTCAGGTGGAACATACCGTGACCGAAGAGGTCACCGGGATCGATATCGTCCGCGCGCAGATCCTGATCGCCGAGGGCAAATCGCTGGTCGAGGCGACCGGCACCGCAAGCCAGTACGATGTGCAACTGAAGGGTCACGCGATCCAGTGCCGGATCACCACCGAGGATCCGCAGAACAATTTCATCCCCGACTATGGCCGCATCACCGCCTATCGCGGCGCAACCGGCATGGGCATCCGCCTTGATGGCGGCACCGCCTATTCCGGCGCGGTGATCACCCGGTACTACGACTCGCTTCTGGAGAAAGTCACGGCGTGGGCGCCGACCCCCGAGGCCGCGATCGCCCGAATGGACCGCGCCCTGCGCGAGTTCCGGATCCGCGGGGTGTCCACCAACATCGCCTTTGTCGAGAACCTTCTGAAGCACCCGACGTTCCTGAACAATCAATACCATACAAAGTTCATCGACGAGACGCCCGAGCTCTTCCAATTCCGCAAGCGGCGCGACCGGGCGACCAAGATCCTGACCTACCTGGCCGACATCACCGTCAACGGACATCCCGAGACCGAAGGACGCCCTCTGCCCCATGCAGAGGCACGCGCGCCAAGGCCGCCGGCCCCAAGATCGGACGGAACCGTCGCCGGCACCCGCAACATACTCGACGAATTCGGGCCCGAAGCGGTCGCCGACTGGATGAAAAGCCAGCCCCAGCTTCTGGTGACCGACACCACGATGCGCGACGGCCACCAGTCGCTTCTGGCCACGCGGATGCGCTCGATCGACATGATCCGCGTCGCGCCCGCCTATGCGGCGAACCTGCCAGAGCTTTTCAGCGTCGAATGCTGGGGCGGCGCCACCTTCGACGTGGCCTACCGCTTCTTGCAGGAATGTCCCTGGCAGCGCCTGCGCGATCTGCGCGCGGCGATGCCCAATATCATGACGCAGATGCTGCTGCGCGCCTCCAATGGCGTTGGTTACACCAACTACCCCGACAACGTGGTGCAGTCCTTCGTCACCCGGGCCGCAAAGACCGGTGTCGATGTCTTCCGCGTCTTCGACAGCCTCAACTGGGTGGACAACATGCGCGTTGCGATGGACGCGGTGATCGCTGCCGAAAAGGTCTGCGAAGGCACGATATGCTACACCGGCGACATCCTCGATCCCGATCGGGCCAAGTACGATCTGAAATATTATGTCAGCATGGCCAAAGAGCTTGAGGCCGCCGGCGCCCATGTGCTGGGCCTCAAGGACATGGCCGGCCTTCTGAAGCCGGATGCCGCGCGCGTTCTGATCGGGGCGCTCAAGGACGAGATCGACCTGCCGATCCATTTCCACACCCACGACACCGCCGGCATCGCCTGCGCGACGATCCTCGCGGCGTCCGAATCCGGTGTTGATGCGGTCGATTGCGCGATGGACGCGCTTTCGGGCAACACCAGCCAGGCCACGCTGGGCACCGTGGTCGAGATGATGGAGCATTCAGATCGCGCAACCGGGCTTGATATCGGCGCGATCCGCGAAATCTCGAATTACTGGGAAGCCGTGCGCGGCCATTACGCTGCCTTCGAAAGCGGTCTGCAAGCGCCCGCGTCCGAGGTCTACCTGCACGAGATGCCCGGCGGGCAGTTCACCAACCTCAAGGCGCAGGCGCGTTCGATGGGTCTTGAAGAACGTTGGCACGAGGTCGCGCAGACCTATGCCGACGTGAACCGGATGTTCGGCGACATCGTGAAGGTCACACCCTCATCCAAGGTGGTCGGCGATATGGCGCTGATGATGGTCAGCCAGGGCCTGACCCGCGCCGATGTCGAGGATCCGGGCAAGGATGTCTCGTTCCCCGAAAGCGTGGTCGACATGATGCGCGGCAATCTCGGCCTGCCGCCAGGCGGCTGGCCAAAGGCGATCCAGGCCAAGATCCTGCGCGATGAAAAGCCGCTCAAGGACCGCCCCGGCAAGGCGCTGCAACCAGTCGATCTGGAAGCCGAACGCGTTGCGGTGTCCAAAGAGCTGGGCGGGCTGAAGGTCGATGACGAGGATCTCAACGGCTATCTGATGTATCCCAAGGTCTTTCTCGACTACATGGGCCGGCACCGCATCTACGGGCCCGTGCGCACCCTGCCGACGCGGAACTTCTTCTACGGCATGGAGCCCGGCGAAGAGATCTCGGTCGAGATCGACCCCGGCAAAACGCTCGAGATCCGCTGCCAGGCGGTCTCCGAGACCAATGCCGAGGGCGAGGCCAAGGTGTTCTTCGAGCTGAACGGCCAGCCGCGCATCATCCGCGTGGCCGACCGCAAGATCGCCTCGACCAAGGTCCAGCGCCTCAAGGCCGATCCGGGCAACCCGGCGCATCTGGGCGCGCCGATGCCCGGCGTCGTGGCGACGGTCGCGGCGCAGCCGGGCGCAGAGGTCAAGACCGGGGATCTTTTGCTGACCATCGAGGCGATGAAGATGGAAACCGGCATGAGCGCCGAGCGGGACGGTACCATCAAGGCTGTCCACGTCCAGCCCGGCGCGCAGATCGACGCCAAAGACCTCTTGATCGAGTTCGAATGACGCCGGTGCCGGCAATACTACGCCGGCCGGGGCGCCGCGGGTGGCGCAATCTCGCTGCACGGGCGAAATTGTTGCGCACGACATCATTTTTTAGCCACATTAACATAAGAAAACAGGGCAATTCTCCCAGCTCCGCGGGCTTTGTACGCGCGGAGTGATCTTTGAACCAGCAAGCCGGAGCAGGTTATTGTCGTACGATTTTGCATTTGTGAAGTGGGGCCAGGACGATCTGGGGCGCAGCGGAGGCACGGTCACGTGGTCGGTGTCGCTTGTTGGCCTGGATTTTAACTCCAGCCAGTTTTCGCTCGCCGATTTCGAGGCTGCGCTCGCCGATGCTTTCCAGGCCTGGGAAGACGTCGCCGAGATCGACTTCGAACAGCACACCGGTAGCGGCGCCGCCGATGTCGCGGTCAGCATGTCCTTCCTGTCGGGCTCTACCGTGGGTCTTGCCACCTATTACTTCGTTCCGGGCTCCAATGATGGCGACAATATCGATACGATCGTCGAGGCCACGATCGAGCTGGACGACAGCGAATTCTGGTCCCCCTTCGGACAGAACGGAAATCTCGATTTCTACGCCGTGTCGCTGCACGAGATCGGTCACGTGATCGGCCTGGACCACGTGAACGACAGCTCTGAAATCATGAACCCCGTGGTCAGCGCCACCGGACTTGGCGATGGCGATATTGCCGGCGCGCAGTACATCTACGGCGCATCGGGCTTTTTCGTTTATGGAACGGCGTCCTCCGAGACCATCAACCGCAGTACCGAGACGGTTGATGTCACGATCTTTGGCTATGGCGGCAACGACACCCTTATCGGCGGCTCGGGCGATGACAGCCTGCATGGCGGCAGCGGCAATGACAGCCTGACCGGCGGCAGCGGCAACGACGTGCTGATCGACACCCTGGGCAGCAACGCGCTGAACGGCGGCAACGACAACGACATCCTTGTCGGCGGCATCGGAACCACCGACGGCTCGGGCGGCAGCGGCGGAGACATCCTGATCGGCGGTGTCGGCAACGACGATCTGTCCGGAGGCAGCGGCAACGACACGATCGTCGGCGATCCCGACGGGGCGTTCTTTTTCGGAAATGACATCCTGGTCGCCGGGTCCGGCACCGACTTCCTGGAGGGCGGTCTTGGCGCAGATGTCTTCGTCTTTTCCACCAACCAGGGCACCAATACCATCGGCGCGCTGAACGTGAACATGTCGAACCCCGGCGCCACAAGCGCCATCGGCGCCGACTTCGAAAGCGGCATCGATATTCTGGATCTGAGCGGGTTCGGGTTTTCCTCGACAACCGAGGTCTTTGCGGCCATTACCGACACTTCCGGCGATGCGGTGTTTTCCTTCGGCGGCACCACGATCCGGCTGATCGACGTGCTGGAGGCCGAGCTTGACAGCGGCGACTTCCTGATCGCCTGATCCCCGATTTCAAGGACACGAAACATGAGACGAACTTGCGTGATTTCCGCCTCGGCTGCCGCCCTTTTGTCACTAAGCGCCTGCGGCGGCGGTGATGAGGGATCGGGTGGGTTATCGGGGGGCGAAAACACCGACCCCACGAATGCGACCTACACGCAATTCACCGATGCGGCCTCCACCGAAAACAGCCAGCTGATCTACATCGCGATCGACAGCGGCGGCGACAGAACCTCGGGTACGGCCGGAACGCTCGATCATGACACCTTCGTCATCAGCGCTGGCGCCCTTGCGGGGCTTCTCAGCGGCGATTTCACCGAGATCGCGCTGAATGGCGGCGGCACCGCGACCCTGACCAACCCCTCCAGCACTGAATACACCCGCGTCTTCACGACCTCCGGCGCGGGCGATCCGCTGTTCGGCGTTCTGGGCCAGCGCACCGAGGCTGTTGACCTTCCAAACGGAACCTCGTCGCTGGGCGGCCGGGTAAGTCTCAGCGTCAGCTCCGGCGGCGTGCCCTACACCCTGACCGGCAACGCGACCGTCACCGTCGACTGGGACGCGGACCTCGTCGATACGCGCTTTTTCTCGCTTTCGGGCAAGCGCACCGACACCGACGCTTCGGTTTCGGGCGTCGGAACGATCCGTATCGACAACGCGGCGCTTTCGGGCGGGACCTTCACGGGCGGAACCGCCAGCACCACCGGATCTTTCGAGCCGTTGGTATCTGCCAGCACGAACGGCACCCAAGGCGCGTTGTTCGGACCCAATGCCGACGAGGCGGGCGGCACGGTGGTGGTTGACGACACCGGCGCGGGCGACTTCCTCGCGATCGGCGTCTACACGGCCGAATAGCCGTTAGGGGCAAAATCTGCCGCAGTACAATTTAGCACTTGCGGCGCGAGCCGGGGTTTTGTATTCCCCGCTCACCCAATGGATGCGGGCGTAGCTCAGGGGTAGAGCATTACCTTGCCAAGGTAAGGGTCGTGAGTTCGAATCTCATCGCCCGCTCCAAAATACCAAAGCCTTACAGATAGAAATTTTATACGTGGCGTCGCCTCGGGCAAGGTGCTGTTAGGCCACTTCGTGTGAGCGGTCACACGTCAGCTTCATCATGTTTGTTGGTTGGCAAGCTGCTCAGGCGGTGCCGCCGCACCGGCCCAGAGCATCGCGCCGCCAGAGGGCCCGACCGCCGAGCGACGCCCGCAGCGCTCTTTAGACGACTGGATGAAGGAACGCAAAGGACACTGGCGGGTCCCATGCAGAGAGGCGGCACCAAGAAAGAATTCCAGGAATATCCGTGGGATTTAGATCAGGCCAAGCAGGTGATCCAACGCGTTGGGACAGGACAAGTCGGCACTGCCCTTCACGGAATGCAGGAAGGCTTCCGCCCATCTGGCGGTGTGTGCCCGTTTCCTCTCACCGGCAAAGGCGCTTGGTAGAAGTGCCGGCGTCGCCCCTGCATCGCGCTTGCGTGCAAGGCGCCAGCCTTCGTTCACCGGCCTTGGTTCACCGGCCTTGGTTCACCGGCCTCGTTCACCGGCCATCGTGCGAACCAACAGACTGTTTCAGATTGAAGAATGAACCGCACGGACCTGCCGCCGCCTGTCGTCTTCTTGCCGCAGCCGTCCAAATTTCTTCAGTTGGCCGGCTCTCATACCGCGTTTGCATCGATCCTTGGCCAAGGCCGCCCGAGGGCTCTTTGCTTGCGCCGGCGGCGGCGGGGTCGCGGGGCAATGCGCAGTGTGTCCGCGCGCCTCACGCCTTGCCCTACGAGAACATCAACCGTCCTTGGCCTCTGAACCCGCCCTTCTGGCTCAAGCCCGTTGGCCGCAGGTCTCTGCCCACCGTCTTCCGAAAGGCGTCGCAATTCGGAGCGGCGGCCTTCGGCCGGGGATCTGGCAAAGCAGGCCGGGCGTGCGTCTGTGTCCGCCCTCAACACCGGACGCCTCTAGGCGGGTGCAAACAGATCACGGTATCGGTCGCGAAGACTGTTTTTCTGCACTTTGCCCATCGTGTTTCGGGGCAGCTCGTCCACCACCATAAGCTTTCGGGGATGCTTGAAACGTGCAAGCGAGCCGCCGACGGCTTCGGCGATGCGCTCCAGATCCGGCGTTTCGTCTGGCGCGGCCACCAGAACGCCGACGACAGTTTCACCGAAATCGCCGTGCGGCACGCCGATCACGGCGCTTTCCAGAACGCCCGGCTGGTCGTCAAGAAGAAGTTCGATCTCTTTGGGATAGATGTTGTACCCGCCGGAGATGATCAGATCCTTGTCGCGACCGACGATCTGGACATAGCCATCGGCGTCGATCCGCCCGAGATCTCCGGTGATGAAAAAGCCATTCTTTCGAAGCTCGGCGGCCGTCTTCTCGGGCATCTGCCAATAGCCCTTGAACACGTTCGGCCCGCGCACCTCGATCACGCCGACATCGCCTTGCGGCACGTCCTTGCCTGTCTCGGGGTCGGTGATCTTCAACTCCACGCCCGGCAGCGCAAGGCCGACTGTCCCGGCTTTTCTTTCGCCATCGTAGGGATTGGAGGTGTTCATGTTCGTTTCGGTCATCCCATAGCGTTCGAGAATGCGATGTCCGGTGCGTTCTTCGAAGCGGGTATGGGTTTCGGCAAGCAATGGCGCCGAGCCGGAAATGAAAAGCCGCATTTCCTTGACCAGCGTGCCGGTAAACCGGGGATCGTCCAGAAGCCGGGTGTAAAAGGTCGGCACACCCATCATCGCCGTCGCCCTTGGCATCATCTGGATCATCGTATCGAGGTCGAATTTCGGCAGGAAGATCATCGACCCACCCGCGACAAGCGTGACGTTCGAGGCAACGAACAGACCATGCGTGTGAAAGATCGGCAAAGCGTGCAGAAGCACATCATCCGCCGTGAAGCGCCAATGCTCCGCCAGCGTTTCCGCGTTCGACAGAAGATTGGATTGCGTCAGCATCGCACCCTTGGACCGGCCGGTTGTGCCCGAAGTATAGAGAAAGGCCGCCAGGTCCGAAGCATCCCGGTCGACGGTCTTGAATGCGCTCGCAGCGTTCTTCGCCCGCTCGTTCAATGTGCCGCTGCCATCCGCGTTCAGCGTGAGAAGGCCGGCCCCAAGCCGCTCTGCAACGGGCCTCAGCCCTTCTTCGCCAGAGCCATCGCAGACAACCATCCGCGCTCCGCTGTTCTCGATGAAATACGTAAGCTCGCTCACGGTGTAGGCGGTATTGAGCGGCAGAAAGACCAGCCCGGTCTGAACCGAGGCGGCGTAAAGCGCAAGCGCCTGCGGCGATTTTTCAACCTGAACTGCAACGCGGTCGCCGGGTGACAACCCCGCATCGCTCAAGCAATGCGCAATTGACGCGGCCAGCGCAAGAAAGTCGGCATGCGTGACCGTTGTGCCGTCGCCCAGATGCAAAAACGGTGTGTCCTTGCCAGCGTGACGCCCGAACAGCCGATCGTAGAGAGGGTTCGCCATAGCGTTTCTCCTATGCCAGGGTCTTCTCAGCTGCTGCTGCCAGCGAGCGCATCTGAGGCGAGACCGCGATCTTGCGTTTCGCTGCGAAACCTTCGTGATTTTGCGAAACGGAATTGAGGTCGTAGAGATAGTTCACCATCACGCCATGTGACTGGGCAAGACCCTTGTCCGACAGATCTGCCCCCGCCTGAACATCGTGAACCCGTGCACCGTTTCCGAGATGAAAGCGCGCGACCGGGTCGAGCGGCAGGCCATCGGTGCGTTTTGCCGTGAGCAGATACCGCGCGGCCAATTCGCGCAGCTTTTCGCTCTCGTCCGGCGTCACCAAGATCCCCTCTGCCGCCAGCCAGTCGACCAGACCCGGGATCGGCGAGAGCGTGGCGAAGGTCTTGAGGCCCGGAAATTCCATCGACAGGTCGGCCGCGACCTGCTTGATCAGCGAATTGCCGAAGGAAATGCCGGCAAGGCCCGCCTGGCAGTTCGAAATGGAATAAAAGACCGCGGTATCGGCGCCCTCCTCTTCCAGCACGTCGCGGGTCTCGGTAAGCAGCGATTGCACGGACCGCGAGATGCCATGCGTCAGCGCAACCTCGACAAAGATCAGCGGCTCGTCGGGCATCGCGGGATGAAAGAACGCGAAACACCGCCTGTCGTGCGGTTCAACGCGGCGCCGCAGATCATCCCAGCTGTCGATCCGGTGCACCGCCTCGTAGGCGATGATCTTCTCCAGGATGCGGGCGGGGCTTTCCCAACTGATCGGGCGCAGCACCAGAAAGCCGCGATTGAACCAGCTTGCAAAAAGATGCCGGAAATCGAGATCAAGCGCCCTCAGCGCGTCATCGCCCTTGCCCAGCGCAAGCAGGTCCGCGCGCATTCGCACCAAGGCCGCCGTGGCGCCGGGCACCTGGTTGAGCCGCCGGATCAACTCTTGCCGCGGCGGCTCGGACGCCTGCATATAGGCGCGGTACGTGCTCTTGGTCTGCGCCGCCTCATAGGCGTCAAGCGCCGCGCGTACCTTCGCCGCGACGATGTTCATATCATGCGCAAGGTGGCGGAAGAAGGCGATCTTCTGCGCATCGTCCATGCCCGAATAACGCTCAAGCAGACGCCGCGCGAGGCCAAGGCCCGAGGCTTCGCCAGAGGCGCCGATAAGGTCTGCCGTCAGCGCCTCGATCGGCCGCCGGTCGTCGCCGTGATCGAGACGCCCCAGGCGCTGTCTCCGCTCGAAAACCGTCGAGAGAAGTTCGGCCAGAAGGGTCATACGGCCGTTCCCATGACAGCGTTCGGCAGCCAGGTGGCAAGACCGGGGAACAGGCACAGCAGAATGATCGCAACGACCATGCAGCCGACATACGGAAGCGAGCCCGTCAGGATCGTCTTCAGCTTGATGTCGGGGGCGATACCGTTGATGACGTAAAGGTTCAGCCCAACCGGCGGCGAGATCAGGCCGATCTCCATGTTGATCGTCAGCACCACTGCAAACCAGATCGGGTCGAACCCGGCCGTCGTGATGATCGGCAAGAGAATAGGCGCTGCCATCAGGATCACGGCCACCGGAGGCAGGAAGAAGCCCGCGATCAGAAGGAACACGTTGACCGCACCCATCAGCACCCAGCGATTGACGTCCAGCGTGCCGATCCATTCGGCGATCGACTGCGTGATGAAAAGCGACGACAGCATATAGCTGAACACACCAGCCGCAGCGATGATGAACAGGATCATCACCGATTCCTTGGTGCTGTCACGAAGGACGACCCACAGATCCGCCGGGTTCCACAGCTTGTAGATCAGCATCGCGATCACGAGGCACAAAAGCGCGCCGACCGCTGCTGTCTCGGACGGCGTGGCGATGCCGCCGTACATCGCATAGAGCACCCCTAGGATGATCGCGAGAAACGGCAGGACGCGCGGCAGGATTTCCAGTTTCTCGCGCCACGAATAGCTGCCAGCGGACAAGACGGCGATGTTCCCGGATCGCCAGGTCGAATAGATCGACCAGATCATGAAGAGCACCACCAGCATGAGCCCGGGGATCACACCGGCAAGAAACAACCGCCCGATCGACGTCTCCGTAGCAATACCGTAGACGATCATGGTGACCGAGGGTGGAATGAGGATGCCAAGCGTACCGCCTGCCGCAATGGAGCCCGCAGCGACCGCATCGGGGTAGCCGCGTTTGCGCATCTCAGGGATACCCATTTTGCCGATCGCCGCGCAGGTCGCCGGGCTTGACCCGGACATCGCGGAAAACAGCGCGCATGCGCCAAGGTTCGAGATTACCAGCCCGCCCGGCACCCGCGTGAGCCAGCGCTCCAAGGCCTCGTATAGGTCCGCACCGGCGCGCGTCGACGCGATCGACGCGCCCATTATGATAAACATCGGGATCGAAAGCAGGGCGAAATTGTTGAGTTTGCCGAACAGTATCTCGGGCATCAATTCGAGCGAGCGCATCCCGTCAAACACGATCAGAAAGCCCGCCGACACAACGAGCAGCCCAAGAGCCACCGAGATCCCAGAGAACAGCACAAAGATCGTGGCGATCGCGACGAGCGCGCCAAGAAGCAACGGGTCCATCACAGATCTCCTGGTGCGCGAGATTCGAACCCATCAAGCGGATCGAGTCCGAAAGGCTGATCCACCCGCAAGAGCACGGCGACAAGATCGGCTATGAGCTGCAGCAACAAGAGCCCAAAGCCTACCGGAAGCGACAGATAGGGGATCCACAAGCGGACGCCCCAGACGGTGTCGGATCGCCAGCCGCGATCCCACGCGAAGTGCCAGAATTCGTACCCGTAAAAGAGCATCACCGCGACGATCAGGATCGAAATCGACAGCGTGACGATACACATCACGAACCGGACGCGATGCGACAGCGAGATCGGCACAAGATCGACATTCACGTGGCCGCGCAGCCGCTGAACATAGGAAAGACCAAGCAAGGTCGCGGCGATCACAAGGTAGATGACCGCCTCGGTTTGCCAAACGGTCGAGCCATTCAGAACGAAGCGCACGAAGATCATCTGACAGGTGATGACGACCGCAGCGACGATCATTCCCGCAGATATCCAACCGGCCAGTGTAGAAATCGCGGCAACAGCCCGCAGGAATGGATTGCCGCCGGTTTGCGCGACATTGCTCGAAACGTGACCCGACATCGACTTCTCCCGACTTTAAATGCGCGGGGCGCCGCAGAGGGCGCCCCGGACAGGTATCATTCGACCGAGAGAGCGAGGTCGAGCAGTTCCTGGCCGCCCGGTGTCTCTTCTACAAAAGCCTTGTAGGACGTTTCCTTCGCAAGCTCGCGCCAGGCATTGAACTCTGCCTCGGTCATGTCGGCGATCTGGACGCCTGCTTCTTCGAAGATCCGGCGGCTTTCGGCGTCTTCCTTCTTGGCCTCTTCGAGGTAGAAGGCTTGGGCCTTTTCAGAGCCGGACAGAAGCGCCTGCTGCTGCTCTTCTGTCAGGCCATCGAAGGTCGTCTTGTTCATCAAAAGCGGCTGATACATGAACCACAACGCGTATTCGCCCGCAGGCGTGTAGCAGGCGACCTGCTCGTAGATGCGGTAGCTCACGAAGGACGACGACGAGGTGTTTGCGGCATCCAGAACGCCCGTCTGCATGGCGTTGTAGATTTCCGACGAGGCCATCGAGGCAATCGATGCGCCGGCGCCCGCAAGCATCTGCTCGAACGCCTTGCCCGCGGCGCGGGTCTGCTTGCCGCCCATATCGCCTGGCGCAGTAATGCAGTCGTCTTTGCCCGCGAAGCCACCTGCAAGGTAGCCGTGGACCAGAACTATCACGTCATCTTCCGCCATCTTCTCTTCGATTGCGTCCATGAACGGGCTGTCGTTCAGGCGCGCGGCATGGTCGTGGTTCTTCACCAGACCGGGCATCAGCGTCAGGTTATACGCCGGCTGCTGGCCCCCTGCGTAGCTGAGCGGAAGGACGGTCATGTCAAGCTGCCCACGGCTGAGCGGGGTGTACTGCTCGCGGGCCTTGAACAGCGATTGTGTGGGGAAAATCTTGATCTCGAGGTCTACGTCGGCCGCGGCCACCTCGTCTGCCACGATCTTTGCGACCTGGTGGCGAACGTCGCCGTCGGACCACTGGTGGGACAGCCGAAGATCGGCCGCCTGCAACGCCATGGAAGACGCCGTCAGCGCAATCGCTGCCGTCATGCCGGTGAGTTTGATGTTCATGTTGGTACCTCCCTGGAAATGGCCGATTGTCGACCTCTTGCATATAAAATGACGCAATATTCGACATAGTCAATATTTTTGTATACAATACGGCTTGTCTTGTCCTCAATTCAAACCTGATGATACACACGCAAAAAGGGGGTCTGAAAGTGAACGTTGTCATCAAAAAGCGCTCAGACGAAATCGCCAGCGAATTGGAAAACATGATTCTCGAAGCGAAGTTCAACGACGGCGAGCGCCTTGACGAAGTGCAGCTGGCCGATCGGTTTTCGGTATCACGCACCCCGATCCGCGAGGCATTGCAGCGGTTGGCGCAGTCTGGATTGGTCGAGCAGATCCCAAGGCGTGGTGTTTTCGTCCGCCAGCCGGGCGCAATCGAGCTTCTGGAAATGTTCGAGGTTATGGGCGAGCTTGAGGCAGCATGTGCACGCCTCGCTGCGGTGCGCATCACCGACGAGGCGTTGGAGGAACTGGCGCACACCAACGCGCGGTGCGAAGCGGTCGTAGCTGCGCAGGACGCCGAGCGGTACTACGCAGAGAACGAGCGCTTTCACCGGATCATATACAAGCAGTCCGGCAACGGCTTTCTAGAGGGCGAAACGATGCGTCTGCAGCGACGGCTCAAACCGTTCCGCCGGCTGCAATTGCGGCTTCGCGGGCGTCTGCGGCAGTCGATGTCAGAACATGAGAGTATCGTCACCGCTCTGACAAACGGCGATGCCGACGCCGCGGCCGAACTGATGCGCAATCACGTGGCCGTGCAGGGCGAGAAGTTCCACCACCTTGTCGCAAGTCTGAAGGTCGCGGCAGAGTAGCGAAGCGGCCCGTTCCACAAGGCCGCAACGGTGCGGGACGATCCCAAAACGAGGCAGTTTGCCCCGCAGCCCGGCAGCTTCAGCGTATCCATCCAGACAGATAGTGTCGCCAGGCAGCGACGATGCCCCGGTCGCCCAGTTGTGGCTGTGCTGCGCGCGGCCTGTCCCGTCCAGATCGGACGCCGCATGGATCATCTGATCGCGCCGCGGATACGGGGCGCACTTGAGTTGCCCTGCAGGTTCAGGGTCGAACCACTTCTTGAGCGCAACTGGATCATCACAGCGCCGCTTCAGGCAATTGGCGCCGCGCCGGCCCGTCGGGCCATCCACTCTTCGGCGCGGACGCTTGGGCACCTGCGCCCCGGTCCGCGATGCGCTGATGTGTCGTCGCCAGCGGGCGTGAGCGCCCATTGATTGCCGTCAAGTTTCCACCACCGAGCCCGTGTTAGAACGAAGTCCGGTAACCCAGGGGCTTCACGGATGGCCAATCCCGAACCGTTTCCCAGACCAAAAGACCCAAGATCCCGGTCCTTGCAGGAAAAGCTCAAGGTGACGTGCGCCGAGCTTGCAGCGCGGTCAAAGCGGCTTGCCCGCGACAGCAAGGCCGAACCGGTCCGGGAGAACGAGCAAGACCGGGACATCGAGCTGCAAAAAATCACCGGCCTGCGGATCTTTCGCCAGCGGCGTGGCGCCGATCGCAAAGATGCAGATCGAGATCGTGAGCCGGGACCCCGACGACAATCCCGCGCGACGGGCCGAATTCAAGGCAGCGGGACCTCGCCAAGCGCGCGACCGTCTGTGAAGGGCTGCCTGCCACTGTCGGCTGTAGCCATATTCTGCGCCGCGGCCGTTTTTTCCCAGCCAGCCGAAGGTCCCTCGGCGGTCATTTTCGGCGGTCAGATGACCGACAATCACTGGGAGGAAACGCTTCGGCCCTGGGAGCTCGACTTCCTTCCCTCGCATTTTGTGGGGGTCGGGATCGGCTACGAATGGGCGACGCGCCTTCCGCGCACGGGAATTGGACTGGAAGCGCAACTGGTCGCGCATTTCGGCCGGCAGGATCACCTTGAATTCAACCTACCGCTGATAGTCCGTTACTATCCCGAACGTCCGTTTTTGCCAGGGCTAGACAGCCTGGCCTTTGGAATGGGTCTTTCCACGACGACAAAGGATCCGCAGACGGAAATCGACCGGGACGGCGAGACAAGCCGGACGCTGGTGTACTGGATGGGCGAGTTCGCGTTCCGTTTGCCGAGCGACGACATGACGCTGGTCTTCCGCCTTCATCACCGGTCGGATGCTTATGGCGCCTTTTCCACCGATAGCGGATCGAACGCGCTGGCCTTGGGGATCAGGTTGACGTACTGACGCCGAAACCTTCCATGACGTGGCTGCCAAGCGTGCATGGTTTCTACGCCAGCGCCGTAGCCGCCGTGTCGCTGCAGCCGTCGAACACGGCGCGTCTTGGCCCGTTGCCGCCGTTCGTAGCCAATGCTGCGTGCGGGCGAAAGCTCCGCTTTTGCACTTCGAAGCGGTCTTGCGTCGGTTTCGGTGGGTTATCGGATGCTCAACGGTTTCTTTACGGGCGAAGCCGACATCCCTGATATGGCTCCCACGCCAGCAGAAGATCGCCAGCGCAGACCCGATTTCGGCGCTTGGCCTGCGCCTTGTGATAAAACGAAGCGGGACATAGAATTGGGCAAAGTGTTTTGTCGAGTGTCCGCCATTCGGCACTAAGCGGTTTCAAGGAGTAATGGACTTTGTCTCAAGACCAGGACGATCAACGCGGCCCCAAACGTCCAAGGGCGCGCTTTTCACTAGTGGCCCTGGCGATCGCCTTTGTCTCCGGGGCGGTTTTGGCCACGGTCTTCATTTTCGGAGTGGCGCAAGATGCGTTGTTCGAACGCCTGTCCCCGGGCTTGGAGACGTCGAAGCGAAGCACGGACGGCCCGGACGAGAAGCCGTTTTATTCAGTGGGCAAGAGGACACGAGGCCCGCTGACGCTCGACGAATTACAGATCAACATTCCCGCAGAGCTCGACGCCATGCTGACGACCCGAAAACGGACCTGCTTTATTCAAAAGATTGGTGAGCTTGCCGAAAAAGCAGGTGATCCAGAAGCGCTCGATCCGGCAGATGTCTCGTTTCTGCCGACGGACGGAACCTGGGATAAACTGACGTTCTTTGGCAGACGCAACCTGTTGGCCCAAGCCATTGTCAGCCGGGCAATCACGCTGTGTTAAGCTGAAGATCTGGCGACATTCCCTATACTTGCACCAAGCAGGCGGTCGAGCCTACCAAAAGCGGTGACGGGTCTTGGGGCCCTGGCCTTCCCGCGCTGTCGATGAATTGAACGGCTGTCACGGGCTGAGACAAAGATCTATCCAGTCTCCGAATGGCCCCGGCGCGCGGAAGGCAAATGACACCGGCGCGCCCAAGAGTGCCCTGCCTGCGGGCTGAAAGACTGCGCGGTCGGTCATTGGCGCATCGCCGCAGGTTGCACATGCGCGGCGCCAGGGATCTTGCCGAACAATCTTGCGCTTTCGAAGGTTCGGCAGGCCCTCTGTGACGGCCAGCGAGAGGCGACCACGACAGCCGCGACGCGGCATCTTTAAATCTCGTGCACGCCGCAGGCCCAGGGTTTCAATGCATGCTCTACAGATGTGCGGGGCGATCCCTTGGCGTTCTATTGGATGACAGAGCCAGAAAACCGGCAAGTGTCGGGGCATCCGGCCGCCTTGGAAGTGAAATCGCCGTCTCGCCGCGGCCTCTCGAGCGCGCCGGGATTTCTGCTTCCCGGTGGGCGACGTGGACGAGGCCGCGTTGGCAACGTGTCGGCCCGTTGGCCGCCCAATCTGAACCTGCGCTGGTCCGGGTCGGTGCGGCCGCGCATGGCCCGAGAGCCCAGGATTGGGCCAGGCCATGCGGCGATCGGAACTGGCCGGGCGGCGGGATCGCACAGCCTTGATCAGGATCATGTTCGAACCTCTGCAAACCGATAAACTTGGCTGGGCGAGGGCCTGCCGGGTCGGCGCCATCATGCACATTGCAGGAGGGGTCATGTACGAAAGAATTCTCATCGCGACCGACGGATCCGAACTAGCCGGGCGCGCCGTCGACCATGGCATCGGGCTTGCCAAAGCTGTCGGAGCTTCAGTGCTTTTCGTGACGGTCACCGAGTTGTGGTCTGCACTCGAGATAGCGGGCGAATATGAAGATGGCGAACTCGACGCGGTCAGAGCCTACGAAAAGGTGGCCGCGAAATCGGCTGAGAAAACACTCTCCGATTGCGCAAGACGGGCCGCTTCCGAAGGTGTCGCAGCCAAGACCCGACACGTGGCGGACCGCCGGCCCGCCGAGGGCATCATGACGACGGCCGACAGAGAGGACTGCGATCTTATCGTGATGGCGACCCACGGGCGTCGCGGCGTCCAGAAGATGCTGATCGGCAGCCAGACGGCGGAAGTTCTCGCGCTAAGCAAGCGGCCGGTATTGGTTCTTCGATAGCCGCCGCGCCTGCGTTTCAAGCGGTGCTGAAGTCGCGGCCAACCAGTCGGCCGATATTTCCATGATAGATCGCCGCCCGGTCGGCCTGGGGGATATCCAGCATATCGAGAATGCGGATCGTGTCGCGAATGAACATGCGGCCGCCTTCGGGATCGAAAGGCGCGTCCGAGGCAAAGAGCGTACGGTCGCTGCCGAAGAAATCGAGCGCGCAGACCTGTGCTGCCTTTGCCCCGAAAAGCGCGGTGTCGGCGTAGAACATCCTGAAATAGTTAATCGGGCGTTTCTTTAAATCTTTCAGAAGCTTACCATAGTCGGCATCAGAGGTCCGCACGCCCAGGACGTCCCATCCCGGCCCCACGCGACCCTCGAAAAACGGGATCATACCGCCGCCGTGGTGGGTGATGACCTTGAGATCCGGAAGCCGGTCGAAGGTCTTGGAGAAGACAAGACGCGCCATCGCGGCAGAGGTCTCGTAGGGCCAGCCGAAGGTCCACCAGATCTCGTATTGCGACAGGGGCTCGCTGGCGTAGTCGGTCATTCCGGCGCCGCGCGCGGGATGAAGCCAGACCGGAAGGCCGGTGGCGGCCATGTAGTCCCAGAACGGGACGAACTTCGGTGCGTCAAGCGCGACGCCGCCGACATTGGTGTAGACCTGCACTCCGATGGCCCCGCAATCCTCGATCGCATAGCGGCAGGCGTCGAGGATCGCGGAGATATCTTCACCCATCGGCGGAGAGGCGATGAAACCCGGGAAACGGTCGGGGTGTTTCTCGACCAGTTCGGCCTGGCTTTCCGTTCCGATCCTCGACAAATCGGTGGCGTGGCGGCCCTTGGTGATTAGTTCGAGCGGCGGCGAGCCCAGCGACAGGATCTGGCAATATCCCTCGTGCGCATCCATGATCCGAAACCGTTCGTCGAGGTCGATCATCATCGGCTGGGCTTCCGATCGCCGGGTGATATCGGTCATTGGACCGGTCAGTTTCGACAGAGCTTCGTAGTAGGGCCGCGGCCAGATGTGGTTGAAGACGTCGACTTTTCTCATGATCCGTTGTCCTATTCCTGAGGATCGGCCGGTCTGCCTTGTCCTGCCGCACCAAGGGCGCCGCGCCTCGGCACGCTATCGCCTGGGCACGCCCTTCTGGGACACGATCCGTTTCTGGGCCGCTATCCGGAACGGCGCGTTCGGTGCCCCGTAGCCCTGATAGCCATCCTCGCGCGCGACGACCTCGAAGAAGAATCCGCCGGTGAAGGGGCGGCTATAGAGCTGGAAGTAACGGCCGGATGCGTCCTCGTCATAGAGAATGTCGAAGCGGCGCATGCGCTCGATCTGGTCCCGGGGAAGACCGAAGCGCGCTCGGAGATCGTCGTAGTAGTTTTTCGGCATCGGAAGGACGGCAAAGCCGCCCCGCTGTAGCGCCTCGGCGGTTCGAAAGATGTCGTCCGTGGCAAAGGCTATGTGCTGGACCGTCGATCCGAAACTTTCCGACAGGAACTGGCCGGCGAGCGTCCGGTGCGATTCGGCGCCGTTGAGCGTCAGCCGCAACGCGCCATCGGGGGCCTGGACGGCCTGGCTGTGCACCAGACCGTCGGGGTCGATCACATCCACCATCGGCGCCTTTTTCATCTCGAAGATCGAAGTGTAGAACAGCGACCACGACAGCATTTCATCATAGCTCATGGTCTCGGCAATGTGGTCGATCCGGGTCAGCCCGGCACCGGCGGCGGCCATGTCGCCGACCGGACGGAATTCCACGTCCCAGACGTCGGACAGCCCGCTGGTGCTATCGATGAAATGGATGACCCCACCTCCGACACCGCGGATCGCGGGAATATCGAGCTCGCCGGGACCGACCGGCTGGCTGAAGGGATCGGCGCCGAGCGCCACGGACCGGCGCACGGTATCGGCCACGTCGCCGACGCGCAGACCCCGGTCGCAGACGCCCATCCCGTGTACGTGCCAGAACGTCCGTGCAAAGCCCTCGTTCTCGGCGTTCAGGACAATGCGGATATCGCCTTGGGTCCAGAGCTCCACCGCCTTGGAAATATGCGCCCCGGCCCGAATGAAGCCGAGGCTGCGCAGCGTCGCGGTCAGCAGATCCAATTCCTCGCCATCGGCCGCGAATTCGATGAACTCCACGCCTTCGATCGCGATGCGGCCGGGAATGCCCGGAAGCTCGGCGGCGATGCCCGGCTCTTGTCGGCGGACATCGTCGAGAAGGGCCGTCAGCGCCCGGTGCCCGTCCCGCGCAAGCCCCTTGGGGCTTCCGCCGCGGAACTGATCGTTGAAGATTTCCAGGCTGGCGGGCCCGCCATATCCGGTCGCGGCCACGGCGCGCATGAACGCGGTCACATCCAGATCGCCCTCGCCGGGCATGTTCCGGAAATGGCGCGACCAGTAAAGCAAGTCCATCTCGATCAGCGGGGCGTCGGCAAGCTGGACGAAGAAGATCCGGTCGCCGGGGATGCGGCGGATCGTGTCGGGGTCGATCTTGCGGGCCAGCGTGTGAAAACTGTCGAGGATCAGTCCCACGGCAGTGTGATCCGCCCGGCGCACGATCTCCCACGCGTCCCGGTGATCGTTGACGTGCCGCCCCCAGGCGAGCGCCTCGAACCCGACCTTGAGCCCGCGCTCGGCGGCGATCTGTCCCAGTTGCCGAAAGTCCTCGGCAGCCCGGTCGATCCCGCCCTGCGCCTCTGGGTGAACCGAAGAGCAGACAAGAACCATCGGCGCCCCAAGCTCGACCATAAGGTCGAACTTGTGCCGAGCACGGTCGAAGGCGCGGGCGCGAAGCGGCTCCGGCAGGCCCTCGAAATCGCGGAATGGCTGGAACAGCAGAATCTCGAGCCCGTGATCGCGCACGAGGTCTCCGATCTCACGCGGGCTGCCTGCGTCGGCAATGAAATCCTGTTCGAAGATCTCTATGCCATCGAAACCGGCCGCGGCAATCGCCTCGAGTTTTTCGCGGAGATTGCCGGAAACCGAGACGGTGGCGATGCCAGTTTTCATGTGTCTATCCTGCGAGTATGTTGACGGCCTTGACTTCGGTATAGCTCAGAAGTTCATCGATCCCCTCTTCCCGCCCGGTGCCGGAGTTCTTGAAGCCGCCGTGGGGGACGTTGCGGAAATGCGTGCCGGTGCCGTTCACCCAGACATAGCCCGCCTCGACCGCGCGGGTCAGCCGCAGCGCAAGATCGAGATCGCGGGTCCAGATCGAGGCGGTCAGGCCGTAGTCCACCGCGTTTGCCATATCGATCACCTCGTCGATGTCGCGCCACTTGAGCACCGACAGCACCGGTCCGAAGACCTCTTCGCGGGCGATGCGCATGTCCATCGTGACATCGGTGAAGACGGTGGGTTCGACCCAGAAGCCCTTGTCATATGCGGCACCTTCGGGCCGTTTGCCGCCGGCCGCAAGCGTGGCACCATCGGCCTTGGCGATGTCGATGTATTCCATCGTCTTGTCGTACTGCATCCTGGAGTTCATCGGCCCCATCGACGACGCCGGGTCAAGCGGATCTCCGGCCCGCATCTTGCCGATCTGCCCTAGCACGCGGGGCAGTACGGTGTCATAGACATCCTCGTGCAGCATCAGCCGAGAGGTCGACCCGCAGGACTGGCCCTGCCAGGCAAAGTTCATCCCCCGGACGGCGGCGTCAGAGGCCGCGTCGAGATCTGCATCGGGGCAGATGATCATCGGGTTCTTGCCGCCGAGTTCGAGGCTGACATGCTTGACCGCGACCTCTGCGGCGGCGCGTTGGATCGCCATGCCCGTTGCGGCGTGACCGATAAACGCGATGCGCTTGATCTTCGGGTGCCGCACGATGGCATCGCCCGTCGCGGGGCCGCCGGTCACGATATTCACGACACCCGGGGGAAGCACCTCGTTGACGATCTCGCCCAGCACGCAGGCCGACAGGGGCGACGTCTCGCAGGGTTTGATGATGATCGCGTTGCCAGGAATGATCGCCGAGGCAAGCCGCGAGGCGGCGAACCCGAACGGGTGGTTGAAGGGGATGATACGCCCGACAATGCCGTAAGGCGTTCGCAGCGTGAAATGAAGGCACTTGGCGGTGGACGGGATCGTCTCGCCTTTCAGCTCGAGGCCCAGTCCGGCCGCCAGGCGGATACGTTCCACGGCCTTTTCGACGTCGGCGACCATCTTGCCAATGGTGTTGCCGGTGTCGATCGCCTCCAGCCGGGCGAGCTCCTCGGTCCGCGCCGCGATCGCGTCGCCGAGCTTGCCGAGGTAATCGGCCCGTACCTGCATGTCGAGCGCCGCCCACGCCTTCTGAGCGCTGCTTGCGGCGGTCACGGCGCGTTCGACATCGGCCGCGGTGCCAGCGGGCACCCGGCCGATCAACGCCTCGGTCGCGGGGTTGATGGTTTCGATCCAGTGCCCACTCTCGCTGTCGGTGAATTCACCGCCGATCAGCATGCGTCCCTCGATCAGCCCGTCGTCATTCGCCATCCTGTTCCCCTTCTTATCCGTCGCCGAGAATGCTGGCTTCCATCATGCCGCGAAGCTCTGGCGTGACTTCAGGCTCAAGCCCGAACCACAGCTTCCAGGCCGGCGGGCCTTGGTGCAAGAGCATCCCCAGCCCCCCGACGACCGCGTTGCCTCGGGCCTTCGCCCGGGTCAGAAAATCGGTCTCCAGCGGCGTATAGACAATATCCGCCGCCACGGCCTCGGGCGCGAGCGCACCAAGGTCAAGATCGAGCTGCGGCTGCCCGGACATCCCCAGGCTCGTGGTATTCACGACCGTGGTTGCACCATCGAGCGCCCTGTGCCGCGCATCCCATGGCAGAACAGCGATGGCCCCGCCAATGTCGCGGGCCAGTGCCTCGGCGTGCGCGGATGTCCGGTTGACCAGCCGCACCTCTGGCGCGCCTTCGCTCAAAAGCGCATGGCAGATCGCCCGCGCACCCCCGCCTGCGCCAATCACCGTGGCCGGCCCTGCAGTGCCGCGCCAGACCGGAACGCTTTGCTTGAGGTTGCCCAGAAACCCGCGCCAGTCGTTGTTGGTGCCGAACAGCGTGCCGTCCTGGCGGACCACGACGCAGCTGATCGCGCCGATCTTCACGGCCACGGGATCGATCTCGTCCACGATCTCCATCGCCTGCAGCTTGTGGGGTATGGTCAGGTTGCAGCCCGCGAAATTGAGCGCCGGCAGCGCGCGCAAGGCAGCCGGCAGACGATCAGGCGCGAGGGGCAGATAGACGTAGCGCCCCGGCAGGCCGGTCTGGTCGAACCAGTAATTGTGCATCATGGGCGAGCGGGAATGCATCACGGGCCAGCCCATGACCCCGATCAGGTGATAGCGCTGGTCGGTCATGTATCCTCCAGCTTGGCCCGGTAGTGGTCCCAGGTGCGGCGGAACAGGCCCTGGGTCCAGAGCTTCTTGAGGGCGGCTTCGATCTCGGCCTCCGAGAAGGCATAAGGCGTACCAAGCTGCATGGCCATGTATTGCCGGCGCGCGTTTTCCTCCAGGTAGACGATCAGAACGAAAGCCTCGACGATATCGGCGCCCACCGTCACGGCACCGTGGGATTTCATCAGCGCCGCGGGCCGATCTGCCAGGATCCCGTTCAGGCGCGCCGACATCTGGGGGCTGTTTATCGAGTCCGGTGTCCCGAGCACCGGCACCGGGTGCACCAGCGTGCCCTGCGCGAAGACCGGCGCATAGGCGTGTCCTGTCATGGTAAGGTAGGTGGACCATTGCGGATGCGCATGCACGATCGCGCCGACCTCGGGCCGGTCGCGGTAGATACCGGCGTGGAGATGGAATTCCAACGGCGGCTTGCCAGCGCCCTCGACCAGGTTGCCTTCGAGATCGACCGTGCATATGTCGTTTGCGGTCAGCCGACTGCGCTGGCTCGACCCGATGTTGATGAACATTCCGTCTTCACTGCGGATCGAGGCATGGCCGTTGAAATCTATGATCCCGAGGTGTTCAAGCATCCTCAGGCACAGCGCCAGATCGTCCTTGTCGCTCATCCTACCACCCCGTCTGATGCCGGATTTCTTCGCGCCAGAGGTCCCAAGCCCGCAGGCCCGCGGTCTGGTTCGGCACGTCGGCAAGCGCCCCTTCCTCGTCCGACAGGACCGCAAGTTCCTCACCGTCCTCGGCCAGTGCCTGCGCCCAGTGTTGCACCCGGGCGGAAACCTCGGTGTAGACGGCACGGAACACCGCTGTTTCCAGCGTAGGGCCACATGCGACAGATCCATGCGCGCGCATCAGAGCTACGGGTCGGTCGGCAAGGCATTCGGCAAGGTCGACGCCCTTGTCGTTGTCCGAGACCAGCATGTCCGTTGCCCCATGCTTTTCGGAGATGTCGAAGACCGGAACGCCGCCGGCAAGGAAGGCCGCGTTGTGGAAACAGGCCTGCATCGGCGCCTTGGCCAGGCCAAAGGGGATGACCGAGGGGGAATGGCTGTGGACAACCGCGCAATGTCGGGGCGCGCCCGGAAGATCTGACCGTGGATGAACCGTTCTAGAAAACCCTTCGGCGCGTCCGGTGCGCAGGCCTCGCTGTCGAGATCGTATTCCACGATATCCGCCGGCGTGACCCGCGCCGGTGCCAGCGCCCGGGACATCAGGTAGCGGCCGGGGTCACCGGGGTGGCGCATCGAGACGTGACCGAAGCCGTCCACCACACCCCGTGCGGCAAGAATACGGGCGGCGGCGGCCAAATCGGCGATGCGGGCGGGATCGACGGGGCCTCCGGACTGCGGCATCAGATGATCACCTTGGTCTCGATGGTGGCCGGGAAGATGTCCTCGGGCGTGAATTGCCGGTGCGCAATCCCCTGCTGATAGGTGTAAAGCCCCATCATCTCCCAGGTCTTGCGATTGGCTTCGACGCCGAAGGGGAACAGCTCTTCGCCGAAGACCTGCTGCATCTTCCTGGCGTAGATCGGCAGCCATGCCACCGGATAGCGCGATACCGCGGGATCGAGGATGCGTTCGACGCTGCGCCTGCGCGAGGTGTCGAAGGCCGAATAGAGATTTCGCGCGGCCCAGGGGTGGGCCTCGTGGACGGATTTCTTCATCGCCACGATATGCATGATCGGCCAGACACCGGTTTCGGCATATTGCCGTTCCTCGCGGTCAAGAAAGTCGGGGAACAGGCGGACGACATCCGGGTGGCCGTCGAGAAAACAGGTGGGCGGGCGGGCGATGATCGCGCAATCAAGGTCGCCGGCGGCGAGCATGTCGGAAAGAGAGCGGTCCTTGATGCGTGTGATTTCGATCCCCGGCGGCAAGTTCAGTTCCACCTTTTCCTCGCGCCCCGGGGCGTTGGCCCCGGCCTGCACCCAGCGGATTTTGGCCATGTCCATACCGACGTCGTTCTGCATCCAGCCCCGCATCCAGACCGCGGCCGAATGCGCCCATTCGGGGCTGCCGACCGTTTTTCCGTAAAGGTCCTCGATACGCTCGATCCCGGACTTGCGGTTGACGTAGAATGACGAAAAACGGAACAGGCGCGAGCAGATCACCGGCAGTCCGATCAGGTCGCTGTCGGGCCGGGTGACCTGGGTCGAGAACTTCGCAAAGGACATCTCGGACAGATCGAATTCCCGGTTCGCGGTCATCCGGGCAAAGCATTCGTGGTGGCCGAGCAAAAGCCAGTTGAGGTCGATGCCTTCTGGCTGCACTGCCCCGGTGCGGATGTCCCGAAAATGGTCGTAGTCGGTCGTGGCGATGGTGAGCGGCAGTTTCGTCATGTCATATCCAGATCGGTGTTGCACGAGGCGCGCGGTGCAGGCGGGTCACAGGATGGCCTCCAAGATCAGCCCCTGAAAGAGGGGCAGCTCCAGCAGCCAGATGAACACGCCGAAGACGACCGCGAAAGTGCCTGCTCCGGCCAGCAGGGCGTTCTGCCAGCTTTCGCCGCTGGCGAACCGCACGAAGGCCAGAACGACCAGCGGCCCGCCCACAACGAAGCCGAAACCGATCAGCGCGACCGAGAAGGCTCCCAGCCAGAGAAAGATCTCCACCTCGGTACGCCCCTCTCCGTCGCGTTCGCCATCCGGCGCCTCGACCCGATCCGGCGGACGGCGCAGATCCAGTACCAGTTGCCACAGGCACAAGATCACGCCCGGTACACCGATCAGCAGCGGCATGAATGCGGCTTTCTGGGGCAGTCCCAGGGCCAACAGGCAGGCTCCCGCAAACAGAACCAGCATGGCAAGCGTCGTCGCTATGCGCGCGTTAAATATCAAAGTGGATCCCCTTGTCACCGGAAGCTTTGCGCTGGCGCCAGATATAGGCGCCGATCGTCAACAGGATCATCGCGATGAAGACCAGGCTGAGCGGCCTCAGAAAGAACGTCGGGCCCCAGATGGCAAGCGCCTTGTGGATCGAATCCTCGGCGATATGGCCCAGCACCAGGCCGATCACGAAGGGCGGGCGCGGCCAGCCGAACTTCTTGAGAAAATAGCCCAAGACGCCCAACCCGATCAGGATCAGCATGTTCTCCCACGCCGATTCCGACAGGTAAGCACCAAGAAACGCCAGCACCAGAACGAAGGGGATCAGCAGCGCACCGCGCACAAAGACCAGCAGCGAAAACGCCGGCGCCATCGCAAGGAAGACGAAGACCGAAAGGAAGTTCGCGAGCGCTAGCGCCCAGATCAGCGACCAGACCAGATCCATGCCCGTCAGCGCGATATGCGGCCCCGGCTGAATACCAAGCATCACGAACGCGCCGATCAGGATCGCCATCCCCGACGACCCCGGGACACCGAAGAACAGCGTCGGAAGAAGCGATCCGCCTTCCTTGGAATTGTTCGCCGTCTCGGGCGCGATCACCCCGCGGACGTCGCCCTTGCCGAAATTCTCGGGGTTCTTGGAGGATTGCACGGCGTGGCCGTAGCAGATCCACGACGCGGCATCGCCGCCCAATCCCGGTATCGCACCGATGGCCGCGCCGATCACCGAGGTCCGCAGTGTCAGCCACGGATGCCGGAAGACGTCTGCGATGCCTTGCAGGACCTGGCTGATATCGTAGGCCTTGGCATTGCCCTCCACCCGGGAGATCGACCCGCCCTTGACCCCAAGCGCCATCATCTCGGGGATCGCAAAGATACCGAGAACCGCCGCCACCACGCTGACCCCGTCCCACAGCCAAAGCTGCCCGAACGTGAACCGTTCCGACCCGGTGTGCGGATCGAGCCCGACAAGCGACACAAGCAAACCGAGGAACCCGACCGCCACCCCTTTGATCAGACTGCGCCCCGAAAGCATGGCGATAAAGGTGATCCCGAAGAGCGCGAGCAGAAAGAATTCGGCGGGGGAAAAAGCCAGGATCACCGGCTTCAGCACCGGCAGCATCGCGGCGAGAAACACCGCGCCGATGACACCCCCGACGCCGGACGCGCCAAGCGAGGCACCCAGCGCGCGGCCCGCCTCTCCGCGCTGCGCCATCGGAAAGCCGTCGACGATGGTGGCGGCGTCCGGCCCGGTTCCGGGTACACCGAACAGGATCGAAGGCACCGATCCGCCGGTGTGCACCACGGCGTGCATGGCCAGCAGGAAGATCGACCCGGCAAGCGGGTCCATCCCGAACACGAAGGGGATCATCAGGACGATGCCAAGCTTGCCACCAAGTCCCGGTACCGCGCCAAAGAACATACCAAGCGGTATCGCGAGCATGATCAACCCCATCAGGTAGGGCGACGTAACGATCGCGAAGAGTGGCGCGAACATCGCATCCAAGCCGGACATATTTTCCTCCCGGCAGCGCGGTACATCGGCTCTTGTCGGCCGGTCCACTGTCTGCACCAATGCGGCCGACCCTGGCCGCCTCGCAAGACTAAGCGGACGCATTGAAGCCGACAAAGCCAATTTGGACCGCCGTCCCGCATAACGGAACATCACGCGGGCGGCGGTTGCAACAGCCTAGGCGCCATAGATTTCATCTGGCTGACAGTCGTTGAGTCAAAGGGAGAACAGGATGAATGTTGGATTTGTGGGCGTCGGAGCGATGGGCGAGGCAATGGCCGGGCATTGCTCGGAGGCTGGATACTCCGTGCTGGCATACGATACCGATCCCGAGAACCTGACGTCGGCGACCGCCGGCGCGGTTTCGGCGGCAGACGACCTTTCTCAGATCGCGCGCACGTGCGACGTCGTGATCGCTGTCGTCAACACCGACGACCAGACGCGCAGTGTCGTCGGCGGTCTTCTGAAAGCGGGTCCGAAGCCCGGACAGGTCATCGTCGTCGCCGCCACCAACCACCCCGGCACGATGATCGAACTGGCAAAAGCGTGCACGGCAGCGGGCTGCAGCCTTGTCGACGCGCCTATTTGCTATGGACTGCAGGGCGCGAAACAGGGAAACCTCATCTCGCTGTGCGGCGGCGATGCCAAGGATATCGACCGCGTGCGCCCGGTGCTGATGGCCTATAGCCGCAGCGTAGAGCACCTGGGCCCGATCGGGTGCGGACAATTGGGCAAGGCCTGCAACAACATGATGCACTGGGCCGCCTGCGTCGCCAATTACGAGACACTCGCGCTGGCCAAAGCCTGCGGGATCGACGCGCAGGCGATGCGCGAGACACTTCTGAAATGCCCCGCCTACAACCGCACACTCGACCGCTGGGACAACTCGAAATTCACTTGGCATGAAAAGGACATGGACGTGGTTCTTGACCTCAGCCAGCAGGCCGGCCTTGCGATGCCGCTGTTCGGTTTGGTGGACCAGCTGGTGAAACGGCTAGGCCCGGACGGGGTCAAGGCGCTGCTCTACGCAGAAGAGGCGGAATATCTCGGCCAGAAGGTGCGCGGCCGGGCCATCTCGGAGGTAACGAGCCGAAGCTGACCATCGTTCCGCGATATGGAACACCGTGCCATTGACGGGAATGAAGCCATCAAGCTAACCTCAAAATCAACAGGGAGGATAGCCATGTCTGATGCGTCGAACGAGGCGGGCGTGGGCCATAACAGTGAGAAGCGCGAAAAGGTCGTGTGGGAGCGCTGGACCAAAAAGCGGACCTTCGTGCGTGCGCTTGAGGGCACCTACGGCCAGTTGAAAGAAGAGCTGTATTCGCAGCCGCGCGTCTACAAGACGTCCGAGATGAACTGGAAGGGCGGGCCGCAGAACTTCGGCAAGAAGGTCATCAATCCGCAGGCCAACCGCATCGCGCAGTCGATCGAGGCGCATGTGGACGCTTTTGCGCCGCACGGCTACGGGCAGATCCACGGCCACATGAACTCTGCGGTGTTTTTCGTGCTGAAGGGCAAGGGCCACGATATCCACGATGGCCGAAAGCTGCCGTGGGAAGCGGGCGACGCGCTGATCGTGGAAAACGCCTGTGTCCACCAGCATCTGAACGACGCCGACGAGGAAAGCTTCGTGCTGGTATTGAAGGCCAAGCCCTTGTTCCTCTTCATGCACATGCTGTTCCAGAAGATGGTTGAATTCCCGCCTGAAGAGCCGGTGCCGGGGCACGAAGACTATGCGCCGCCGGCGAGCCTTTGAAGGAGACCGAGACATGGGAGTAGACCCGAGCACTTTCGCAGACCTCATCGAACGGCAGCGCGCCAAGACCAGCGGCCCCGAGGTGAGCTTCTATAAAGAAGCCCTTGAACATTCGCAAAAATTCCGCGCCGAATACGATGGGCGTCTCAATGTCGTGAAGTGGGACCAGATGCCCATGGAACGGTCCGCCGACGGCCTGATCAAGCATGTCATCAACGAGCGGATGGACACCAAGGAATGCTGCATCGACATCTACATGCAGTTCATCGAAGCTGGCAAGGCCACGGGTACGTCGCGGCATCTGTCAGAGGAAATCGCCTTCGTGATCGAGGGCAGCGGCCATGATCTGCACTACGATGTGCATTTCGAGTGCAAGGAAAAGTTCGAGTGGTCATGGGACACAACGCCCAAGACCTACGAATGGGGGCCAGGTGATTTCATCTACGTACCGCCGTACGTGGCGCACAAGCGGGTGAACACCTCGGACATCGAAGCCCGGATCATCGTCTGCAACAGCCGCGTGATGAAAGCCATCGGCCTCGACTGGTTCGACCAGCTTGAGCCGGCCGAAGGTTTCGAGGAACATTGGATACCTCCGGCGGATTGACCGGAGCAAAGCGCCCGGTGGACGGGGCCGCTTGAAGCCCTGCCCCGGCATCGACCCAGGGAGGGCACTATTCCATGAAACACCTACTCAGCGCAGCAGCGCTTGCCTGTCTGACGGCCTTGCCGGTATCGGCACAGGGCTTTTTCGAAGGCAAGACCATCACGTATATCATCGCGACGAACCCGGGCGGCGGGTACGACGCCTATGGTCGGCTGATCGGACGGTATCTTGAGGACGAGCTTGGCGCGCGCCGCATTGTCTTCAGAAACCTGCCCGGCGCCGGGCATATCATCGGGGCCAACACGCTTTTTGCCTCCGATGCCGACGGTCTGACGATCGGAACGTTCAATACAGGTCTGATCTACGCCCAAATCCTTCAGCGCGAGGGCATTCAGTTCGATCTTTCCGAGTTTGAATGGATCGGCAAGGCGTCCGCCGACCCCCGTGTGCTGGTTCTGGCGGAAACGTCCGGCCTGACTTCCTTTCAGGATCTGCGGGATGCGTCCGATCCTGTCCGGTTTGCCTCGACGGGCATCGGCTCTGCGTCCTTCACCGAGACCCGGATGCTTGCGGACGCGCTTGAGCTCAACATCGAGCTGATCCCCGGGTATCAGGGCAACGCTGCGGAAATGGCGATGCTGCGAAGCGAGATCGCGGGCCAGGTCGGATCGCTGTCCTCCCTCGCCCCGTTCATCGACACCGGAAGCGCGGTCGTGGCCTTTGGCATCGGCGGCGCCGTCGAGCCATCGGCGCTTGAATTCGCCACCACGGACAAGGCGAAATCCATCGTCAGCCTGATCGAGGCGCTTTCGAGCCTGGGCCGGCTGACCGCTGCGCCCCCGGACGTGCCGGAAGAGGTGGTCGAGGAACTGCGTGACGCCTACCTGGCCGTGATGACCAATCCCGATTTCCTCGCCGAAGCCGAAAAGCTGGGCCTGCCGATCGAGGCGGCGCGTGGTGACGAGGTACAGGATTTGGTCAACGCGGCCCTTCAGCAAAGCCCCGAGACGGTCGAGATCATCGCCTCCGCTCTGGAGGTCGAGATCCCGACGCTGGTCGTAACCAGCGACATCCTCGCGCTGGAAGATCGCAACAAGGTTGTCACTTTCATGTCAGGCGACGCGGAAGTTGCAGGAGAGATCTCTGGTTCACGCACGACGGTGTCGGTCAATGGCGCCGACGCCGGTCGTGGCGATCTTGCCGTGGGCATGAATTGCGAGATCGAGTACGATCCGGCCAGCGAAGTGAACGAATTCAAACGGATCGACTGTAGCGGCGAAGTCATGGCCGCAGCCGAGGCGGCGGTGATGATGGTCAAGACGGCGATCGTCGGCATCGCCGATGGCGGCAAGGAGGTTACGTTCGTGGCCGAAGGTGTCGAGAAGATGGGCGAGGTGTCGGGCAGCCGGACCAGTCTGACCGTGAACGGAGAGGCCGCCGAGAGGGGCGCGCTGCTCGTCGGGATGGAGTGCGAATTCTCCTTCGAGGACGGCGCTGAGATCGAGTTCAAGATGGTGGCCTGCCAGGCTCAGTAGACCACGCGAGGCCCGACCGGAAAGAGGCGCCGCTGGCGCCTCTTTTCATTTTGGATCATCAGCGGTGCCGACAGATCACATCGACAAGGGCGGGCTTGCCGGATTTCACGATCTTCAACGCCCGTGCGACCGCAGGTGCGATGTCTTCGGGCGACGCGACCGGTCCTTCGGACCAGACGCCCATGCTTTTGGCCATCGCCGCGAAGTCCGGCTCGGGTCCGAAAATGTCCATCCCGATATGTGCCTTGTCTTCATCTGTTCCGCGCAGCCGGGCCATGCGGATCTGGTGATGCCAATCGTTGTAATAGGCGCGGTTGTTGAACATCACCATCAGCAACGGGATGTCGTGTTTGGCCGCCGTCCAAAGCGCGCCTGCATCGTACATCAGATCGCCGTCAGGCTGGAAGGTCACGACAACCCGGTCGGTGTCCTTATGGGCCAGCGCGACCCCAAGGCCGATCCCGATCTGGGTCGAAGTGCCAAGCCCCTTGCCCGGATGCCGATGCGGCGCATCGAAGTCCCACAGCTTTCGCGTCCATTGCCGCAATGTTCCGGCGGCAAGCACCCAATCCTCGTCGCGGATGACCGACCAGACCTCTTCGGCCAGCCGCGCCGGGGTGACCGGGCTGTGATCCCGGTCGACCTTCGCCTCTTGCGCCCAACGCGCGAAAATCGCGTCATGGCGCGCTGCGATCGCAGCCTTCCGGGCGTCGATCTTGGCCGGCAGCTCTGGATCGGCGGCGATCAGGCGGGATGCAATCTCGGTCATCTGCAACATGGCGAGCCGTGGATCACCCAGCGCAGACAGGGTCTTGGGCAGATAGCGACCATAGTCGAGCGACCACGAGCCGATGCCGGTCTCATGAAAGCCCACGTCCATCCATTCGCAGGTATCGGCCAGATAGGACGACATTTCGCGCGTCGTGGAATCGAGCTTCGCCGTGGCCTTCTCCCAGTCCACGACATCCAGAGCGAGGATCACATCGGCCGTTTTGAGGCTTTCAGTGTCCATTGACAGGGCTTGCGGATGGCGGTTGGGAAAGCACAGCGACGAGTTCACGTCCCAAACCGCAACCCCAAGCGTCTCGGCCAGGGTGACCAGCTTCTCGAAATTGCCCGGATGGCGGCCGGTGAACTCGGCCATGATCCACGGATGCGAAGCGTAGAGCAGCTTTCGGACAATCGCTTCGAGCGTGGCGGGATCGGCCGCCATCGGCGCTGGGGCCTTTTCCACTTCCGGCCCCGGGATCGTCACATCGGCGGTCAGCGGCGTCTCCTGCAGCATCGCATCATAGCAAAGATAGACCGGACCGGCCGGTTCGGTGACCATGGCCGAATAGGCGCGCATGAAGCTGTCGGGCACCCCCTCGATCGCGTGCGGCTGGTAATCGAACTTGGTGAAATTGCGAACCGCGTCGCCTTGCGATTGCGCGGTGTGGTGCCAGTCGGATCGCGGCCGGCGCTTGCTTTCGTCCATCGGCCCGGTCGCGCCCAGGATGAACACCGGCGCGCGGTCCGCGAAGGCATAGTAGATCGCCATCTGGCCGTGCAGGAGCCCCACCAGATCATGCAGGATACATGGCATCGGCCGGCCCGTCGCCTTGGCGTAGCCATGCGCGATCTGGACGGCGGTCTCCTCGTGCTGACAGACCAGCATCTTGGGGCTGTCGCCGCCGTAGTTGATCAGACTGTCGTGAAGGCCCCTGAAACTCGCTCCGGGATTGATGCTGATATACTCGAAGTCATAGGCTTGCAGAAGGTCGACGATGACGTCGGATTGCCATTTGCGGTACTCGGGGGGCAGGTCGTTCAAGCGATGTCTCCTTGGTATTTGGCGGAACCTGTCACTGCAAAGGCACCGCAACGCCGTAGCTCGTTATCATCCCCGCAAGCATCGCAAGCAGGCCGGCGAGGAAGGGCACGGCGGCGGCCGAGACGATCCGTAGCCGCAGGAAGGATGGACCAAGCAGCGGGATTTCATAGATCAGGATCCGATGCGCGGCGAAGATGCTCCACGAGGTCACGAAAGTCACAAGCGCCGGTGTCGATGCGCCGGACTTGGCGAAGACGGCGGCGATTGCGAAGGCGATCACCGGTCCTGCGGGAACCAGCAAACCGGTCACTGCGGCGATCGGAATGGCGAGGATCCCCGCATCCTCTCCCAGGAGCCTGGCGATCGCTTCCTTCGGGATAAGCTGCGCAATGAACCCGGCCGCGACAAGCGCGCAAAGCATCCGTGGAACCAACATGGCGAATTGCTCTATGAAGCGCTGGGTGACGGGGCCGAAATCTTCGCCCCGGCGCAGCGCCAGACCCAGAAGGCCAAGCAGAAGCGCCAGCAAGACGACAAACCCCGCGTTCATGCCTCACGCTCCGGCGCTTTGGCGTCCTTGATCTGCAAAGCAAAGGGCAACCGGCGCGCGATCAGGCCTGCAAGGACCGGCAGCAGCAAGCTGACGAGGAACCTCAGGATTGCGAATTCGGACCCCATGAACGGCACATCCCAGATCAGGATACGCTGCATCCCCAGCGTCGCCCAGGCGGTGATGTAGGCGATCAATGCGCCGCGGTCGGCGCCCGCGGCACCCATCACGGCAAGCAGTGAATAGGCCGATGACGGGCCGCCGGGCGTGATCGTCCCGGCCACCGTCGCGATGACAAGACCGCGAACGCCCGATTTCCGGCCCACCAGAGCCGAGACACGATCGCGCGGCAGCATTACCCAGATCAGCGAGGCGATCGACAACGCAACCAGAACGCGCGGCGCCAGCCCGACAAGCAGCTCGACATCCTCGCGCAACGCCAGGGCGACCACGTCCCCGCCCCTGACGGCCCAGCAAATCAGGCCAAATGCGGCGGCGGCTGCGAAAAAACCCCAAAAGCTCCATCCGAAGGCCGCGGTGGCGACGCTGCGGCGCCAGCCACGATCCTGGAGGAAAATGAAAGATCGCACCTCTGGTCGCCCGATACGTCAGTGATGATGGTGATGATGATGATGTGCTTGCTCTTCGGCCATCTCTCGCGGCTCGGAGTGGCCGGCGGTCGCGGCCTCGATAACCGCCCGATACAGATCGGCTTCGGGTGGAAGTTGCCCGGCGAGAAACCCCGCCAGTCGCGCAAGCGCGATGGCTTGCGAGGCCAGCGCGTCGATCATTTCGTCTTCTCCGGCGCGCGCGACATCATTGAGCGCCTGCGCGAGACCGGTGCGAAATATGCGCTCCATATAGGCCGCGCGCCCATCCGCCTCGGCAAGTCCGGTCGGCGCCTCGCGCGCGGCATCGGGCGCCGGAAGGCCCATGCGCTTGGTCAATGCGCGCGCCCTTTCCAGCATCTCCTGCCCGATCAGCACATGTTCGTCGATTTCACCGCACATCGTACAAATCCATCCCTATTGTATCGAAACTCCGAGGCCGCCAAGGCTTTCAAGCGTGACGCCGCCGCCCACGAGGACGGCCAGACCGCCGATAGCGACCGCCAGCGACGTCCGCATCCATGTCGCCCCGCGATTGATAAACGCGAGCGGATAGCTTGCCGCGGCCGTCAGGCAGATCATGCCAAGAATTGACCCAAGCCCGAACAGGGCAAAGGCGACCATGGCCTGCGACGCGCTTTCCGCGCTGGCCACGATCAGAACCAGAAGCCCCGCAGACCCCGCCGCGCCATGCAAAAGCCCGACCCCGAGCGTCGGCAACAGCGCGCGCGCGGAATGCATGTGGTCATGCACCGACATCCGGTGATCCTTGTCATCGGTCTTGTGCGAATGCGCATGCAGATGTGTCACGCCATCATGTTCGTGAACGTGAATGTGGATGCGCTCGCGCCAGAGCGTCCAGAAGACCCTCAGCCCAAGGAACATGATCATGATCCCGACAGCCAGTTCGAGAGCTGCGCCCACGCGCTCGGTGATCGTCAGGCCCAGCAGCAGCACGACCGAACAGATCACGAAGAGCGCGGCCGAGTGCCCAAGGCCCCACGCGGCGCCGCGTGCCACGATGCTGCGGCGGCTGCCGCCCTGCCCTGTCATCGCGGCCACCGCCGCGACGTGGTCCGCGTCGAGCGCGTGCGCAAGGCCGACCGCAAAGCCCAGCGCGAGGATGGGCAGCGTATACGCCGGGTCAAGCATGCCCGCACCCAGCGCGAGGGCAGGAGACGCCGCTGCGACGGCTCCAAGGGCGACAAGCCACCTCATGCCCGCAGCGCCATCAGCATCGCGGGGATGTAATCATCGTCATGCGCGACCACGAGGACCCTCGCAAAGCGCCGCATGGAATTGACGACGCGGTCCAGCGCAACGTCGTTCTGGCCGCGGCCCAGCGCCAGCGCCGCGCACATGATGTTGCGCTCGAAGCACTCGCGCGCAATGACCTCCGCCGCGCCTTCGCTGGAGCCTTCGGCCGCCAGCAGCACGGCGACATCCGCACCTGCAAGTTCGGCCTGAAGGTCAGCGGCCGTGCCGTCTGGGTGGCTCAGCCGCAAATCTCCGGCATGCGTGCTGCCGGGGGCGATGTTGCCGGACGTGGACAGCGTCAAGAAATGCGCGTCATTCCAGGGATCCTCGGTGATGGAATACATCGCCTCCGCCGCCGCGGGATCAAGCGCGAAGATGCGCGAACTGCGCTGCCGGGAATTGGGGAACTGGATGCGGTACCGCGCCTCCTCTGCCGTTGCCGCGCGCGCGCAGGCTTGCAGCCCCGTTGGATGATCAATCGGCCCGCGGCCCGCGCGGGTCGCGTTGTCGGCCTCGAACAAGTCGTCGGAATCATGGGGCATCGTCAGACCGAGGTTTGCTTGACGCCCGGCCGCGCCGTCAGGTCTTCCTTCATCGCATCCTTGAACGGCTGGTCCGGCGGCAGCACGCGCGCCGCGGAACGGATCTTCTGATGCTCCGGATCACGTCCCGGCGGCATCACGCCCTTGTCGCGAAGCGCAATCACGGCCTTGCGCAGACGATGTCGCGCCATGATGATGCCATTGTCGGTGGACACCAGGTTTTCCTTGGTCCGGTCGACGATCGGCCCCATGCTTTCCTGCAGGCTCGCGTCCTGCATCGCGATACCCCAGATGCCCGAATAGCTCTCTCCGCTTTTCTGGGCCTCGCGGTCCATCATGTAGTCGTTGTCCTTGTTCTGCAGCGGGCGGAACGAACCGGGGACATACTTGTTGTGCACACCGTATCCATCCATCATCGCCTGGCGCTCTTTGTCGGTCAGAGCGCGCGTCGGGTGATAATCGAAAGACCACGCCCAGCAATTGTGGTCATCGATGGGTATCCAGAAATGCCCGTGCATCGGGTGGTCGCCGCGCGGCGGCACCATCGTGAAGGACGGCATGATCCAGGGTGTGATACGCCAGTAGTAGTGGTCTTCCTCGGCCATCCGGCGTGCGCCGATATGAAGCCCGCCATCGGATTCCACGACTTCGAAGACCGGCTTCTTGTCGTTCTCGTTGTACTGGTTACCCTTGGCGCCCTTGAACAGCGGATCGGACTTCAAGCCGCCCGAATGCAGGAACGACACGTGGCTGGAATCGATCCCGCCCTCCATCGCCTGAAGCCAGTTGCATTCCTGCCAGCGCTTCGAGGTATAGGTCTGCTCCGGCGGCACGGTGGCGAATTCCCAGATCGGCTCGGGCGGCCGGTTTTCCTTGTCGCCCATATGGGTCCAAAGCACGTCACCGACCTTGATCAGCGGATAACCCTTCAGCTTGATCTTCTCGCAAAAGCCCGATTCCTCGGGTTCGGACGGCACTTCGATACACTGCCCGGTATAGTCGTATTTCCAGCCGTGGTAGGGACATCGAAGCCCCTCTTCTTCGTTCCGGCCGAACCACAGGGACACGCCGCGATGGGCGCAGAACTCGTCGATCAGACCGTAGCGCCCCTTGGAGTCGCGGAATGCGATCATCCGCTCTCCCAGAAGTTTTACCCGTACGGGCGGGCAATCGTCCTCGGGCAGCTCTTTGGACAGCAGCGCCGGGATCCAGTAGTGCCGGAACATCTCGCCCATCGGCTTGCCGGAATCGGTTTCGGTCAGAAGCTCGTTGATTTCTTTACGAAGCATGATCTCTGTCTCCGTCTGAACAGGGGTGCGTCTGCACCCGGTGGTGCCGTTACGCCGTCTCGCCTGGCTTTGGCGGCAGGTCCGGCGCTTCAGCCTCGTAGGCCGGCGTCATTTGCGAACTCAGCCCGTTTTCGGCCAATGCGTCTGCGAACATGGTACGGACTGCATCGGTTTCGTCAGCGTAGTCAATCTGATCGCCACCGATCCGTGTCGAAATCCACGCTTTCGGCACGCCCTGCTCGTTGCGGATCGCCACGCCTTCATATTTGAAGGCCAGATAGCGCGCCGGCGTGGTGCCGGTGTTGAAGTGCTGGTGCCACCACAGGTTCGGCGGCACGACCATCGCGCCGGGCTTCCAGTCATAGCGCTTCGGCTCTGCGTTTTCGGGCCACATCAGCGAATAGCCCTCGCCAGACAGTATGATCACATGCGCCCCCGGCCCGTGACGGTGACACTTCTTGTACGTCCCCACCGGGAACTGGCTGATATGGCTGTTGAGAGAGGACTTGGCAAGCTGGAAGCGGATATGTCCGCCGCCCGCACCGCGTTCGCCCGCCTCGATCAGCGGCAGATTGACGGCGTCATGGACGAAGTTGGTCTCCATAAGCAGGCCGTTCTGTTGTCCCGATTCCGCGAAATAGTCCGGCTCGCCGCTGAAGCGGCCCTTGAAATCGTAGGTCGTCCCGAACACGAACTCGGGATCTTCGAAGACGTTCAGAAGCGGCGGCATATTGGTCACGGCCACGTAGCGCGCCGGCTTGTCGCCCTGCCCGTTGAAATGCTGGTGATGGGCATTCAGCGGGATGCCGAAGATCGATCCCGGCCCCCACTCGAAGCTGACCCGATGACCGCTGTCGTCCCAGACCACCGTCGAGCCGCGCCCGGACAGGATCAGGACCGTCTCTTCGAACAATTGCCGATGCGGCGCAAGCTCACCGCCTGCGGGGATCTCCATCACGTAGCAATCGTTCGTGGTCCGCGAGGCATCGTGGTTCAGAAAGACGGCACTGCCGCCCCGCCGCGCCCAGGGCTTCAACTCGATCTCATGCAGCGACGGCACGTAGTTGCCGTTCATGATCTCCAGCCCCTCGGACGCGATGAAGCGCGTGTAGGGCGTCTCTTTTTCGGTCTTGAACTTGGCAGCAAGCTGTTCCGATACGACAGCGCGGGTATTCATGGCTTACCTCCCGACGGCCACGCATCAGATCGCGCCCGACTTTTTTCATTGTGGCGAGATTACGATCCGTCTAAGGTTCCGTCAATGGACCGGCGGTCCGCATAGAGGAACGCTACTGTGCCCAACGCGAAAAAGCCCCCCAAGCATACGATAGATGACCACATGTTCGGAGACTTCTTCGCGCATGAACATGGGCCGGACGCGGATCACGACCACGACGACATCGACCCCGGACCGCTGGAAGAAAACCCGATTTGGCTAAGGGACAATGTCGCGCTGACGTCGGTTGGGATCGACATCGGCTCTTCGGGGACGCAGGTCATATTCTCGACCATCCATCTGCAGCGCAAATCCGACAGCCACGCGTCCCGGTTCGTCATCGTCGACAGACAGACAGCCTACGAGTCGCCGATCCGGTTCACGCCCTTCGCCAGCGACACCGAGATCGACGCCCAGGCGCTTGGCCGGATCATCGACGAAGCCTATGCCGGCGCGAACATTCGCGCCAGGGACATCGACACCGGCGTGGTCATTCTGACAGGCGAGGCGCTGCGGCGCGAGAATGCCGAGGCGATCGCCGGAATCGTCGCCGATCGGGGCGGCGACTTTCTGACGGCGACCGCCGGCAACCACATGGAGGCGATGCTGGCCGCTTTCGGATCCGGCGCAGCAAAGCTCAGCCACGTGCGGCAAGGGCGCATCCTCAATATCGACATCGGCGGCGGCACCACCAAGCTTGCGCTTGCGGACCGGGGCGAGGTGATCTGGACCGCCGCTCTGCACGCCGGCGGGCGGCTCATCGCCACCGAAGCGGGCAAGGTGTCCCGGATGGAACCGACAGGCATGCACTTCGCCAACCGCGCAGGTGTCGAGCTTGCGATCGGGGCGGCAGTGAAGGCGGAGGAATTGCAGGATATCGCCGCGGTCATCGCCGATATTCTGGTGCGCGCGGTGACAGAGCGGCCGCCCAAGCCCGATGTCGCCGAGCTGTTCCTGACGGAGATCCCGCAAGATTTCGCCGGCATCGAGAGCGTGGTCTTTTCCGGCGGCGTGGGCGCCTATGTCAGCGGTCAGGAAAGCCGCGATTTCGGGGATCTGGGCTATCCTCTGGGCGCGATCCTGCGCACGCGCGCAGAAAGCGGCGATTTCGGCGCTCCGATGATCGCGGGCGGATCGGCCATTCGCGCGACGGCGCTTGGCGCCTCGGAATATTCCGTGCAGCTTTCGGGGCAGACCAGCACCGTAACCGCCCCCGGGCGCAGCCTTCCGCGACGCAACATGCAGGTGCTCAAACCGCAGATCGACCTCTCGGCAGAGCCGGACGCCCCGCTCATCGCGACGGCGATACGCGACCATTACGAGGCCTTCGACCTCGATCCCGACACCCAGGAAACGGTTCTGGCGCTCGAATTTCATGGCGCGCCGGGGTATCGGCGCATCCGAACCATCGCCGACGGGATCGTACACGCCCTGTCCGGGCGCATCGCCGCCGGCGCAGGGCTTTACGTGATGATCGACGGGGACATCGCGCAGACGCTCGGCGGCATCCTGCGCGATGAACTCGGCCTTGCCAACGATCTGCTGATCCTCGACGGCATCAGCCTGCGCGATTTCGACTACATCGATCTCGGCAAGATCCGGCTTCCGTCGTTCACGGTCCCGGTGACGGTCAAGTCGCTCCTGTTCTCGGACGACCCCCGCGGGCCGCGCCGTCAGGAGAAGATCCAGTTCACGCCGCCGGGCCAGGCCCTCCACCAGCACCATGGCCATCACCATCACCATCATCACGGCGACCATCATCACACGCACTCCCATGGCCACAGTCAGCGCCGCCCGGCCGACGACAGCAACGCGGAAGGTTGACAGACGCAATGGGCCATCCCTTAAATGGAACACGGTTCTTCACAGCGGAACGAGAAAACTCATGAGCGACGACCAGCCCCGCTCGCCCAGGAAGGAAATCAACCGCAATCCCAGGCGCAACAGCTCCCGCTTGTCGTCGGTCACCACGGCGATTCACCTGCTCAAGACCTTTACGGAGGAGGATCAGGAACTTGGCATCAGTGAGATCGCCAAGCGCCTTGACGTCGCCAAGAGCACCGTTCACAGGCTGGCGGGCGCGCTTCTCGAAGAGGGCCTCTTGCAGCAGAACCCCGAAACCGGCCGCTATGGCCTGGGCGTGGGGCTGTTTTCGCTTGGATCGCTTGTACGTGCCCGGCTCGACGTCACGATTGAATCGAAACACGTACTCAGCGCCTTGCGCGAACAAATCAAGGAAAACGTCCGTCTTGCGGTCCTGGAGCGCGACAGCGTTGTCTTTCTGCACGACTTCGAGGGCCCGCAGACCCTGCGCCTGCGGTCCGCCACCGGCCAGTTGCGACCGGCCTTCTGCACTGCCGAGGGCCTTTGCCTTATCTCGGGCCTCCGCCAGCCGCAGATTGATCAGTTTCTGGCCTATCCCCGGTTCGAGCGCGCGCCCAACACCACCACGGATGAAGACGCCTTCCTGGCGCGCGTCCGGCAGGTCAAACGACGCGGCTACGCCTTCGAGGACGAAGAGTGCGACGAAGGCACGCGGTGCGTCGCGGCGCCGATCTTCAACGCCGAGGGCCGTATCGTGGCCTCTGTCGGCGTCGCTGGCCCGCGGGCGCGGATCAAGAAGAACCAGATCCCCAAGATCGCTCCGATCGTCGTCGAAGCCGCGAGCGAAATCTCGCAACGGATGGGGTTCATCCAACGGCAGCCAATTTATGTGTGACGGATCGGGCTGATGGCGCAGATTAAAAACGAACGCGGCGGTGCGACCTTCCGGTGCGAAAGCGGCGATACGATCCTGCGGGCGGCCCTTCGCGCCGGGATCGGTATGCCCTATTCGTGCAACACCGGGTCTTGTGGAAATTGCCGCTTCGAACTTCTGGAGGGCAGCGTCCGGCACCTGCGAAAGGACCCGCCCGCCTGGTCAGAGCGCGATCTGAAGCGCAACCGCTGGCTTGGATGCCAAGCTTCGCCCGATGGCGATTGCCGGGTCAAGTTCCGAACGATGGACGAATACGAACCACCCGTTCGCCCTGCCCCGCGGCAGGCGGAGTTAACGGGCGTTACCCAACTGACACGCGACATCAGTGAGTTTTCCTTCCGCGTCGACGACGATCTGGATTTCCGGCCCGGACAATACGCGCTGTTGCATGTGCCCGGCGTCGAAGGTCCACGCGCCTATTCCATGTCCAATCTTCCCGGCGACGGCGAATGGCGCTTCATGATCAAGGCCGCGCCCGATGGTGCCGCCACGGGCTGGCTGTTCGACGCTGCACCCGGCGCCACGCTGACCATCGACGGTCCATACGGCACCGCCTTCCTGAAGCCCGACAGCCCGCGCGATATCGTGCTGCTTGCCGGCGGCTCGGGTCTTTCGCCGATGGTGTCCATCGCACGCGGCGCAGCAGCCGCCGGACTGCTCGAGGATCGCGCGCTTCACGTGTTCTACGGCGGGCGCGACATCCCCGATCTGTGCGACGCCTCGGTGCTCGGTCCGGCGGCGGCCGGCAAGGCCCGGTTCATCGCCGCGCTGTCCGACACCGGCCCCGACAGCGACTGGGACGGGCCCACGGGGTACCTGCACGATGTGGTCGCAGACGACATGGCGGATCGTTTGAAGGACTGCGAGATCTACTTTGCCGGACCTGCGGTCATGTCGTCGGAGGTGCAGAAGATGGCGCACGAAGCAGGCGTGCCATCGAACCAGCTTCACTTCGACGAGTTTTACTGACGCCGGATCACGCACGCGGGGGACACCATGACGGCACTGGATCTGACACTCGGCTGCTGGGACTATGACCGCGTCCAGCCCCTGATCGACGGTCGCGTGCGGCCGCAAGGGATCGATCTGCGGTTTCTCAACATGATCGTCGAAGAGACCTTCTTCCGGATGGCGCGCAATCGAGAGTTCGACGTCTCCGAGATGTCGATGTCCTCCTTTGTCGTTTCCCTTTTTAAACCGGATCGGCCGTTTGTCGCCATCCCGGTGTTTCCATCGCGCTTTTTCCGGCACTCCTGCATCTACGTGAACGCGGACGCCGGGATCGAAAGCCCGCGCGACCTTGTCGGCAAGCGGTTCGGCTGCCCCGAATACCAGATGACCGCTCCGGTCTGGATCCGGGGTATTCTGTCGGACCAGTACGGGGTGCCGGTGGATGGCCCGACCTACGTCACCGGCGGCGAAGAGACACCCAACCGCAGCGAGAAGATCGCGCTCGACCTGCCGGAGAATTTTCGGATCGAACGCATCGGCCCCGAGGACACGCTGGCGCAGATGCTGGCCGACGGACGGATTGATGCCTTCCACACGGCACGCAAGCCCTCCACCTACGATGGGGTCCGCGTGAAGCGCCTGTTTCCGGACTTCGTCGAGGTCGAACGCGCCTACTGGCGCGACACGGGTATCTTTCCGATCATGCATGTCATCGCGATACGGCGCGAGGTCTACGAGGCGAACCGCTGGATCGCGATGAACCTCTTTCAGGCGTTCCGCGAGGCGCAGCGGCTCTGCTACGAGGGCTTGCGCGAGACGGCGGCGCTGAAGGGCATGCTGCCTTGGTTCAACGCCCATGTGGAAGAAACGCTCGATCTTATGGGCGAGGATTTCTGGCCCTACGGGGTCGGGCCGAACCGAACCGTGCTTGATGTCTTCCTGCGCTATCACCACGAACAGGGGCTGTCCCCGCGCAAACTGGAGGTTGACGAGATGTTCGCGCCAGAGACCTATGAGGAGTTCGTCATATGACGCGCGTGACGATCCCCGCGCTTCACGACAAGAAGCGCAACGCAGAGAAGATCTTCGGCGTCGTGGCGTGGGACACCCATATGGCGGCGATCGCGGACCGCGTCGGGGTCGACATCGTTTCGGTCGGCGACACCGTGGGCAAGAACCTCTGGGGTCATGACACCATGTTCGAGATCACCATGGACGAGATGATCGTCGTCACCAAGGCGGTGCGCCGGGGCGTCAGGACGGCGCTTGTTTCCGCAGATTTCCCCTATGGGCCTTTGCAGGAAGGCGTCGACGCGGCCGTTCACGCGGGCATCCGGCTGATCAAGGAAGCAGGGATCGATCTTCTCAAGCTGGATGGGGCGGCGGACTACCCAGAGACCGTCACGGCGCTGACCCGCGCAGGCATCCCGGTCTGGGCGCAGTTCGGCCTGACACCGCAGACAGCGCTGGCGACAGGTATTCCCTACGAGAACCAGGCCGGGGCGACCGAGGCGGCGCCGGGGATGGAAGAGCGGCTGATCGCGCAGGCGCGCGCGCTTGCCGACGCGGGCGCCGTCCTTCTCGATTTTACCAATTCCGGGCCGATCATCGGCCCCAAGGTCGTCGCGGCCGTGGACATCCCCGTGATCGGCGGGTTTGGCGGCGGCCCGTGGCTTGACGGGCGGGTGCGGCTTGCACAGGCCGCCGTCGGCTACAATGTCTCGGCGCTGGACAAAGAGCCCGGCGGTTACGCCAACGTCGCTACGGTTATCCGCGACGCATTGGCCGAATGCGCCGACGACGTGCGGTCGGGGCGCCAGATCAAGGGACAGCCCGGGAGGTAGGCCATGCCGGTCGCGGAAATCGACGGAATTGACACCCATTACGAGGTCCGTGGCGACGGCCCGCCGCTTTTGATGTACGCGCCGGGCGGATTTGATGCGCAGATCTCGAAGTGGTCCGACCTCGGCGTCTACAAGCGCATCCGGTTGCTCGATCACCTGCCCGCGCATTTCAGGTGCATTCTTTTCGACCGCCGCGAAAACGGCGCATCTGGCGGGCGCGTCGAACATATCACGTGGGATCACTACGTGGCCCAGGGGGCGGGGTTGCTCGATCACCTCGGCATCGACAGGGCGCACCTGATGGGCGGCTGCATGGGCTGCGCGCCGGTCACGGCCTTCGGCGTTCGGCACCCGGACCGGGTGCTGTCAATGGTGCTCTATTGGCCGGTCGGCGGCGCGCCTTACAGGATCGGTTCCCACCAGCGATTTGCACGGCATCTGGCGTTCGCCGAGGAAAACGGTCTTCAGGCGGTTGTCGATCTGGTGCGCTCGCACGACAAGAATTTCAGCGCTGATCCGCGCGGTGGCCCCTGGGGGCAGCCGATCAGGAATTCCGGCGCATTCGCCGAGCATTACGCAGCGCTCGATCTCGCGCGCTACTTGCTTGCAACGCGCGGCATGATGAGTGGCCTTTTCGACCGAGACACAGCGCCGGGCGCAGAGCCCGAAGACCTTATGACGGTCGATATTCCGACCCTGATCGTGCCCGGCGCGGACAAGTTTCATGCCACCTCCGCTGCACGTTATCTGCAGGAATGCCTGGGCGGCGCAGAGTATTGGGACGCGGCGCCGGACGATCAAACCGAGCAGACAGCTCCGAAACGGGTTCTGCAATTTCTGGGCGCGGCCCAGCCAGTCGCGTAGGCGGCCGCGTCCGCCAGATCCGCGCCGCAACCCGGTTCGGCGATCGGGGCGTTGACGGCGGGTTATCGGCGCCGGCAAGATCACCGGGCTGTTCAGGGGCCATTGGCAGATCCGCGGTCACGCACGGACCGCTTTGCGCCGTTCCGGAAATGCACAGCAGAAAGGGGCACCGCCGCCGATGCCGAGCCTGCGGCACCATCACGGCGGGCCGGGTCGGGCGCTAGCCGACGCGGTCCAGCGTGGTGGGTGCAAACAGGCCTTCCATCGGGATCGGCGCGTCGATGATGCCCTGGGACACGGCATGTCGCATAAGGTTTTCCAGAACCGCCAGGTTCGGCGCGATGCCATAGGGCAGCGGGTCGTCCATGACTTCAAGGGCTGCATGATGAACCCGGTCCACCGCCGTCAGATCGGAAATTCGGCCGGCACGGAGATCTTCGACATAGGCCCTCTTGGACGCGGCAAATGCGTCGAAAAGCTGCCCCGCCAGATCCGGTGCTGCGTCCAGAATATCATCGCGAATGACGACAAGATGATTGATCGGATAAAAGCCGCGGGACGTCAAAGCAGAGACCCCGGCCTGGAATGCATCCGCAATAAGCGGCCGCGTGCCGTCGTCGGCAGTCAGTCCCACAGCCGCCGGGATGTCGCCGCGCACAAGCCGCTCTTCAAGGCTCTCCTGCCCTCCGAGATCCTCGACATTGGCGGGGGGGCGCCAGTCCGGCACATGCTCGTCATCGGACCGCACCCAAGTGACCTTGCCAAGATCGACGCCGCACTCCTCGGCGAGGATCGCCCGCGCCCAGACGCCGGTGGTGACGGTGTAGCCGCGCTTGACGCCGACACGCCGCCCTTCAAGCTCTTTGGGCGTCGATATGTCCGACTTCTGGCTCGCAACGATCGCCTGATGGTGAAATCCACGCACCAGAAAAACCGGGATCGCCGTCAGCGCAGCACCGTAGGCCTTGGCCGTCACGTACGTTGTCAGAGCCATCTCGCTGATGTCGTACGCGCCTTCGCGGACCATGCGCCGGAACGCCTTTGGCAGCGGGTTCACGTCTTCGAAGTCCAGCTGGAAATCCGGCAACCGGATGTCACCCGCCTTCAGGGCCCGGTTGTTGCCCTGCGTCCGCGATACCGCGCTCAGGATGCGCTTGCCCATGATGGCTTCCTCCTCAACAACAATCCCCCTCGCCTTCGTCGGCGAGTGCCCCCCGAAGCCACGCCGCAGGCAGGTCCGATCGGCCAACTGACGCGAGCGGCTTGAAGATGCGAAACCTGTGGCGCTCCTCCGGCCCGGTCCAGAACAGGATGGTGGTCATGCGCTCCGGAAGCCCCGGATCCCGGCCCGGCTCTTCGGTCACCAGCACGATGTCCCGCTCGTGGACGCCGAAATGCCGCCGGACAAGCGCTTCGACACGCTCCAGATCGCCCATGTCGGGCGTGAGGTATGTCCGGCCTGCAAACACTGCGGCTCCTGCGATTCCATGCCGTTCTGCCATACGGAACTTCGTTCTTGCCTGCAGTCTGGCGCTTTGGTAGCCAAGGGTCAACGTCGAAACAGGGAAGATGTCGCATGGCCGATAAAGTCGTCGCAGCCGTCAGGACAGGCCCCGAACGGACCGAGTTCCGTGAATTCGACATGCCCGACATTCCAGACGATGGCGCACTTCTGAAAGTCGAGGTCGCGGGCATCTGCGGGACCGACGTCAAATTCTACGCCAAGCCGCCGATCGACGATCCGGTCATCATGGGCCATGAAAATATCGGGATCATCGCCAAGGCGGGAAAGACATTCCAGAAACGCCGCGGGCTCAAGGAAGGCGACCGCGTCTTTGCCGAACATTACGTCGGCTGCATGAATTGCGAACACTGCCACCGGGGCGACTACCGCCTTTGCATGGCCACCGACTGGCGCAAGAACCCCGAGGGCATTCGCTTCGGCTATACGCCGATGACCCGCGCGCCGCACCTGTGGGGCGGGTTCGCGCAGTACATGTTCCTGCCGTGGAACTCGGTGCTTCACAAGGTGCCCGATACGCTCTCTGCGGAACTTGCAGGCGTGGTGACGCCCATGGCCAATGGAATCCAGTGGGCGCTTTTTGATTGCAAGGTCGGCTACCAGACCAAGCTTTTGGTTCAGGGCCCGGGCCAGCAGGGGCTAAGCCAGGTGGTGACGGGCAAGCAAGCCGGGGCAGAACTGATCATCGTGACCGGAACGTCGAAGGACACGCTGCGCCTGGAGGTCGCCAGGAAACTGGGTGCCGATTACACGATCAATGTCGACGAAGAAGACCCGGTGGAGCGCATCAGGGAGATCACCGGCGGCGAGGGCGTGGACGTCGCGCTGGATTGCACCGCCGGAGCAGGAACCGCCCCGCTGCTTCTGGGACTGGAAGCGCTGAAGCGCAAAGGCGGCACCCTGCTCGTGCAGCAAGAAGTCACAGAGTTCCCGAATTTCCCGCTTGCCAAGCTCTGCAACAAATACGTCACCGTGAAATGCGCGCGTGGCCATAATTTCCAATCCTGCGAACAGGCGCTTGAGCAGCTGAATTCGAACCGGTTTCCGCTGGACCTGATCACGACCCATCGCTTCGGGTTGGAGCAAACCCACGACGCAATCAAGGCCGTGGGCGGATCACGAGACGTGATCCACGTCTCTTTGATGCCGTGGATGTAGCCGGCGACAGTCGCGTTCCGGTTACGGTGGTGACCGGATATCTCGGCGCGGGCAAAACCACGCTGCTCAATCATCTGCTGACGCAAGACCACGGCAAGCGTTTCGCTGTCATCGTGAACGAGTTTGGAGATATCGGGATCGACGGCGATTTGATTCAGACCGGCGACGAGGAACTCATCGAACTCAGCTCCGGCTGTCTGTGCTGTGTGGTGCGCGGCGATCTGATCCGAACCCTGCGCCGGCTGTTGAGGGCCGAGAAAGGTGGTCTGGACGGTATCCTGATCGAGACAACGGGTGTGGCCAACCCAAGCCCCGTCATTCAAACGTTCCGCGCCGATCAGGTTCTGGCCGGGACTGCCCGCCTCGACGCCGTGGTCACGGTGGTCGACGGGGCGCATATTGGCGCTCGGCTGGCCGACAGCGAGGACGCGGTCGATCAGGTCGCGCTGGCAAGCGTCATCGTACTGAACAAGGCCGCGGACACCCAAGACCTCGCGGCGACAGAGGAAATGTTGCGCGCGATAAATCCGGCCGCGCCGATCCACCGCACCGACCGGGGCCGGATCGATCCGGCAAAACTGCTCGAAACCGACAGCTTCTCGCTGGACCAGGTGGCCGCCGATCTTGCGCAGGAAGAGGCCGGGCACGACCATCACGATCACCACGACCACCAGGACCACGTCGCCGCAAACGGCATCGCCAGCGTTTCGGTGGCGCTTGACGATCCTCTCGCACCGGACTTGCTCGAGCCGTGGATGGAACGGCTCTTGCTCTTGCGCGGCGCCGATATCCTGCGTCTGAAGGGGGTTCTCAACATCGCCGGAGAGCCGCGCCGCGTCATCGTCCAGTCCGTCCACATGATGTACGAAGGCGACTACGGTGCGCCCTGGGGCGACGCGCCGCGGCGCTCGCGGCTGGTGGTTATCGGGCGCGATCTGGACCCAGCCGAAATTCGCGACGGGCTGGCCGCCTGTCGCGCAAACCTTGCAGCCTGAGGAGACCGGACATGTCCATCGTCGTTGCTGATATCAAACGCGCTGATCCCGAAATCGCCGCATCGCTTGCCGCGTATGGCGTCGCGACGGTTCACGAGGCGCAAGGCCGGGTCGGATTGTTGCACCACCGGCTGCGCCCGATCTACCGCGGGGCCACAATTAGCGGGACTGCGGTCACCTGCACCCTGCCCCCGGGCGACAACTGGATGATCCACGTCGCCGCCGAGCAGTGCCAGCCCGGCGACATTCTTGTGGCCGCCCCGATCTCGGAGGCGCATTCGGGCTATTTCGGCGACCTTCTTGGCACCTCGCTCATGGCGCGCGGTGTGAAGGGGCTTGTTCTGGATGCCGGCTGCCGAGATATCGGTGATCTGGAGAAGATGGGCTTTCCGGTCTGGTCGCGGTCGATATGCGCGCATGGCACGGTCAAAGAGACCTTGGGCGAGGTGAATGTGCCGGTCTCGTGCGGTGACGCACTCATTTGTCCCGGTGACGTGATCGTGGCCGACGACGACGGTGTCGTCGTGGTCCCCCGGCAAAAGGCCGCGGAGGTCAAAAAGGCCGCCGAAGCACGCATCGCGAAGGAAGAGAAATCCCGCGCGCGCTACCAGGCCGGCGAGTTGGGGCTTGACGTCAACAAAATGCGCGGTCGCCTACAGGAAAAAGGGCTGACCTACGTCACCCAGGCGGCATGGGAGAAGGGCCAATGATCATCGACTGCCACGGGCATTACACCACCGAGCCAAAACCTTTCATGGAGTACCGCAAGGCGCAGATCGCCGCCTACGACGCCGGCGCCCCCCTGCCCGACTTCCCAGAGATTTCCGACGACGATATCCGCACCTCGGTGGCTGAAAACCAGCTGAAGGCCCTCAAGGACAGGGGCGCCGATATGACGATCTTCAGTCCGCGCGCGTCCGGCATGGGGCACCATGTCGGCGACGAGGCGGTGTCACAGACCTGGACCCGGCACTGCAACGACATGATCCACCGGGTCACGCAGCTGTTTCCCGACAATTTCGTCGGTGTCTGCCAGTTGCCGCAGAATCCCCAAGCGCCCATTTCAAACGCCATTGCAGAGCTGGAGCGGTGCGTCGAGATGGGCTTTGTCGGGTGCAACCTCAATCCGGACCCCTCTGGCGGCATGTGGACCGGCGTGCCTCTGACCGACAAGGCATGGTATCCGTTCTTCGCGAAGATGGTGGAACTCGAAGTGCCCGCGATGATCCACGTCTCCGGGTCGTGCAATCCCAACTTCCACATGACCGGGGCGCATTACATCAATGCCGATACGACGGCCTTCATGCAGTTCCTGCAAGGCGATCTGTTTTCCGACTTCCCGGACCTGAAGCTGATCATCCCGCATGGCGGGGGCGCCGTGCCCTACCATTGGGGCCGCTACCGAGGACTTGCCGACATGATGGGCAAACCGCCGTTGCGCGAGCACATCATGCGCAATGTGTATTTCGACACTTGCGTCTACCATCAGGCGGGCATCGATTGCCTGTTCGAGGTCATCGACATCGACAACATCCTGTTCGCCTCCGAGATGTTCGGCGCCGTGAAGGGCGTCGATCCGGAAACCGGCCATAATTTCGACGACACCAAGCGCTATGTCGATGCGCTCGAGCTTTCCTCCGAAGACCGCGCGAAGGTCTACGAAGGCAACGCGCGGCGGGTCTTTCCCCGGCTCGACAGGCTTTTGAAAGCGCGCGGCGAATAGCTTTGCGCCTGACGCAAAACCGCTATGCATTTTAGCTAATCCGTTGATTGTGCGCGATAGCTGTCTATATCCCCAAATAACAAATAATGGAGAGTATGATGAGCGTTGCAACCGCAGCCCCCTATTCGATCGACTTCCGCTCCATCGCGGACAGCCTTGCGCCCGGCGCAATTCGCTTCGACCCTCTTGGGATCGTTTCAGGCTACAAGGCCTATATGATCTACACCGGACTTGCGGCCAAATCGGACGCAGAACTGGCAGATATCGGATTGAAGCGGACCGACATCTCGCGCGTGGCGATGCAGGCCGTGAACCTGGTACGCTAGCGCCCGAGTACCGGCAATCGGCTGTGCATGCGCCCCCGAAATCGGGGGCGTTTTGCATTTCAGGGCTCAGAACAAGGGCGTGGCAAGCCACTCGGCGCCCGAAAGCGCAAGAAGGTCCAGCAGAAACATCGTGTCCGCTGCAAGCGCAACAGCGCCGATGACAGACAACAGGATCGACAGGACGATCCAGCGATCGAAGACTTCGTGCTCGCGATTGATCATCGCGTTGAAGATCAGCCTGAAGACGACAGACAAGCGCTGGATCGGCACGACCACCGCCACCGGCGCAACCGCAAGCGCGATGTAGCGAAAGAACTGCGACAACGCGACAAACAGCCCCGAAAGCAGAAACCAACCGGCGGTGTCCCGCTCGAACGGCCCCAGTTGGGCCGGCCCTCCAAGCGCTGCGACCACGACCAGCACGACCAGTGCCGCAGCGCTGTATGAAACCAGAAGCCCGGCCACGCTGTCGGCGATACCTCCATCCGCGATCCCGAGCGCCACAAAGAGCGGGCTGGTCCCGTAGCCAAACGCGCAAACCGCACCCCAGGCCAGGCCGGGCCCGTATTGCGGCTCGAAGCCTTTTGACCGACCGGCCGCCAGGGTCGCCTTGCGTCTGCGAACCAACATCATCGGTCCGATCACGACGAGGGCGATGCCAAAGGCATTCATCAGGTTGATGGTCTCGCCGAGAAAGACGAAGGCAAGCAGCAGGGCAACGAGGATCGACACCTGTTGAATTGGGGTGGACAGCGTCGCCCCAAGCGTCTGCGTCGCCTTGTAATTTCCATAGCGGCCAATGACGAAGTGCACGACGCCGGCCGCGATCATCCAAAGCCAGGGCGCCACGTCCCAGCGCGCCATCGCCTCGAAGCCGCCCATGGCAAACGCCAGGATCACGAAGACAGGCACACCAAAAGGCACCGTGATGGCCATCGCCTGCAACACCGAGCCCTTGATCACGCCACGCCTGAGCATGGCGTTGTTCAGTCCGAAAAACGCGGCAGATGAGAGTGCGAGAAAAGCGCCGAACATGCGCGGGCGTCAGGCCGGCTTCAGCCCGGCTTTCGCAGGAAGTCCCGGACCACCTCGGGCGTCAGCGTGATCTGCGGGTCGTATTCAGGCGCATCCTCGATCTGCTCCAGATCGTTCAGGCCGGAATTCTTGAAGATCCGGTTGATGCAGGAAATCAGCCGCAAGGGTCGGTCGGGATCGGCATTGAAATGTTGATGGATCGTGTTTGGCGGTACGTAGATTACATCGCCCGCCTCGTAATCCCAGCGCGAGACCTTGTCCTGCGGCTTCCAGAAATACTCGTCGGTGATCTCGACATCGCAGTCCTGGTGCAGGTCATAGCCCCGCCCTTCGAGCACATAGAGGCATTCCTCGGCCAGATGGCGATGCTTGCCGGATTTGGACCCTGGAGGGACGATCTGCATATATGCGTCGACCGTCTCCATCCGCGTGTCCATCGCTTCATTGATCAGGTGCTTGAGCAGGCCCTGGCGCGACATTTCCCAAGGCATTTCGTGTGGTTGGATCGTCTTCTTGCGCTTGGCGTCCCGCGCCGGCCGTTCGGCGGCATCGTCCAGAAGGTCCTGGTAGAGCGCCATGTTGTCGGTGCCGTCGATCCACGCCTTGGTTTCCCCCCACACCATCTCAGTAGCCCTCCTCAGGGTGATTGAAATCGTCCTCTTCCTCGCGCACCGTGAAGTCTTCCCCGCCCGGGGCGGGTTCGGTCGACCGTGGCACAACGGTTTTCTGGAACAGCATGTTCATGAAGACGAACATCGGCTTCGTCTTCAGCACCAAAGCCCGCGCCGGCTTGGTGTCGGAGGCATTGAAGTGCTGGTGAACGCAGTTGTTGTGGACGATTGCGACGTCGCCCGCTTTCCAGTCGTAGCGGGTCTCGTCATGAATCTCGTAGCCTTCGCCATCGAGGATGTAGAACGCAGCCTCGTTGACGTGGCCGTGCTTCTGACTTCGGCCCCCCGGCCCGTACTCTTCGAGGTGCAGATGGAACAACTGACTGATGCCATCTTTCGGCTCGACATAGTGGCGCGAATAGGCCTGCGGCCCATCGACGAACTTGATCTCGCGCGCCTTGCGGACCCGCGGCACAGAGCGCAGACGCTCAAGCTCGTGGGTCAGGTTGTATTCGCCCTGAACGGCCCGCACGAAGATGCGGTCCTTCTGGCTATGATAGTAGCCCGCCGGTGCGGCATCTGTGTCCGCCGCGGGTGCCTGTTCAGCGGCGTCAGAGGCGTCTTCTGTCTTCTTGTCCATGTCGGTTTCCTCCCATATCGGGATCTAGCAGAATAGCACCTGCAGAACAACATTCCTCTATGCGGAACAATGGCCTTTCCGGGGTTTTCCCGCCGGATGCCTCCGCTACATCTTGCCTGTCTCACAATAGAGGGGCCCCATGACCGATACATCAAACCTGATCGAACTTTGCGCCAAGGACGATGTGCCCGAAGGCGATGTCATCATGGTCGAACATGACGACCTCGAACTCGCCGTCTACCATGTCGAAGGCGCATTCTACGTCACCGACAACGCCTGCACGCACGGGCCGGGCGAGCTGTCCGAAGGGTACCTGGAAGGCCATGTCATTGAATGCGACTTCCATCAGGGCAAGTTCGATATCCGCGACGGCACTATCGTGGCGCCGCCCTGTATCGAAGAGCTGAAGACCTACAAGGTCGTGCCCCACGACACCGCTGTGGTGATCGAGGCCTCCTGACGATACCTCATCGCCGCGCGACCAGATCGACCAGCGCCGACATGCCGCTGTGTCCCGGGCCCTCCGATATTGTCGCGTCGTAGGCCGTGACCTCCAATTCCGAGAAATCCGCGAAAGCCGTGCGCAATAGGTCCTCGGTATAAAGGTTCTGAAGGGCTTTGGGCCCGCCGGTGCCATAGCCAAGCTGCCTGGGGCCGTAGCCTTCGATCAGCACAAGGCCCCCCGGACGCACTGTCTTGCCGATACCTTCGAAGACCGCGGATCGCTCGGGCGGCGTCAGGAACTGAAAGAATATCCCCACCACGGCGTCGAAAGCATCGGGTGTCCAGTCACGGGTGCGGATGTCGGACAATTCCCACTCCAGCGCCGCGCCGCGTTCGGCCGCAAGCGCCCGAGCCTTGGCCTGCCCTTTAGGCGAAAAGTCCTGCGCGGTGACGCGAAACCCCTGCTCTGCAAGCCAGACCCCGTTTCGCCCTTCGCCATCCGCAAGTGACAGAACGCAAGCTCCGGGCGGGATCCGGGCAGCCGTTCGGGCAAGAAACGCGTTGGGCGCGGTCCCGAAGACGTAATGCTCTGCCGCAAAGCGGGTTTCCCAGCGCGCAAGGTCGCTCATTCGCCTGGCCGCGCCCGGCGGCGGCGCGCCGGAAGGCTGCGCATTGCCGGCAAGAGGAACGTTATGACGATCGCGACGATCAGAATGATCGAAATCGGGCGGCCGAACATGTACTCGATCACCTGCCCATCCGAAATCAGCCTGATCTGGTGGAAGGACCGCTCGGCCGTCTCGCCAAGCACCAGGGCGATGACGAGCGTAAGGCGCGGATAATCGAAACGGATCATCAGGTATCCCAGGATACCCATAAGCACGCTCAGCAGGACATCGGCCATTCGGCCTTCAAGAACGTATACGCCCGTCAAAGACAGCGTGACGACCACCGGCACGACAATATTCACATCGATCCGGGTGATCAGAACCAGCACCCGAGAAAACAGCAGACCGATGATCGACGCGCCGACCGCCGATACCGTCAGCGCAACGATCAGGCCGTAGACCTCGCGCTCGTGTTGCAGCAGGATCGTCGGCCCAGGTTCCATCCCGTGCAGCACAAGTATCGCAAGGAAGATGGCGGTTTCCGCGCTTCCGGGAATGCCGAAGGCAACGGTCGGGATCAGCGATCCGCCGTCCTTGGCGTTGTTGGCCGCTTCCGGCGCGATCACGCCCTTGATGTTGCCGGTGCCGAAGGTGTCCCTGTCCTTCGCCGTCTGCGCGGTCGAGGAATAGCTCAGAAATGCCGCGACGGTGCCGCCAAGGCCGGGTACCGCGCCGATCACCGTACCGATGACCGACCCGCGGATCAGCACCGTCCAATGGCGGAAGACCGACAGGATCCCGGCGCCGACCCCGGTGATTTTCATCTTCGGCGCCACCTCCCCGCCGTCTTCCGCGACCGACCCGCCCTTGAGCGCAAGTTCGATCATCTGACTGATCGCGAACAGCCCGGTCAACGCCGGCACCAGCGGGATGCCGTCCCACAAATAGTCGATGCCCGCCGTGAACCGCGTGTCGCCGGTAAACTGGTTGGCGCCCGTGAACGCCAGCAAAAGCCCGATACAGGCCGCGACCAGCCCGCGCAGAAGCTTGCCCTTCACCGATACCGCGATGGCCGCAAGGCCCAGGATGGTGAGCAAAAAGAACTCCGAAGAGCCAAAGCTCAGAACCACGTCGCGCGCGATCGGAATGAACAGCAGAAGAGTGAAAAGCCCGATCAGCCCGCCAAGCGCGGATGCGGTCGCGGCCGCGCCGATCGCCATCCCGGCCTTGCCCTGCCGCGCCAGCGGATAGCCATCGAAGGTCGTGGCGGCATTCGGCGCGGTGCCCGGCGTGTTGAGCAGGATCGCCGAGATCGAGCCGCCGAATGACGTGGCGCCCATGACGCCGCCGGCCAGGTACATCGCATCGAGCGGCTCAAGTGTGTATGTGACAGGGATCAGCAGGGCAAGCGCGGTGGTGCCGCCCAGACCCGGGATCACCCCGAATGTCAGGCCAAGCATGACGCCGGTCATCAGATACAAGAGGCTTCCGCCATTCAGGACGGCGAAAAAAGCTGCGATCAGCGCTTCAAGCCCCATGTTCTCTCCCGGATATGGTCGGCGCCGCCCGGGGACGGGGGGCGCCCGGTCTCGCGCCTACTGAGAGGCTCCGACGATATCGGCGTATTGCGCGTAGAAGGTCTTCAAGTCCTCCATCATCGCGGACGTCTCCGCCGCGTCCATGAATTCAAGGTCAACCCCCGCGCCTTCGGCCCATGAGGTGACCGCATCGCTGTCGCTGGCGGCACGCAGGCCCTCCTCGATCGCGGAAACCACGTCGGCAGGAATGCCCGGAGGACCACCGATCACCCGGTTCAGGGTGAACTTGGCAAGTTCCGGGTGGCCGATATCAACAGCAGTTGCCACGCCATCCACCAGTTCCGCATCCGACAAGGTCAGGATCAGCTTCAAATCGCCCGACCCGCTGCCCTCAAGGTAGCGCGCGAGCGATGAGATCGGCTTGATCGTGGCGTCGGTTTCGCCGCTGATCACCGCGATCATCGCATCGTTCGATCCGGCATAGCCGGTCACGTCCACGATGTCGCAACCGAGGATCGACATCGAGATGCGCGTGGTGACAGAGGCAGTCGAAGTCGCACCGGTATCGGAGAACTTGACCGGGGCGTCGCCCGCGCAGAGATCCTCTACCGAGTTGATCGGGCTGTCGGCCTTGACCGCAAGCGCATAGCGCGCGACGGCGAGGTTGGCGATCCATGTGACCTCGTCCAGCGCGAAGCCTTGATCGCGTCCCGTTACCTCGTTCACGGTCAGGCCCGGAATGTTGTAGATGCCGATGGTATAGCCATCCGGATCTGACCGGTGCACCGACTGCCCGCCGCGCGATCCGCCCGCGCCCGAGATGTTTTCGGGCACGACGGTCGTGCCCATCGCCTCTTCCAGTGCCGGCGCGAACTGTCGCACGATCGTATCGAAACCGCCCCCCGGGCTGTAGGGGATGACAAAGGTTATGTTGTCATCGGCCGGAAAATCCGCCAGCGCTGCGCCCCCGGTCATGAGAGCGACAGCGGCAAGGCCCGTCGCAACGAAGTTTTTCATGGTCCATTTCCTCCCTGAGTTATCATTTATACGCTACCACGCCGAAACGCCGCCGCTGCTAGAAAGCAGACCGCGGTAGAGTTCGTAGTCCAGCGCCCATTCGAATACGGCAAACTGGAATCCCAGCACGCCGAGACCGACGATCGCGGCCACTGCAAGCGTGCGCTTGCCCCGCAGGCGCACGAACGCCGCAGCAAAGATCGGTGAGGCCGCAAGGATGCCGACCGTCGCCATGAGAGCGAAGGCAAGTGCGATCCAGCCGACGCATTCCGCCTGATTGGCAAAACTGGGATTGTGCATCATCTCGCGGCGCCGGAATTCGGCCCCGCCAATGGTCGTGACCGCATCCGCTCCGGGCAGGCCCGACCGGCTCCACAGATCAAGAAACGTCAGGGCGATCATCGCGCTTGCCACCATCACCGGGAACCGCGCGGCGACTGGCGGATACCCCCACGAGACGGCAAGCATGACGCAGGCGAAGACCAAAAGCACAACTGCCGGCCAGATCGAAGTGACCGCTGCGGGGGCTTTTGTGCTCTCGGTGTCCAGCATCGCTATTCCGTCGGAAACAACAATGATTTGATCACGACCGGCGTCGCACCCGTTGCACGAAGGACTTCACCGATGTCGATGAAATCGAACTCCGACAACGCGATCCCGTCAATGGAAATGATCGCTCCGGGCACATTCTCGGCGCTGCGGCACTGCATTCCGATCAGACCGCCGACATCCCCATCCATAACGATCACCAGCGGATGCCCGGCATCGAGAACCGGCCGCAATCCCGCAACTAGGCCGCGGCCCAGCGCCGACAGACGGGCGTAGCTGGCACTGCCCGTCCAGGTCAGGGCGACGGCAACAGGCGCATGGCCATCCTGCAGATCGAGACGCGCAAGCGCGTCCGTAACACGCGCCGCGACCGCTTCTGGATCGATCTCGTCGGCCAGCGTAAGCGCCGGTGCGATCACCGCGATATTGCGCAGCGGCAGCGCTTCGACCGGGTCAAGGAAAATCGTCGAGCCGGAAACCTGCACGGTGTATTGCGACGCGCCGACAACGGTTGCACGGATACCCTGCCGCGCCGGCGTTATCGTCGCGCCCAAGGCGGCAAGCTCTGCCCTGAGGGCCTGTGCCAGTTCCGGCCCCAGATCGCCGGTTTCACGGCCGCCATCGCCGGTGAAGAACTCCGACACGCCGCCCGAGACGACCACCGTCGTCGGCGCGGCGGCCTTGCCGAGCGGCGGCAGCCGCATGTAGCCCTCTGCCATCTCACCTCGGATCACCGTGGCGATGGTGCGCGCCATTTGCCGTGCGGTTGCCTCACGCGCCTCGCGGCCCAGCGCATCACCAGAACGCGCCGATATTCCCGCAGCCTCCAGGTGCCGGACGCCGTAGGGTTCAAGCCGCTCGATACGCCCGGTCTCGTCCAGCACCACGAGGCGCGCGCCGGCGTCCAGGGCGGTCCGCGCCGTGATCTGGCCACCTTCGCACAGCGCGATCTTCGTGGTCCCGCCGCCGACATCGACATTGAGCACCCGGCCTTGGTCTTCCGACAAGGCCGCCGCGCCCGACCCATGCGCGGCCATCAGCGTCTCCAGCGCATCGCCAGCGCTGACGGATACGAATTTGCCCGCCTCGGCGGCGAAGATCTCGCCGATCGCCCACGCGTTGCTGCGCCGTGCCGCGACCCCGGTCAGGATCAGCGCGCCGGTGTCGATGTCGGCCGGCGTGATACCCGCGCTCTGGTACTGCCGCTCGATGAAGGCGCCCAGAGCATCCGCGTCGATGGTGTCTTCCTCGGCGTAGGGTGTCAGCAGGATGTCAGAGGCAAACGTCACCTCGCGCCCGGTGACGACATACTGGGTGTCGAGCCGTTCCAGCGTGATCCGGGACACAAGAAGATGCGATGTCGACGACCCGATATCAACGCCGACGCTGGTCAGCTCGATCTGGTCCTCCTCGATCAGCGCGCGCCCCGCACCGGAGAAGTGGATGCGGCCACCCGGGTCCAACTCGTCGGGATGCAGCGCCACGTTCACCCGTCCGCCGGCTTTTCGTAAAGCGACGGATCCATGCGGCTCTTCCCACCGTTGGACTGGATATGCGCCTCAAACTCGGCCCTCAGTCTGGGGTCCTCCATCCAGTACGGGATCGACGTTCCGCCTTCGGTGACATCCATCGCGGTGTAATCGATCTGCTTGGCGCCCGGCGGCAGGCCGGTCACGAGTGTCGGATGATTGGGCCCGAACCAGGCGGTCAGCCGGAATGGCTCTGCCGACGAATTGAAATGCTGGTGATACCAGCGGTCACCTCCGGGTGCCGCCGTGACCATCCCGAATTGCTCGTAATCCACCCGTTCGACCTGATCGCCCTTGCCATCCTTCCACGGGTTCACGCCGCAGCGCTCTGGCCAGGTGTAGGTGTATCCCTTGCCCTTGATGCAGATCAGGACCGCCGCCGATGTGTGGGCGTGCCCCTTGGAGTATTTCCCGGTCTCGTGCTGCCCGAGCCAAAGATAGAACTTGTTGCCCGTCATGAACGGCTCGACCCGGCGCCAGCCCGGTGAGCGGCGGTTATCAAGTGGCAGGTCGCAATTGACGACATCGGGGACGAGGTTCGTCCGCCGCATCGCAAGGCCCCTGATCGGGTCGGGTTCGAGATCTTCCTTGTACTTGTAGAAATCATCGGTGCCCGAGAACCGGCTGTTGAACGCGTAGGGGCAGTTGAACAGAAACTCGTTGTCGCCGACCAGGTTCAGAAGGTTCGGATGGGTCGTTCCTCCGATCAGCAATGCAGGCTCGGCGGTTGCGTTGACGATCCGATGATAGGCATTCACCGGGATCGAGAACAAAGAGCCCTTCTGCCACTCGAAGACGTGGCGCTGCCCGCCCTCCTCCATCCATACCTCGGTGGTGCCGCGACCCTCGGCCACCAGATAGATCTCTTCGTAGAGATGGCGCTCTACGTTCAGCGCCCCGGCGCCCGGCACTTCGACGACATATTGGCCCCATTTGCCCTCGGTGCCGTAAAGCTGGATGTAGCTGCCGCGCCCGCCCATCCGGGGCCAGTCGGCCAGTTCCAGATCGCGCACCGTGCGAATGCCGACACCGCGGAAGATCGGGATGCCTTCGGATTCCATGAATTTGTCGTAGTCCGAAAGCGGCTGGCCGAACTTGCCGAAACCGGCACGTTCCCCCCGTTTCGGTTCGTGCCAGTGGACCGACCCGTCTAAATCGTGCGGCATACGCGCTTCTCCCCCGGCAGCGTGACTATAAGGAAACATGTCGCACCAAGCCCGCAAGGTCAATAATCGTGGAATACAGTTCCACATCAAGGAACGACGGGAAAAGCGACGCCGCGTTCGCCGCTCCGGTTTTTGACAGGGCTCCGGCTCGCCAAATAGGCTTGGGGCGCACGGCGAAACGGGAGACCCGACATGGCGATGGATGCAGAGGATGGCGCGCATTGGAAGGCCGAGCCGGTCGACGGCCCGATCGACGATACTGTCGGCTGGGGATCGGACGTGCCCGCACGGATGCTGCGACGGCTCGGCATCCCGTTCATCGCCCTGACGCCCGGCGCAAGCTACCGCGGCTTTCACGACAGCCTGGTCAATCACCTCGGCAATGAACGGCCCGAGATGCTGCTTTGCCTGCACGAGGAACACGCCGTGGCAATCGCCCACGGCTATGCCAAGGTCACCGGACAGGCGATGGCGGTTGCGCTGCACTCGAACGTCGGCTTGCTGCATGGCTCGATGGCAATCTTCAATGCATGGGGCGACCGCGCGCCGATGCTGATCCTCGGGGCAACCGGACCGGTTGACACCTCTCAGAGACGACCCTGGATCGACTGGTTGCACACCACTCAGGATCAAGGCGCGTTGATCCGCCATTTCACCAAGTGGGACGACCAGCCCGGCTCGCCGCAAGCCGCGGTCGAGGCGATGGCACGCGGCTGGAAGCTGACCAACAGCGCCCCGGCAGCGCCGGTTTACGTCAACCTCGACGCAGGCTGGCAGGAGGCGCCCGTCACCGACCCCATCGCCTGGCCCGACCCCAGGCGGCACACCCCGCCACGGCCCGCGCGCCCCGATCCTCGCCTCATCGCCGAGGCCGCCGCCGTGCTGCAGGCGGCCGAGGCGCCGGTGATCCTGTTTGGCCGCGGCGCGCGCACCGAAGACGCGATGGCCCGGCGGGTCGCCCTGGCCGAGCGGATCGGAGCGGCAATGCTGTCCGACCTCAAGGCCGGGACGATGGTGCCGTCCGACCACCCCAACCACGCCGGCCCCCCGATCAACAAGATCTCGGCGCCGGCCCGAGATGTCCTGAGCCGCGCGGATGTGATCCTGAGCCTTGGCTGGATCGACCTTGGCGGCATCCTCAGGCAGGTCTTCGACGACGCCCCCGTGACGGCCAAGGTGATCCACGCAAGCGACGACGCGGCGCTCCACCGTGGATGGGGCCAGGAGCATTTCAGCCTGCCGCCCGTCGATATCGAGTTGTCCTGCCCGGCCGATCCGGTCACTGAGGCGCTGCTTGCCGCGCTGCCCGGCACAGCAAGGCCCGCGCCGCCTCTGCCCGAGGTTCCGGCGCCTGCCTCTGCCGCCGGTGACAGCCTGACGATGCGCGATGTCGCGACCGCCCTGAAGGCCGCGGTGGGTGACACGCCCATGTCGTTCCCGGCGCTCTCGCGCAGCTGGCCCCACGATATCTGGCCCCAGCGTGCGCCCCTCGACTTTCTGGGAAAGGATGGCGGCGGCGGTGTCGGCAGCGGCCCCGGGATCGCCGTCGGGGCGGCCCTTGCGCTCCGGGGCTCGGGCCGCCTGGTGGTGGCCACGCTTGGCGACGGCGACACGCTGATGGGGATCACGGCACTCTGGACGGCCGCCAAGTACCGGCTTCCGGTTCTGATCATCGTTGGCAACAACCGATCCTACTTCAATGACGAGCTGCACCAGGAAAGCGTTGCCCGCCGGCGTCGCCGCAATGAAGCCAATGCCTGGGTGGGCCAGCGGCTTGACGATCCGGCCCCGGACATCGCAGCGCTTGCACGCGCGCAAGGCGTCGGCGCCACGGGCCCGGTTGCCACCACCGAAGACCTGCAGCTCGCCATCGCCGACGGGGTCGCTGCGCTGCGCGACGGCAAGCCCTATCTGATAGACGTGCTGATCGACCCGCGCCAGGGTCGCGAAACCGCCGTGCGCCGACCCACCAGGGCCGGCTAGGGTCAGGGCGCGAAAGGCCTGCGCCTAGAAGTCCCGAAACCCGAGGAAGTATCGAAGGATCAGGCCGCGGTAGAGCTCGATGTTGAAGATGAACTCGAACACCCCGAAGATGAAGAGCACCGTCAGCCCTGTGGTGATCAGGGACAGTTTCCAACTCTCCCGCGCCACGACCCGCGTCAGAAAGATGCAGAACAGGAATATGCCGGCAACGTGCCCGAATGCGAGGATCATCAGGACCATCCCGATCATCCAGGCCGAAATCGACAGCACCTTGTTCATGCCGGGCGTTTGCCCCGCGAAAGCGGCCGAGAACCGCCCGCCCACGTCGAACTGATCGCGCACCCGCCAAAGCCGGCGCGCGTGGATCACGATCAGCACGATGAGCGGCGCCATGATGACGAAAGGCGTCCGCGAAGAGACAAGCTTGTAGGTCAGCGCCTCGAAGAAGGCGATGACTACGATCAGCCCGACAAAGGCCAGAAAACAGATCTCGAGCGCGTAGATATTGCCGCGCCGCTTGCCGGCCTCGACATTTGCCTCGGTCTCTGGCGCGCCGTCTGACATGTCAGGCTTTTGGCTCAATGGGGATCACCCTCTTTCTGTCGCGGATGATGACCCAGACGTTCCAGACAAGGAACACCACCGTGACCGTGGCCAGACCAAGCGGGATCGGCTGGAGGACGAAAAGCGGCCCGTCGAGCAAAAGAGCCAGATAGAGGTTCTTCTCAACCGCAAAGCCGAGCACGAAGCCGATCAGCAGTGCGGCCCGCGAATAATTGAGGATTTTCATCACGTAGCCGAGGATGCCGAAGGTCACGGCGACACCGATGTCGAAGATCGCCCGCTCGCCCGCGAACGCGCCGGTCGCGATGATCGCCATAAGAACCGGAACCATGATCGTCGCGCGGATCGATGTTGCGCGCGACAGCGGATTGACCAGGAACATGCCGAAAAGCGTGCCGATGAAATTGCCGATGATGATCGTGAAGATCATGATGAAGATGATATCGACGTTCTGGTTCAGCATTTGCGGTCCGGTATCCAGACCGAGGATGAAGAGGCCCGACAGCAGAATTGCCATGGACGACGAGCCGGGGATGCCAAAAGCGATGGTCGAGGCAAGCGCGCCGCCCTCGACGGCGTCGTTTGCCGATTCCGGACCGATGACGCCCTTCACGTTTCCGGTGCCGAAGGTTTCGCGGTCCGGTGACGATTGCTTGGCGTGCCCATAGGCGACGAAGGATGCCGGTGCAGAGCCCAGGCCCGGTATCAGCCCCATCGCCGTGCCGATGGCCGAGCAACGCATCACGAGCCACCAGTTCTTGAACGCCAGTCCGATGCCTTGGAAGATCTGGGCCTGTGTCTCCTTGGCCGACAGCGCCTTGGGCATGTTGCGCGCCAGGGACCCGCCGCGCACCCACAGGTCGATCATTTCGGCGACCGCGAAAAGACCCAGGATGACCGGCACCAGTTGCAGGCCATCGGCCAGCCGCTCCGAGCCCATGGTGAAGCGGTGGGTGTTGGTGACATTGTCCACACCGATCATCGCAAGCAGCAAGCCCAGCAGCGCCGCGATCAGGCTCCGCGTCATGTCCTCTTTGCCAAGAACAGCCACGAAGGTAAGGGCCAGAAAGGCCAGCACGAACACTTCGGGCGGGCCGAAGAAAAGAACGACCTCCCGCAGCACGGGGATCAGCAGACCGAGGACGAGCGCTCCGAAGGTGGCGCCAAGAAAACAGGACGCCATCGCCGCCCCGACGGCGATGCCCGCCTCGCCCTTGTCCCGCATCTGTGGCCCGTCCAGCAGCGTGGCCGCATTCTGCCCGGTGCCGGGCGTCGAGAACAGGATCGCGGTCAGACCGCCGCCCTGCGCCACGGTTGCATGAGCGCCCAGAATGAAGGCGATGCCGGCGGCCGGTTCCATCTGGTAAAGAAATGTGACGGCCATCGCCATCGCGAAGTGACCCGACAGGCCCGGTATCACTCCGATGATCAGGCCAAAGACCGAGCCGACGAAGAGATAGGGAAACACGGAAAGGCTTATCGACTGCCAAAAGCCGCTGATCATGCCCTCGAGGATTGTCATGCTTTACTGCCCCGCCAGAAGCGCGCACCCGCCAATCATCTGGCGGGGGCGCTTGTTATGTGACGTCACGCGTCAGATCTCGCCGCGGATCGCCGCGACAAAAAGCTGCTCGACATCCGGCTCCAGCTCGGTTGCAGCCGCTGCGATGGAGCCCATTTCCTCACCGCTGGCGAACAGCAGATCGCGATCCGCATCGGCCGCAGCCGCCACGAACTCGGGATCGTTCATCGCCGCGCTGAAGGCCTCGCGCAGGAAAGCCAGCCGGTCTTCCGGAACACCCGGAGGGGCGGCCACCGGGCGACCCACGGCCGAAAGGGCCTCCCAGCTTTCAAGGATGCGCACCTTGCGCTCGGCGTCGTCCTGCGCCCCGGCGACATCGTAGATCGAGGGGATGCCCTCAAGAACGCCTGTCGGGTTCTTCTCGCCATGCAGGATGACCGTATGATCGCCCGACTTGATACCCTTGAGTGCCGATCCAAGCGACCCCCACATGGCATGAACGTCGCCGCGAAGCATCGCTGTCCGGATGTCGCCGGAGCGGTCGAAGCCGTGCACGACCCGCTGTTCGATACCAAGAACATCGCCGGTGATCACGGCATCGACATAGGTCGACCCGCCAAGCCCCGTGGCGCCCACGATCTCTGGCTCGCCGTTTTGCATCAAGTCTTCGAAAGTCTCGATGCCCGACAGTTTGCTGGCAACCAAAACACGCTTGTCGGCCACGATCCGGCCGAGATACTCATACTCGCTTACCCGGTAGTCGGCGCCTTCGATCTGTGCCAGCTGGTTTGTGACCATCGCGGACCCGTTGATGATCCCGATATAGGTCCCGTCAGCGGGCGAATTGAAGATCTCGACCGCACCCTTCATCCCGCCGGAACCGGGCATGTTGACGATATCGACCCGCGCGCCGCTGTACTTTTCGAGATACGGAGCGATGATCCGGCTGTACTCGTCGTAGCCCCCACCCGGATCGTAGGGAACGATCCACTTGATCACGTTGTCCTTGTAGAATTCGGCCGCATCCTGCGCGATGGCGCTGCTGCCAAATCCGATCGCCGCCACGCCAGTCGTCAGCACGGCCGCTGCGGTCTTTAAGAATTGTCTTCTCATGTTTTCCTCCCGGTTCTCACTTGTCTTTACCCTCTTTGCCTGGCCTTCCCTTCCGGAAAGCGGTTCTTTTGTTGATTTCAGACGATATCATGTTGACGGCAAAGACGGCCACATCCGCTTTTCGCGGAACAGATCCGCTCTCCTCCCTTGCAAAGACAGACCTGCTTCAGGACTGTCGGCGAAGTATATCTTAATTGCTACGGCGACGGCGACCCGCAGTCAATGGGACGGTGTTCTGTATGCCGGAACGCCGTCCCTGCCCGTCATCCCGCCGCGACAAGAAGCACCCCGACGATGGCAAGCCCGGCAGAGATCAAAACCCGCGGGCCAGGCCGCCGTTCGGTCCGGAACACCAGCCAAGACAGGAAGATGGAAAAAAAGATCTCCAGCGACGAAATCATCACGACCGTCGAGACCGACGCATAGGCCAGCGCCGCAAACATCAGCACCTGCCCGGCCGACACCAGCAACGCGGCAATGAAGATATGCCTGTCGATGTTTCGAAACACGTCCTGAAACATCGGCCGATACCTGGCCGACACCAGCGCCACCACGGCAAAGAATGCAAAGCCGGCAAGCGCGCTGACGAAGGTGCCCAGCGCCGGGGCGTTCAGCAATTCGAGCCCCGCTTTTCGGCCGATATAGGCGATTGCGTAGGCCAACGCGGCGGCCGCGCCGATACCGTAGGCCAGTGGCCCCGCGGTCACGGCGACCCGATTGGCGCGCTGCAAGCTGTCCGAGACAAGCACGGTAAAGGCAAAGGCAATCGCCGCAAGCCCTGCCATGTCGAAAGCGGTAACAGGCTCTGACAGGATCAGCGCCGCAAGAAGGACCGAGAAGAAGGGATTAAGCCGCTTGACCGCCGAAGCCCGGGTCGGTCCGAGCCGGCGGATGGACGTGAAGACAAGCGTTCGCCCGAACGCCATCGCCGCGACGCCTGCGAACGCGAAATAGCCCAGGCCCAGCAAGGTCGAGGTATCGTATGCGAGCGAAATGCGCCCGGCTTCGAACAGCAGGAACAAGGCGAACGAGAACCCGATGGTCACGATCACCGAGAACAGAACGCCCTTGTCCCCGCGCGATCGCGATGTCGCCGTGACCGTCACGTTGAAAAGCGCAAACGACAGCGCCGACAGGATCGCGAAGATTTCGCCGGCATATGCTGTCATCCGCGCTTCACACTCCGCCCGGGGGCTGCCGGATCGTCCAGCAGCCGGATCGCCGCCAATTGCGGGAACCACCGCCGCCAAAGCGCCGCCACGGCCAAAGTGCCGGCACCGCCGATCACCACCGCGGCGACCGGCCCGAACAGCGCCGCCGAGGCCCCGGCCCGGAACGCGCCCAATTCGTTCGATGCGCCGATGAAGACCTGGTTGACCGCATTCACCCGTCCGCGCACGTCGTCGGGCGTCCAAAGCTGGATCAGCGTGCCGCGCACGTACATGCTGATCATGTCGGCCGCCCCCGTCAGCGCAAGCGCCAGGACCGAAATCCACAACGTCTCTGACAGCGCGAAAACCAGTGTGAAAACGCCAAACGCGGCCACCGCGGCCAGCATGATCCGGCCCGCATGGTCCTCTAGCGGGCGCCGGATCAGGTAGAACGCCATCAGAAGCGCGCCCACCGCGGGCGCCGCGCGCAGCACGCCCAGCCCCGTCGGCCCGATGTCCAGAACATCGCTGGCATAGATCGGCAAAAGCGCGGTCGCGCCGCCCAGAAGCACCGCGAAAAGATCGAGAGAGATCGCCCCCAATACGACCTTTTCGCGCCAGATATAGCGAAAACCCGCGCTCAGCGTTTCAAGCGTCGCCCGGCCCTGCGCGATACGCTGCGGCAGCCGAGGAATGGTGGCGACAAGAGCGGCCGAAAGACCGAACAGCGCCAGGCTCGCCCCAAACGCGACACCCGGATTGATCACATACAGCAGGCCGCCGGCCACCGGACCGCAAATCGTCGCGACCTGGTTGGCGGTAGAGTTCACGGCAACGGCGCCAGACAGATGCTCTGGCGGGACAAGATTGGGGACGATCGACTGGCGGGCGGGATTGTAGAAGGCCCTTGCCATCCCGAAAAGCGCCATCAGCGCGAAGATCAAGCCGACATGCGGTGTCGCATCGCGTGTCAGCAACATCAGGCCAAGTGCCACCACCGCCATCAGGAACAGACAGCCTGCCATGATGGCGCGCCGGGGAAACCTGTCGGCCACAGTGCCGGTGACGACAAGCAGCAGCAATGCCGGCAGGAATTGCGATAGCCCCACCAGCCCGAGATCGAGCGGATCTCGCGTCATCTCATAGACTTGCCAGCCCACGGCGACGGTCTGGATTTGAACGGCAAAGCCGGTGGAAACGAGGGCGCCCCAATAGCTGGCAAATCCGCGGCTCCGAAAGGCGTCAAACCCGCTGCCGATCCGCTTGTCCGCCACCTCTCAGGCCCGGGACGCGTCCGCGCGCCGCGCCCAGTATTGCCACGCGCGGTCGTAGCCCTCATCGGGCTTGGCATCGGCCAGCCGCGACTGGATGAGGGAAATCTCACCATCGGTGAGATACTTGACCGTGCCGATCTGCATCGCTGCGGCCTGCAACTGTGCGTTCACATCCAGATAGACCGCCGAATAAACAGCCTCTCTGATCGAGCGCCCGACCACGGTGGAGCCATGCCCGCGCATCAGCGCCGCGCGCGCCCCGCCCAGCGTCCTGGCGAAATCGGCGCCCATCTCATTGCTGGAAATCAGCAGGTTGGTGTCGCCAAAGGCGTCGTTTGCATCCCAAACCGGAACGTCCGTACCCAGAACACCGCAACTGTGCAAAAGCGGCCGTATCGGCGTGCCCGTCACCCCGAACGGGATCACCCCGCGGGAATGGCTGTGCACCACCGACTGAATGTCGGGCCGCGCCTGCATCAGGGTGCCATGGATGAACCGCTCCAGGAACGGCTTGCGGTCATCATCGACGGCGGTGCCGTCAAGCTCGAATTGCAGGATGTCGTCCCGCGTCACCAATTCGGGCGCGATGGCTCGTGCGAGGAAGAACCGGCTGGGGTCATCGGGGTTGCGCACACTGATATGGCCAAAGGCATCACAGATCCCTTCATGCGCGAGGATCCGGCTTGCGGTGACAAGGTCCGCCAGAAGCGCATCGATATCTGCCATGAGTGTCTCCTCTGTCAGATCAGGCTATGGAGCGGCGTGTCGTAGTCAAGCCTTTAAGAACGGCGTTCTGCATGAAAGAATGCTCCCGGCGATCGTTTTGACCGCGACACCGCGGACCCTAAGCTGGGTGCGGCAACACGGCTGGGGGGGAGCACCTGCAAGATGCAAGAGACCGAAGTCCTGATCGTCGGTGCCGGTCCGGTCGGCCTGACGCTTGCGATCGACCTCGGCCAGCAGGGCATCCGCTGCATCCTGATCGACAAGAAGCCGGGCCCCGAATTCCTGCCGAAGATGGAACGATGCAACGCCCGCACGATGGAGATATTCCGCCGCATGGGACTAACGGCGCAGATCCGCGCCGCCGGGCTGGCCGCAGATGTTCCAATGGATGTCTACATCACGAAATCGATGGTCGACCGGCCTTACGTGCATCTCCAGTACCCTTCGATAAACGCGGCCCGCGCCGAAATCGCGGCCTGTCAAGACACCTCGTTGCCCGCCGAGCCCTACCAGTTGATCTCGCAATACACGCTCGAGCCGCTGCTGCGCGCCGAGGCTGAACGCATCCCCAACGTCACGGTGCGCTACGGGCTGGAGTTCCTGTCGCTCAAGCAGGATGCCAAGGGCGTGACGGCCCGGCTGCGCAGCGAGGGCGGCGCCGATGCTACGCTGCGCGCGGCCTTTGTGGTCGGATGCGACGGCGGGGCCAGCACCGTCCGGCACGCTCTCGGCATCGCGCTTCGCGGCGAGGGCGACATCCTGCGGCTTCGCCAGGCGCTCTACCGCTGCGACGGTCTGTTCGCGCGGCTGCCGATCGGCGAGGGACCGGGGCCGGGGCGCCACTACCATATCACGGACGATCGCCATTCATTCCTGATCATGCAGGATTCGACGCGCCACTGGACCCTGCATGCCGTAGTCGAGGACGACGCCGCGATGGCCAGGCAATTCGAAACCGTCATCGGCGCGCCGGTGGACTACGAGACGCTTTATGTCGGCGAGTGGAAGCAGAACCTGCTTCTGGCCGACCGTTACGCGGACGGCAGGGTCTTTCTTGCGGGCGACGCGGTACATCTTGTGATCCCGACCGGAGGGCTTGGCATGAATACGGGGATCGGCGATGCCATCGACTTGTCGTGGAAGCTTGCGGCCGTCCTTCGCGGATGGGGCGGCCCTGCCCTCTTGCGGTCCTACGAGCTCGAGCGACGCCAGGTCGGCGACCGGAACATCGGCGCCTCGCGCTATGCCGCGACGGGCCGGCGAAAATGGCGGCGCATGTGGGACCCTGCGATCGAGGGCAGCGACGCCCGTGCAGGGGCGCTGCGGGCGGATTTCATCCGCGCCGCCGACGCCGAACAGCGCAAGACCAACGAGATGATCGGCGCCGAACTGGGCTACCGCTATGTCGGCAGCCCGGTGATCTGGGAAGAACCGGGAGGCCCCGAGCAGCGCTTCAGAACCTACGACCCCGCGGCCTGGACGGGCGTCCGCATGTCGCACGCCTGGATCGGCCCCGGCCAGTCGGTTCTCGACCTGCCGGGCCGAGAGTATACGGCCCTGAGCCTTGGCGACCGCCCCGAGGACGTGGAGCCGCTCACCGAGGCCATTCGCCGCCGCGGCGCCCCGGTCCGGACGGTCGTTCTTGCAAACGAACGGCTCCGCGCGCTTTACGGACGAAACCTGTTCCTTCTGCGCCCGGATCTGCACATTGCATGGCGCGGAAACGCCCTGCCGCACGATCCCGACGCGCTTGCGTCCACCGTCACCGGGTGGACCACGCCCCGACCCGAACGCGCGGGCCAAAACGCTCGGTAGGACCGGGTGAGCCGCGTTCTGATCACCCTGACACCCTGGCACCCTGGCACCCTGGCACCCTGGCACCCTGAAGTTTGGGGTTTCTCTGCCGACTTCACACTCAAGAACGTCTTGGCCGCCGCATTTCAAAGGCCGGCTTTGGCTCTTGATGCACCGCCGAAGCAATCCCAGCCTTCCGCAGTTCGGGCCAGGCCACCCTTGCCTGCGCCCGGCCCGGATGTCCGCTTTGCGGACAAAGCTGCCGTTCGAAGATCAGCGCTGCCATGGCTTTGAGCGCCGATGCTCGACTTCAATTAGTGATCGCTGTAGTTTGCTTCTGGCTTGTAGGGTGCCCTGGCGTGGGAGAACGAATATGGCTGTAGGCAATGTATCAGTCCTTGGACTCGGTCTGATGGGCTCCGCGCTAGCCAGAGCGATGGTATCTGCGGGATTAGACGCAACGGTTTGGAATAGGAGCCCCTCAAGAGCAAAGGAGTTCATTGAGAGCCCCGCAACAGTGGCTTCGTCTGTTGAGGACGCAGTGGACGCAAGCGAAGTGATCGTCGTTTGCCTCCAAGATTACGCGGCCATGAACGATGTGCTTCGAATGACCACGGTCGAGAAACGGCTTGCCGGAAAGATCCTCGTGCAACTTTCGACGGGAACGCCCGCGCAGGCGCGAGAGGCGTCTGGCTGGGCCGCGAGTGTCGGCGCTCGTTACCTTGATGGTTCAATCATGGGATTTCCAAAGGATATCGGGAGTGATGGCCTGCTCGTCCTGTACGGTGGGGACAAAGAAACTTTTGAACAGTGCGAACCCATTGCAAAAGCCATTAGTGGGTCTACCATTCGGGTTGGAGATGACCCCGGAAACGGGGCCGCCCTGAATAATGCGCTTATCTCTCTCTATTTCAGCTTCCTTTTCGGTGTTCTGAACGGTGCAGCAATATGTGATACGGAAGGCATCCCTCTCGAAAAGTTTGGCAACATTGGCACCTCGTTGATGCCAGTTTTGAGTGGTGTAATGGAACGTTCCTTAAAGATGATCACTAACGGTTCGTACGAGACCGAGCTCAATACGCTTGAGACGAGCGCAGGATCGATGAAACAGCTGGCCGCTGTTGTGCGGGATGCGGAAATTGACGGGCGCTTTGTGGAAAGCATGCGCGCCTACGCCACAGAGGCTTTAGAAGCAGGCAAGGGCAACCTTAGCAATGCTGTTCTGTTCGAATTCCTCCGTGGACGAGGTTTGGACTCTAGCTGAACATTCTGACCAAAAAAATATTCTCACTTGGCTGGCTGACGTGTACGGTGCCGTGAAATAAGTGTTTCCGCGGAGGGATCGTATGTTCATGAACTCAAAGCTCAGCATGCAGGCGTTCGGCCTCTACTTAATTTTGGTTGCTGGGTTAGGGTTAATCTTTGTTCCGCATTTCATGCTTGGCATGTTCGGCTTAAGCGCTGGCGACGACGCTTGGGTCAGAATGGTTGGGATGCTTGCGTCGATAATCGGGGCTTACTATATGGTCGCCGCGACGACTGGGGCGCAGGAATTTATTCGATGGAGCATTCCACTCCGGGTCTATGCGGCCAGTTTCATGGTTTTTCTGTTTATTTCAGGGACGCTTCCAGTAGGCATCCTGCTATTCGCAGCAACTGAACTCGCCGGTGCGATTTGGACTTGGGCGGCGTTGAAATCGGAAATGCAAAGCTCTACCGGTCAATAGCGTCAGTACTCATTAGAAGCCTTTCCAGCGACGCGAATGCTATGCTCGGCTTCCAGTGTTTCATCCACGAGAACTTTCCAGCAAGGAAGATGTCGGTTTTGGGCTCAAAGCAGACCTTGGGCCAAGTGCAGAAGCAAGTGCAGAAGACCGTCGCCGTGGCCTGATACGCCGACCCTCGCCGCAGGAAGATCCTGCGGCGAGATCCGTTCATTGAAAAGCCCGGTCAGGCGGCTGCCGCTGCCCGCTCAGCGCGCCGCGGTCCGGCGTTTCAGAAGCTGGTCATCGCGCATTCTGCGGGGTCGAAGAGGGTCGCGGTGACGTTTGGTTGGCAAGGTCGCGGCCGCCGCAATCCCGGATGGGTGACAGGGCACATCATGCGCAGGGCCGATCGGGCGGTTCGCGCCTCCAAGCCATGGCTCCGCTGGGCAAATGCGGGCCGGACGGCAACTCTTGCACATGACCCGCCCAATCCAGCACCCCTCGACCACATTGCCCGGCCCCGCCCCGCTCTTGCCGGGCCGACGAAGCTAGGGCAGGTCGCCAACGACTAGATGCGTCTGCCGTCCTTGGCGAACTGCATCTCCTCGTCCTTGTCCCAGGCGACTGACACCGTCTCGCCCTCCGCCGGCGTCGGCAACGCACCATCTTGGCGGATCGTGATGTTGTCGCCGCTTTCAAGCCGGGCGTAGATCAGGCTTTCCGCGCCCAGGGGTTCGGCATAAAGCACCTTGGCCCTGTGGCCGGTCCCGTCGCCCGACAGCACCACGTGCTCGGGCCGAATGCCCAGCTGAGCGCCCTGGGGCGCACCGGGCGCGAATGTGCTGGCGTCCAGGAAGTTCGTCGGCGGCGAGCCGATGAAGCCGGCCACGAAGGCGGTCGCGGGATTGGCATAGACCTCCAGCGGCGCGCCGATCTGGTCGGCCACGCCGCCGTTCATCACGATCATCCGGTCGGCCAGGGTCATCGCCTCGACCTGGTCATGCGTGACATAAAGCGAGGTCACGCCGAGATCGCGCTGAAGCTGCTTGATCTCAAGCCGCATCTGCACCCGCAGCTTGGCATCGAGGTTCGAGAGCGGCTCGTCAAAAAGAAAGACCGCGGGTTTCCGAACGATCGCACGGCCCATGGCAACACGCTGGCGCTGTCCGCCGGACAACTCGCGCGGGCGGCGCTGCAGGTAAGGTTCCAGTTGCAGAAGCTTTGCGGCCACGGCCACGCGAGCCTCGATTTCCGAGCGCGGGACTTTCGCGATCTTCAGCCCATAGGCCATGTTGTCGAAGACCGACATGTGCGGGTAAAGCGCGTAGTTCTGAAACACCATCGCGATATCGCGGTCCATCGGCTCGACATCGTTCACCTGCCTGTCGCCGATCCGCACCTCGCCGGCGCTGACTGTCTCCAGCCCCGCAACCATCCGCAGAAGCGTGGACTTGCCGCAGCCGGAGGGTCCGACGATGACGATGAACTCGCCATCCGCGATATCGATCTCGACATCGTGGATCACGTCGGTTTTGCCAAAGCTCTTCTTGAGCCCCTGAAGGGAAACTGTTGCCATCGGTTATTTCTCGCTGTCCACAAGCCCGCGGATAAAAAGCTTCTGCATGCCGATCACCACAACAACCGGCGGGATCATCGCCAGGATCGATGTGGCCATGATCACCGGCCAGTCGGCGATATCGTCGCCCGAGGGGAACATCTGCTTGATGCCCATCACGATCGTGTTCATCTCGGGATCGGTGGTGATCAGAAGCGGCCAAAGATACTGGTTCCAGCCATAGATGAAGAGGATCACGAAAAGCGCGGCGATGTTGGTCCGGCTCATCGGCAGAAGGATGTCGATGAAAAACTGCATCGGGCGGGCGCCGTCGACGCGGGCGGCCTCGGCCAGCTCATCGGGGACGGTCATGAAGAACTGCCGGAACAGGAAGGTCGCCGTGGCCGAGGCAATCAGCGGGAAGATCAGGCCCGAGTAGCTGTTCAGCATCCCGAAATTCGCTGCCACCTCGTAGGTCGGCACGATCCGCACTTCGACCGGCAGCATCAGGGTCAGGAAGATCAGCCAGAAAAAGAGCCTCCGCCCCGGAAACCGGAAATAGACGATGGCGAAGGCCGACAGAAGCGAGATCGCGATCTTGCCCAGCGAAATCCCGAAGGCCATGATCGCAGAGTTCAAAAGCATCCGCGCCACCGGCGCGTTGACGCCCGACACCAGCGCCTTGGAGTAATTCTCGACAAACTGATCCCCCGGCCAAAGCGGCATCGGCGGGCTGACGATCTCGGGCTGGCTCACAGTCGAGGCCACGAAGGCCAGCCAGATCGGAAAGAAGATGAACGCAACGCCGACGATCAGCCCCAGATGGGTCAGCCAAAGGCCGACCCCGCGCCGCTCCACCATGCCATGCCGCTCTGCCATTAGTAATGCACCCGCCGCTCGATATACTTGAACTGGATGATCGTCAGGATGCCGACGATCACCAAGAGGATCACCGACTGCGCCGCGGACGAGCCAAGATCCTGCCCGACAAAGCCGTCAGCGTAGACCTTGTAGACAAGGATCGTCGTGGCCTGTTGCGGGCCGCCGCTGGTGATGGTGTGGATGACGCCGAAGGTCTCGAAGAACGCGTAGACGATATTGACGACCAGCAAAAAGAACGTGGTCGGCGACAACAGCGGAAAGACGATCGTGCGAAAGCGTGTCCAGAAGCGCGCGCCGTCGATGGCGGCCGCCTCGATCACCGATCTCGGGATCGCCTGAAGCCCCGCCAGGAAGAACAGGAAATTATAGCTGATCCGTCCCCAGGCCGAGGCAACCACGACAAGGCCCATGGCCTCGCCCTGATTAAGGACATGGTTCCAGTCATATCCCAGCACGCCCAGGTACCACGTGACCACGCCAACGCGGGTATTGAACATGAACAGCCACAGAACGCCCGCCACGGCCGGCGCAACCGCGTAAGGCCAGATCAGCAAAGTGCGGTAGGTGCCCGAGCCCTTGATCAGCCGATCCGCAAGCACCGCCAGGTAAAGCGCGACCCCCATCGACACCAGCGTGACCAGGATCGAAAAGACCGCCGTCGTCACGAACGAGGCGCGGTAGAAGGGATCCGACAGCAGGAACTCGAAGTTTCCAAGCCCCACGTATCTCATCGAAAGACCGAACGGGTCGGGAATGAAAAGCGACTGCCAGATCGCCTGCCCGGCGGGATAGAAAAAGAACACAGCCGTGATCAAAAGCTGCGGCATGACCAGCAGCAGCGGCAACCAGAGGCCCTTGAACCTGACGCGCTTTTCCATGAATTCTGCCGCGCCCCGACACCTGCCGGGGCGCGGATCTGCTTCTTAGCGCGTGGCTTGCTCGAAGCGGCGCAGCAGCGCGTTGCCGCGCTCCGCCGCGCTGTCCAGCGCAGCCTGGGCGGTCTTGTCGCCCGACCAGACGGCTTCGAGCTCTTCGTCGATGATCCCGCGGATCTGGTCGAACGAGCCAAGCCGCAGGCCCTTGGAATTCGCAGTGGGCTGGTTTGCCGTCATCTGAATCACGGCGATATCCGTGCCCGGGTTTTCGTCATAGAAACCCTGCTCTCGGGTCAGATCGCCAGCCGCAGACGTGATCGGCAGATATCCGGTATCCTGGTGCCACTTGGCCTGGATCTCCGGCGACGACAGGAAGTTCAGGAACTCCGCGACACCCTTATATTCCTCATCCGTTTGGCCCGCCAACACCCACAAAGATGCGCCACCGATGATAGTGTTCATGGGCGCGCCATCGACTCCTTCCCAATAGGGCAAGGGCCGCACTTCGAATTCAAACTTCGCCTCGGCGTTGATGCCGGCATAACCGGCTGAACTTTCGGTGAAGAGCGCGCAATCACCGCCGCGGAAGTTCGCGCCGCCCTCGTTGCGGCGGCCAGCGTAGATGAATTTGCCATCCCGTGCCCACTCACCCATGGTCGATATGTGCTGCACCTGCACTGGCCCGTTGAAGGCGAGTTCAGTGTCGGTTCCACTGAAGCCGTTTTCCTTTGTGGCAAATGGGACGTCGTGGTAGGCTGACAGGTTTTCGAGGTGGACCCAGCTTTGCCAGGCAGTGGTCATCGGACAATCGACACCGGCCGCCTTCAATTGGTCCAGCACATCGCCGACATTTTGCCAGGTGGACAAATCGACATCGGGATTAATTCCGGCCTCCTGCAATTTGTCGCGGTTAACCCACAGGACCGGCGTCGAAGAATTGTAGGGCATCGACAGCATCTGGCCGTCGTTGGTTGTGTAGTAGCCCTTGACGGCACCGATAAAGCCGTCGGCATCAAAGTCTGCGCCTGCCTCGGCCATCACCTCGTAGACCGGCTTGATGGCTCCCTCGGCCGCCATCATCGTGGCGGTGCCGACTTCGAATACCAGCAGGATATCTGGCTGCTCACCGGCGCGGAAGGCCGCAATACCGGCGTTGAGCACTTCTGAATAGTTGCCCTTTTGGCTTTCAACGACCACGTAGTCGCTTTGCATGCCATTGAAGGTGGCAACTTGCTCCTTCAGCAACTCGCCCAACCGCCCGGTTTTGTCGTGCCAGAACTCGATCTCGGTCTGGGCTGCGGCGGATGTGGCGGTCAAAGCGGTGGTGGACAGCGCGGCTGCTATCAGGACGCGTTTCATTGAATTCTCCCTTTGGTCAATGGCGGGCGGTCGGCAAGAACTGGCTACCGAAAGAACTCGGCACCAAGGACGCCACCCGACTCAGTTATGCCTTGCGATTGTAACGGCTTTTCCGCAGTTGTGTAGAGATCACTCCCGCATCGCTTGCACACGGATTTGAACCGCGGCAACACCGCCAGCCGGCGCATAGCCGGCCTTTTTTGGCGCCGCCGGGCAGAGGGTTTCGCTGCGAAACCTCGACAGATGCGATGCGAAGTCGGCAAGGGTTCGCCCTCGGGCGCGGCAAACGGTCCGGTCTGGAAAAATTCTCTGGCAAAGGGATTGAATCTTCTGTTTATCCCGCCGAAGTTGCGTAAGCGATCATGACCTTGGGGGACGAAAGATGACTTCGGAACGGTTAATAGATGTATGTATTGTCGGCTCTGGCCCGGCGGGGCTGCAGGCCGGCTATTTTCTCAAGAAGAAAGGCATCTCGGTGCAGATCCTGGAGCGCGGCGCCGATCCCTGCGCCTTCTTCCGCACCTTTCCGCGGCATCGGCAGTTCATTTCGATCAACAAGGTGCACACCGGCCTGTCCAATCCCGAGACCCGGCTGCGCTATGACTGGAACTCGCTTCTGAACGACGAGGGCCTGCTTTTCAAGGACTGGAGCCGCTCGTATTTCCCCAAGGCCGATGATTTCGTGGCCTACGCGGAAACCTTCGCCCAGCAGCTTGAAGGCGAGATCCGCTGCAACAGCGACGTGCGCGAGATCAGCAAGGACGGCGATGTCTTCACGCTGCGCTGCGCCGACGGCTCTGCGGTCCGGGCGCGGGCGTTGATCGTCGCAACCGGCGTCTCGCAGCCCTGGGATCCGGGGATCGAGGGCTACGATCTGATCGAGAACTATTTCGATTTCGACCCCGCCCCCGAACGCTTCGAGAACCAGCGCGTGTTGATTCTCGGCAAGGGCAACTCGGCCTTCGAGACCGCCGACAGCCTGATCGAGCACGCCGCCTCGGTCCATGTCATGAGCCCCAACCCGGTGCGCTTCGCCTGGCAGACCCATTTCGTGGGGCACCTCAGGGCGGTGAACAACAACTTCCTCGACACCTATCAGCTGAAGTCGCAAAACGCGGTCATCGACGCCGAGGCCTTCCTGATCGAAAAGTCGAAGGACGGCTATACCGTTCATGCGCATATGAGCGCCGCCGAGGGCCACGACATCATCCTGACCTACGACAAGGTCATCGCCTGTACCGGCTTTCAGTTCGACAACACGATCTTCGCGCCGGACATCCGCCCCGAGATGAAGCATTTCGGAAAGTTTCCCGCGATGACAGAAACCTGGGAAAGCGAGACCGTCCCCGGCCTTTATTTCGCCGGCACCATCATGCAGTCGCGCGATTTCAAGAAGACCATGTCGGGGTTCGTGCACGGGTTCCGGCACAACGTGAAATGCCTCTCTGAATTCGTCGCGATGCGCCTGACGGACGCCGCTTATCCCAGCCAAGCCATCTCTTTGGAGCCCAAGCCGCTGGCCGAGGCCATCATCGACCGGCTCAGCACCTCGTCCGGCGTCTTCCTGCAGCCGGGCTTTCTGGCCGATGCAATCGTGCTTGAGGGGCCGGAAGCCGGCAGGGCCTGCCAGGACGTGCCGGTCGACTGGGTGTTGGGGGAATCGTCGCTTGCCGACCGGTCGCTGTTGCTTGTCACGCTGGAATACGGCGATTTCGGCGGCAATTCGCTGCATGTCAAACGCCAGCACAACGTGTTCGGCAAAGAGCCCGATGCCTTCATCCACCCGGTGCTGCGCCACTACAGGGGCGGCAATTTGGTGGACGAGATCCATCTGGCCGATCACCTCGATGCCGACTGGCGCCCGCGCGAGCGGCGCGATCCCGGCGCGCCCACCGTGCTGGAGATGACCTTCACGGACACCGGCGGCACCCTGCCCCCGTCCGAGGTCGCGCACCGGCAGGTCACCGCCTTTTTGACCCGGATCGGCCTTGGCCAAAGCGCCCATATCGCCGCCGCCGAATAGCCCGCCCCGCGCCCGCAAGCGCAGCCTTTCTGCCCCAGTTGCGCGCAAAAGCCGCCGCCCCTTCTTTGCAAAGGGCGGCGCTCTGCCTATAAGGCGCCGGACACAGCGCGAGGAAGGCAGGACGCGATGCGCAAGGGCTCGATCACGCGGAAGACCGCGGAGACCGATATCACCGTCGAGATCGATCTCGACGGGACCGGCAGCTATGACAATGAAACCGGCGTGGGGTTCTTCGACCACATGCTGGACCAGCTTGGCCGCCATGCCCTGATCGACATGAAGATCCGTGCCTCGGGCGATCTGCACATCGACGACCACCACACGGTCGAGGATACCGGGATCGCGCTGGGACAGGCGCTGAGCGAAGCGCTGGGCGACAAACGCGGCATCCGCCGCTACGGCGAGTGCCACCTGCCGATGGACGACGCGCAGGTGCGCGCCGCGCTCGATCTGTCGGGCCGGCCGTTCCTGATCTGGAACGTCAAGATGCCGACCAACCAGATCGGCACCTTCGACACAGAGCTTGTCCGCGAGTTCTTCCAGGCGCTGTCGACCCATGGCGGCATCACCCTGCATGTCGACATGATCCACGGGATCAACAGCCACCACATCGCCGAGGCCGCGTTCAAGGCGGTCGCCCGGGCGCTGCGGGTGGCGCTGGAGACCGATCCGCGCACCGCCGGCGCCGTGCCGTCGACCAAGGGCACCTTGTGACGCCGCGCCGATGCTGACCGTTCTGATCGATTACAAGTCGGGCAACCTGCACTCGGCCGAAAAGGCCTTTCAGCGCATGGCCGCCGAGACCGGCGCCGGCGAGGTCATCGTCTCGGACCGCGCCGAAGACGTGGCCCGCGCCGACCGCATCGTGCTGCCGGGCGATGGCGCCTTTCCGGCCTGCCACGCGGCCCTCAAGGACCGCTCGGGGCTCTATGATGCGCTGATCGAAGCGGTCGAGACGCGCGGCCGCCCGTTTCTGGGCATCTGCGTCGGTATGCAGCTGATGGCGCAGCGCGGCCGCGAATACCAGGACACGCCCGGATTTGGCTGGATCGACGGCGAAGTGGTGAAGGTCCGCCCCTCCGATCCGTCGCTGAAGGTGCCGCATATGGGCTGGAACGATCTGGTGATCGATGCGCCCCACCCGGTGCTGGATGGGCTGAAAACCGGCGATCATGCCTATTTCGTGCATTCCTACCACATGGTCGTCGGCACGCCCGCGCAGCGCCTCGCCCATTGCGACTATGGCGGCGACATCACCGCCATAGTCGGCCGCGGCACCATGATCGGCACCCAGTTTCATCCCGAAAAGAGCCAGGCGCCCGGCCTGCGCCTGATCTCGAACTTTCTCAGCTGGGCGCCGTAGGCCGCGCCGCCAAGCTGGCTATTTGACGCGCCGCCAGGTTCCGCCGTCCCGGCAGATGCCAAGAATGCAGCCCTTGACCTGCAGCATGTCGCCGCTCAGCTCCATCTTCGAGCTGTAGGTCTTGTCGCGATCAGGTGCATAGACCTTGCCCTTGCCGTACTTGCCGGCGCCCATCGCCTGCATGTCCCAGATGATCTGGCGCCCGATATTGTCGGACTTGATCTGCTGGTTTTCGTTGTTGTACGAGCGGATCAGCGTGCCGCAGATCGTCGCGCCGCATTCTTTCACCTCGATATGTCCGAAATTCCCGTTGTCGTCGCGGGCGGTCTGCCAGGTGCCCAGCACCGGCTCGGCGAAGGCGGAGGTTGCCGTAACAAGGACTGCGGCGGCGGTTGCAAGAATGGATTTCATAGGTCTCTCCCTGATTTGGCGGCAAGATTGCGCGGCGCAGGCGTTCAGGCAAGCGTGACGTTGGGTCGTAAGCTGGCCCTTGGCAAACCCCGGCTGGCAGGGCAGAAGGAGCGCGCCCGAGAATTTCGAAAGACCGCGCCGATGATCCTTTATCCCGCAATCGACCTCAAGGACGGCCAATGCGTGCGTCTTTTGAAGGGAGACATGGACAAGGCGACGGTCTTTGGCGACGACCCTGCCGCCCAGGCGCGCGCCTTTCAGGATGCCGGCTGCGACTGGGTGCATCTGGTCGATCTCAACGGCGCTTTCGCCGGTGCGCCGGTCAATGGCGCGGCGGTGGACGCGATCCTCGGCACGCTCACCGTTCCCGCCCAGCTTGGCGGCGGCATTCGCGACATGGCCACGATAGAGCGCTGGCTGAAAAAGGGCCTTGCGCGCGTCATCCTGGGCACCGTTGCAGTGGAAGATCCGGGGCTTGTCCGAAAGGCCGCGCGCGCCTTTCCGGGGCAAGTGGCCGTCGGGCTCGATGCCCGCGGCGGCCGGGTGGCGACGCGCGGCTGGGCCGAAGAGACCGACATGCAGGTGACCGATCTTGCTCGCCGGTTCGAAGATGCCGGCATCGCGGCGATCATCTACACCGATATCGACCGTGACGGCGCCATGGGCGGACCCAACATCGAGGCCACCGAGGCCCTCGCCCGCGCCACCGACGTGCCGGTGATCGCCTCGGGCGGCGTCTCGTCGATGCAGGATCTTCTGGCTCTGAAAGCGACCGGCGTGATCTCCGGCGCGATCTCCGGCCGCGCGCTCTATGATGGCGCGATCGATTTGGCCGAGGCGCTTGCCGCCCTCCGCTGACGCGCGCCGCCGCGCCGGCGCACTGCCCCGCTCTTGGCAAGATTGACTGGCCGTGACGGCGCGCGGCGCGGGCCGGCCGGATCGTCTCGGTGCCGGAGGCACTCAGCCGCCACCCGGGCCCGCACCGCCGGCTCCCGGGCGCCCGGCGCCGCCCGCTGGCAAGCCCGCGCCGATCGCTGGCGCATCGCGCAAAAGCGCGCTACACCGCCCCCCATGCTCAAGACCCGCATCATCCCCTGCCTTGATGTCGCCAATGGCCGCGTGGTCAAGGGCGTAAATTTCGTCGATCTGGTGGATGCCGGCGATCCGGTGGAAAGCGCCCGGGCCTATGACGCGGCCGGCGCTGACGAGCTGTGCTTTCTCGACATCCAGGCGACCCATGAGAACCGCGGCACCATGTACGATCTGGCCCGCCGCACGGCCAAGCACTGTTTCATGCCGCTGACCATCGGCGGCGGCGTGCGCACGCCGGCCGATGTGCGCGCCCTGCTGCTGGCAGGCGCCGACAAGGTGTCCTTCAACTCCGCCGCGGTCGCAAATCCCGACGTCGTCGCCGAAGCGGCCAGCCATTTCGGCTCGCAATGCATCGTCGTGGCCATCGACGCCAAGACCGTGAGCCCCGGCAAGTGGGAGATCTTCACCCATGGCGGACGCCGCGCAACAGGGATCGATGCCGTGCAGTTTGCCAAGACCGTCGCCGCCAAGGGCGCCGGCGAGATCCTTCTGACCTCGATGGACCGCGACGGCACCCGCGCAGGCTTCAACCTGCCGCTGACCCGCGCCGTCTCCGATGCGGTAGGCATCCCGGTGATCGCCTCGGGCGGGGTCGGCACGCTCGACCACCTGGTCGAAGGGGTGCGCGAAGGCGGCGCCAGCGCGGTTCTGGCCGCGTCGATCTTTCACTTCGGCGATTTCACGATCCGCCAGGCCAAAGAGCATATGGCCGCGGCCGGCATACCGATGAGGATGGCATGACAGTGCTGCAAACGCTCTTTGACACGATCGAGGCGCGCAAGGGCGCGGACCCGGCCTCTTCCTGGACCGCGCAGCTTCTGGCCAAGGGTCCGGAAAAATGCGCCGAGAAATTCGGCGAAGAGGCCGTCGAGGCGATCGTCGAAGCGGTCCGGGGCGACCGCGCGCGGCTGACGGCCGAAGCGGCCGACGTGCTCTATCACCTGCTGGTCATGCTGGCGGCGCGCGATGTCGCACTGGGGGACGTTCTGGCAGAGCTTGAGCGCCGCGCCGGCACCTCGGGGCTGGAGGAAAAGGCGCGCCGCTGAACGCGCCGACGCGGGCTTAGGCCGCGCCGGGCAGCCCGCCGGGAAAGAGCCGGGGGATCTCGATGGCCGGGCACCGGTCCGCGACCACGTCCATCCCGGCCGCCCGCGCGCGCTGCAACGCGCCGGGGTGAACGACCCCAAGCTGGGTCCACAGTACTTTCGGCCGCACCGCCATCGCAAGGACTTCGTCCACCAGCGCCGGAAGCGCCTCGGGCCTGCGAAAGACGTCGATCATATCGACCGGGCGGGTCAGGTCGGCCAGCCGCGCCCGCACGGTTTGCCCAAGAAACCGGCGCCCCTCAAGGCCGGGATTGACCGGGATCACCGTGTAGCCCTGCGCCACCAGAAACCCCGAGACGGAATGGCTCGGCCGCTCGGACTTGTGGGAAAAACCCACGCAGGCGATGGTCTGAACCTGCTTCAATATCTGCCGGATCTGCGCGTCGGTTGCCTGCAAATCTCATTCCTCCTGCCTGCGAATTGTTAACTAGATTTAACGAAAAAAGCGCCCGAAACAATGTTCGGGCGCCAGTCACGGAACGAGGGACAGTAAAGTGATACATGAGGGTTCCGGCCTCATGATCATGGAAAAGGAGATAAGCAGGTTCTCCCACGTTTAAAGACTATGTAGCACAATTGTGAACGGCGTCTTAACGAACCGAGCGGATACCGCTGCGCGCGCAATCAGCGGTCCAGAACGCCTGGCCAGTTGGCGTCTGCCCGCGCAATGTTGCCGGGGATGTCCTCTTGCCAGATGCTGCGCACCGTGGTCGAGAAATTGAGGTAAAGCCTGCCGTCATGCACGGTCCAGGCGTCAGGATCGGTCGTGGCCGTTGCGCCCTTGGACACGGCATAGGCGCAATAGCCGCCATATTGCGGCGCAAACGCCGCCGGATCGGCATCGAACAGCGCTTTGGAC
>JABDLJ010000002.1 GCA_013003075.1 Paracoccaceae bacterium
TACAATACCAAGCGACCACACAGTGCCCTGGGTTACCGCCCACCGGCTCCGGAAACCATCGTTCCGATGGAACTCAGGCCGATCATGCACTAACATTCAAACTGGACCACATAGGTGGGGCTGATCAGAGCCAATTCCAACATACGTGATCGAAGAAAGAACTATTGTCACGTATCTAAATGTTCTTATGTCGTTGTTTGCTGATAGAAAATTCATTCTGAATCAGGTTTTGAATGACCACAGATACTATCTGAGCAAGGATTGCGTCAAGATATTCCATCGTCTGAAAAATGCGGCAGCCAGTGTCTTGGTTAGTCATTTAGGTCTGTTTTGAGTTGTTAACTCTGAAGGCAGAAGTATTCAGATTGAGTTATTGAACCCTGATGATTGGGAATCATAAATTCGATATTCAAGGTAGCCAAGAGAAGTCTCTTGGCTTACACAAGTATCGTCCAAATTGAGCTGTTAAAAACTTTTCACATGTGTCTTTTATTGACGCACAATCGGCGCTGTTGTGATGTGGTCGCGATCGCAGTAAGAGAAGCCCGCTTCTTGCCCATCTTTCGATTCGAGAGCGGAGTTGCTGGGCTGGATATTTTCCTAGACAGGATGACTTCTATTTCCCGCCCACAAACGCGGGTACTATCAAATCAACCCATCCCCGCCTTGCTCCTGCTCCATCACCTCGTCGACGATCACCACGCCGGCGCCGCCGATCAGCAGCGGGGCGCAGCCGGACAGTGCGCTGATCCCCAGCCCCAGCGCCAGTATCATCCAAACCTGTCGTTTCATTGCCTCATCCTTCTTCCGATTTTGCCGCAGCCTAACCGGTTTGCGCGCGGGCGCCAGACCTTTGCCTGCAACCCTCTGACACGGCTTGCAAATTTCGACTTGTCCACCGGGTTTTCCACAGTAATATCAAGAACTTATCCACAAGAAATTTGCCTGCGGGCGGATTTTTCTCTTGCGCGACTCGGGGGCCGGGTGCAGCGTCAGGACATCGCAGCGGTTCTTTGAACCAAAGCGGGACGCAACGGCTCTTGGGGGCGGACGCGGATTGGCGGTGGTCTTCGGATCGCAGCCGGATCGCGAAAGTTCCAGGGATGCAGGCGGGATGCGGAAGGTCTTCGGGCCGAAAGCGGAATGCCGGTGTTCCGAGGGTTGAAGCGGGTCACGGAGGATCTTTGATCCATCGTGGCGGTCGGGGGCCTTCGGGCCGCTGGCATATGAACTGAAGGACCTTCGGGTCTGACTGTTCAGGAAGGCGTCAGGGTGTGCTGCAAGGCACAATGCGAAGACCGCGTCTAAGCACCTGGCGCCTTTTCCTTTTGTTCCGCCTCATCCTCGCGAGCATTCAAAAGAAACGAGGCCCGTCTGCTGTTGCAGCCGGGCCCCGCCGTCAGAGTATGCATTACCGCGTCCATGCACCTGTGGGCCGACAGATAGCGCAGCAATTGGTTAATATCAACTAAATGTCGTAGGGCTACGCCAGATTTTGCCGAAAGCCCCGGCATAGCCGCAAGAGGCCGGGGGCGCCGGCCCTATGTCCGGTGTTTGCGCAGCAGTTTGGCCAAGCCGCGCATCTCGGCCTCGCCCTGCGCCGAGGTCAGCTTTTCCAGCGCGTTTCCCGGCGTGATGCTTTTGAAGAACGCCTCGGCCCGGTCGATCTGTGCGTGCAGCGCGCGGCTTTGTTCTGACGGGCTGTCAGCGGGCATGGGGGTGCCGCCCTGCAGGGCACGAAGTTCTCGCTGGCCGGCGTGCCGCCCGGCGGCAGCGCGGCATCATCGGGGCCGGGCGTCGCGTCTTCCAGCTCTGTTTCGCTGAACACGGTGTTGGGGTCGATCCCGCCAAGACGCAGGACCCGTTCTTCGGCCTGGCGCATCTCGATTCGGCGGCGCATCTCCTCGGCTGCCTCGCTGGGGGTGACAAGCGCGCCCTCTTCGGTGCGGGTATAGCCGGCCGGGATGCCGATGACATTGCTCTCGGGCCGGCCGGTAACCGGATGCAAGGGGCTGCGATCGTCATGGTCCTGATAGTCCCAGAGGCGGCGCAGTTCTTTCATTGAGATCATCGCCGCCACTGGCCGGCCCGACCGGGTGATAACAATGTAGTCGCGCGGATCCTGCACCCGCAGGATGGCCTGGCTGAGATGCGCGCGCAGTTCGGATGTGGACATGGCATGGGGGCTTGTCATGGGGGTCTCCCGGATGATGTACGAAACTGAAATCGGTGCGCTCCAGCATGGTACAAAACTGTAAACGGCGCCTCACGGCAGCGTACGGCGCGTACATCGGGCTCGGTGCGGCAGGGTCTTCTTTTGCCGGCTTCGGCGTGCTAATCGATGCTGGATGATCCACAAACCGAAGAGGCCCAAATGCCCGTAACCGTCAAAGACATGGTCGCCGCTGCCGCGCAAGAGGTTGCGAAGATCGACCCCTCCGAGGCCGCACGCCTTATGGATGAGGAAGGCGGCCTGCTGCTCGATGTCCGGGACGCGCCAGAACTGGAGCGCTCGGGCCGGGCCAAGGATGCCCATCACATTCCTCGCGGTATGCTGGAATTCCGCACCGATCCCGACAGTCCCGCCTTCGATTCCGAACTGCAGCGCGACCGCCCGATCATTCTGTACTGTGCCGCTGGCGGTCGTGCGGCCCTGGCTGGTAAGGCCCTGAAAGAGCTGGGGTATCAGAGGGTCTTCACGATCGGCAGCTTCAAGGACTGGATCGAGGGCGGCGGAGAGGTTTCCGAAGGAATGGACCCCGGAATGTGAGCGCACGTCGTGGCGATCCCGACAGGCTACAGCCGTGCGCAAATCGCGCTGCACTGGATCACCGCCGCGCTGGTGGCCGCGCAACTGGTGCTGCATGACCCGATCGAGTGGGCGTTCGATAAATCGGTCGAGACCGGTGCGTTTGTCTTCACCGCGGGCGGGATCGCGCATCTGGCCAGCGGCACGCTGGTGCTAGGGCTGGTGATGTGGCGGCTGATCCTGCGCAATGAGCGCGGTGCGCCCGCCGCTCCTGCCGGCGAGCCTGATTGGGCCAAGCGCGTCTCGCGCATTGCGCATCTTGCGTTCTACGCATTGCTGTTGGCGCTGCCGATAACCGGAGCGGCCACCTGGGGCGTGCTCTCGGAGACCGGTGGAGACGTGCATGAGACGCTGTCCAACGTGCTGTTTGCACTGATCTTGGCGCATGTCGGCGCGGTTTTGGTACATCAGTTTGTCTGGAAGACCGGGCTGATCCGGCGGATGGTGGCGCCAGAGGACGACGGCTAGCGATTCAGGAAGACGCGTAGCGCGGCCTCGAATTCGCGCGGCTTCTCTGCATGCAACCAGTGTCCGGCGCCCGGGATCTTGGCGAATTTCGCCTGCGGGAAAAGCTCTTTGATCCGGGGGCGGTGCGATCGCTGGACATAGTCGCTTTCGCTGCCCGACAGGAAAAGGGCAGGGCCCTCGAAACGGCCTTCGATTTCGGGAAAGCCGACGATCTTATCCATTTCGTCGGCGAGCACATCGAGGTTCAGGCGCCAGCGTTTTTCTTTGACGTCAAGCGATTGCAGCAGGAAGGCCCGGATACCGGGATCGCTGATATGCTCTGAAAGCTGGCTGTCCGCGTCGCCGCGCGTCTCGACTGCCGAAAGGTCGATCCGGCGCATCGCGTCGATATACTGGATCTGGCTGTGAGTGTAGGCGACCGGCGCGATATCGGCGATCACGAGCCGGTTCACGGTCTCGGGCCGCGTCAGGGCCAGCGTCATAGCCGCTTTGCCGCCCATCGAGTGCCCCACGACATCCGCCGTGCCATCGACCACGCTGGCCAGGTCTGAGGCCATGTCGGGATAGCTGTGGCTGTCAGCCCAGCGGCTCTGCCCGTGATTGCGCAGGTCGACCGATTTCACGAACCGCTCGTCCGAGAGCCGCTTTGCAATCGCGCCCCAGTTGCGTGCAGAGCCATACAGCCCGTGCACGATCAGAACCGGGGGCTCGGCCTTCGGGGCGCCATATGTCAAGGTTTCCAGCATCGGCAGTTTCGGGCCGTTTGCGCTCAAACGGCCCTGATTGTTTCAAAGCTCGGGGTAGATCGGGAACTTGCCGCAAAGGGCAAGCACTTCGCCGCGCACCCTGGCCTCGACCTCACCATTGCCGTCCTCGCCGTTCTGGGCCAACCCGTCGGTGACCTCGACGATCCAGTCGGCGATCTGCCGGAACTCAGGCTCGCCGAAGCCGCGGGTCGTGCCGGCCGGAGAGCCGAGCCTGATGCCCGATGTGATCGTCGGCTTTTCGGTATCGAACGGAATGCCATTCTTGTTGGTGGTGATGTTCGCCCGGCCAAGCGCTTTTTCGGTGGCGTTGCCCTTCACGCCCTTTGGACGCAGATCGACCAGTAGTAAATGGGTGTCCGTGCCGCCGGTGACGATATCAAGCCCGCCTTTCATCAGTTGGTCGGCAAGCGCCTTGGCGTTGGCGATCACCTGCTTCTGGTAGGTCTTGAATTCGGGGCGCAGGGCCTCTGCGAAAGCCACGGCCTTGCCGGCGATCACGTGCATCAGCGGGCCGCCCTGGATGCCGGGGAAGATGGCAGAGTTGAATTTCTTGGCCAGATCCTCGTCGTCGGTGAGGATCATGCCGCCGCGCGGGCCGCGCAACGTCTTGTGCGTGGTGGTGGTGGCGGCATGGGCGTGCGGGAAGGGCGAGGGGTATTCGCCCGCCGCCACCAGCCCCGCGAAATGCGCCATGTCCACCAGAAGATACGCGCCCACGGTGTCGGCGATCTGGCGTATCTTGGCGAAATCGATGATCCGCGGGATGGCCGAGCCACCGGCGATAATCAGCTTCGGGCAATGCGCCGCCGTCAGTTCCGCGATCTGGTCATAATCGATTTCCATTTCCTGCTTGCGCACGCCGTACTGAACGGCATGGAACCACTTGCCCGACTGGTTGGGCCGCGCGCCGTGCGTCAGGTGGCCGCCGGCGTCGAGGCTCATGCCTAGGATCGTGTCGCCGGGCTGCAAGAGCGCCTGAAACACACCCTGGTTGGCCTGGCTGCCCGAGTTGGGTTGCACATTCGCAAAGCCGCAGCCGAAAAGCTGCTTGGCGCGGTCGATTGCGAGCGTCTCGGCAATATCGACATACTCGCAACCGCCGTAGTAACGACGCCCGGGATAGCCCTCGGCGTATTTGTTGGTCATCACTGATCCCTGCGCTTCGAGCACTGCCTTGGAGACGATGTTTTCCGAGGCGATCAGTTCGATCTCGTCGCGCTGACGGCCAAGCTCTGACCGGATCGCGGCGTGAAGTTCGGCGTCGCGGGACTGAAGGCTTTCGGTGAAAAAACCTGCATCGCGGTGGGGCGCATTCATGAGGGCTCTCCTGATGGGGGGCAGCAATTGGCGCTGTCATAAACCGAAATCCGCGCCGGCAAAAGGCGCGAAAACGCGCAGGCCGGGGAACGGGCCGGCCGGCGCTAGGGGTGGCTGGCCCTTGTGTTTCAAGCCCATGCAGGCAATGTCTTGGACTTAAAAAGGAAAACCGTGATGCGCCAGACCGAGAAGATCGCCTTTCGGGCCAGCGATACCGATGCGGCGCAAAAGGCGCTGGCCTCGCTGGAGCGCCGTTATGGCGGGGTGCTGGCCGACCAGGCGGACGTCATCGTGGCGCTGGGCGGGGATGGTTTCATGCTGCAGACCCTGCACAGCACGATGGACAACGAAGCGCCGGTCTACGGTATGAATTGCGGTACCATTGGCTTTTTGATGAACGAGTTTAGCGAGAAAGACCTGCCCAAACGTCTCGGCGAGGCCGAAGAGGAGGTCATCAATCCGCTGAGGATGGTGGCCGAAGATGCAACGGGCGGACATCACGAGGCGCTGGCGATCAACGAGGTATCGCTGCTGCGCGCCGGGCCGCAGGCCGCCAAGTTGCGGATCAGCGTCGATGGCAAGGTCCGCATGGAAGAGCTTGTGTGCGATGGCGCGCTGCTATCCACTCCGGCCGGCTCGACCGCGTATAACTACTCGGCCCACGGTCCGATCCTGCCGATCGGCGCTGAGGTTCTGGCTCTGACGGCGATGGCCGCGTTTCGCCCGCGGCGCTGGCGCGGGGCGCTCTTGCCGAAAACCGCGAAAGTCCGATTCGATGTACTGCAGTCGGCCAAGCGCCCGGTGATGGCCGATGCCGACGGACGCTCGGTGCGCAATGTGCGGTGGGTCGAAATCCAGAGCGAGCCGGAGATCGCGCACAAGATCCTGTTCGATCCGGGCCATGGCCTGGAAGAGCGGCTGACACGCGAGCAATTCACCTGACACGCCGCAACGGGCGATTTGCGTACGTCCCGCTCAGCAGGGAACCCGGCTACTTGGTCTGTGCGTAGCCCAGGGTGCCAAGTGCTTCTGCGATTTCATCGAGAATGGCGGGATCGTCGATCGTCGCAGGCATCTTGAACTCTTCGCCGTCGGCGATCTTGACCATTGTAGCGCGCAGGATCTTGCCAGAGCGGGTCTTGGGCAGGCGGTCGACCACGAGGGCCTGTTTGAACGCGGCCACCGGACCGATCTGATCGCGAACCATCTGCACGACCTCGGACGTGATCTCGCCCGCTGGGCGGTCCACGCCCTTGGACAGGCAAAGGAACCCGACGGGCAACTGGCCCTTGAGCTTGTCGGTCACGCCGACCACGGCGCATTCGGCGACATCGGGATGGCTGGCAAGCACTTCTTCCATCGCCCCGGTCGACAGCCGGTGGCCGGCCACGTTTATCACGTCGTCGGTACGAGCCATGATGTAGAGATAACCGTCCTCGTCGACATAGCCGGCATCTCCGGTCTCGTAGTAGCCCGGAAAGTGCTCCAGATAGCTTTTGCGAAACCGGTCCTCGGCATGCCAGAGCGTCGGCAAGGTGCCGGGGGGCAGCGGCAGCTTGACCGCGATCGCGCCCAACGTGCCGGCGGGCACCTGATGGCCGGCCTCGTCGAGGATCTGCACGTCCCAGCCCGGCATGGCGACCGACGGAGACCCGATCTTGACAGGCAGCGCCTCGATCCCCAGCGGGTTGGCGGCGATGGCGTAGCCGGTTTCCGTCTGCCACCAGTGGTCGATCACCGGCACGCCCAGCTTGCTTTGCGCCCACTCGATGGTGTCGGGATCGGCGCGCTCGCCCGCAAGGAACAGGGTTTTGAGGCACGAAATATCGTAGTCGGCCAGAAGTGCGCCTTTCGGGTCGTCGCGCTTGATGGCGCGGAACGCTGTGGGCGCGGTGAAAAGGACGCGCACGTTATGCTCTTGGATCACGCGCCAGAAGGTGCCGGCGTCGGGCGTGCCGACGGGCTTGCCCTCGAAGACAATCGTGGTGTTGCCGTGGATCAGCGGTGCATAGCAGATGTAGCTGTGACCGACGACCCAACCGACATCCGAGGCCGCCCAGTAGACATCGCCGGGATCGACATCATAGATGCTCTTCATCGTCCAGTTCAGCGCGACAAGGTGCCCGGCCGTGGGCCGCACGACGCCCTTGGGCTGTCCGGTCGTGCCAGAGGTGTATAGAATATAGGCCGGGTGATTGCCCGCCACCGGAACACACGGCGCAGGCGAGGCTTCGGCCTGGATCTGGTGCCAGTCGTAGTCCCGCCCCTCGGTCATGTCGGCCGGCGCTTGCGGGCGCTGCAGGATCACGCAGAAATCGGGTTTGTGGCTGGCCAGAGCGATCGCCTCGTCCAGAAGCGGTTTGTAGGGCACAACGCGGTTCGGCTCGATCCCGCACGACCCCGCGATGATTGCCTTTGGTGCGGCATCGTCGATCCGCACCGCAAGTTCATTGGACGCAAAACCGCCGAACACCACCGAGTGGATGGCGCCTATGCGGGCGCAGGCGAGCATCGCCACAAGCGCCTCGGGCACCATCGGCATGTATATCACCACGCGATCGCCGACTGTCACACCCTTGGACTGAAGCGCGCCGGCCAGAAGCGCGGTTTGGTCACGAAGCTGCTTGTAGCTGATCTGTGATTTACACTCCGTGACTGGGCTATCGTAGATAATTGCGATCCGGTCGCCGTTGCCGGCCTCGACATGGCGGTCGACCGCATTCCAGCAGCCGTTCACCTTGGCGTCTACAAACCATTCGTAGAGTGGTGCGTTTTCATCGAAAAGCGCCTTGGAAGGCGGCTCCGCCCAGTCGATCGCTTCGGCAGCCTGCATCCAGAAGGCCTCGGGGTCTTCTTTCCACGCGGTGTAGACGTCTTTGTATCCCATAGTATGACTCCCCCCTTGGCTCGCTCCAATTAAGAAACTTCGCGGCAGGGACGCAAGCCCCGCTGTCGCTGGTATCGCTACCAGGGGCCGGGTGCGTCGGGGCGATGGATCAAAGCTGGATGTGGATGTGGTCGTCGTGCCGGGCCGCCCGACAACCCTGAAAACGCAGCCGTGCGCCCTGAACTCCAAGCCGGTCCGCCAGGTGCGGCTCGACGAACAGGCGCGAAACGCGGGCATCGTTGACCAGAAGGCGCAGTGCCGTGGCGGTGCGTTCCTCGTCAAGCGGCCGGTTGGGCCAAAGCCGCTGCAGCCAGGTAAGATCCCACCTGAGCGAGAGCCATTGCGGCGGGCAGCGGCTTGGGCCGTCCTCGAACGCCCAATAGCCGATTGGCGATCGCGTCTCATGCGGCAGGCAAGTGCCGGTCTGGTCGGTGTAGTAAAGCGCTAGGTCCAGTTTGCGGCCATCGTCGTGGCTGATATGCGGCAGCAGCGGAAATTCGTCCCAGAACGGAAATCCAGCATCCAGCGTCTGCGTGACGGTACCCGGATGCTGCCTGTCCATCTCACGCGCAAATTGCAGCGCCAGTGCGCGCAGCTCTGGCGTGACGTAGTGCCGATGCATCGCGCAATAGAGCCAGGACTGCGACCGGAGCTCGCCGCTCGGCCCGCACGGTAGCGGTACCCGGCCAAAAGATGGTGCAACGGCCAGAGTTGCCAGCGACAACGCGCTATAAATGACCGCAAACGCCAAAAGGCGCCGCTTGAAGAAAAGCGCGATCAGCCAGGCAAGACCGCCAATCTGGGTGAGAAGCGTCAGCCCAATCGCCAGCACCGCATGGCCAAGCCAGCGCACGCCGTCAACCGTATTGCGCAACCGGCGTTCCGGCGAGGGCCGAGATGTTCAAAAGACCCCGCGCCGTAATCGAAGGCGTGACGATATGGGCCTGGTTGGCCATACCCATCAGGATCGGGCCGACCTCCAGTCCGCTGGCTTTCATCTTCAGCGTGTTGCGCACACCAGAGGCCGCATCGGTATTGGCGAAGACCAGTCCGTTGGCGGGCCCGGTCAGGCGGGCATCCGGGAAGATGCGGGCCCGAAGCTCCAGGTCCAGCGCGGTATCGGTGTGCATTTCGCCCTCATACTCGAAATCGCGGACCTTGCTGTCGAGGATTTGCATCGCGGCGCGCATCCGACGGCCGGTCTCGCAATCGAGATTGCCGAACTGCGAATGCGAGCAAAGCGCGATCCGGGGGGCGACGCCAAAGCGCCGGATGTGCCGGGCAGACGCAATCACGGTCTGGGCAATCTGTTCGGGACTGGGTTCGGGATGAACCTGAGTGTCGGCGACAAAGAGCGGCCCGTCTTCGAGGATCATCAGCGACAACGCCCCAATGGGATGCAGCTCGGGCGTGTCCAGCACCTGGCAGACATAGTTGAGATGCCACAGGTATTGCCCGAAGGTGCCGCAGATCAGGCTGTCGGCTTCGCCGCGCTTCACCATGACTGCGCCAATTGCGGTGGTGTTGGTGCGCATGATCGCCTTGGCAAGATCCGGCGTGACGCCCTTACGCGCCATCATGCCATGATATGTGGTCCAGTAGTCGCGATAGCGCGGATCGTTTTCGGGGTTCACAAGTTCGAAGTCGACACCGGGCTTGATCGGCAGGCCGAGGCGCTGCGAGCGGACCTCGATAACCTCGGGCCGGCCGATAAGGGTCGGTTTGTCGACTGTCTCTTCCAGCATCGCGTAGGCGGCGCGCAGCACCCGGTCGTCCTCGCCCTCGGCAAAGACGATCCGGCGCTCGGCCGTTCGCGCGGCCTGAAAGACCGGGCGCATGATCAGGGCTGAGCGGAAAACCGAGCCGTCGAGACGCTCTTTGTAGGCGCCGATATCCTCGATAGGCTTGGTGGCAACACCGCTTTTCATAGCGGCATCCGCAACAGCGCTGGCGACGACACCCATCAGGCGGGGATCGAACGGCTTTGGGATCAGGTATTCGGGCCCGAAATTCAGCTCTTCGCCCTGATAGGCGGCGGCAGCTTCGGCGCTGGTGGTGGCGCGCGCAAGGCTGGCGATGCCATCGATGCAGGCCAGCTCCATCTCGTCATTGATCTCGGTCGCGCCGACGTCGAGAGCGCCGCGGAAGATGAATGGAAAGCACAGGACATTGTTGACTTGATTGGCGAAATCGGACCGGCCGGTGGCGATGATCGCACCGGGCGACACCTTGCGCGCCTCGTCGGGCATGATTTCCGGCATCGGGTTTGCAAGTGCGAAGATCACCGGATTGTCGGCCATCTTCTTGACCATCGACGGTTTCAGGACGCCGGGGCCCGAAAGGCCCAGGAACATGTCTGCGTCTGCAATCACCTCGTCCAGTGAGCGCGCGCCACCGGGTTGCGCATATTCGGCCTTTTGCGGCGTCATGTCTTCGGTGCGGCCTTCGTAGACCAGGCCCTTGAGATCGCACAGGAAGACATTCTCGCGTTTGACGCCCAGCTTCAGCAGCATGTTGAGACAGGCAATGCCCGCAGCCCCGCCACCGGTAGACACCAGCTTGATGTCTTCGAATTTCTTGCCCGCCAGTTGCATCGCATTGGTGGCCGCCGCGCTGACGACGATGGCAGTGCCGTGCTGGTCGTCGTGAAAGACCGGGATGTTCATACGCTCGCGGCAGAGCTTTTCGACAATGAAACAATCCGGCGCTTTGATGTCCTCAAGGTTGATCGCCCCGAACGTCGGCTCCAGTGCGCAGACCACGTCGGCCAGTCTTTCGGGATCGCTCTCGTTCAGCTCGATGTCGAAGCAGTCGATATTGGCGAATTTCTTGAAGAGAACGGCCTTGCCTTCCATGACAGGCTTTGAGGCAAGCGGGCCGATATTGCCAAGCCCCAGAACCGCGGTGCCGTTTGAGACGACAGCCACGAGATTGCCGCGCGCGGTGTAACGAGATGCCTCGGACGGGTTTGCCTGGATCTCTTTGCAGGCCTCGGCGACGCCAGGCGAATAGGCCAGCGCCAGATCGCGGCCGTTGGCCAGCGGCTTGGTTGCGCGCACTTCCAGTTTCCCGGGCTTGGGAAGTTCGTGATATTGCAGCGCGGCTCTCTGCGCAGGGGTTTTCTTGTCTTTTGCCAATGCGTGGTCTCCCGATTTTGGCGTAGATAGTTTAGTGTTAAACTATCGGTCTGAACCTCAGTGCGCCGAGGGATGTTGTGCACCAAGCGCAGCGATCTTGCAATTGTCGATGCGCGTGATCACTCTGGCGCCACTGCGTCCGGAGAGCCCGATGTCCGAAATACAAGCCGAAATCCGATTGCCGAGCCAGGATCTCCGCGACGATATCCCCTTTTTTACGAAGGTCCTGAAGATGCGGCTTGATACGATCTATCCCGCTGATAATCCGAAGGTTGCCGTAGTGTCCGGTCACGGCCTGCGGGTGCGGCTTGATGCGGGCGCGACAGAGCCGCCCGGAACGCTGCGCATCCTGACGGACGACCTGGGCGAATTTGCCGAGGGCGCGCGCAGCCTGACGGCCCCCAATGGCACGCGCATCGAGATCGAAGAGCTGAACCCGCCTTTCGTGATGCCGGACACCGAGCATGCTTTCGTTGTGCGCAGGCTGGCCGATCAGGCGCCCTGGGTTATCGGCCGGGCGGGCATGCACTATCGCGATTTGATCCCCTCGCGGCTTGGGGGCTCGATCATCGCGAGCCATATCCGTATCCCCGACGGGGGCCCGGTTCCGGACATGGTGCATTACCACACGGTCGGATTTCAGCTGATTTTCTGCTATCGCGGCTGGGTCGATCTTGTCTACGAGGACCAGGGCCCGCCGTTCCGCCTGCATGCCGGCAATTGCGTGATCCAGCCTCCGCAGATCCGCCACAAGGTGCTTTACGCCAGCGAGGATATCGAGGTGATCGAAATCGGCGTACCGGCCGAGCATATCACGACCATCGATCATGAGATGACGTTACCGAACGACAAAATTGATCGCGACAGGCTCTTTCAGGGCCAGCGGTTCGTGCATCATATGGCGGACAAGGCCACGTGGATGGAATCCCGCCTGCCCGGCTACAAGGTCCGTGACACCACGATTGCGGCCAACACGCAGGACGTGGCCGGGGTCCAGGTGATCCGCCGGGGCCTGGGCGATCCGGTCTGGACGCAGCATGACGGCGATATCTTGTTCACTTTTGTTATGGAGGGTGCGCTGACGCTTGAGGGTGAGGGAAGGGATCCCCACAGGTTGGAGCCTGGCGACGCCTTCGTTATCCCTCCGGGGATGAGGACGCGCTACAACGCGCCGACAGAGGATATCGAACTTCTCGAGGTCTCGCTTCCGGGACGCTTCACGACGACTATCGCGTCTTAGCGGGCCTTCGCCCTTGCGCTTGGCTGGGGGCGGGATCACGATAGCGGCAAAGGAGAGCACTGGATGTCACTCATGGACGCAGCCAGGGCGGTGCGCGAGAACGCGTATGCGCCGTATTCGAAGTTCAAGGTCGGAGCCGCCGTGCGCACCGCTTCCGGCAATGTTTATACCGGGTGCAATGTCGAGAACGTCGCTTATCCCGAGGGCACCTGCGCCGAAGCGGGGGCAATTGCGGCAATGATAGCGGCGGGAGAGCGCGAGATCGTAGAGGCGGCCGTGATTGCCGGCAGCCCCAGCCCGGTTCCGCCCTGCGGCGGGTGCCGCCAGAAACTGGCGGAGTTCGCGACCGGGCATGTGCAGATCACCCTGGCGACCACCGGCGGCGAGACGCGCACCGTCAGCGTCGCCGAGCTTCTGCCGGGGGCATTCGATGCGGGCCACATGCCGGACAGCTAGGATGGACGCACGCTCGATCATACAGCGTCTGCGCGACAAAGAGCGGCTGACCCGGTCAGAATTGCGCTGGTTCGCGGACGGTCTGGCCAGTGGCGCGGTATCCGATGCGCAAGCGGGCGCGTTTGCGATGGCTGCGTGCCTGAACGGAATGAGCGAAAGCGAGCGGGTCGGCCTGACGCTTGCCATGCGCGACAGTGGCGACCGGATGGAGTGGGATCTGCCGGCGCCGGTTGTCGACAAGCACTCGACCGGTGGTTTGGGCGACGCCGTCTCGCTTCTTCTGGCCCCGGCACTGGCGGTTTGCGGGGTGTACGTGCCGATGATCTCGGGGCGGGGCCTGGGGCATACGGGTGGCACGCTCGACAAGCTCGAGGCGATCCCCGGCGTCAACGTCGATCTGACCGAAACCCGGTTTCGCGACCTGGTGCAGCGTCTGGGCTGCGCCATCGTGTCGGCCAGCGGCAACCTCGCGCCGGCCGACAAGCGGCTTTACGCAGTGCGCGATGTGACCTCGACCGTTGAAAGCATCGATCTGATCACCGCGTCGATCCTGTCGAAGAAACTGGCGGCGGGGCTCGAGGGGCTCGTGCTTGATGTGAAAGTCGGCAGCGGCGCGTTCATGCAACGTAGCGAGGATGCGCTTGCCTTGGCCAAGGCTTTGGTCAGCACGGCCAACGGGGCCGGGTGCAAGACCAACGCGCTGATCACGGACATGAACCAGCCGCTGGCCGACGCGGTCGGCAACGCCGTCGAAGTCGGCGCCGTGATGGCGGCGCTGACGTCAGGCCGCACCGATGGGCCTCTGGAGGAGCTTTCGATTGCGCTTTGCGCTGAGATCCTTGTAACCAGCGGCGCCGAAGATGACCGGGACGCGGCGCGGGTTAAGGTGTCGAACGCGCTAAGCAGCGGCGCGGCGGCCGAGCGTTTCGGGCAAATGATCGCAGAGATCGGCGGGCCATCCGATTTCACCGAACGCTGGCGCAACCGCCTTCCCGAAGCGCCGGTGATCCGCGAGGTGAAAGCCCCGCAAGCCGGCTATCTTTGCGGCATCGATGGTTACGCGCTGGGCATGGCTGTCGTGCATCTTGGTGGCGGACGGCTACGCGGTAGCGATCTGGTCGATCCAAGCGTTGGTCTGTCATCGGTCGCGCGGCTTGGCGACAAGCTGGAGCCGGGCGCGCCGGTCTGCTTCCTGCACGCGAGCGATGAAGCCCGCGCCGATGCGGCCGAAAAGGCCGTTCTTGCGACCCTGAGCTTTTCGGACAAAGCGCCAGAGCCTTTGCCGCTGATCAAAAGGAGTGTGCCCTGATGCCCAGAGCGTTCCTTGTTGTCATGGATTCGGTCGGCTGTGGCGGCGCACCGGATGCGGATGCGTTTTTCAATGATGGCCGGCCAGACACCGGCTCGAACACCTTGGGACATATCGCCCAGGCCTGCGCGTCCGGGCAGGCCGAAGAGGGCCGCAGCGGGCGCCTGCATATCCCGCATCTGGCGGATCTGGGGCTTTACTCTGCGGTCAAGCTGGCATCCGGGATGGATGTCGGCGCCGATGTTCGGCCCGCGGGCCTTTGGGGCGCCGCCACCGAGGTGTCGCGGGGCAAGGACACGCCGTCAGGCCACTGGGAGCTTGCTGGCGTTCCGGTGCCGTGGGACTGGCACTATTTCCCCAATGCCTCTCCGGCCTTCCCGCAGGATCTATCGCGCCGTGTGGCAGAGGCTGCGGGGACCGATGGCATTCTGGGCAACCGGCACGCCTCGGGCACCGTCATCATCGAGCAAGAGGGCGCCCATCATATCGAGACCGGCTGGCCGATCTGTTACACCTCGGCCGACAGCGTCTTTCAGATCGCCGCCCACGAAGAGCATTTCGGGTTGGAGCGTTTGTTGAAACTGTGCACGGATATCGCCCCGATCCTGCACGAAATGAAGGTCGGCCGAGTGATCGCCCGCCCCTTCGTCGGTGCGCCGGGCGGCTTTCAGCGCACCAAGAACCGCCGTGACTACGCGATCGATCCGCCTTCGCCTACATTGTGCGATTGGGTGCAGCAGGCAGGCCATCCGGTCCATGCAATTGGCAAGATCGGCGACATTTTTTCGATGCGCGGCATCGATGATGTGGCCAAGGGCAGCGATGATGAGTTGATGGAGCACTGGGTGGATCACGCGGGCTCGGCTGCGGACGGAAGCTTGGTCTTCGCCAATTTCGTCGAGTTTGATGCAGTCTACGGCCATCGCCGCGATGTCTCGGGATATGCGCGCCATCTTGAATGGTTCGATAGCCAGCTGCCCCGCGTCTTTGAACATCTGCGCCCAGGCGATCTGGTGGTTCTGACCGCCGATCACGGCAATGATCCTACCTGGAGCGGGACAGACCACACGCGCGAGCGGGTGCCGCTGCTAGCCCGCGGCTATGGCGCCGGCGAGATCGGCTTGAGGGCATTTGTCGATGTGGGCGCGTCGGTGGCTGCGCATCTTGGCGTAACGGTGCATGGACCGGGGGAAAGCTTTTTATGACGGGACTGCCGAAGGCAGAGCTGCATCTGCACCTCGAAGGCGCCGCGCCGCCGCTTTTTATTCGTGGACTGGCGAAAGAGAAGTCCGTGGATCTGTCCGGCATCTTCGATGCCGCCGGACATTATGTCTACACGGATTTCTGGGATTTCTTGAAGGTCTACGAGGCGGCCACATCGGTCCTGACGACACCAGAGGACTATCACCGCCTGACCTTGGCCGTGCTGGAGCAATCCTCGCTTTCGAACGTCGTTTACGCTGAAACCTTCCTGTCTCCGGACTTTTGCGGCGGTCGCGACGTCGGTGCGTGGCGCGAGTACCTTGCAGCGATCCGGGAAGCCGCCGATCACGCCGAAAGCCATCACGGGATCATCCTGCGCGGCATCATCACCTGCATTCGCCATTTTGGGCCTGAAAAAGCACGCGAAACGGCACTATGCGCAGCCGAGACTGCGGGGGACTGGATTGTCGGCTTTGGCATCGCCGGAGACGAGAAAGCCGGTGAGCCGAAGGATTTCAGCTACAGTTTCGACATGGCGCGCGAGGCCGGGCTGCGGCTGACGGCCCATGCCGGCGAGTGGGGCGGACCCGAAAGCGTCCGCGCGGCGCTTGACGATCTGAAGGTGGAACGGATCGGCCATGGCGTGCGCGCCATAGAGGATGGCGCGCTCGTCGAGCGGCTGGCCGAAGACGGGATCGTGCTGGAAGTCTGCCCGGGCTCTAACGTCGCGCTGGGGGTCTTTCCCGACTGGCCATCGCACCCCATTGCCCGGCTGCGCGACGCAGGCGTCAAGGTTACCGTTTCGACCGATGACCCGCCGTTCTTCCATACAACGATGGCGCATGAGTTCGACCGCCTTGCCGAGACCTTCGATTGGGCAGAGGATGATCTGAAGGCGCTGAACCGAACCGCTGCCGAGGCCGCGTTTTGCGATGCAGCGACCCGGGAGACACTGATGACCAAGCTGGAGCTTTCATGACCGACCACCTGACGCTCGTCACACACCCGCTGGTGCAGCACAAACTGACCCTGATGCGCGACAAGAACACCCCTACAGCGGTCTTTCGCCAGCTTCTGCGCGAGATCAGCCAGCTTCTTGCCTACGAGGTGACGCGCGAGATGCCGCTGACCACGCGCCGCATCGAGACGCCGCTGAAAGAGATGGAGGCGCCGGTTCTGGACGGAAAGAAACTTGCGCTGATCTCGATCCTGCGCGCCGGCAACGGGCTTCTGGACGGGGTACTGGAGCTGATCCCGTCGGCGCGTGTCGGTTTTGTCGGGCTTTATCGCGACGAGGCGACACTGCAGCCCGTACAGTACTATTTCAAGGTTCCGACCGAGCTTGAGGACCGCCTTGTCATCGCGGTCGATCCGATGCTCGCGACCGGCAACTCTTCGGTCGCTGCGGTCAATCTTCTCAAAGAGGCGGGCGCGACGAACATCCGGTTCCTCTGTCTGCTTGCGACGCCCGAGGGCGTGGCGAACATGAAGGCGGTACACCCGGATGTACCGATCGTAACGGCAGCTCTGGACGAGGGGCTCAACGAGGTGGGCTATATCGTGCCGGGGCTCGGCGATGCCGGTGACCGGATGTACGGCACGAAGTAACAAATCCCTTCCAAGTTTGGGTCTGCTCTAGTATCTTTCACAATATATTGTCGGGGGACACATCATGCAGCGGATTTTTGCGGCCTTTATGCTTCTTGCGGTTTCGCCCTTGCAGGTCGCTGCGCAGGACGGTTTGCCGGCCGAGTTTCCGCCTGACAGTTTTGAAGAGCGCCAGTATGTCGACAGCAAGGGCTGCGTCTTCGTGCGGGTCGGCGTGGATGATGCGGTGACCTGGGTGCCGCGGGTAAGCCGTACACGCCAGCAGATCTGCGGTCAGCAGCCGACTTTTGAAGTGCAGCCGCAGATCGTCGAAGATGCCTCCGAGCCCGCATCCCCGCCAGACGTCGCGGTGGCAGCTGTCACGCCCCAGCGGCAGACTGCGCGGCGCGCGACGGTGTCCAGGGTTTCGGCGCCGATTGACGTGTCCGGCATCCGGCCGCCGAAGGGATACCGGCCGGCATGGACGGACGGTCGCTTGAATCCCAACCGGGCCAAGGGCACGGCCGCCGGTGAGGCGGCGATGGACCGGATCTGGACCCGCGAGGTGCCGCGGAAACTGCGGCCCGGTGCGGCGCGCCAGGTCAGAACTTCCTCGAAAAGCGGTATGGCTGCGGCCGCTCCGGTCCTGGAACGTGCCGCCAAACAGGTGGCCTTCGTTCAAGTCGGTATCTTCGGCGTGCCCGGCAACACCAAGGCGACGGTTTCGCGGCTGAAAGCGCTGGGCGTGCCCGTTGAAGTGCGCGCCATTCGGTCGAAGGGCAGGGCCTTGCAAAGCGTCGTCGCCGGGCCATTCGCCACGGCCACGGGCGCGCAAAGCGCCTTGGGCCAGATCAGGTCTGCCGGCTACCGCGACGCATTCCTGCGCCGATGATCCTTTATTCTGAGCAGATGCCCTGAAGGGCGACCCAGTGCCCGTCTTTCAGAATTGGGGCCGCCAAGGACGCCGGGACCGGATCAGCTTCGATAAGGCCGACAGTGGTCTCTCCTGAAATGTCGATAGCGTAGGCATACGGCGATGAGGGGACACGCGACGCCTTGAAACGCTTCAGAAGCGCCATTGTGTTGGGCGGTGCGGGATCGCCAGACAGCAGCTCTTCGGTATACGTGTCGAGCGCGCTCTCCGAGATGTTTCCCGTCGTCATCAAGCGCAGCGTGGACCACAAGCCTGCGCTTTTCAGAAGCGGGATCAGGGTATCGCCCGATGCAGCGCGCTCGGTTTCGGTCAGAACGTAGCCGGCTGCGACTTCGGCGCTTTCATGGTCTTCGACGACCGAGCGGTTCAGAAGAACAATTCCTCCGGGCAGATGCGCCGAACTTGGCACGCCGCCGCGCAGCACTGCGATCTGGCGCGGGCCGGCTTCGCCAAGACGGTCTTTCAACAGACTGATCGCTTCCATGCCGCCGGGGCTCGTACAGGGCTGGCCCGATACCCGCTGCACACGCTCAAGCAGGTCGTTGCCGATGGCCTCGCGCTTGGCCGGCGGCAGAAGCGATGCGGTATAGCCGATCAGCGCGCCCGGCACCCAGAAGACAGCAAGAACCGCTGCAGCGGCACCGATTGCGAGCCCGAGACGAAACCGCAGGCGTCCGGGGTGCGGGCTTCGCCGAGCAACGGCCCGCCGCACTTTTTCGATCGCGCGCACCATGGTGTCGTCTGCGATCTCCAGACGTTCGATGGCATCGGGTCCGGGCGCGTAGATCGCCGGCCTCTGCCCCGGGTTCTGACGCTCCAGCGCAGCCAGCGACCAATGAGCGAGTGCCATCTCCTTGTTGTCGAAAATAATGAGACTGGCATCGCCCATGGACAGCACCACGTCCTGGCGCTGTGCGTCCGGCGAGGGATGCCAGAGCCCCGGCGCCTCCAGCCGCTCAAATTCGGTCAGTGCAGTCATTCAGCCCGATATGCCCCCGCCACGCGCTTCGGCGTTCGGGCGAACATTAGCCGATGAGCCGGGGTCCGACAATTGCGGTGCGCTGCGCGTTTTGGCCTTTCCGGCGGCGGGCGCTTGGGCAATGCTCGTGGCCAGTAGCCGCACGCCACCAAGAGGATCACGAATGTCCGCCACCCGCCCCATTGCTGCGCTTTTTGCGGTGCTGTCCGGCATGGCACTGATCGGGTTCGTGGACAATTTCGTGGTGGTGATCGCCGAGGAGGCCGGGCTGTGGCAATTCCACTTGATGCGCAGCCTGATCGCTCTGCCGCTGATCTTCGTCCTTTCGATGATGGGAATGGGATCGCTGCGTCCGTTGAGCCTTTGGGCGGTTTCAATCCGCAGCTTCTTCGTAGCCGGATCGATGATCCTTTATTTCGGGACGCTGGCCTTTCTGCCGATCGCGCAAGTTGCGGCGGGGCTCTTCACATCGCCGATTTTCGTTTTGCTGATCTCGGCGCTTGTGCTGCGGATGCAGGTCGGGCCGGTACGGCTTTTCGCGGCGTTGGTCGGTTTTGCGGGCGTATTGATGGTGTTGCGGCCGGATGCTGGCGGCGTTGGGCCGGCCAATGTCGTGCCGGTGGCTGCCGGTCTGCTTTACGCGATCGGAGCGATCGTGACGCGGCGCTGGTGCGCTGCCGAAAGCACAGCGTCGATGCTGACCGGCTTTTTTCTGGCCCTGGGTATCTTCGGCGCGCTGGGGGCCGCACTTCTAGCGCTGTTCCCGCAAGTCGCAGAGCCGGGCGCCGCGGGGTTCGTCCTGCGCAGTTGGGCGCCGGCGACCCAGACGTTTCTATTCTGGACAGTGGTTCAGGCGTTAGGCTCGATCGTGGCCGTCGGGCTTTTGATCAAGGGGTATCAGTGGGCAGATGCGTCCTATGTCGCGGTGTTCGAGTATTCGCTTCTGATCTGGGTGGCGCTCTGGGCCTTCGTGCTTCGCGGCGAGACCGTTGACCGTATTGCGCTTTTTGGGATCGCGCTGATCATCCTGTCGGGCGCTTTTATCGCGATGCGGTCGCGTGATGCGGCCGAGGCGCTGCCGGTGCAATGATTATCTCGCATGGGCGGCGCTTTGTCTTTGTTCACATCCCCAAGACTGGGGGCACATCGTTGATGCTTGCGATGGAAGACCGCGCGATGAAGGATGACATCCTGATCGGCGATACGCCGAAAGCGCAGCGGCGCCGAGCGCGCCAGGCCCGATTGTCGGCGGCGGGGCGCCTTTGGAAACACAGCACATTGCGCGATGTCGAGGGAATTCTCAGCGCCGATCAGATGCGGGACTATTTCGTTTGCACGATGGTCCGCAATCCCTGGGACCGGTTGGTGAGCTACTACAATTGGCTACAGGAACAGACGTTCGAGGCAGAGGCCGTGAGCCTGGCGCAGGCGCTCGATTTCGATGCCTTCCTCCGGCACGAAGCGACGGTCGCCGGGCTGCGAAGTTGGCCTGCGGCGCGGTATGTCACCGATCCGGATGGCAAATCCGTATGTAACGCCTTCGTCCGCCTGGAACATCTGCCCGCCGATCTTGAGCCGGTCGAGGCACATCTGGGGTTTCGGCTTGGGTCCCTGCCACATGTCAACGCATCGAAGAGATCAGCTGACTATCGCAGCTACTATTCGGATACGCTGGCCGAGCATGTGGCAGATATCTGCGCGGCGGATGCCGCGCAGTTTGGGTATATGTTTGGGGGCTAGGCGGCTTTCTGGCCAGCGCCGTAGCGGCCGTAGAAGGTTTCCCCCGATGTCGCCATCTCGCGCAGCAGGGCGGGCACGCTGAACCGCTCGCCGTGACGCGCGGCCAGATCGTCGCAAATCTCAACCGCGCGCGCCGCGCCAATCATGTCGAGCCAGCTGAACGGGCCGCCTGACCACGGCGCAAAGCCCCAGCCCAGGATCGCGCCAACGTCGCCTTCACGGATGTCCATCAGCACACCGTCTTCCAGCGCTCGGACCGCTTCCAGCACCTGCGCCATCAGCAGGCGGTGCTGCACTTCAGTCAGGTCGGGCTGCTCTGCCGAGGCCGGGAACTTGCCCCCAAGACCGTCCCAAAGACCTTGCCGCTTGCCGGCCTCGTCATAGGCGAAAAAACCGGCCTTGGATTTACGACCCAGCCGCCCTTCGGCTTCGAGCCAGAAGATCACGTCGTCCACGGCGCCATCGGGATAGGCATCGCCCATCGCGGCGCGGGTGGCCTTGGCGATCTTGACGCCCAGATCCACCGATGTCTCATCGACAAGCTGCAACGGTCCCAGCGGCATTCCCAAAAGCCGTGCGGCGTTTTCGATCAGCGGTGGGGTGACGCCCTCGCCAACCATACGGATACCTTCGTTGAGATACGGGATGATGCAGCGGTTCGCGTAGAAGAAACGGGCATCGTTCACGACGATGGGGGTCTTGCGGATCTGCCGCACATAGTCGAGCGCCTTTGCCGTCGCGCGGTCACCGGTTTGTTTGCCGCGGATAATCTCGACCAGAAGCATCTTGTCGACCGGCGAGAAGAAATGGATGCCGATGAATTGCTCGGGACGCTTGGAGGCTTTCGCAAGATCGCTGATCGGAAGGGTCGAGGTGTTGGTGGCGAAGATGCAGTCCTCTCCTACGATCGCTTCGACTTTCTGGGTGACCTCTGCCTTGATCCTGGGGTCCTCGAAGACCGCCTCGACGATCAGATCGCAGCCGGCCAGCGCGCTGTAGTCATCAGTGGCGGCGATCCGGCTCAGCACCTCGGCCTTCTTTTCTTCGGTCATCTTGCGGCGCTGGATCCCCTTGTCCAGAATGCCCTCTGAGTAGGATTTGCCGCGGTCTGCCGCCTCTTGTTTCTGGTCGACCAGCACGACCTCGATCCCGGCATTGGCCGAGACATAGGCGATGCCCGCACCCATCATGCCGGCGCCGAGAATGCCGACTTTCTTCACCTTCTGGTCCGGCACGTCGGGGCGGTTAGCGCCCTTCTCGATGGCCTCCTTATTGATGAAGAGTGAACGGATCATGGCAGAGCTCGACGGGTTCATCAGCACATTGACGAACCAGCGTGCCTCGATCTTCAGCGCGGTATCGAAGGGCACAAGCGCGCCTTCGTAGACCGAGGACAAAAGCGCCTTGGCGGCGGGGTAGACGCCCTGGGTCTTGCCATGAACCATCGCGTTGGCGCCGACGAAGGTCATGAAGCCTGCAGGGTGATAAGGGGCGCCGCCGGGCATCTTCCAGCCCTTCTGATCCCAGGGCTTCACGATGTCGGCGTCGGTGGCCGACAACACCCAGGCCTTGGCTTCGTCCATCAGCTTGTCGGCGGGCACGACCTCGTCGATCAGACCGGCCGACTTGGCCTTGGCGGGATCCAGCATCTTGCCTTCCAGAAGGACCGGCGATGCCGCCATTGCGCCGACCATGCGCGAATAGCGCGTGGTGCCGCCGCCGCCGGGAAACAGACCGACAAGGATCTCTGGCAGGCCGATCTTGGCCTTGGGTTCGTCAGCCATGAACCGGCGATGGCAGGACAGCGCGATCTCGGTGCCGATGCCGGCGCAGAAGCCGGGGATTGCGCAGGCAACCGGCTTGCCGCCCTTGTTCGTCTTGGGGTCGAGCCCGGCCCGCTCCAGCTTGCGCATGATGCGGTGACCGTTCATGACGAAATCGAAAAGCCCTTGGGCAGGGTTGTCACCGCTTTGTTCGCGGATCGAGGCCAGAACGTTGAGATCCATGCCGCCAGCGAAAGTTGGCTTGCCCGAGGTGACGATGATGCCCTTCACGGCATCGTCGCCGAGCGCTTTGTCGACAAACTCGTCAACCAGCGAAAATGCCTCGCGCGTGAGGACGTTCATCGACTTGCCGGGCACATCCCATGTGATGATGGCGACGCCGTCGTCATCCACTTTGTAGGTAAAATCAGTCATCGTCTTGGCCTTTTGCTTCGGGGCAGATCCCCTGGTGAATTTCGTATCTCGTAGAGCGGACATCTGTCCGCCTCAGTCGTAAGGTGTTCCGTCCTTGTGGGTGAACCGCCGCCCGCTCGCGTCCCGGACGTATTCAAGGTCGATATCGGGGTAGTGCACTTTGTCATGCTGCGCGCGCGTTCCGACAATCAGGTAGCTGGCATCGGCATCGCTGCGGTTGATCACGTGATGCGCGTTCGGCTCTGCGGCCTTCCAGCCCGCCGCGTCACCGGCGCGCAGAACATGCCTTCCGTCGCTTTCGACCAAAACGACCTCGCCGGAAAGCACGAAGAGAACCTCGTCCTCTTCTTCGTGCCAGTGCCGCTGCGAGGACATGCCGCCCGGGTGCAGGATCTCCAGGCTGGCACCGAACTGCGTTAGCCCGGCCACATCTGTCAGCTGATAGGCCGCATAGCGATCGGGTCCGTCATCGAAAGGCGGCGGATAGCCGGTGCTTCCAATGGATTTCTTCAGGTTGTCTTTTCGGATCACGGTCATGGCAGGAGAGATCGGGCAGAGCCGTCATTCAGTGCAGGCGTTCGGGCTTTGGCGCATTCAAGATCGGCGGTCCGCCAAACTGGAAGTACTCGATGATCTCGATCAGGTACCCACCTTTCGGCCGGTCGGCCAGGAAATATCGCAATTTGCTCGTGCCGCGCAGGCTGCCGTCTTCCTCGATGTGGTCCCAGTCGAGCCGTACTGCAAAACGGCCGTTTTCTTTCGGCCCGATGCCCACCACCTTGCCGGCAAACTGAACGCGGCCCGCCGCGTGTATTCGCGACAGATAGGATGCCAGTATATCCTGATACATCTCGGCGTCCGTCGCCAATATGATGCCGTCGTCCGTATAGAATGGAAGCGGATGGGAGCAGTAGCTCGCCAATTCTTCGATCTTCCCTTCGGAAAACAGCGCGCTCTGCTCGTCGAAGAACTCCTGAACTGCCTTCTTTGTGCGCGCTGAGACGGTCTTTTCCCGCGACGTACGTGGGTGTTTCATTGCAGCAAATACTCTTGCGTGTATCGGAACTATTGAGGACCGATACGCGCGGAGCAAGAAAAAAGGGCACATTTCTGCAACTATCAGGAGAAAGTGTCATTCTTGGTCAGACCCGTTCGATAATCGTCGCCGCGCCCATACCGGACCCGATGCACAAGGTGGCAAGCCCAGTTTCCTTGTCGCTGCGCTCCAGCTCGTCCAGGAGGGTGCCGAGGATCATCGCGCCCGTAGCGCCAAGCGGATGACCCATGGCGATAGAGCCGCCGTTGACGTTCACGACCGATGGATCAACCTCGAAGGCCTGCATGAAGCGCATCACGACGGCGGCGAAGGCCTCGTTGACCTCGAACAGATCGATATCGCTGATCTTCATGCCGGTATCGGCAAGGATCTTCTGGGTCACAGGCACCGGGCCGGTCAGCATGATCGTGGGATCGGTTCCGATCTTTGCCGTCGCCTTGATCCGGGCGCGCGGGGTCAGCCCGCGCTGCTGCCCGAACTCCTTGTTGCCGATCAGAACCGCAGCCGCACCGTCCACGATGCCGGACGAGTTGCCGGCGTGGTGGATGTGGTTGATCCGCTCCAGATGCGGGTACTTCATCAGCGCGATCTTGTCGAAACCGGGCATGGTCTCGCCGATCTGCTGGAAGGACGGATTGAGCGCGCCGAGCGTCTGCATGTCGGTGCCGGGGCGCATGTATTCGTCATTTTCAAGAATGGTCAGCCCGTTGATATCCTTGACGGAAACAACGGATTTTTCGAAGCGGCGGTCGTCCCAGGCCGCCTTGGCGCGTTTCTGGCTTTCAACGGCCAGTGCGTCGGCATCATCGCGCGAGAAGCCGTATTCGGTGGCGATAATGTCCGCCGAAATTCCTTGAGGCACGAAATAGCTGCCCATCGCGATCGACGGATCGGCGGCGATCGCCGCTCCGTCCGAGCCCATCGGTACGCGGCCCATCATCTCGACCCCGCCGGCGACATAGGCGTTGCCGGCGCCTCCGCGCACCTGATTGGCGGCCATGTTCACCGCCTCAAGCCCCGAGGCGCAGAAGCGGTTGATCGACACACCCGGCACGCTTTCGTCGAAATCCGAGGCCAGAACCGCGGTACGTGCAAGGCAGCCGCCCTGTTCGGCGACCTGCGTGACGTTGCCCCAGATCACGTCCTCGATGCCCTTGGTATCGATGTTGTTACGCTCTTTGACAGCATTCAACACCACCGCTGACAGACGGGCGGCCGTCACTTCGTGCAGGCTGCCGTCTTTGCGGCCCTTGCCGCGCGGCGAGCGGACGGCGTCGTAGATGTAAGCTTCGGTCATCGGTGGCTCCTTTGGTTGCGCCACAGTCGGCGCGATCGTTTGAAATCGGTTATTAGGCTCTTTTACGGGCTCGCCGCGGACTGGCGCGCGGCCTCGGCATGAAGCGATCCAGGCGCCCGGGTGGTGGCGAGCGGTATCATCTTTGGCTCTCGGGCAGGGCGCGTGGCATCAGATCGTAAGGGTGCTTCCAGCCAGGCAGGGCGGCGATGCGGTCCAGCCAGGCGTCGATATTGGGCCATTCGGCGCGGTCGAAGCCGAAGGGCTCGGGGTAGAAAAGATAGCCGCAGCAAGAGATATCGGCATTGGTCGGCGCGTCTGCAACGATCCAGTCGCGCCCCGCAAGGTGATCGTTCAGGACCGTGTAGGCTGCCTTCAGGCGCCCCTTCAGGAAAGGAAACACCTCTGTAGGGCGCTTTGCTTCTGGCAGAAAATTCATCAAGAAGCGCAACGTTCCGGCCTGCGACGACAACTTGTGATTATCCCACAGAACCCAGCGCAGGATCTCATAGCGCGCGGCATCGTCTGCACCGCCAAGCTTGCCCGTCTTGTCGCTGATATAGGTCTGGATCACCCCGGATTGGGTCAGCTTGGTGTCACCGTCGACCAGCACCGGTGCTTCGCCCATCGCGTTGACGCTGGCCTTGTATTCCGGCGTCCGGGCCTCACCCTTGAAGAAATCGACATAGACCGGCTGCCACTCAAGACCGGACATCTGGAGTGCCAGCGCGGCCTTGTAGCTATTGCCGCTTTCGCCGAAGCAATAAAGCCGGATCATTTCTTCCTCGCGTCGAGTTCGGAATTGAAGAGCCGCAGACGGTGGGTCAGGTTGTCTTCGTCCATGATGCTGTCGAAATTCTCGAACACGAAGGACAGCGCTTCGCCCTCATCAAGCCCCGCATCGGATGCGAAACGCTTTAGCCTGCGATAGCCGTCCTCGGTCATGGCGACCGGCAGGCGGCGTGTCAGGCGAAAACGTTTCGGCATCCGGACAGTCCTTTCAGATCAGAAGCTGGCCGCATCCAGCGTCATCACCGGCTCGGCGCCGGTCTGGATGCGCGCCAGGTGCATGCCTGTGGCGGGAAGCTGGCGCGCCATGTAATAGCGGCCGGTCGCGATTTTGGTCTCGTAGAACTCGGTGTTGGACGCACCGGCTTCAAGAGCTTCCATCGAGGACTTCGCCATCATCGCCCACATCAGGCCAAGCGAGACATGGCCGAAGAGATGCATGAAGTCATAGGATCCCGACAACGCGTTGTTGGCGTTCTTCATGCCTTCGGCCATGAAATACATCCCAGCCGCCTGCAGGTCCTTGGACGCCGCTTTCAACGGATCGAGGAAGCCTGCTTTAAGCTCGGCGTTATCTTCATTTTCCTTGATGAAGTTCTTGACCAGATCGAAGAACGCCATGACGTGCTTGCCGCCGTCCTGGCCAAGCTTCCGGCCGACAAGGTCAAGCGACTGAACGCCATTTGTACCTTCGTAGATCTGGGCGATCCGGGCGTCGCGAGCGAACTGGGACATGCCCCATTCCTCGATATAGCCGTGGCCGCCAAAGACCTGCTGGGCGTTCACGCACATCTCAAAGCCCTTGTCGGTCTGAAATCCCTTCAGAACCGGGATCAGAAGCGAGATCAGCCCATCGGCGTCCTTGTCGCCAAGACGGTGCGCGCGGTCGATCAGGTGCGCGCCCCAAAGCGTGAACGCGCGAGCGCCCTCGACGAAGCTTTTCTGATCAAGAAGGTTCCGGCGCACGTCGGGATGCACGATGATCGGATCTGCGGCGCCCTTTGGGTTCTTGGCGCCGGTCACATCGCGGCCCTGAAGCCGGTCGTTGGCGTAGGAGAGCGCGTTCTGATAGGCAACCTCGGCCTGCGCGTAGCCTTGCAGGCCGACTGCGAGCCGCGCTTCGTTCATCATCGTGAACATCGCCCGCATGCCTTTGTGCTCTTCGCCCAGAAGGTAGCCGGTTGCGTCGTCGTAGTTCATCACGCAGGTGGCGTTGCCGTGAAGGCCCATCTTCTCTTCGATCGAGCCGACCGAGACGCCGTTGCGCGGACCAAGCGATCCATCTTCATTGATCAGGAACTTCGGTACGATGAAAAGCGAGATACCCTTCACGCCCTCGGGCCCGCCGGGGATCTTGGCCAGTACCAGGTGAATGATATTGTCCGACAAGTCCTGCTCGCCGCCGGAGATAAAGATCTTCTGGCCGGATATCTTGAAAGAGCCGTCGTCCTGCGGTTCGGCCTTTGTACGCATTAGGCCCAGATCGGTACCACTGTGCGGTTCGGTCAGGTTCATGGTGCCGGTCCATTCGCCGGTGATCATCTTGGGCAGGAAGGTGGCTTTCTGCTCGTCCGTCGCATGAACGTTCAGGGCCGAGACGGCACCATGGGTCAGACCGTTATAGACATGAAACGCCATGTTCGCGGCGCTGAAGATCTCGCCGACAGCGGTGTGCAGAACATAGGCAATGCCTTGGCCACCATACTCGGGGTCGCAGTCGAGCCCCATCCAGCCACCTTCGCGCATCTTGTCATAGGCGTCCTTGAAACCCGGCGGTGTGCGCACGACGCCATTCTCCAGCTTGCATCCTGTCTTGTCGCCGACCACGTTGAGCGGGGCGAGAACTTCGGCGCCAAGTTTGCCGGCCTCTTCCAGCACGGCGCCGGTGAAGTCGGGGTCCAGTTCGTCATAGCCCGGGATGTCCTGGCTGGAAACTTTAAGCATATCCTGCAGAACGAATTGCAGATCTTGCGTGGGTGCGGTGTATGTTGGCATGGCTTCGGTCTTCCTGTTTGGCCGGGTTATTCGGCGGCGTTCTTTTTCAATGTGAGATTGGCGATCATTTCTTCGCCCCAGCGAAGCTGATCGGTTAGGTCGGCGATGGCGGCGTCAAGCTCGTCGCGCCGGCGGTGCATGTCTGTCAGGCGTTCTTGCGCAAGCTCGTGGGTGCGGGTCAGCTGCGTAAGCTGCTGGTCGCCGGCATCGTAGAGGTCGAGCAGCTGGCGGATTTCCTCCAGCGTGAAGCCAAAGCGCTTGCCGCGCAGTATCAGCTTCAAACGCGCGCGGTCCCGGCGGCTGAAAAGGCGCTTCTGACCGTCGCGGCGGGGGAACAGAAGCTCTTTTGCCTCGTAGAACCGCAGCGTGCGCGGTGTAACGTCAAACTCGTCACACATCTGGCGGATCGTGAAATATTCATCAGACATGATGCAGACTCCATCGTCGTTGTCTTCATCAATTGCCGATTGGGAGGGACTTGATCAAGAGTTGCTTTACGTTTACGTCAATCAAACGTTGCGTCACTTTGAATCAGAGCCGCCGGACGAAACAATCTTGTCTATTTCAGCGATTTTTCCGTGTCGTTCCGCAGCACCTGCAAATCCTCGATCGTCGCTTGAAGCTGGGATTGCTCGGCGTGCAGAACCTCAAGCTGCCGATCCGCAAGCCGTATCCATTCGCGCATCTGCGCCTCGGTGCCTTCTTTTTCGTAGATCAAGAGCCATTGGCGGATTTCTTCAAGGCTGAAACCGAACCGGCGTCCACGCAGGATCAAGGTGATGCGTGCGATTTCGCGCGGCCCGTAGAACCGGCTGCGGCCTTCCTTTTCGGGTTCCAGAAGCTCGATGTATTCATAGTAACGCAGCGTGCGTGGCGTCACCCCGAATTTCTCGCATGTTTCCTTGAATGTCAGCCGCGTCTCAGCCATCAGTTTCTCCTTAGGGATGAACGTAAACCCACATGGCTTACTGACGCAACGGCAACAAAGTCGCATTTGCGCTTGCGGCGAAGCGTTGCGGGGCGTGATAACGGCAACAGCGAGAGAAGAGGTGCTATGAACGATCTTAAGGCCACACTCGCCCGCCAGTTTATCGAGGCGATCCCGCACAGCCGGGCGCTGGCGATGTCGCTTGTCGAGATCGGCGATGGCGAAGCCGAAATTGAAATGCCCTACGACGAGAGGTTCGTGGGCGATCTGCGCACCGGGGTCATCCATGGCGGGGCGGTATCCGCGCTTATGGATACATGCTGCGGCACGGCTGTCATGACCCATCCATCGCACCCGGCCGGCACGGCGACGATGGATCTGCGGATCGAATACATGCGCGCTGCCAAGCCAGGGCAGGCGATCCGGACCCGCGCGACGTGCTATCACGTGACACGCAACGTGGCCTTCGTGCGCGCGATTGCGATGGACGACGACCGCGACCGGCCGGTCGCTACGGCGACCGGCGCCTTCACGGTCGAGCGGGCGCGGTCAGACAAGACATGAGCGGACCGACGCGCAGAGGCCCGCCCGAGGCCGTCGAGATCGTCAAGGGGCGGCGGGACCGCGCGCTGCGCGCGCTGGCTGGCGACGTTCCGTATATCATCTACCTCGGCGTCACGTTCGACCGGCGCGGGGATGAGCTGACGGCGGTGCTCCCCTTCCATGACAAGATCGTGGGCAACCCGATCCTGCCGGCGATCCACGGCGGCGTCACGGCCGCGTTCCTGGAAATCAGCGCGGTGATCGAACTGGCGTGGACGGTGCTGTGGGACGATATCGAAAGCGGCGCCATCGACGTAGCCGACCTGGAACCCGGCCGGCTTCCCGATTTGCCCAAGACGATAGATTTCACGGTGGATTACCTGCGCTCGGGCCTGCCGCGGGATGCCTACGCCCGGGCGCGCGTGAACCGGTCTGGCCGGCGATATGCAAGCGTGCATGTCGAAGCCTGGCAGGACAACCGCTCGCGCCTCTTTGCGCAGGCAACAGGCCATTTCCTGATGTCAGAGCCGCGTGGCTAGATGGTGCGGCCCAGCATCGAGGCGTCACTTACCGAGGTGCCGCAGCCGATAACGCATCGCCGTGTTCTGAAGATCGCGCTGCCAATCGTGCTTTCGAACGCGACCGTCCCGATCCTCGGGGCCGTCGATGTCGGAGTGATCGGGCAGTTGGGCCAGGCCGCTCCCATCGGAGCGGTGGCCATGGGCGCGATCATCCTGACGACGATCTACTGGATTTTCGGGTTCCTGCGCATGGGAACGGTGGGTCTGGTGGGCCAGGCGCTGGGCGCTGGCGACCGCGCCGAGGTCTCGGCGCTTCTGACGCGCGCTTTGCTGATTGCCGCCGCTGCGGGTCTGGGTCTGATTGTCTTCCAGGCCCTGATATTCGCTGCCGCCTTCAGGCTGTCGCCAGCGAGCGAAGAAGTCGAAAGCCTTGCCCGCTCGTATCTGGCCATCCGGATCTGGACAGCTCCGGCTGCGATCGCGGTCTATGCACTGACCGGCTGGCTTGTGGCGATGGAGCGTACGTCCGGCGTCTTCTGGGTGCAGCTTTTCATGAACGGGCTGAACGTCGCATTGGATTTTGTGTTCGTGTTGGGGTTTGGCTGGGGCGTCGAGGGCGTCGCCCTGGCCACCGTAATCGCCGAGATCTCCGGCGCGGGGCTTGGGCTTTACCTGTGCCGCGAGGCGTTCGAACGGCCCGACTGGCGCGACTGGCCAAGAGTGTTCGAGAAAAGCCGGCTGATCCGGATGGCGCTGATCAATACCGACATCCTGATCCGGTCGGCGCTTTTGATGACGATCTTTACGTCCTTCGTCTTTGTCGGCGCCAAATTCGGCGATGTGACACTGGCGGCGAACGAGGTCCTGATCCAGTTCATGTACATTACCGCCTATGCCATGGACGGGTTCGCCTTTGCGGCCGAAACTCTGATAGCGCGCGCCTACGGGCGGCAGGACCCTGTTCGGGTGCGGCGCGGAGCGCTGATGACGTCGCTCTGGGGCGCGGTCATATGCGTAAGCATGTCGGCCTTCTTTGCCGTCGCCGGCCCGTGGCTGATAGACGTCATGGCCAAATCGGAAAGCGTTCAGGCCGAGGCGCGGGGCTATTTGTGGTGGATGGTCGCAGCGCCGATTGTCGGTTGCGCGGCGTGGATGCTCGACGGGATATTCATCGGCGCAACCCGCGGGCGGGACATGCGCAACATGATGATCCTCTCCTTCGCCATCTATGTCGCAACGCTCTGGACGCTTTTGCCGATCATGGGCAATCACGGCCTCTGGCTGGCGCTTCTGGTGTCCTTTGCCGCCCGCGGGATCACGCTGGGGACGCGCTACCCGGCGCTGGAGCGCGGCGCAACCGAGGCCTAAAAGAGCCTTAGTACTGCCTCCGGAGGACGGCCGATCGCAGCCTTGCCGCCTGCAACCACAATCGGTCGCTCGATCAGGATCGGGTTGCGCGCCATCGCGTCCAGCAAGGCGTCTTCGCTCTGCTGCGCCAGCCCCAACTCCTTATAGAGCGTCTCGGAATTGCGAATGAAACCGCTCGGCGGCAGCCCCAGTTTTTCCGAGATGGCGCGCAGCTCGCCGCGGCTTGGCGGATCGGAAAGATACAGCCGGACCTGCGGTTCGTGCCCGGCCTCCTGCAAAAGCGAGAGTGTCGTGCGCGATTTGCTGCATCGCGGGTTGTGCCAGATCTCGGTCATAGCCAGTCCCCTCGTTTTGCTCCTGTGGCTTCGGCGACTGATTTGAACCCGTCCGCCTGCAGCAAATCGTCCAGCCCTTTCGCGATCTGCACAACGAGCGACATTCCCTCGAATACAAGCGCCGTATACAGTTGCACGGCCGACGCACCAGCGCAGATCTTCGCGTATGCCTGCTTGGAAGAGCCGACGCCGCCGACTCCGATCAGGGGGATCTTGCCCTCGGTCAATTCCGACAGCCGGGCCAGAATGCGCGTGGACGTCTCAAACAGCGGCGCGCCCGAAAGACCGCCGGCCTCTTTGGCATGCGGGCCGTGCAAACCATTGCGATCGAGCGTCGTGTTTGTGGCGATAATGGCATCGACACCGCAAGCACGCGCCACATCGGCGATGTCCTCAAGCTCGGCCCGGCTGAGATCCGGTGCGATTTTCAGGAACACCGGAACGCGCGGGCAGCTTGCATTGCGGGTCTCCAGAACGCCACGCAACAGAGCATCGAGCGCCGCCTTGCCCTGCAGATCGCGCAGGCTCTCGGTATTCGGCGAGGACACGTTGACCGTCGCGAAGTCGACAAACGGACCGCAGGTGGCCAGAACCGACGCGAAATCGCCGGCCCTGTCGTCGCTTGTCTTGTTGGCTCCAAGGTTCAGTCCTACCGGAATGCCATGAGGCCGCGCCTTCAGCCGGGCCGCGATCTTCGCCATACCATCGTTGTTGAAGCCAAAGCGATTGATGGCTGCGCGGTCCTCGCCAAGTCGAAAAAGCCGCGGTCTTGGATTGCCGGGCTGGGCAAACGGAGTGGCGGCACCCACTTCGATGAAGCCGAAGCCCGCGCGCGACAGGGGTGCGATCGCGGTTGCGTTCTTGTCGAACCCTGCCGCCAGGCCGATCGGGTTTGGAAGATCCAGCCCAGCCAGCGAGGTCCTGAGCCGCGAAGAGGTGATCGGGCCGGGGGCGGGTGCCAGACCAAGCGTCAACGCCCGTAGCGCCAGCCCATGCGCGGTTTCGGGATCGAACGCGCGCAGCAGCGGCAGGCCGAGGCGTTCCAGGGCGCTCATAGGACGCCATCCGGCAATCTTGGACCATCCGGCCCAAGCGAGAATGGACGCGCCCATTCGGCATCCGCAAGTCGCAGGGGCGCGTAAAGATGCGGGAACAAAGCGCCGCCGCGCGAGGGCTCCCATTTCAGCGCGTCGCCCAAGGTGCCGGTGCCGAACGCCAAAAGCATCAGGTCAGCTTCGCCCGAAAAGTGCCGCGCAGCGGTCTCGGCCACCTGCTCGGCCGTTGAAAAGTGGACAAAGCCGTCGGCCACATCCACTGGCGCGCCAGCGGTCTGGCGCTTTTCCTGCAAATCGGCCCACTCGGACGAGCGGAGGATCTTGTAGATCAACATAGCCGCGCAAATGCCCCGGCGAACGCCCCAAGGTCAAGGCCCCGGCTGCTGCGGGCCGGAGACGGACAACTTTGCCTGACGTTGCGTTTCCGGCTTTGACAGTCGGTTCGCAACGGGTCACTCTGACACCATAACAATTTCGCTACAGGGGGTCTTTGACCATGCTCGCACGAATGCTGACATCGGTTGGCGTGCTCGGCTTGACAGCCGGCGTTGCCGCTGCCGACTATTCGCTAACCATCCTTCACACCAACGATTTTCACGCTCGCTTCGAGCCAATCTCCCGCTTCGACAGCGGGTGCTCGGCCGAAGACAACTCTGAAGGCAAATGCTTCGGCGGTTCGGCCCGCCTCATGACCGCCATCTCGTCCGCGCGCCAGCGCGCCGCCAACTCGATCCTTCTCGACGGCGGTGACCAGTTTCAGGGAACGCTGTTCTACACATACTACAAGGGCAAGCTGGCCGCCGAGATGATGAACGACATGGGCTATGACGCGATGACCGTGGGCAACCACGAGTTTGACGATGGTCCCGAAGTGTTGCGCGAGTTCGCCGGGGCGATCGACTTTCCAATCATGATGTCGAATGCGGACATTTCTGGCGAGCCCTTGCTGAGTGACGTGATCCAGAAATCGGTCGTCATAACGAAAGGCGGAGAGCGGATTGGCCTGATCGGGCTGACGCCGCAGGATACACCCGAACTGGCAAGCCCGGGTGACAACGTCGTATTCACCGACCCTGTTGATGCTGTTCAGTCCGAGGTCGACAAGCTGACAGCGGATGGCGTCAACAAGATCATCGTGCTCAGCCACTCGGGCTATGTGGTCGATCAACGTGTGGCCGAGGGCACCACCGGGGTCGACGTCATCGTCGGTGGTCATTCGAATACGCTTTTGTCCAATGTGCAAAGCCGCGCGGTCGGCCCATATCCGACGATGGTCGGCGAAACAGCAATTGTTCAGGCCTATGCATACGGCAAATTTTTGGGCGAGTTGAACGTCGTGTTCAATGATGAGGGCGTAGTGACCTCGGCCGTCGGAGAGCCGATCCTGCTGGATCGGTTTGTGCATGAGAACGAGCGTGTCCAGGCCCGTGTCTCCGAAGCGGCGGGCCCGCTTGACGAGATCCGCAACAAAGTCGTGGCCGCCGCCGCCGGACCGATCGAAGGAGATCGCGCAGTGTGCCGCGTGCAGGAATGCGCGATGGGCAATCTGGTCGCAGACGCCATGCTGGACCGCGTGAAGGACCAGGGTGTGCAGATCGCCCTTGCGAACTCTGGCGGCATCCGTTCCTCGATTGATGCGGGCGAAGTCACCATGGGCGAAGTGCTAACGGTGCTTCCATTCCAGAACACCCTGTCCACCTTCGAAATCAAGGGTGAGACGCTGCTTGCCGCCCTTGAAAACGGAGTGAGCCAGGTCGAGGAAGTGGCCGGCCGTTTCCCGCAGGTTGCCGGTATGACCTTCGAGTGGGATCCGGCAGCAGAGCCGGGTGCCCGGATCACCAAGGTGATGGTCGACGGCGCCGAGCTTGATCCCGCCGCGACCTACGGGGTTGTGTCCAACAACTTCATTCGCGGCGGCGGAGATGGCTACAAGATGTTCACGACCGAGTCGATGAATGTCTATGATTTCGGACCGGATCTGGCGGACGTCCTTGCCGAGTACATGGCCGCGACGGGTCCGTCCGATCCCAAGGTCGAAGGCCGGATCACCCAAAGATAGCGCACCACGCGCAGGCCGGATGGACAATCCGCCGGCCTGCGCTGACCGGCCAGACGCGCAGTGCCGATTGCGCGCCTTCAAAACTGGCACTGTCGCTGGAATAGCGCGCCGGGCCGGTTTACACCTGCATGATGTGTGGACGTTTCGCGATCACTTTGCCGCCCGACGCGATGGCGCATCTTTTCGAGGCGCAGCCGGCCAATGACTTGCCGCATGTGCCCAACTACAACGTCTGTCCGACCAACAACGTCCACGTCATCACCAGCGGCGATGCGCGCCGGCTTGTGTCCATGCGTTGGGGTTTCATCCCACATTGGTACAAGAAGCCGGGCGACGGCCCGCTTCTGATCAACGCGCGATCCGAGACCATTGCCGAAAAACCCGCATTCCGCCAAGCCTGCCGCGAGCGGCGCTGCCTTGTGCTGGGCAGCGGGTTTTTCGAATGGACCACGGATGAAGAGGGCAAGAAGCTGCCTTGGTACATCTATCCCACCGATGCCGAACTTGTCGCATTCGCCGGCATTTGGCAGGACTGGTCGCGTGAGGATGAGACCATTGCCACCTGCGCGATTGCCACGACGGCGGCGAAAGGCGCGATGTCGAAGATACATCACCGCGTCCCGGTCATGATCGCAAAAGAGGACTGGCCGCTCTGGCTTGGCGAAAACGGCAAAGGCGCCGCATCGTTGATGACCGCGCCGCCCGAGGGAAGTTACGCGTTTCATCGCGTCGATCCGGCAGTCAATTCCAACCGGGCCGTTGGAGCTCAGCTGATCGAGCCGGTCTGAGGCCAAAAAAAAGGTCGTACCGAAGTACGACCTGTCCAGTCAGGGAGGAACTGAAACAACAGCCGCAAAGTACGCGCGGCGGCATAAAATCCATTTGGCACTCAGATCGCGTCCTGCCCGAGAAGAATAATAAGGGCGTGGCGACTGAAAACATACGCGCCGTACCTTCTCTTAACACAGAAGTTGCGTCCGCCGTCCGGGTTCCCGTTTCAAAATTACCTTCGTTGCAAGATAGGCACAGCGCTCTAGTTGGTTTGGGCAATCGGCCCGCGAATATGCATCGAGGCGCAAGGGCCTGTTGCGCGCCGACCGTTTTGCTTTCGCGGAGAATTCCTATACCAAAGCGAGCGAAATCGAAGTGACTATCCGAACATGGGCAAAAGGAGATATGATGACAGATCAAGCGCCGAATACCGATCCCGTTGACCTGTTTGTCATAGGCGGCGGAATTAACGGCTGCGGGATCGCACGGGACGCGGCGGGGCGCGGATTGAGTGTCACGCTCGCGGAAATGAACGATTTGGCCTCGGCGACGTCGTCGGCCTCGACCAAGCTCTTTCATGGAGGCTTGCGCTACCTGGAGTATTTCGAATTCGGCCTGGTCCGGCACGCGCTGTCCGAGCGCGAGATCCTGCTGAAGGCGATGCCCCATATCAGTTGGCCGATGCGGTTCGTCTTGCCCTACCACAAGGACATGCGCTTTGAGGGCGAGACCCCGACCTCGCGCATTTTGAACGTCGTAATGCCGTGGATGAAGGGCCGCCGCCCGGCCTGGCTGATACGCCTCGGCCTTTTTCTGTACGACAATCTCGGCGGACGGGCGATCCTGCCGGGAACGACGACGCTGGATCTGCGCTTGGCCCCGGAGGGCGCGCCGCTGCAGGACAAGTTCGTCAAAGCATATGAGTATTCCGACTGCTGGGTCGAGGACAGCCGGCTTGTGGCGCTCAATGCGCGCGACGCGCAACATCGCGGCGCCAAGATCCTGACCCGCACCCGCGTGAACAGCGCCGAGCGTGATGGCGGCACCTGGAAAATTGTAACCGAAGATACCGACACCGGTGCGCAAACCACCCATCGCGCTGCGGCGCTTGTGAACGCGGGCGGCCCCTGGGTGGAGGACGTGATCCGGGGAACGATCCGACTGAACTCGACCGAAGGCATCCGATTGGTGCGCGGCAGTCATATCGTGACCAGAAGCCTTTTCGACCACGGCAAATGTTATTTCTTCCAGGGAACCGATGGGCGGATCATCTTCGCCATACCCTACGAGACCGATTTTACCCTGATCGGCACGACTGATATGGATCACGGCAAGGATCCCTCGCAACCGGCCGTGTGCACGGACGAAGAAGCCGACTACCTGTGCGATTTCGCCTCGAAGTATTTCAAGACGCCTGTCACCCGCGATGATGTGGTGTGGAGCTATTCCGGCGTCCGTCCGCTTTACGACGATGGCGCCAAGTCTGCCACCGCGGCCACGCGCGACTACGTGCTGTCGCTTGATGACAACGGCCCGCCGGTGCTGAACGTCTTTGGTGGCAAGATCACGACCTATCGGCGCCTGTCCGAGCAGGCGATGGAAAAGATCTTGCCGTTTTTCGGGAATGCCGGTGATCCCTGGACCGCTGAAGTGCCGCTTCCGGGCGGTGATTTTCCGGTGCGGGGTGTGAAGCGGCTTATCGACGGTCTTCTTGCCGACTGTCCATTCCTGACAGAGCGCTGGGCCAAGCGTCTTGTTCGCGCCTATGGCACTGAGGCGCGCGACATCCTCGGCTCGGCGCAATCCGCCGCAGATCTGGGGCGCGATTTCGGCGCCACTTTGACCGAGGCCGAGGTTACGTGGCTGATGGACAAGGAATACGCTCGCCGCGCCGCTGATGTCGTCTGGCGCCGATCCAAGCTTGGGCTGCGTCTAAGCGATGACGAGATCGGCGCGCTTGATGGGTGGATGACGAAAGCGACCGGACAGACCGCGGCCTGAACGCGGCGCGTAACGCAAAGCAAGCAGGGGAGCATCAGATGACTTATATCATGGCAATCGACCAGGGGACGACCTCGAGCCGGGCGATCCTGTTCGACAAGAACCTGAAGATCAAAGCCACCGCGCAAGAGGAATTTCCGCAGATCTATCCCGATAGCGGCTGGGTCGAGCATGATCCGTCGGACTTGTGGTCCACGGTTGCCGCAACCTGCCGGGCGGTGATCGAGAAGGCGGATGCGAACGTGGCGGACATCGCTGCTATCGGCATCACCAACCAGCGCGAGACGACGCTTGTCTGGGATAAATCCACCGGCCAGCCGATCCATAACGCCATAGTCTGGCAGGACCGCCGCACTTCGGCATTTTGCGCCGAGATGCGCGAGGCAGGGCACGAGCCCATGTTCACTGAGCGAACAGGGCTTTTGCTCGATCCGTATTTCTCGGGCACCAAGGTGAAATACATTCTCGATCAGGTCGATGGCGCGCGCGAAAGGGCCAGGGCCGGCGAGCTGCTGTTCGGTACTGTCGATACCTATCTGATCTGGCGCATGACAGGCGGCAAGAGCCACGTCACCGACGCCACCAATGCAGCCCGAACACTGCTTTACGATATTCGCAAGGGTCGCTGGAGCCAGACAATCTGCGATCTTCTGGGCGTACCTATGGAAATGCTGCCGGAAGTGCGTGATAGCGCCGGTGCGTTCGGCGTCACCCGGCCCGACCTTTTCGGTCGCGAGATCCCGATCCTGGGTGTTGCGGGCGACCAACAAGCGGCGACCGTGGGACAGGCGTGTTTCAAGCCCGGCATGCTGAAATCAACCTACGGGACCGGTTGCTTTGCCCTGCTCAATACCGGCGACACGCCCGTGACGTCGCATAACCGGCTTTTGACGACGATTGCCTACCAGTTCAACGGAAAGCCCACCTACGCGTTGGAAGGGTCGATCTTCATCGCGGGCGCGGTCGTTCAATGGCTGCGCGACGGGCTGAAGATCATCCGCGAAGCGTCCGAGACGCATCCTCTGGCCGAGGCCGCGGACGATACCCAAAACGTTGTGCTCGTTCCCGCTTTCACCGGGTTGGGCGCGCCCTACTGGAATGCCGAGTGCCGAGGCGCGATCTATGGGCTGACGCGTAACTCTGGCCCGGCAGAGATCGCCCGGGCGGCATTGGAAAGCGTCGGATACCAAACGCGCGATCTGCTCGAGGCGATGACCGCCGATTGGCCGGGCGCGAGCCGCGACAACGTTCTGCGCGTGGATGGCGGTATGACGGCGTCGAACTGGGCAATGCAATTCCTCTCTGACATCATTGGCGCCCAGGTGGACCGGCCCGAAGTGCTCGAGACAACGGCGGTCGGTGCGGCCTGGCTTGCCGGCATGACCGCAGGCGTTTATCCCGATCAGGAGGGGTTTGCCAAAAGCTGGGATCTGGATCGGCGGTTTGAGCCGGGCATGAGCGACGCCTTACGCAGCGAAAAGTACAAACGTTGGAAAAAGGCCGTTTCCGCCACCTTGTCCGTCTGATATCCAAAGCGCTTGCAGAGACGGAATTCTTCACCAATAAGGGCTTCGTTATCGCTAACGATCGATGATGGGAACGCGCATGACCACGCTTCGCGACTCAATTCTGACGCATCTCAAGTATGCGCTTGGCAAGGATGCCGGCCACGCCTCGCTTTACGACTGGCGGACGGCCCTGTCGCTTGCCGTGCGCGACCGGATCGTCGATCCGTGGTTCGCCTCGACACGGGCGACCTACGAAGGGCACGAAAAGCGCGTCTATTATTTGTCGATGGAGTTCCTGATCGGGCGTCTGCTGGAAGACAACATGGTCAATCTCGGCCTTGTGGACGAGGCGCGGGAAGCCTTTGAAAGCCTTGGACTTCCGCTTGAACAGATCATCATGGACGAGCCAGACGCCGCGCTTGGAAACGGGGGCCTGGGTCGTCTTGCGGCCTGTTTCATGGAAAGCCTCGCGACGCTTGGATGCCCCGCTTATGGCTATGGTATCCGGTACGAACATGGCCTCTTTCGCCAGCGCTTCGAAGGCGGCCGGCAGGTTGAAGAGCCTGAAGACTGGCTGATCCAGCCCAACCCGTGGGAGTTCCTGCGCCCCGAAGCCGTGTTCGAGATCGGGTTCGGCGGCGAAGTTGCGCACACGGGCGACCGCGCGGTCTGGCGTCCAAGCGAGTCGGTGATAGCAGAGGCACACGACACCCCGATCGCCGGTTGGCAGGGGCGCTGGGGCAACACGTTGCGCCTTTGGGGTGCCAAGCCGACGCAGCTTTTCGATCTGGACCGCTTCAATCGTGGCGACTATGCCGCTGCGGCCGAACCGGAGGCGCTGGCCCGGACGATCAGCCGCGTGCTTTATCCCGATGACACCACCGAGGAAGGCAAGGCGCTTCGCCTGAAGCAGGAATACTTCTTCACCGCCGCGTCGCTGCGTGATCTTCTGCGCCGGTTCGACAGCGAATATGACGATCTTCGCATCCTGCCGCAGAAGGTGGCGATCCAGTTGAATGACACCCACCCTGCGATTGCCGGACCCGAGCTTGTGCGCCTTCTGGTCGACGAGCGGGCGATGTCGTTCGAGGACGCGATGGAAACGGCGCAGGGCTGTTTGTCCTACACCAACCACACCTTGCTTCCCGAGGCGCTTGAGCGCTGGTCCGAAGGGCTGATGACCCATCTTCTGCCACGCCATATGCAAATCATCGAGCGCATCGATCAGGCGCATGCGCGCCAGTATCCTGCGCGCTCGGTCACCGTGCTGGAACATGGCGAGGTGAAAATGGGCGAGCTTTCGTTCATCATGGCGCACAAGGTGAATGGTGTTTCGGCGCTGCATACCGATTTGATGAAGGATACGGTCTTCCGCGATCTGCATGCCCTGCATCCCGACCGCATTGTCAACCAGACCAACGGGGTTACGCCGCGCCGCTGGCTTTTGTCGTGCAACCCGCGCCTGTCCGACTTGATCACCTCGGCGATCGGCCCGGACTGGGTAGGGGATGCCGAGCGCCTGGCCGAGCTGGAGCCGCATGTCAGCGACGCTGCCTTTCTCGACAAGTACGCGTCCGCCAAGCGTGCCAACAAGGTCGACCTTTCGGTATGGATCCGGGACGCGCTTGACATCTCGGTCGATCCCGATGCGATGTTCGATGTGCAGATCAAGCGCATCCACGAATACAAGCGCCAGCACCTCAATATCCTTGAGGCCATCGCGCACTGGCAGGAAATCCGCGACAACCCGAATGCAAACTGGACCCCGCGGGTCAAGATTTTCGGCGGCAAGGCGGCCCCGGGATATGTCTTCGCCAAAGAGATCATTCATCTGATCAATTCGGTCGCCGCGACCATCAACGACGATCCTGTGACATCGAAGTATCTCAAGGTTGTCTTCGCGCCGAATTACAACGTGACATTGGCCGAGCGATTGATACCCGCAGCAGACTTGTCAGAGCAGATCTCCACCGCCGGCAAGGAAGCATCGGGTACCGGCAACATGAAGTTCGCGCTGAACGGCGCACTGACCGTGGGCACTCTGGACGGCGCCAATGTCGAGATCCGCGATCATGTCGGTGCCGACAACTTCTTCATGTTCGGGATGACTGCCGAAGAGGTGTTCGAGCGGCGCGAAGTCCCGCATCACGCCGCGCAGGCGGTTGCGTCGGACCCGCGGCTGGCGCGCGCTCTTGCCACGTTGCGGGACGGCACCTTTGCCAAGGACGATGCAAGCCGGTTCGCCGGGATCGCCGGCAACGTTTCGGGTGCGGATTATTTCCTCGTCAGCTCTGACTTCACAGATTATTGGCGCGCGCAGCGCGAGGTTGACGCGGCATACCGTAAGGCCCCGCATTGGATGCACATGGCCGCCCTGAACACGGCGCGCAGCGGATGGTTCTCTTCGGATCGGACGATCCGCGGCTACATGGCCGATATCTGGGGCGCCGAAGTCGCCGCTCCGTTGCGCCGCATTGCAGCGGAATGACGTGGTTGACCCCGCGGCGCTGGGACCTATCCTGAATTTATGCCAGACAAAAACGCGAATGAAGCCGCTGTAATCTCAGACCAAACCGCACGGCAGATTGCCGAGGGCTCCCATTCCGATCCTTTCGCGGTGCTTGGCCCGCACAATGTCGGACGAAGCCGGTATGTGACGGCCTTCGATCCGGGGGCAGAGCATCTTGTCGCAATAGTCGGATCCAAGTCCTATCCGCTGGAGCCGGTCCACGAAGGGCATGGCGTTTTTTGCGGCAAAGTTCCCGGAGCCAAACCCTATTTCCTGCGCGGCTCGGCATCGGACGGGACGTCCTGGGACTATGAGGACGCCTACCGATTTGGCCCTGTGATCGGAGAGATGGATGAATACCTTCTCGCCGAGGGCACCCATCAGCGCATCTGGCAGGTTCTTGGCGCTCATACCATCGAACACGAAGGCCGGTCCGGTACTCATTTCGCCGTTTGGGCGCCGAATGCCCGGCGTGTGTCGGTCGTCGGCGCGTTCAACTTCTGGGACGGTCGGCGCCACCTGATGCGGCGCCGTGGCGCCACCGGCGTCTGGGAGATCTTCATTCCCGGGATCGGGGAAGGCACCCCTTACAAGTACGAGATCGTCGGGCCCGACGGAATAATCCAGCCGCTGAAGGCCGACCCGGTCGGGTTCGGCTCGGAGCACCCGCCGGCCAATGCCAGCGTGGTTCGCGACATCCGCGGCTATGGCTGGCATGACGGCGACTGGATGGACAGCCGCGAGGGGCGCAATGCGCGCACTGCTCCGATCTCGGTCTATGAGGTGCACCTGGGAAGCTGGCGGCGGAAGATGGACGAGGGCGGCCGTCCGCTTTCGTACAAGGAGGCGGCCCACGATCTTGTGAATTATGCCGCCGATATGGGCTTCACGCATCTGGAACTGCTGCCAATAAGCGAATTCCCCTTCGATGGGTCCTGGGGCTACCAGCCGGTGGGGCTTTTCGCGCCGACCGTCCGCCACGGGCCGCCGCACGAGTTTCGCGATCTGGTCGATGCAGCGCACCAGAAGGGCCTCGGTGTCATACTGGACTGGGTGCCGGGGCATTTCCCGACCGATCCGCATGGTCTGGGGCGCTTCGACGGGACGCATCTTTACGAGCATTCCGACCCCAAGGAGGGATTCCACCAAGATTGGAATACCCTGATCTACAACTACGGCCGGGTCGAGGTGGCCAATTTCCTGGTATCCAACGCGCTTTATTGGCTGGAAGAGTACCACGTCGATGGTCTGCGCGTCGATGCGGTGGCTTCGATGCTTTACCGCGACTACTCGCGCAAAGAGGGCGAATGGATCCCGAACAAGGATGGCGGTCGCGAGAATTACGAATCCATTGCCATGCTGCAGCGCATGAACGTGACAACATATGGCGCCGTTGGCGGCATCATGACCGTGGCAGAAGAGAGTACGTCTTATCCCGGAGTGTCGCGCCCTGTCGACGCCGGTGGCCTGGGCTTTGGCTACAAGTGGAACATGGGCTGGATGAACGACACGCTGTCCTACATGGAAAAGGATCCGATCTACCGCAAGCACCATCATCACCAGATGACCTTCGGTCTGCACTACGCCTTTTCCGAGAACTTCATACTGCCGATCAGCCATGACGAAGTGGTACACGGCAAGGGCTCGATGCTGGCCAAGATGCCGGGCAACGAGTGGGAAAAGTTCGCCAATTTGCGGGCCTATTATGGGTTCATGTGGGGGCATCCGGGCAAGAAGCTTCTGTTCATGGGGCAGGAGTTCGCGCAGGGAACCGAGTGGAACCACAATGCCGAGCTGACCTGGGGCGCGCTGGACACTCACCTGCACGCAGGAGTGCGCCGCCTCGTGCGCGATCTCAACACGCTGTACCGGGCCGAGCCGGCGCTGCACGTCAAGGACTGCGAAGCCTCGGGGTTTGAATGGCTGGAAGCGAACGACGCAGACGGCTCGAGCCATGCGTGGATCCGCCGGGGCAGCGATCAGGAGCGTCCGGTGGTCGTGATCTGCAATTTCACCCCGGTTGAACGCAGCGATTACCGGATCGGGCTGCCGCAGGGCGGGCACTGGGCGGAGATCCTGAATTCGGATGCCGAGCTTTATGGCGGCGGCAACCGGGGCAACATGGGCGGGGTCGATGCCTCGGGCGAGGCTTGGCACGGCCAGCCCGCCTCGGCCTCGATCACTCTGCCGCCGTTGTCGACGGTATTTCTGGCGCCAGCAGAGAAATAAGGGCCTCGAGCCCGATACGGATCCTATGGATCTACACATAAGGGAGGGACGATGATGCGACCAAATACGAGACTTTCCGCCCGCACGATGGCATTTGTTCTGGCAGGGGGGCGCGGGTCGCGGCTGAAAGAGCTGACCGATTATCGGGTCAAGCCGGCGGTCTTTTTCGGCGGCAAGTCCCGGATCATCGACTTTGCACTGTCCAACGCCCTCAATTCGGGTATCCGCAAGATGGCGATCGCAACGCAATATAAGGCGCACAGCCTGATCCGCCACTGCCAGCGTGGCTGGAACTTTTTCCGCGCCGAGCGCAACGAGTATCTCGACATCCTTCCCGCCTCGCAACGGACAGGTGAAGAGAAATGGTATGTCGGGACCGCCGACGCGGTGACACAGAACATCGACATCATCGACAGCTACCATATCGAATACATCCTGGTTCTGGCCGGCGATCATATCTACAAGATGGATTACGAAATCATGCTGTCGCAGCATGTCGATACCGCGGCAGATGTGACGGTCGGGTGCCTGACGGTTCCGCGCAAGGAAGCCTCGGCGTTCGGCGTCATGGATGTCTCGGACGACCTGGTGATCCGCTCGTTTTTGGAAAAGCCCAAAGACCCGCCCGGAATGCCCGGAGACGACACGCGGACACTTGCTTCGATGGGGATCTACATCTTCAAATGGTCCTACTTGCGCGAGCTGCTGCTGCGCGATGCAGAAGATCCCGACAGCAGCCACGATTTCGGCGGCGATATCATTCCCTACATCGTGGAACATGGAAAAGCCGTTGCGCATCGCTTTTCGGACAGCTGCGTTGTAACCGAAGCGGGCGCGCCGGCCTATTGGCGCGATGTCGGAACGGTCGATGCCTTCTGGAGAGCAAATATAGATCTGACCGATTTCAATCCAGAGCTGGATCTGTGGGATCGCAACTGGCCGATCTGGACCTACTCGGAATCGGTGCCGCCGGCGAAATTCATCCACGACGAGGATGCGCGTCGGGGATCGGCTGTCTCGTCGCTGGTATCTGGCGGATGCATCATTTCTGGCACCGAGATCCGAAGATCGCTCTTGCACACCCAAGTGCACACGAACTCATACGCCGTTCTCGATCATGTCGTGGCGTTGCCTTACGTGAACGTCGCGCGGTCGGCACGGATCCGCAACGCGGTGATCGACCGCGGCGTCCAGATCCCCGAAGGCCTTGTCGTCGGCGAGGATCGCGAGACGGATGAGAAGTGGTTCCGCGTCAGCGATGGTGGCGTGATCCTGATCACGCAAGACATGCTTGATCGGCGCGCCGAAGAATTATGAGACAGGTTCTCTCGGTTACCTCCGAATGTATCCCGCTGGTAAAAACCGGCGGGCTTGCGGATGTGGCCGGTGCGTTGCCCGGCGCGATGCGCGATGTCGGTTGGGAGATGAAGACGCTGCTTCCGGGCTACCCCGAGGTGATGGCGAAGATAAAAGCCGGCAAAACCGTTCTGTCGGACAAGAACCTCTTCGGCGGCGCGGCCAAGGTTGTGGAGGCCAGCGGTAGCGGGCTGAAGCTATTTGTGCTTGTGGCGCCGCATCTTTACGAGCGTGATGGACTGCCCTATGGCGACGCGTCGGGCAAAGACTGGCCCGACAACCCCGAACGCTTTGCCGCGCTCTGCAAGATGGCGGCCCGAATCGGTAGCGAGGGCGCGGGCGACTGGCTTCCCGATATCGTCCATTGCCACGACTGGCAGGCAGGACTGACGCCTCTCTACCTGTCGCAATCCAGCGGTCACCGTCCGGGCACGATCATGACGATCCACAACATCGCCTTTCATGGCTTCGCTCCGAAAGAGAAGATCGGACTTCTTGGCCTGCCGCGCGATGGGTTTACCCAGGACGGCTATGAGTACTGGGACCAGATCTCTGCCCTCAAGGCGGGTCTTGTATGGTCTGACAAGCTGACCACCGTCAGCCCGACCTATGCCAAGGAACTCATGCGGGCTGAATTCGGGATGGGGCTGGATGGGCTGTTGCAGTCGCGCTCGAACGATCTGGTCGGGATCCTGAACGGCATCGACGACAAGACCTGGGACCCGGCCACAGATCCCGAGATCGCGAACTACAAGACGCCGCGCGGCAAACGGACTGCCAAGACCCGGCTGCGCCGCGAGTTCGGGCTTCCGGTTTCTGACGGGCCGCTATGCGTGGTCGTCTCGCGCTTGTCGCATCAAAAGGGGCTCGATCTGCTGCTCGAAGCGCTTCCGGCACTTGTCGATCGCGGCGGGCAACTGGCGCTTCTGGGCTCGGGCGACAAAGAGCTGGAACGCCGCTTCGCCGAGGCGGCTGCCTCGCACAAGTTCGTCTCAGCGCGCATCGGCTACGACGAGGCGCTTTCGCACCGGATGATTGCAGGCGCAGATGCAATTCTGGTACCGTCGCGGTTTGAACCTTGCGGCCTGACGCAACTCTATGGCCTTCGCTATGGGACGGTCCCGGTTGTGGCCTATACCGGCGGTCTTGTGGACACGGTGATCCCGGTCAGCCCGATGACATTGCGTGGCAAGGTCGCGACAGGGATCCAGTTCCACCCGGCCACCAGCGACGCGCTGGCGCGCGCCCTGATGCAAGCGGTCGATCTTTTCGCCGACAAACCGGTTTGGGAAATGCTTCAGAAGAACGGCATGCGGCAAACGGTTGGCTGGCAGGCGTCCGCCGCCGAATACGCAAGCCTCTATGAAAAGGTCGCCCCGGCGCTATGAGCCCAAGCTATTCTTTCTTGCCGGGCCAAGCGGCCCCAATCGGTGCGACCGTCATGGAAGGTGGCACGAATTTCGCGGTCTTTTCGGCCAATGCCTCGCAGATCGTACTCTGCCTTTTTGACAGAGACGGCGCCGAGACGCAGATCCCGCTGCCCGAGCGCGATGGCGACATCTGGCATGGATTTGTCGAGGGCATTGGCGCCGGGCAGAAATACGGGCTGCGGGCGCATGGTCCCTACCGCCCCGATGACGGCCACCGTTTCAACTTCAACAAGCTGTTGCTGGATCCCTATGCCAAGCGCCTGACCGGTCATCCTGAATGGGATGACGCCTTGATGGGATACACAGTCGGAGCCGGCGCGAGGGATCTGTCCTTTGACACGCGCGACAGCGCCAAGATGATGCCGCGCTGCGTTGTCGAGGACTTGTCCTTCGCGGGTCCGCCGCGGCCACTTCGAACGCCCCTGACCGAAACGGTGATCTACGAGGCGCATGTCAAGGGCCTGACCATGCGGCACCCGGGCGTCGATGCGCCAGGCACCTATTCGGCGCTGGCTTCAGAGCCTATCCTGGACCATCTGACCAAGCTCGGCGTGACCGCAATCGAGCTGTTGCCGGTCCATGCCTTCATCAACGACAGGTTTCTTGTCGACAAGGGCCTGACCAATTTCTGGGGCTACCAGTCGATCGGGTTTTTCGCGCCGGAACCTCGATATCTGTCGGGCCAGTCGATTGCCGAGTTCCGCGCGATGGTCGACCGGTTTCACGCGGCCGGTATCGAGGTCATCCTCGACGTGGTCTACAATCACTCCGGCGAGGGTGACGAGACAGGACCCACACTGAGCTTCCGCGGCCTCGACAACGCCAACTACTACCGGCTCGAGGAGGGCCCGCGCCGCTATCGCAACGAAACCGGCACCGGCAACGCTTTGAACCTGCAGCATCCGATGGTTCTGCGGATGGTTTTGGACAGCTTGCGCTACTGGACCACGGTCATGGGCGTAGACGGATTTCGGTTCGACCTGTGCTCGACGCTTGGACGCACTGATGAGGGCTTTGACCGGCAGGCGAGCTTTTTCCAGGCCATTCGGCAGGATCCGGTACTGTGCAATGCCAAATTGATCGCAGAGCCATGGGATATCGGCCACGGCGGCTACCAGCTTGGTGCCTATCCGCCGCCGTTTCTGGAATGGAATGACAAGTATCGCGATGGTGTGCGCCGTTTCTGGCGCAGCGATCCGGGGCGCGCACCGGACCTGGCGGCCCGCCTCACCGGTTCTGCCGAGCAATTTGACCACGATGGCCGGCTGGCAACCTCGTCCGTCAACCTGATCACCGCTCATGATGGCTTCACGCTGCAAGATGTCGTGTCCTACAAGTCTCGCAGGAACGAAGCCAACGGCGAAGGCGGCCTTGACGGGCACCACGGTAATTTTTCCGACAACATGGGTGCCGAAGGCCCTTCGGATGATCCCGATATCCTGAGCGCGCGCGCGCTGAGCAAGCGTAACATGATGGCGACGCTCATGCTGTCGCAAGGCACACCGATGATCCTGGCGGGCGATGAGATCGGCAACTCGCAGGGCGGCAACAACAACGCCTATAACCAGGACAACGAGACCGCCTGGACCGACTGGCCGGGCGCCGATGGTGAATTCTGCAAATTCACCGCAAGGATGATCGCATTCCGAAAAGCGCACCCGATCCTTCGGCAGAAGCGTTTTTTGCATTCGCGCGAACGCTGGATCGACGGCATTGAAGATCTCTTCTGGCGCCGCGCCGACGGGGCGCCAATGACGCAACAGGACTGGATCGACCCGAAGCTGAACATGATTGCAGTCGAGATGCGAACCGCGTCCGGCACACCCGAATACGCCGCATTGGAATATGCGGTATTTGCCGTCTTCAACGCGGGCGGGTCCGCAACAGTGGTGCTTCCCGACCCGCCGCCGGGCCAGGTCTGGAGCGCGCAGATTGACACCGCCCGCCCCGATCTCAAGGCGGCCCGGATCGATGCAACGGCACTAAAGGTCTCGGAGGACTCTGTGGCCGTCCTGGTGCTGGAACCCTTGGAAAGCCAACCGGAGGATACGTGACATGGAACTGCTCACCATCGAGACCAAACCCATCGAAGGGCAAAAGCCCGGCACCTCTGGATTGCGCAAGAAGACGCATGTCTTCATGGGGCCGCACTATCTTGAGAACTTCGTGGAAGCGATCTGGGCCGGGATCGGCGGCGCGGCCGGCAAGACCTTCGTTCTGGGCGGCGATGGACGCTATTTCAACGATCGCGCGGCACAGGTCGTGCTGCGCATGGCGGCTGCGAGCGGCGCGGCAAAGATCATCGTTGGAACGGATGCGCTTTTGTCGACGCCCGCAGCATCGAACCTGATCCGCAAGCGCAAGACCGATGGCGGGATCATCATGTCAGCTAGCCACAACCCCGGCGGTCCTCAAGAGGATTTCGGGATCAAGTTCAACACGCCAAACGGCGGGCCGGCGCCAGAGGACGTCACCAATCGTATCTTCGAGGCGACCAAGACGATTGAGCGCTACCGCATCCTGGAATCGCAGGATGTGGATATCTCGCGCCCCGGCATGACGTCGCTTGGCGACATGCAGATCGAAGTGGTCGATCCGGTCGAGGATTACGCTTCGCTCATGGAAGAGCTGTTCGACTTCGACGCGATCTCTTCGCTTCTCAAGGGCGGCTTCCGGATCAGCTTTGACGCCATGCATGCGGTCACTGGGCCTTATGCAACGGCAATCCTCGAAGGCCGGCTGGGCGCTCCGAGGGGCACTGTGCTCAACGGCACCCCAAGCCCCGATTTCGGGGGCGGTCATCCTGATCCAAATCCGATCTGGGCCAAGCCCTTGGTTGACCGCATGATGTCCGAGACGGCGCCGGATTTCGGGGCCGCGTCGGACGGGGATGGCGATCGCAACATGATCCTCGGCAAGGGGATCTACGTCACGCCATCCGACAGTCTGGCGGTACTGGCCGCCAACGCGCAGCTGGCGCCTGGCTATCGCGATGGGCTGGCCGGGGTGGCGCGCTCTATGCCGACCTCCCGCGCGCTCGACCAAGTTGCCAACGCGCGCGGGCTGGATTGCTATGAGACGCCGACAGGCTGGAAGTTCTTCGGCAACCTGCTCGACGACGGGCGTATCACGCTGTGCGGCGAAGAAAGCGCCGGCACCGGCTCGGACCATGTGCGCGAGAAAGACGGGCTGTGGGCGGTCCTTCTCTGGCTGAACATTCTGGCCGAGACAAAACAATCGGTCGCAGAGATGCTGGCGCGGCACTGGCAGGAATTTGGCCGCAACTATTACTCGCGCCATGACTACGAGGCCGTCGATGCCGCTCGGGCAAACGACATGATGGATGCGCTGCGCGCCAAACTGGAAAGCCTGCCCGGCACGGTCGTTCACGGCCTTACCGTCGCGAGCGCCGACGAATTCGCCTATGACGACCCGGTCGATGGCTCGCGCGCCGAAGGGCAGGGGATCCGTATCTCGTTCGAGGGCGGCGGCCGCATCGTCTTCCGCCTTTCGGGGACCGGCACGGTGGGCGCGACCTTGCGCGTCTACCTGGAGGATGTGGAGACGGATCCCGCCCAATTGCAGCGCCCGACAGATGAAGCCCTGGCGACCGTCATTGCCTGCGCAGAGAAGATCGCCCAGATCGCGCATTACACGGGCCGTACCGAGCCTGACGTTCGCACCTGACCGGAGCGGGCCTGGAGATGTCGTTGAAAGACAGGATCAAACCGCTTTCGGCACGCGCGCAGGCCCTGGCTGACATGGCCGAGACCGCGCTTATGTCGGCGCCCACGGCTCTCGATGCGCATTTGCAGATCGTCCGGTCCCTTGGCGGGCACTGGCACGGTGATCACGCGACCTTCGGCTTCTGGACGCCAGAGCTTTTGGACGCGCGGGTGCCCGACAGTGACATCTTCCTGGAGCTGTTGTCGGCGGGGCAGGATTTCGATCTGACCGTCTCGCGGCAGTCGGTAAGCTTCGAACGGGTGCTTGTTCCGGTCACGCGGTTCGAGGCGCATTGCTTTGCGGCCGTAGAGGGGGCGCTGGCCGGCGCGCGCGGGTCTGCTGGTGACTTCTATGCGCTTGTCTGGCGCGACCATGATGGCGCATGGCACCGCATCCTGGATCCGCTTGCCGCCTCGCTTCCCTATGGCGCTTTCGCGCCGGCCGAGCTTTACGATGTCGCCAAGATGCAAGAGGGCCGCGGCGACAAGGCGTATTTCGAAGCTTTCGCGGCCGCAAAGCCGCACAAAATCGGCCCGCCGGCCAATATCCTTCAAATCCACATCCCCACGGCAACTGCGGGCGGTACCTTGGCCAGCCTGACGCGGCGGTTCGAACGGCTGGCCGAGCGCGTTCGCAAAGATCTGCCGAGCGAGGCCGAAGACCAGCTTTATCTCGGCTACGATGCGGTGCAGTTGCTTCCTGTCGAGCCAACAACGGTCTACGAGACCGGACCGGCGTTCTGGCAGGAGACCGGAAATGCCGACAGCCTGCACGTCGATCTGATCCGGCCCGATACCACGAACTGGGGCTACGATGTCGTGATTTCCGGCATGGGCGCGGTGAACCCGGTTTTGCTCGAAAGCGGACGGCCGGACGAGCTTGTTGATCTTGCGGCGGCGCTTCACAATTTCCCGACCAGACCGAAGATGCTGATCCTCGATGTCGTATTCGGACACTCGGACAACCAGGGCCTCGATGCGCTGAACTCTCATTTCTTCGCCGGACCGAACATGTACGGTCAGAACCTGGAGTACAAAAACCCGGCGGTGCGCGCGATCTTGCTGGAAATGCAGCGGCGCAAGGTCGATTTCGGGGCCGACGGGGTGCGCGTCGACGGTGCGCAGGATTTCAAATGGTGGGATGCCAGCGAGCAGGAGCTGCGGCACGATGACGAATTCCTGCAATCGATGGCGGATATCGAGCAATCGGTTGCTGGCACCGCCTATCGGCCCTGGTTCCTCTTCGAGGACGGACGGCCTTGGCCACAAGAGGACTGGGAGCTGTCCTCGACCTACCGCGCGGTCATCGAGAACCAGAAAGACCCGGATGTCTTTCAATGGGGTCCGTTGACCTTTGCCCATAACACGCCCTTCATCTATGGCTTTTGGCTGTCCAAGTTCTGGCGGATCCGCGAGATCCTCAGCGTCGGCTCCAACTGGATCTCCGGGACCGCCAACCACGACACGTTGCGGCGCGGCACGCAAGTCAATCCAAAGCTGAACATCAACACCCGCCTCGGCGAGACGCGGATGGAGATCCTCGACAAGGCCTATGACAACCCAGCGGTCTCGATGCTGACGAATGCCGCCTTTCCGGGCGTTCCGATGGATTTTCTGAACGCCATGGCGCGCGCAAGCTGGGGCTTCATTCGCAATCAGGACGACACCTACGGGGTCAAGGTTGTTGCCGAAGAGGCGATCAGCCTGAAATGGCAGGTGGACGAATATGCCTACTCGGTTCCGGCCAGTTTCCGGCGTCTGAAGGCATTGGGTTTCACCACGCGCCAGGATCTGGCGCGCTTCCTGGAATTTCTGCCGGCGCTCGTTGACGTGACCGAATACAACCTCGATGAGATCGCGCGCCTGCTTGCGGCGGTCGAACCTGCGCTTCCTGGTCCCGACACCTGGACGGTTGCGGACCTCAAGGAAATCGCGCGCGCCTGGATGGATGACATGCACGAGTACTGCAATGTCTCCAACTCGATAGCCGAGCTTGATTTCGCGCAGACCGACTTCATGCTTCGCCTGCGCAACTTCCGCCGGGCGCGCCCCTGGCTAAGAGAAAACCTGGGCCCGCAGGACCACTTCGACTATTTGCGCCCGATCGACGGCCGCACGGTCTTTACGTCCTTGCGCCATGGACCGGATCGAAGCCAGGTCTTTTCGATCACCCATATGGAAGGCGGCGCGACGGCCGAAATCGATCCGCTGAAGCTGGACATTTCAGGGCTTTCGGGCGCTGGCTGGACATTGGAGCTGAAAACGCCGGGGATCGGCGACGACTATCACGGCGGGCCGATTATCCTGCGCGACAGCATGGGGCTGGTCTACATCCGAGGGTGAGGCAAAGGGCATGGCTGATCGGTGCCGTCCCAAGGGGCCTGTCGCCGCGCGGGGCTTATTTGAAACCCTAAAGCAGCGTGCGCTCCACTACCCAGTAGGCGCCGACCAGCGAGATCGCGATCGATGCAGGGTTTGCGACGGCGCTCTGGTACCACGAGGCGTTGCGAAGCCAGTAGGCCAAGCCGAAAAACGCGATCGCAATCACCGACAGCTGGCCAAGTTCAACACCGACATTGAAGCCGATCAGACCAATAACGAAGGTTGCCGGGTCAAGGCCGATGTCGCCCAGAACGGACGCAAAGCCGAGCCCGTGCAGTAGGCCAAAGCCGAACACCACCGCCGGCCGCCAGGGCGTCAATCCGCGCGACAGAACGTTTTCGATCCCGACATAGACGATCGAGGCCGCGATCAGCGGCTCGACGATGCTGGCAGGCAGCGTCACGATCCCCAGGATGCCAAGCGCCAGCGTGACGGTGTGCGCCACCGTGAAGGCCGTTACCTGCCACAAGAGCGGCCGCAACTTCAAAGACAGAAAGAACAGGCCCAGTACGAACAGGATGTGGTCGAGGCCTTTGGGGATGATGTGTTCATAGCCGATCTTCATGTAGGTTGCGAAGGTCGACAGGCCGCTAAGCGCACCGCCTCCGGCCGCGGCGATGGGATCAGACAGTGCGCCGTTGGTCAGGTAGCCGGTATAGCCGTCTTCGACACCGATCTGGCGAACGACCAAAGCCCCCAGGGCGGCATCCCATCCAAAGATCACGGCTGCATCACCAGGCGGCAACGCGGCACCAATCCGTACCTGTGACATCCGAGCCAGTTCCGGATTGCCGACAGGCGGAATATCGACCCCGCGCAGTTCTATCGCGAGATCGCCGTCGCCCGCGCGCAAGGTGATCTGGTCGCGAAGTCTGGGCCAGAGTTCGATGAAGGCCGCTTCCAGCGCTTCCGGGTCCAGCGCACGCAGTGCATCATATCGATCGGCGTTCGCGGCGTCGTTCGTGTCCTCAAGACCTTCAAGATCGATACCGGCCAGCGGCGCCTCTAGCGTCATATCTATCGCGATCTCGACCTGGCCGTCCTGTATTTCAAGGTCGGCTACGGCGGGCTGGATCTCATGCGCAAGCGCGGCAAATGCCAGAAGGGAAAACACGAAGGTGATCAGCGCGCACCTTGACAATCGCCGGTGTGGGATAACTCTTGCCTGGCCCCAAGGAGAATTGCCTGCCATGTTCCGCCGTCTTACTTCGATTTCGTCCGCGTTTGTAATTGCACTTAGCGCGGCTGCTGTAAATGCACATGAATTCTGGATCGATCCGGTGCGCTTTTCGTATGAACCCGGCGAAAGGATCATCGCCGCAACCCGCGTTGGGCAAGAATTCGCAGGGATGAGCGGTGCCTTTCTGCCGCAGCAGTTCCGGCGCTTCGACATCGTGATGAACGGCAAAGCCACGCCGGTCGAGGGGCGTCTCGGTGACCGCCCGGCCCTGTCGCAAACCGTTGATGGCACCGGGCTTGCGGTCATCGTGCATGAGACGACGAATTACATCATCACTTACGAAACGCTTGAGAAGTTCCGGAATTTCCTGGAGCACAAGGACGCCATGTCCATTCTCGGGATGCACACCGAAAAGGGCTATCCGACCGAGAATTTCAAGGAACGCTATTCGCGCTATGCCAAGTCTCTGGTGTCCGTGGGCGGCGGCGCTGGTCGCGACACCCGTGTCGGGCTTGAAACCGAGTTTGTCGCCCTGACCAATCCCTACACCGATGATCTGTCCGGCGGTATGGCGGTGCAGCTTTACTACGACGGAAAAACGCGCCCGGACAGCCAGGTGGAAGTATTCGAAAAGGCGCCCGACGATACGGTAAACATCTTTACGGTGCGCACGAACCGGGATGGGGTCGCATCGGTTCCAGTCAAAGCTGGGCACCGCTATATGCTGGATCACGTCGTTCTGCGCCCGGCAAGCGGAGCGGACCCGGATCAGAATACGGCGCTGTGGGAAAGCCTTTGGGCCAACATGACGTTCGGAGTGCCGGCCGGCAACTGATCGAAGGGCCTCTTAGCGAGAATCCGTGTCGATCAGCCACCCTCCAGGTCCAGCCACGTGATCGGGAAGCGCAACCAAAAACACTTCGCGAAGCACAAGGCAGGTGATGGCACTCATCACTACGTTGTCGAATGTCAGACCAGATAACAGTTCCATCACTCACTCCATTGCTCTGACGTCATAAGAGCTGCGGATCGGGGCACGGGTAGGCCAAGTCGTGATCATTTTGATGATCCTATCGGGCCATTTGTGGACATTGATTTCGCAAGCCAGAGTAATACGCAAATTGCCGCCGGATTGTTTCGGGACCGACGCTAAGTCATGGTTGGCGAGATATCAAAGGGGTCGGGCTGGTATGTCACATGCGACAGGTACAGGCCATCCGGAGGCGCGACCGGCCCGCAAGCGGCGCGATCGGCGGCGTCCAGCGCCGTTTTGACATCTCTTGGCGCCCAGGCACCGGCCCCCACACGCTCTAGCGTTCCGACAAGGCTTCTGACCTGATTGTGCAGAAAGCTCCGGGCGCGCACGTCGAAACGAAATTCCGTCCCGCCCGGCGCCTGGTGCTCGGTGATCTCCAACTTGTCGAGCGTCCGGACTGCGCTTTCGGCCTGGCACATGGTCGAGCGAAAGGTCGTGAAGTCGTGCCGGCCGAGAAGATCGCGCGCGGCCTGCTGCATCGGAGCAAGCTGAAGCCTGTGCCCGATGCGCCACAGCAGGCCGGCCTCATGGGTCAGCGGCGCCCGGCGCGAGACCAGACGGTAGATATAGCGGCGCTCTTTGGCAGAAAACCTGGCGTGCCAGTCATCGGGCACCTCCGCCGCGGCAACGATCGCGACCGGATCGGGCTTGAGGTGATAATTAAGCGCCTCTGACAGCCGAAAGGGCGACCAGTCCCGCGCCAGATCGCAATGCGCCACCTGGCCCCAGGCATGCACGCCGGCATCGGTGCGGCCCGCTGCGGCAATCGAGGGTACATCCGCTTCGAGCCTGGCAAGGGCCGCTTCGACCGCGCCCTGAACCGAGGGGTGCTCGGCCTGGCGCTGCCAGCCGGAGAAAGGCCCCCCGTGATACTCGATTTTCAAGGCATAGCGCGGCATGGGCTGGCCTTAGCGTCACCCGCGCTGCATTGCAATTGTGCATATGCTCCGGTCGGAAATGCGCAGACCTCTGGTAGCGCGCACCGCCAGCCCTTATGTTTCGGGCTGCAGGTTTGAGGGGCGGCATTTGATCCTTGGTGATATCGCAGATGGTCTGACGCGCGGCATCGAAAGCGCAACGTCAACCGTAACAGGCGCGTTCCGCGATACCGTCATCCGCCTTGGTGTGACCGGTCTGTCGCGCGCGGGTAAGACGGTGTTCATCACGTCGCTGGTCGCCAACATGCTGAACCGTGGCCGGATGCCGCAGTTCCTGCCGGCCGCCGAGGGCCGGGTTCTTGCGGCGTACCTGCAACCCCAGCCCGACAACACCGTCGCCCGGTTCGATTATGAAAGCCATCTGGACGCCCTGACCGGGCGCGCGCCGCACTGGCCCGAAGGCACCCGCCGGGTCAGCGAATTGCGCCTGTCGCTGCGCGTGCAGCCCGCGGGCCTTCTGTCCGGGTTGCAGGGGCCGCGCACCGTGCATCTCGATATCGTGGACTATCCCGGAGAGTGGCTGCTCGATCTCGCGCTGCTCGACAAGACCTATGACGCCTGGTCGATCGAGACCTTGCGCCGCGCCGAGACGCGCACGTTCGCCGCGCCTTTCCTAAAAGCCCTTGCCGGGACGGATGCAAACGACCGGCTCGACGAAAAGATCGCAGGCACGCTGTCGGCCTCATTCACCGCCTATCTGGGGGCGGCGCGCGATGCCGGACTGTCCGATCACACGCCTGGCCGGTTTCTGCTGCCCGGCGATCTAGAGGGCAGCCCAGCCCTGACCTTTGCGCCGCTTGTGCGTCCCGAAAGCCCGGCGCGCTCCAGCCTTTGGCGCGAGTTCGACCGGCGCTATGAGGCCTACAAGCGCGAAGTCGTCAAACCGTTCTTCCGCGATCATTTCGCGCGGATCGACCGGCAAATCGTTCTGGTGGATGCCTTGGGCGCCATCAACGCCGGCCCGGCCGCGGTCGAGGACCTGCGCCTGGCGATGAGAGATATCCTGACTGCCTTCCGCCCCGGCCGGAACGCGTTTCTCAGCCAGCTCTTCCTGGGGCGCCGGATCGACAGGATCCTGTTCGCGGCGACCAAGGCCGATCATTTGCATCACCGCCAGCATCCCCAGCTGACTGCGATCATGACCGCGCTTATGGAAGATGCAAAGACCCGCGCCGAGTTCGCCGGGGCAGAGACCGCCGCTATGGCGATCGCCTCCTTGCGAACAACGACCGAAGAGACCGCGCGGCATGGCGGAGAGGACCTCGACATGGTGCGTGGAGAGCTTGCCAACGGCAAACGCGCCGCCTTCTTCCCCGGCCTTCTTCCAAGCGATCCTGCGCGGCTTTTGTCGCCGGCGCGGTCAGGGGCCGAAAGCTGGCTGGATGCGGACTATTCGATCATGGATTTCGCGCCCAGGTCTCTTGATCTGCGTCCCGGCGAAGGGCCGCCGCATATCCGGCTCGACAAAGCCGCTCAATTCCTGTTCGGAGACAAGTTATGATCACCCGTCCGATCTGGAGGAGCGCCCGATGAGCGAGCGAAAGACGGGCCCTGTCCTGATCCAACTTGATGAAGACGAACCGGTGGTCTCGCCGGCCGAAGCGCCGCCGGTGCCCGATGACATGGACGGCCCCAGCGGCCAGGCCATGCAGACAATGGCCGCACTCGCGGCGCGCCCGCCGCCGCGCCTGGCGCGCTGGTTCTGGCGGCTGCTGGCGGCGCTTTTCACCTTTGGCCTTTCCATCTGGGCCTGGGACTTCGTGACCGGCCTTATCGAGCGCAACCAGGTTCTTGGCTATGCGGCCCTTGGCCTGACGGGCCTTTTTCTGGTCGTTTGCGCTGCAATCGGCTTGCGCGAATGGGCGGCCCTGGCGCGCCTGTCCCGTCTTGATCGGATACATCAGGCGGCCAACGAGGCGCTGGCCTCGGGAGATCTGAGCGCGGCCCGGGCAGTGACCGCGCGGATCACCGCTCTTTATGCCGGCCGCGCCGATTTGAACTGGGCGCATGATCGCTTTGCCCGGCAATCGCCCGAGATCATGGACGCCGAGGGCCTGCTTGGATTTGCCGAGGCCGAGTACCTTGCGCCATTGGACACGGCGGCGACCCGGGAAGTCGAGGCTGCGGCGCGGCAGGTGGCTACGATCACGGCGCTCGTGCCGATCGCACTTGCCGATGTCTTTACCGCGCTCACCGCGAACCTGCGCATGATCCGCCGGATTGCCGAGGTTTATGGGGGCCGCGGCGGCACGCTGGGCAGCTGGCGGCTGACCCGCGCCGTCTTCACCCATCTGGTGGCAACCGGCGCGGTGGCCGTGGGGGACGATCTGATCGGCTCTATCGCGGGTGGCGGGGTGCTGTCGAAAGTCTCACGGCGTTTCGGAGAGGGCCTGATCAATGGGGCTCTGACCGCGCGGGTCGGTGTGGCGGCGATGGAAGTGTGCCGGCCATTGCCATTTAGCCGGGGCAAGCGGCCGTCGGTCACGGGCCTCGTGCAAAGGGCCCTTGCCGGGCTGTTTGCGCGCAGGCCAAGCGGCGCCGAAAGCAAATAGCTCCTGCCGTGACAAGAAGACCAGCTTGGGACCCGGCGCCTTGCTGCGAGTGATGGATCAAGCGGACTGACAGTGCCGTTCGCGCCTTTCCAGGTCGGGCCATAGAAGTGGCTGTTACAGCGCGCCGCAGCCAGAGGCGCCGTTTGCCCAAGGAGCGATTTGGATCCGACGCTTTGCTGAATGCAGCGTCGAGGGCGATGCGCAAGTTGCAGCGGCCCGTCCCAAAACCGGGCCGATCAGGGGCGACCGCCGCCGCCTTTGCCACCATTGCCGGTACTACCTTGCCGTGCCCCACCGCGTCCGCGCGCCGGGCGGCTGGCTGGCCGCGGAGATCTCGCCAACGCCGCAATGGGCCGGCTCAGGGCGTTGGCCGACTTGCCAAAGCTGGCAAGGCTGCGGCCGACCTGGCCCGCCTCGACCGGACGCAGGGCGTGCGGATTGGCGCCCTGGGCGACCAGGTAGCGGCGCACCGCATCGGCCCGAGCCTGTCCAAAAGCGTGGTCGTGTGCGGAATTACCGGTTTCATCGGAATAGCCTACGATGAAGATGCCAACGCCAGGATGCTGCCGCATCCAACGCGCCTTGCCCCGAAGCGTGGCCCGGTCGACTTGATCAAGCTGGGCCGAGCCGGGCTCGAAGTCGATACACATGGGCCCGCCTTGTGTCAGCAATGCCCTGATATCGGTGTGGGCGTTTACCGGAACAAGCTCGGCAAAGGCCTGATCGCTGGCATTTGAAATCGTTGCGAAAAATGCGAAAGCACTGGCAATTAGGCTTGTTCGAACGGGAAAATTCGGTCTCATACTGAAATACTCACTAAGGGGTTTGTCCCTCTCTCCACGCTCACCATTACGCAACGTAAGTTTGGTGAAACTAAGGGTGCGGCGTGGAAATTGGTTAACAAACCGGTCTTTTGGCGCACCAATGCTTGGAAAAACGGATCAATGACGCGGGAACATGGACATTCAGAGGTTGAGATCGCGGCGCGGATCGGCGCGCCACCTTCAGCAGCATATTTGCGCGATACCGTGTACGGCGCGATCGACGGGGCAGTCACCACGTTTGCCATTGTTGCAGGCGTCGTCGGTGCCGGTCTTTCAACGCGGGTCATCATCGCGCTGGGAATAGCCAACGTGTTGGCCGACGGGTTTTCAATGGCGGCCGCGAATTACTCAGGCATCAAGGCCGAGTTGGACAACGCCAAACGACTGCGGGCCGTCGAAGAGCGCCACATAGATGAAGTGCCGGATGGCGAGAAACGCGAGCTTAAGGAAATCCTTGCGCGCAAAGGGCTTTCGGGGCGCCTTCTGGATGAGGCCACCGACACGATTGCGCAGAACCGTGATGCCTGGATACAATTGATGCTGGTTGATGAATACGGGCTTTCTCCGGTCGATCCGCACCCGATGCGCGCGGCGCTTGTGACGTTCGGAGCATTTCTTCTGGCCGGCCTCGTGCCGCTTGTCCCATTCATAATGGCCACCGACGCGGCGTTTGCGTGGTCTTTGGGTCTGACCGGTGGCGTTTTCTTTGCGGTCGGCGCGCTGAAAAGCGTCTGGTCGACGGCGCCCTGGTGGCGGTCGGGGCTGGAGACACTTGCGATCGGCGGCATCGCTGCAGCGATAGCGTTTTACGTGGGCTCTCTGTTTCACGAATAGCTGGCGCCGTTTCAACGGACGCCAAATCGGCCACGCTCTGCCTTTACGCCGCGCAGCGGCGCGCCTATAACGCGCCACATGACGAGCCGTTTTGCGATCATCATTCGAATAAGCGGCCCGGCGCTCTGACATCTGGGCTGCCGGGACAAGGCGTATGACATGCTCGCGCCGCCCCTCCACCGACATCGTAGTTCCGTTTGCAAGGACATGGCCCCATGTGCGCCGACACGCCCGACTATAAAGACACACTGAACCTCCCGGTTACCGATTTTCCGATGCGCGCGGGCCTGCCCAAACGCGAGCCGGGGTGGCTGGAGCGTTGGGAGAAGATCGGCATCTACGAGCTGTTGCGCGACAAGGCCAGGACCGAAGAGCGGCCACCCTTTACGTTGCATGACGGGCCGCCTTACGCCAACGGGCACCTGCATATCGGGCACGCGCTCAACAAGATTCTGAAAGACATGGTGGTGCGCAGCCAGCAGATGATGGGCCGCGATGCGCGCTATATTCCGGGTTGGGACTGCCACGGGCTACCGATCGAATGGAAGATCGAAGAGAAGTACCGCCAGAAGGGGCGCGACAAGGACCAGGTTCCGGTCGTTGATTTCCGGCAGGAATGCCGGGCCTTCGCCAACGGCTGGATCGACATTCAAAGAGATGAGTTCAAGCGTCTTGGCGTAACCGGGAACTGGGACGATCCCTACCTGACGATGGATTTTCACGCAGAGCGCGTGATTGCCGAGGAGTTTCAGAAATTCCTGATGAACGGCACGCTCTTCCAGGGCTCCAAGCCGGTGATGTGGTCACCGGTGGAAAAGACCGCGCTGGCCGAGGCAGAGGTCGAATACCACGACCACCAGAGCCATACGATCTGGGTGCGGTTCCCGGTTGTGAGTACGGGAGCCTCCGGCGGAGGTATTTTTGGCCAGATGAAAGGCCTGTCGGTCGTGATCTGGACGACGACGCCCTGGACGATCCCGCAAAACCGGGCGATCTGCTACGGGCCCGATATCTCATACGGGCTTTTCGAGGTGATCGGCCGACCACAAGAGTGCTGGGCGACCATCGGCGAGCGGATGCTGGTGGCTGATGCGTTGGCAGACAGCATCTTTTCCCAGGCGCGGCTCGATCCCTCGATGGTGCGGCGGATCGGGGATGTCAGCGCCGCCGATCTTGAGGGACTTGTCTGCGCGCATCCGTTACGCGCAACCGATGGCGGGGCTGGCGAGTGGGATTTCGACGTGCCGCTTCTGCCGGGAGATCACGTGACCGACGATGCCGGTACAGGGTTCGTTCACACCGCCCCCAGCCACGGCGACGACGACTATCAGATCGGTTTGAAGCACGGTCTGCCGATGACCTACAACGTTTTGGAAGACGGCTCTTTCCGTGAGGATCTGCCGCTGTTCGGCGGCGCGAAGATCCTCAAGGCAAACGGCAAAGAAGGCGATGCCAACAAGCGGATCATCGACAAGCTGGTCGAAATCGGCGCGCTTCTGGCGCGCGGGCGGCTGACGCACAGCTATCCGCATTCCTGGCGTTCGAAAGCGCCGCTGATCTATCGCAACACGCCGCAATGGTTTGCCGCCATCGACCGTCCGGTGGGTGACGGGCAGGACGCGTTTGGCACCACGATCCGCGAGCGCGCGTTGCGCTCTATCGATGAGCTTGTGACATGGACGCCGAAGACCGGGCGCAACCGGCTATTTTCGATGATCGAGGCGCGCCCGGACTGGGTTTTGTCGCGGCAGCGCGCCTGGGGCGTTCCGCTGACCTGCTTTGTGAAGCGTGGCGCCAGGCCGGACGATGCCGATTTCCTGCTCAGGGACAAAAAGGTGAATGCGCGCATCCTGGAGGCTTTCGAGGCCGAGGGAGCGGATGCGTGGTACCGGGACGGTGCCAAAGAGCGGTTCCTGGGCAATGATCATGCGGCTGATGCGTATGAACAGGTTTTCGATATTCTGGATGTCTGGTTCGACAGTGGCTCGACCCATGCATTCGTTCTGCGCGACCGCGACGATGGCAGTGAAGACGGGATTGCCGATCTTTACCTTGAGGGCACCGACCAGCATCGCGGCTGGTTCCATTCCTCGATGCTGCAGGCGTGCGGCACGATCGGGCGCGCGCCCTATCGCGGCGTTCTGACCCACGGCTTCACACTCGATGAGAAGGGCGTGAAGATGTCCAAATCGCTTGGCAACACCATCGTTCCAGAGCAGGTGGTCAAGCAGTATGGCGCGGATATCCTGCGGCTTTGGGTGGCGCAGACCGACTATACCGGCGACCAGCGCATAGGTCCCGAGATCCTCAAGGGAACCGCTGACAGTTATCGCAGGCTGCGCAACACGATGCGGTTCATGCTTGGAAACCTGGATGGCTTTTCCGAGGAGGAGCGTGTCGATCCGGCTGAGATGCCCGAGCTTGAGCGCTGGGTTCTGCACCGCATGGCCGAGCTCGACACGCGCGTGCGCGAAGGCTATGCGGCTTACGATTTTCAGGGCGTCTTCCAGGCGCTTTTCAATTTTGCCACGGTGGATCTGTCGTCCTTCTATTTCGACATCCGCAAGGACGCGCTTTATTGCGACGGCCCTTCGGCGCGGCGCAATGCTGCGCGGAGCGTCCTTGATATCCTTTTTCACCGGCTGACGAGCTGGCTGGCGCCGATCCTTGTCTTCACGGCCGAGGAGGTCTGGCTGGAGCGGTATCCGGGAGAGGCCAGCTCGATCCACCTGACGGATATTCCTGAGACCCCGAAGGACTGGCTGGATGTTCCGCTGGCCAAAAAATGGGCTGGCATTCGCCGCGTTCGCCGCGTCGTGACTGCGGCGCTGGAGGTGCAGCGCCAGGAGAAGGTGATCGGCGCGAGCCTGGAGGCGGCGCCCGTGGTCCATGTCGAGGACCCAAGCGCGCTGGCGGCGCTGAAGACGGTGGCGTTTGAGGACATCGCGATCACCTCGGCGGTGTCTCTGACCGGCGATCCCAGCCCGTCCGAGGCGTTCAGGTTGCCCGAGATCGAAGGGGTTGGCGTGGTGTTCGAGCGCGCTGGCGGCGCGAAATGCGACCGCTGCTGGAAAATCCTTCCGGATGTGGGCATGCATTCCCATCCGGGCGTCTGCGCACGGTGTGATGCCGCTTTGAGCTGAGCGAGAGGTGGGGGGGGGGGGGGGGGGGGGGGGGGG
>JABDLJ010000015.1 GCA_013003075.1 Paracoccaceae bacterium
ATATAGTCCTCACTTGCGTAAAGCGCGGTCTGAAGCGTGCCGAAGGGCTGCACGACATTGTCCGGCTGCTCGGGCGCGGCGCCGGCGCGGATCGCCACATGCGCCTCGCCGTATTCCAGCCGGAACACCCGGTCGCCGGTCAGGTAGCGCACGATGATCCCCGGATGGGCAGCCTGAAAGCCCACCAGCACCGGGGTCAGCATCGGCGACACAGTGGCCAGCGACGTGACCGTGATCTCGCCGGTCACCGCGTCGCCCTGACCGCGGATGCGCCCGGCAAGCTGGGTGATCTGGTCGTCAGTCGCTTGCGCCACCTGCATCAGGTCCAGCCCCGCCTCGGTCGCGGTGTAGCCGCGCGCATGGCGCTGAAACAGCTTCACGCCCAGCCGCACCTCCAGCGCGTCGATATGGCGGATTACCGTCGCATGGTGCACCCCCAACGCCTCGGCCGCGCCGCTGACCGTGCCGGCGCGGGCGACGTTATAGGCGGTGCGGATCTCGTCCCAGCTGTCCATGTCCGCCCTTTCCGCACTCTTGTGCATCTGCACACAGTCACTGTGTGAATTCCTCAGTTGAGTTCGGATTAGCGAAGATCACATCTAGGCGCAATGGCCGGCCTTTCCCTGGCTTCACCAATTGAAGGACAAAGACATGACACAGACCGTACTTCGCATCGACGCCTCCGCCCGCCGCCAGGGCTCGGTGTCGCGTGATCTCAACGACCGCATTGTCGAACGCTTCGAGAATGCCAATGTCATCACCCGCGATCTGGCCGGCGGCCTGCCGCTTCTGGACGATGAATGGATCGGCGCAAACTTCACGCCCGAAGACGAACGCACCGAGGCCCAGAAAGAAAAGCTGGCCCTGTCGGACGAGCTGATCGACGAAGTCAAAGCGGCCGATATCCTGCTCATCGGCCTGCCGATCTACAACTTCTCGGTGCCCGGTGCGTTGAAAGCCTGGATCGACCTGGTGGCCCGCGCCGGCGTCACCTTCAAGTATTCCGAATATGGTCCGCAGGGTCTCCTGGAAGGCAAGCGTGCCATCGTCACGGTCGCTTCGGGCGGCACGGAAGTAGGCTCTGACATCGACTTTGGCACCGGCTACCTCAAGCATGTGCTCAGCTTCATCGGGATCACCGACGTGGTTTTCGTGAAGGCAGATCAGATGATGATCGACGCCGACGCGACGCTGAAATCGGCCCATGCCGAGGTGGATGCACTCGACCTGGCGGCTTGAGCTGCGCTTTGATGGGTGGCGAACGGAAATGACCATGAGATACGCAATCCTGTGCGCCAAGGCGCTCTTGACGCTCGCCTTTCTCGCCGCTGGCGGCGCCAAGCTGGCCGGGGCCGAGATGATGCTGGTCACCTATGACGCGATCGGGGTCGGGCAATGGTTCCGCTACCTGACCGGCGGGGTCGAAATCGCTGGCGCCGCCCTTCTGTGGGTCTGCGGGCGCGAGGCCTGGGGCGCGGCCATCCTGGCGGTGACCATGGTCGGCGCGGCCCTGGCCCACCTTCTGATCCTCGGCCCCTCGGCGGTGCCGGCTTTTGTCCTTGGGGGTCTGTCGGCGTTCGTTCTTTACGCCCATCGCGAGCAGCTGACGCGGCGTGCCGCACTCACGGAGCAGGCCTGAGACAAGCGCTGGGGCCGGCGCCTACCCGGCCGGCCCCAGCAGCACCCGCAAGACCTCCTCCGCCTCGCGCCTGTCCTCCGGCAAGATCCCCCGCGCTGTCCATTCCTCGACCAATGCGTCGCGCTCGCGATGCAACAAGTCTCCTACCTCTCGGATCGGCGCCGCACCGGGCTTTCGAATATGTTCCATGAACCGGTGGCTGTGCAGGATCGTGGGACGCGCATCCAAGGGCTCCCAGGCATCCAGTAACGTCACGCGGCGCAGGTTGAACTCGGGCGGCAGCACGTAAAAGCGAATATCGCTCTCCCACAGAAGATCCTTCAGGATGATCTGGTCCCGCGCCACGCCAGAGGCACGAAACCGCTTTGCCCACTCAGCAAGGAATCGCTCCATCACCTCTGACTTGCGATAAAGCACCACGCCGGAATTCATCTGCGGAAAGGCGTAGGGCGTGGCATGTGCATGGCCCTGCTGGATCAGCCCCGACAATCGCCGCACATCATGCGCCACCGCTATTTCGAAGCGTTCGAGCAGGCGGAAAAGTTCGCCGAATGGCGCCAGAACCAACGTGTCGCAATCGAGGTACAGCGTACGCTCGAACCGCGACAGACCCATGCAATCGATTTTAGAGCGCGCATGCGGCGTGTCGATCCTGTGGACCCGGTCGAACCCGGCCCCCTTGGCAGCCTCGGGCGCATCGGTGAAAAGATCGGCGGCAAGACTTGGATTGGTCTTTTTCAGCGTCACCAGAGACCGCCGCGCCAGGTCCAGATATTCCGGCCCCGTCGCTACGTAGATCACACCCGTCTTAGCGGCCTTTTTCGCCATGCCTGCCCCCCCGCTCGAAACGCACTTTCGTCCCGAGGTATACTACCACCTGCGCCACAGAGAAGTGCGGCGCTTCGCCTCAAAGCGAATGGGCTGCATCTTGCGCGGCGCGCCCTGATGGGGGCAGACGCGCCGGCCCACCTGCACCCAAGCGATCAAGAAGTAGCCACATTTGGGGACGACTTGCGAAACAATAGCGCTGAAGCCCACCGATTGTACCCACAGACCTTTCTAATCATTTACTTTTATTGACAAAAGGTTAAAGCGCGCAGTTCACTGAAACCACGTGAATTATGAGTGACACATTTTTTGGTGGGGAAAATGGTACGAGTATTGACACGCGGGCTCTGCACCGCAGCCGTCCTGTGCACTGGCACGATGGCGGCATTCGCTGCACCTTTGTCTTTCGAGCTGACCTGGCAGAAAACGCAACTGGGCGATTGCGCGCTGGAGGTGTTCTGCGAGAGCCCCGGTGACGGCCCGGGCGTCGTGCAGGTCGAACAGGAGGCAAGCGCCACGCCGGACGCGATGGCTATCCTGACCTTTGATCCCGATCTGGTGCCGCTCGGCGGGATCTTCCGCGAAGATCCAAATGGTGCGATCAAGGGCTTCGATCTTTCGATCACAGGCTCGTCCTTGGAAAAGTACAACCGCACCTACTCGGTCGAAGAGTTCGAATACGCGCTGCAATACGGCGATGTCGATTTCCTCGAAGACCTGGTCGGTCAGGCCGGGTTCTTCGACTTCAACGTCTTTCACATGACCGATGGCAACGCGCCTTGCGGCTTTCGCCCCAACGCCTTCTACATCGCCGGGCGCTGCGGCTTTGACGACATTACCGCGCGGATGTTCAGCCATGACGGCATCATGCAGCTTTTGAATCCCGAGGGGTTCCAGCTGATCTCTTTTGTTCAGATCGTAGACGACACGCCCGACGTGCCTGAAATTCCGCTTCCCGGAACGGCAGCACTGCTTCTGGGCGGTTTGGGCGGGCTGGCCTCGCTGCGTCGCCGGGCGCGCGCAACCTAAGCCGGATTTTCCCCGCCCTTCAGTCTGTGCGCCGTCCGGCGGGGCCCCTCCCAAGAGCGGCGCGCAGGCTTGACATTCAACACCGATCCACCCTAAACGGGCGTCCATCCCGGAAGTGACAATGCTTCCGGTCCCATGGCTCATGCCGGGATCGCCACCAGTCAGCGCGTTGCGCCCACTGGTGCGTTTGCCTTTTGGCCCTTGGGACTGCACCGGTCCGCCCCTACCTTTAGGAGCACACAAGACGGCAAAAGGAGCCTGAAGATGTTTGAAAACCTGTCAGAACGCCTCTCGGGTGTCTTCGACCGGCTGACCAAACAGGGCGCGCTTTCCGAAGACGACGTCAAGACGGCGCTGCGCGAGGTGCGCGTGGCGCTTCTGGAGGCGGACGTGTCGTTGTCCGTGGCCCGCGATTTCGTCAAGGCCGTGCAGGACAAGGCCACTGGCCAGGCGGTCACCAAGTCTGTCACCCCCGGCCAGCAGGTCGTGAAGATCGTCCATGACGAGCTGGTGCACGTTCTGACCGGCGACGACGATCCCGGCGTTCTGAAAATCGACAACCCGCCCGCACCGATCCTGATGGTCGGCCTGCAGGGCTCGGGCAAGACCACCACCACGGCAAAGCTGGCCAAGCGCCTGAACGACCGCGAGGGCAAGCGCGTGCTGATGGCCTCGCTCGACACCAACCGCCCCGCCGCGATGGAGCAGCTTGCCATCCTCGGCACCCAGATCGGCGTCGATACCCTGCCGATCGTCAAGGGCGAAGACCCCGTCGCCATCGCACGGCGCGCCAAGCAGCAGGCCACGCTTGGCGGCTACGACGTCTACATGCTTGACACCGCCGGCCGGCTTCATATCGACCAGGAACTGATCGCGCAGGCCGCTGCAGTGCGCGACGTTGCAAACCCGCGCGAGACCCTGCTTGTCGTCGATGGCCTCACCGGCCAGGACGCAGTGAACGTGGCCGAGGAATTCGACGACAAGATCGGCGTCTCGGGCGTCGTGCTCACCCGGATGGACGGCGACGGCCGCGGCGGCGCGGCGCTGTCGATGCGCGCTGTCAGCGGCAAGCCGATCCGTTTTGTCGGCCTCGGCGAGAAGATGGACGCGATCGAGGAATTCCACGCCGAGCGCATCGCCGGCCGCATCCTTGGCATGGGCGATATCGTCAGCCTCGTCGAAAAGGCGCAGGAAACCATCGAGGCCGAACAGGCCGAGCGCATGATGCGGCGCTTCCAGAAAGGTCAGTTCAACATGAACGACCTGCGCAACCAGATCCAGCAGATGCAGAAGATGGGCGGCATGGAAGGCGTGATCGGAATGCTTCCCGGCGCCAAGAAGATGGCCGGCCAGATCGAGAAGTCCGGCATGGACGACACGCTTCTGAAACGTCAGATCGCGCTGATCAACTCGATGACCAAGCGCGAGCGCGCAAACCCGCAGATCCTGCAAGCCAGCCGAAAGAAACGCATCGCCGCGGGCGCGGGGCTAGAGGTTTCCGAGCTGAACAAGCTGATCAAGATGCACCGGCAGATGGCCGACATGATGAAGAAGATGGGCAAGATGGGCAAAAAAGGCATGATGCGCCAGCTTGGCGGTCTTTTCGGCGGCAAGGCCGGCGGCATGCCCAGCCAGGCAGAGATCGAGGCCGCGCAGGCCCAGATGCAATCAGGCGGCGGCCTGCCGGGCGGTCTGCCTGGCCTTGGCGGCGGCGCGCAACTGCCCCCGGGCCTTTCGGGTTTCGGCAAGAAGAAGTGACCCCGCTGACGCTGCATATCCCCACGCTGGAAACAGAGCGTCTGATCCTGCGCGCCCAGCGCGTCGAGGATTTCGAGCCCTTTGCGGCGTTCCTCGGCTCTGAACGGGCGCGGCATACCGGCGGCCCGGTCACGAACCGGCTTCAGGCGTGGCGCGGCTTTGCCCATGTCGCAGGCCAGTGGCTTCTGCGCGGCTACAGCAGCTTTGTCATGGAAGCCAAAGCCACCGGAGAGCCTATCGGCCTTGTCGGGCCCTGGATGCCTGAAACCTGGCCCGAGCCCGAAATCGGCTGGTCGCTCTGGAGCGCCGAGGCCGAAGGCAAGGGGCTGGCCTTCGAGGGCGCCAGGGCGTCTTTGGATTACGCCTTCGGCGCGCTTGGCTGGACTACTGCGGTCAGCTATATCGAGCGCGGGAATGCAGGCTCTATCGCTCTGGCCAAGCGCCTTGGCGCGGTGCGCGACGACGCTGCGGCCTTTCCGCCCGACAATGAAGAGCCGCCGCTTGTCTACCGCCACAACGCGGGGGGGCACGCATGACCGAAACGCTGATTACCCCGCGCCTGCGCCTGCGCCGGCCCGCCGCGCAGGACGTCGAGGCCGCCGTCGGCTTTTTCATGTCTCCGCGCGCTACCCAGGTCGGCGGCCCGCACTCGCTTGGCCGCGCCTGGCGCAGCTTTGCCGCCGAGGTCGGGCACTGGGATATCCTCGGCTTCGGCATGTGGGCGGTGACCACCCACACCGACGACACCGCGCTTGGCCTTGTCGGACCTTGGTGCCCGCCCGACTGGCCCGAGACCGAGATCGGCTGGCTGATGTTCGAGGGCTCTGAGGGCCACGGCTACGCCTACGAGGCCGCCCGCGCCGCACTCAGTCACGCCTTCGGCACGCTCGGCTGGACCACCGCCGTCAGCTACATCGACGAAGGCAACGACCGATCGCTGGCGCTGGCAAAACGGCTTGGCGCCCGGCTTGACCCGAACGCGCCGCAGCCCAAGCCCGATGAGCCCTGCCTCGTCTTTCGCCACCCCGCACCGGAGGGCGCGCAATGAACCGGCCCGCAGCGCAATTCGGCGGGCCGTGCCCGGCGTGTGCAAACCAGCCACTCGCCCCCGCGGCGGGCGTACAAAACGCAAATCAGGCACGCCGGGCTTTGTACGCGGCGTACCGAACGGGGGTCCAGCATGACTGACAAAACCGCCCTGGCCGCAGCGCTGCTCAAAGAGCATCGCCGCAGCATCGACCGGCTTGATGCGATCCTCGTCTACACGCTGGGCGAGCGCTTCAAACACACCCAGGCCGTGGGCCGGCTGAAGGCCGAACACGACCTGCCCGCCTCCGATCCGGACCGCGAAGCGGCGCAGATCGCACGGCTGGAAGACCTTGCGAAACGGGCCGATCTCGACCCGGAATTCGCCAAGAAATTCCTGGCTTTCATCATCCAGGAAGTGATCCAACACCATGAAAAACATGCAGAAAACCTAGGAGACTGACAAAATGGCTATGAAAATTCGCCTCGCACGCGGCGGCTCTAAGAAGCGCCCCTTCTACTCGATCGTTGCCGCCGACAGCCGGATGCCCCGCGATGGCCGCTTCATCGAGAAGCTGGGCACCTACAACCCGCTTCTGCCCAAGGACAGCGAAGACCGCGTGAAGATGAACCTCGAGCGCGTCCAGTACTGGCTTGGCGAGGGCGCGCAGCCCAGCGACCGCATCAGCCGCATGCTGGAAGCCGCTGGCGTCCTTGAGAAAAAAGAGCGCAGCAACCCCAACAAAGCCCAGCCCGGCAAGAAGGCCACCGACCGCGCGGAAGAAAAAGCCGCAAAGGCCGCCGCCGCCGCCGAAGCCGCAAGCGCACCGGCCGAAGAGGCTCCGGCCGAGGAAGCCGCCGCAGAGGCAGCTCCTGCCGAAGAGGCGGCTCCTGCCGAAGAGGCGGCTGCTGAAGAGGCTCCGGCGGAAGAGGCGGCTGCTGAAGAGGCAACCGAAGAGAAAGCGGCAGAGTAATCTGCCGCTGATCCGGCTGGCTGCTTTCGGTCAACGCTTTGGCTTCGCAAGATAGATCGGGGTCCACCATGATCCGCCGCACCTTTGCACTGGTCTTTTGTGCCCTCGCCTTCTGGGCGGGCACGGAAGTCCAGCGGGCGGTCATGGACGACCGCTGTCTCAATTCCGGTGGCACGCCTTCTGCGCAGGGCGTGTGTCAGGGGGTGCCATGAGCGAGGACAGGATCTGCGTCGGCGCCATCGCCGGCGCCTTTGGCGTCGGTGGCTTGGTGCGGCTGAAAAGCTTCTGCGCCGATCCAGAGGCGATCGCCAGCTATGGTCCGCTCAGATCTGAGGACGGCAGCAAAAGCTTTGAAATTACGATTGAAACCCCGATCAAGTCGGGTTTCTCGGCGCGCCTGACGGGCATCGCGACGAAAGAAGCCGCCGACGCCCTGCGCGGCACCCGGCTTTACGCACCGCGCGAGGCTTTGCCGTCGCTTCCCGATGATGAGTTCTACCACGCTGACCTGATTGGCCTCGATGTCTTCGACGCCGGCGGCGCGCAGGTCGGCCGGATCAAGGCGGTGCTCGATCACGGCGCCGGCGACCTTCTGGAAATCGAAGGCCCCGAGCTGAAAGCGTCTGTGCTTTTGCCATTCACGCAGGCCAATGTGCCGACGGTCGACCTGGCGGCGGGGCGGATCGTGATCGACCCGCCAGAGGGGGTTTTCTGATGCGCATGTGGACCCCTGACCTGAGGCCTCTGAACCATAACGCTCGCCGGGTCATCGGTGGGCACACCCGGCATGCAGGCGCGCGTCATGAGTGACACGCCCGCCAAGTCCCACGGCCGTTTGTCGATCAGACCCACAGCGCGGCCGCGCGAGCTGATGTCCGACCGGCCCAAGCTTGCCGGCGCCTGGACGGCGCAGGTAATCACGCTTCTGCCTGATGCCTTCCCCGGCGTTCTTGGCCATTCGCTGACTGGAAAGGCGTTGGACGACGCGCTCTGGCAGCTGGAGACGGTCGATCTGCGGATGTTCGGTGAGGGCAAGCATCGCAATGTCGACGACACACCCGCTGGCGGCGGCGCCGGGATGGTGTTGCGCGCCGATATCGTTGCCAAGGCCATCACCCATGCCCAGCGCGGCCGGCCCAAGGACCGCGCGCAATGGCCGCTTGTCTACCTTTCGCCGCGCGGAAAACCCTTCGATCAGGCCATGGCGCAGCGCTTTTCGGCCACTCAGGGCATCACGCTTCTGTGCGGCCGTTTCGAGGGACTAGACGAGCGCGTGATCGAGCATTTCGGTATCGAGGAGGTGTCGCTTGGAGACTTCGTCCTTACCGGCGGAGAGATTGCCGCTCAGGCCTTGATTGATGCGACCGTCCGCCTTATACCCCGCGTGCTTGGGAATCAGGCGTCCGTAGAAGAGGAAAGCTTTTCGACCGGACTTCTGGAGCACCCGCATTATACGAAGCCTGCGCTTTGGGAAGGCCGCGAGATCCCCGACATTCTCCTGTCGGGCCATCATGCGAAAATCGCCGACTGGAGACAGGCCGAGGCCGAAAGGCTGACAAAGGAACGCCGCCCTGACCTCTGGCGGGCCTACCGTGCCAAGCACGGTAGGGACCCGGATGGAGACCAAGAGCTCTGAGGGCAGCATCACCTTCGCGGGCAAACCGTGAGCAAAATAGGAGCGCGTCAGATGGACCTGATCGCACAATTGGATGCCGAGCAAGTCGCAGAACTTGGCAAGGACATTCCGGATTTCAAGGCGGGTGACACAATCCGCGTCGGTTACAAGGTAACCGAGGGCACCCGCAGCCGGGTGCAGAACTACGAAGGCGTCTGCATCGCTCGCAAGAACGGCGCTGGCATCGCCGGCTCTTTCACGGTGCGCAAGATCTCCTTCGGCGAAGGCGTGGAGCGTGTGTTCCCGCTTCACTCGACGAATATCGACAGCATCACCGTTGTCCGCCGCGGCCGCGTGCGCCGCGCCAAGCTGTACTACCTGCGCGCGCGCCGTGGAAAATCCGCACGGATCGCAGAAGACAGCCACTACAAGCCCCTCGCGGCCAAATAAGGAGCGGCGCCATGAGAAAAGAGACGCATCCCGAATACCACGTCATCGACGTCAAGATGACCGATGGCACCGTTGTTCAGATGAAATCGACCTGGGGCAAGGAAGGCGACACACTGTCGCTGGACATCGATCCCTCCGTGCACCCGGCCTGGACGGGTGGCTCTTCGCGCCTGCTGGACACCGGCGGCCGCGTTTCCAAGTTCAAGAAGAAATACGAAGGGCTTGGCTTCTAAGCCTCGTCCATCTTGGGACAGTACCAGGCGCCGCTCCCTCACCGGGGCGGCGTTTTTCATTGTGGCGCTTCGTTGATCTCGGGTTACTGACCGGCCCAGGCGGCAAGGATTTCAGATCCGCGCGGCCTCGGCGATGCCTATCTTCGCCAGTTCGCTTTGCACGCCCGAGATCTTTTGCCGCTCGACAATGGTCGGCTTGAACCGGGTGGCACGGACCCTGTTCCAGCGTACCGCGGCGTCTGTGACGGCGCAGGTGCGGGCGCCGGACATGGCGCCGATGAACCACGCCGTGATCAATTGCCACGCTAAGCTGGCGTGCGGGCCGCTCGCGATCTGCACCTGCTCGGGGTCCGCCATTGGGCAAGGATTGGCCCAACGAGGCGAAGCGGTCGCGCCTGTACTCGGCCTCTTGCAGATCGGGCCCATTGCCCCCACTCTGCGCCAAATCCCATGCTTCAGGAGAGTTCCGGATGAACATCAAATTGCTCAAGGCCTTGTGCGAGACCCCCGGCGTGCCGGGCCACGAAGACCGCGTCCGCGATCTTATCGTGAATGAGACCAAGGGCATGTTCGATGAGGTTGTCACCGACCCGATGGGCTCGCTTCTGTGCAGAAAGGCGGGCAAGGGCAAAGACCCGCTGAAGATCATGCTTTTGTGCCACATGGACGAGATCGGCTTTCTCGTCAGCCATGTGAACGAGAAGGGCTTCGTCTATCTCTTGCCGGTCGGCGGGTTCGATCCGCGCAACCTGTTTTCGCGCCGTGTGCTTGTCTGCACTAGCGGGGGGGATCTGAAAGGTGTGATGAACCCGGCGGGCCGGCCGGTCCATATCGCCAGCGCAGAGGACCGCAAGAAGGTGCCCGAACCGCACGAGTTCTTCGTCGATCTTGGATTGGGCGAAAAGACCAAGGACGTGGTCAAGGTCGGCGAAATGGTGGTGATGGACGAGCCCTTTCTGGAGATCGGCGACAAGGTGGTCTCCAAGGCGCTCGACAACCGGATCGCCTGCTGGCTGGGGATCGAGGCGATCCGCGGGCTTGGCAAGGCCAGGCATGGCGCCGAAATCCATGTCGCTTTCACCTGCCAGGAAGAGGTTGGGCTGCGCGGGGCGCGCACGGCCTCGTTCGCCGTCAAGCCCGATATCGGCATCGGGATCGACACCTCGCTGGCCTGCGACACGCCCGGTGTACCCGAGCAGGACCGCACCACGGAGCATGGCAAGGGGTTCGGCCTGCACGTCCGCGACGGCTCTTTCATAGCCGACAAGGCGCTGGTGGAAGAGGTCGCGTCGCTCGCGGAGAAAAAGAAGATCCCCTACCAGCGTACCATGCTGCGCGCCGGCGGCCAGGACGGGGCGGCAGCACAACAGGCGGCGGCCGGGGCCCGGGCGATCGGCATCGTCGTGGGCACGCGCTATATCCACACGGTCACCGAAATGATTCACAAAACCGATCTGCAGGCGGCGCGGGACATCCTTGTTGCCTATCTGAAGGCGTCCTAACGCCCCATTTATTGCCGATCCTGCGGAATGGGACACTTTCCTTAGTGGCGCTTTCCACATATAGTAGTGCCAAATAAAGACACCGCAGTCTTTCGGGGACATGAGGGGCAAGGGCAGTGGCGCATATTATCGTCGTTGGCAACGAAAAGGGCGGCTCCGGCAAATCCACCACATCGATGCATGTGGCAACCGCCCTGTCTCGCATGGGCCACCGGGTCAGCACGCTCGATCTGGATCTGCGGCAAAGAAGCCTTGGACGCTATGTCGAGAACCGGCGGCTTTTCTGTCGCCGCCACAACATCGACCTTCCCTGCCCCGACTACCGTGACCTGCCCGAGATCGACAAGGCATCGCTGGCGCCGGGCGAGAACATGTACGACCGGCGCTTGTCGGCCGCCGTGACCGGCATCGAGACCAGTGCCGATTTCATCGTGATCGACTGCCCCGGCAGCCACACACGGCTGAGCCAGGTGGCACACTCGCTGGCCGATACGCTGGTCACGCCGATCAACGACAGTTTCGTCGATTTCGATCTGCTGGCGCGGGTCGATGCCGAGACCAACAAGATCAAGGGGCCGTCGATCTATTCCGAGATGGTCTGGAACGCGCGGCAGCTGCGCGCGCAGGCCGGGCTTGCCCCGATCGACTGGATCGTGGTGCGCAACAGGCTGGGCCAGCAGGCGATGCACAACAAGCGCAAGATGGGCGATGCGCTTGGCGATCTGGGCCGGCGCATCGGCTTCAGGGTGACAGACGGGTTCGGAGAACGGGTTATCTTTCGCGAGCTTTTCCCGCGCGGGCTGACCTTGCTGGATCTGCGTGACATCGGTGTTCTTGGGCAGATGAACATCTCGAACATCGCGGCCCGCCAGGAAATGCGGGACCTGATTACAGAGCTTCGTCTTCCCGGTGTGGACGTCGATTTCTAAGCATGATCTGCGCGGCTCCGGCCTGACGGCCAAGCCAGTTCAGAGCCAGTTGAAACCGGATCGGCTTCGGTGCGGCATTGACCTTGTGGGCCTGCGCAATCTCTTCCTGGGTCGGGATGGCCTGGAAGCGCGGGTCGCTTGAGGGGAAATCGCTGTAAATCGTTTCGGCCGGCGGCCTTGGCGCAGCGTTGGCCGCCGCACGGCGCCGGGCCGAGCCTTCGCGCAGCGAGACCACGGCTGCGATAACCACCAGGAAGAGGGCGACCGCATAAAGGATCCGGTGCGATCCCGTCACGCGGGGCGCAGACAGCGCAGCCAGCCGGCCTTCGGCATAGGGCGCAATGGCCAGGTATCCGTCGATCAGGGTAAGATTTTTCGCCGCAAAGGCGCCGTCGATCATGCGCTGAAACGCGCTGGCGCTGGTGCTTTCGCCGTTGAGTTCGACAACTTCGCCAAAGCGGCCCTCGCCATAGCGTTCAGCCAGCAGCATCGAGGTGTCGCGCACCGTCTCGACATAGGCGGGCAGAATGAACACCAGAACACCAAGCGCGGGCGGTTTGTCCTGTGCGATGATCGCCATGTCGGTGATGACCTCGGCGCTCTGTCCATCGCCGCCCTGGATCTGCGACGAGATCACTTCCGCCCCTTCTGCGCTGACCGGAAACAGCGGTACGACATACGCGCGCTGCTCGGGATCGCTGCCGCGCAGGGGCAAGATCAGGGGATCGCTCAGATCGACCTCGGCAAACACCCGCACCTCGTCGGCCGGGCCGGTGTTGCGCATGTGGCTGAAATCCTGAAGCGCGACCGCCGCCGGCGGACCTTGCCGCAAGGCCAGCATCCGGTCGGCGCGCTCGCTAACTTCCATGTAGCCTGCGACCAGACCCATGGCGACCAGAAGACCCGCAACAAGAAGCATCTTTCGCGGGTCCGTCAGATTGGCCAAGAACTCGTTAACACTACGCATCATATGCTGACACACTCCATTCGTCAGTGCTGGCAATGTCGCGTTGCAAGGCGGCATCTTGATGGCGGTGCCGGGCCGAATTGGGTTCTTTAGCAGGGCTTTTTCAGCGCGCGAAAATGGCGCGCCTAAAGCGTCTCATCTACGAAGGTGCGGATGGACGCAATCAGATCCTGAGCCGTGTCGGACGGCAGATCGGTGGGCGCCTCGAGCGGGCCGGAGGTCAGAACGCGGGCCAGATCAGCCGGGTCCCACACCACGTAAATTCCTGAAATCGCTTCAACTTCGGCTGCTGTGGCCATCTGGTGATCGTTGCGATGCTCGCCCTGCTCGAACCGGCGTGGCACGACGATCAAAGGCCGTCCAAGGCGCTTTGCAGACAGGACAGAGCCGATGCCGGCATGGGCCACGACGACCCGGGCCGCCGAAAAGAATTCCGTAAACCTTTCGGGCGCAAGCGTGGCATGGGTTTCGATGTTGGCGCGCGGCGTTTTATCGGGGCCGACTTGCGCCACGACGCGTTCGTCCAGCTGCGGCGCAAGGGCATCCATTGCCGCGATCAGGCGCGGGAACGGAAGCTGGGTGCCGGTGGTCACGAAAATCATAAGACAGAGCCTGCGTATTCGACGCCCTCGGCCTCGGCTGTGCTTTTCCATTGCGACAGCGTGCGGTGCGCTACGCGGCGCGCCATGCGGCCCGACGAGGATAGCTCTTCGGCATTGGCCACGCTGTCGATCCAGAGGGTCCGCGCGCCGATCGCGCGCCCCAGCGCCAGGGCGATCACGCCAGGCAAAGCGCCCGTGGTGACGATCACATGCGGGCGCAGGCGGACCAGCTGCGCGGCCGTGACCATGATGCAGGCCAAAATGCGAAGCGGGGTATGGCGGTTGCACTCAGGCAGCCTGATCGCCGGCGATGCTTCGAATTGCGCGCCAAGACCGTCGAGCGTCGTCGCATAGGTGACGTCATGGTGCGCAAATCCCGGCCGCATCAGCATAAGCTGCTGCCAGTGACCGCCCGCCGAAGCGACTGCAAGAACACGTTTTTTGGTCGTCACGGGGTCAACAGGCCTTCGCTTTTGAAAACTTGCGCGACCATAAAGAGTGTGCCCTGCGCGCACAATTGCATATTCGCCGGAAAGAATAACGCCCCACGGGTCTTTCCCGTCTAGTGACTGGAACCCTTATGTCGGGTGTAACAAGGCTCCCTCAAACCGGCAGGGACAAGATCAGATGTCAGAGGCTTCAGACTACACCGTGCAAATCGAGGGAATGAGTTACGCGTCATGCATGGGACGTGCCGAGGCCGCTCTGAAGGACGCCGATGGCGTATCGTCGGCAAGCGTAAACCTCGCCTCCGCCAGCACCGTGATCAAGGGCGAAGGGTAAGCCGCGTCTGTTGCGGACGCATTGTCGACGGCGGGGCTTCCCACGCGCGATGAAACCCTGACGCTTCAGATAGAGGATATAACCTGCGCATCTTGCGTCCAGCGGGTCGAGCGCGCCCCTGCCAGCGCGCCCCTGCCAGCGCGCCCGGAGTGGTCGAGCCGCCGGTCAACCCGGCAAGCGGAACGGCACTTTTGCGGGTACTGTCCGGCTGTGGCGCGATCAAGGCCGCCATCGCCGCCTCGCAAAAGGCCGGCTACGGCGCCAGGGTGCTGTCGAGCGATGCCGACACCGGAGACTGGTCCGAAAATGAGATCGCCCACCTGCGCCGTATGGTACTGATCGCCGGCGCCCTGACGCTTCCGGTCTTCGTGCTGCAGATGGCCGGCCACCTCTGCCCCCCGTTTCACGACTGGATCCATGCCACGATCGGAATGCAGACCGGCCGGGATCTTCAGTTCGCGCTGACGACGCTGGTGATGGCCCGGCCGGGTCGCATCTTCCACCGGCGGGGACTGCCGGCGGCTTTTTCGGGTGCGTCGGACATGAACTTGGCTGTCGCGTTGGGATCGGGCGCGGCCTGGGGCTTTTCGGTAATCTCCGCTTTCGCGCCGGGCCTGCTGCCAGCGGGAAGCGCCGCGGTCGATTTCGAGGCGGCCGCCGTCATTGGGGCGCTGATCCTGCTGGGCCGGTTCCTCGAAGCGCGCGCCAAGGGCCGCACCGGCGCCGCGACCCGCAGCCTTGTCGGTCTGGCGCCCAAGACGGCGCGCACCAAGCGCGGCGGAGAAGTCAAGGACGTCGCAGTCTCTGGGATCGTGGTCGGCGATATGATCCACGTCCGTCCGGGTGAGAAAAACCCGGTCGTTGGCACCGTGCGCCGTGGCGAAAGCTGGGCCCATGAAAGCATGCTTTCAGGCGAGCCGAAGCCGGTTTCAAAGGCCGAAGGCAGCCCGATCATCGGCGGCACAGTCAATGGCACGGGCGCGTTCCGGCTCCTAGCCACGAAGGTCTGCGCGGACACGGTGCTGGCGCAGATCATTCGCATGGTTGAAACCGCGCAGGGCGCCAAACTGCCGGTGCAGGACAAGGTCAACCAGATCACCGCGTGGTTCGCGCCCGCTGTGATCGCTGTGGCGGCGCTGACGGTGCTGGCTTGGCTGATCTTTTCTCTGGCCGAGACGCTGGGCGCGGCGGTCGGGCGGCCCTGGTGGCGGGGTCTCGGTCCTGATCATCGCCTGCCCCTGCGCGATGGGGCTGGCAAAACCCGCTTCGATCATGGTCGGCGCCGGGCGCGCGGCAGAGCTTGGCGTGCTCTTCGGAAAGGGCGATGCGCTGCCAAGCCTGCAAGGCGTCGAGGTCGTGGCGATGGGCAAGACCGGCACCTGGACGGAAGGACGCCCGGACCGTGCCCGGATCCAGGCTGTCGGAATGGACGAAGACGCCGCGCTGCGCCTGATCGCGGCCGCCGAGGCGCCGTCCGAGCATCCGGTGGCAGCGGCCGATCCTGAGAGCGGCCAATGCGCGCGGGCTCGATCTGCCGCAGGCCCAAGGCTTCAAGGCGTTGATGGGGCTTGGGCTGACCGCACGGGTAGAGGACCAGCAGATCCTTGTTGGTTCGCCGCGACCGATGAAGCACGAGGGGATCGATATATCGGGCTACGAGGACACGATCGGTGTGCTGGCGGAAGCGGGACAGACGGCGCGTCTGGCTGCGCGGGATGGGGACGTCTTTGCGCTGGTGCCAGTTGCGGACACGGCCAAACCGACAAGCGCCGCCGCCAGCAGGGCGCTTCAGGCGCAGGGCACAGAGGTCGCCATGATCACAGGCGACAGCCACGCCGCCGCCGGGGCGATTGCCACCCGGTTGGGGATAGCCACGGTCGAGGCCGAGGTTCTGCCGGACGGCAAGGTGGACGCCATCGAGCACATGCGCGCTGGGGGGCGCAAACTGGCCTTCGTGGGCGATGGGATCAATGACGCCCCTGCCCTTGCCTGCGTCGATGTCGGTATCGCGACCGGTGCCGGCACTGACGCCGCCAACAAGGCGGCGGACGTAATGCTGCTGTCCGGCGATGTGGGCGGGGTGGCGCGTGCCTTCGAGATCAGCCATGCGACGATGACCAACATCCGCCAGACCCTCTTTTGGGCATTTGCCGACAGCGTCCTTTTGATCCCGGTGGCGGCCGGCGCGCTTTTTTGTCTTTGGCGGGGCACTTCCGTCTCCGGCGCTGGCGGCCGGCGCGATGGCTCTGTCGAATGTCTTTGTCGTTAGCAACGCGCTTCGGCTGCGCCGGGTCGGTGCGCCTGGGCGCCGGGGTGGCGGCGCAGGGCGCCTCGTACCGCGGCGGATCAAGGAGGCGCCGGCATGAGTATTGGCCAAGCTGCGGACATGGCACACATCCCGCCCATGACAATCCGCAACTACGAGGGTATCGGGCTGGTGACACCGCCGCGCGATGCCAACGGCGCTTGTTCGGCGACAGTGATGTGCACAAGCTGGCCTTTCTGGGCCGCGCATGGGCGCTGGGGGTCACCATCGAGGACTGCCGCAATCTGCTGTCACTTTGGGAGAACCAGAACCGCGGCAGCGCAGATGTACGCGCCATCGTCGCGCATCAACTGGAAAAGATCGAAGCCAAGATCAAAAGACTGGAAGCGATGCGCGATACTTTTTCATAGCTGGTTGCCTCGTGCAGCGGCGATGCGCGGCCCGTCTGCCCGATCCTGAACGATCTAGCGCAAGGCGGCGGGCGCGCCGATCAGGGCAAGACGCCCTGACCGCGCATCCCGTGAAGCGGCCGCCCATCCCACGCCAAGCGCGGCTTGCGGCGGGGCGGGGATCGTGCGTCAGCTGCCCACTTCGGTCTTTTTGACCTTGTCTTTGACAAGCGGCTCCAGCGGCATCTCAAGCAGGTACTCGATATCCGTCTGGCCATTCCAGACCATGAACCCGTTGATGAACTCGTCGCAGTCGGCGCGCATCCATTGCAGCGTGCCGGGTTCGGCGTGCATGTAGCCTTCGCGCTCTGTCAGGCCCTTGAACGCGATCTCTTGCGGCATGAACGCCACCACGTAGTCGGCCTGAAAACGCATGTAGCACAGCGCCTGGGCGAACCGCGCGAACAGGCTGGCGATCCCGGTGCCGCGCAGTCCGGCATTCCCGCCAGCCAGCCAGACATCGCCGTGATAAAAGACATTACCCCTGATGTTGGAAGCGGCAGGACCCGCGCGATAGCGCGACGCGCCCATATCGAGCGGCACCCCGGCGGGCGGGAAGGACCGGAAAGTGCTGTTGAAAAAGTCGGAAAGCGTCATGCCGGCCAGATCGAGCTGACGCATGGCCTGGGTGTGGACCAGACGCCCCTTCTTGTCATGACCCAGGATCCATAAGCTGTTGCCCTGGCGCAGGAAATGCCGCGCCGGATCGAACGGCGGACCGATCGGCTGATGCGCCCTGTGCTGGGCTACGATCTGGGCATAGCTTGCAAAATCATCGCCCACCGACAATCGCACGCCGCGTTCAAGCGACATATCCATGATCTGAGATACGAACCGCGCCGCGCGCACTATGTTTTCTATCTTCATCGTCTCACCGGCCTCCTGACTTGCTGTGGCACCTTAACTGGACATCTCGAGATCTCGGACATGCTTGGCCGGGGGTTTGACGTTCATGATCATTTCTGGCGGCATGCTGGCAATCCGCTCATGACCCAGCCCCGGGATTTCCAAGTCGTATGTGCGTTCGATAATGCTGAAGAGCGCAAAGCTTCCGTCGGCGAACTGGCCGCGCAAAAGCAGCCTTTGATAGGCGATCGGCAATGTGCCGCCGTCATCACCGTGCTCGATCCGCGTGAAGATGTGATCGAAGCGCGCAGCATATGAAGTGGCCACGTCGCGAAAGGGCTTCGAAGTCACCTTGGCGAAATCCACACCTCCGGGCAGCGCCGACAAGGGGCGGCCGACCGACGAGCGCTGCCAGGTCCAGCCGTACCAGCTGGCGTACGAGGATTTATCGCCCACCTCGACGCAGACCCAATCGTCGCCCTGCTCACGGAAGATCATCAGATAGGGGCGCATCGGGGCAAATTCAGGCGCCTCGAGCCGGCCCTTCGCAATGACCCAAGCCTCTAGCGCGGCCTGCAGAAGCGGCGTTCCGAAGTTCCACAGATTGGTCATGCGGTGCTGCTGCATATAATAGCACAGCTCTTCATCGTCGCGCTGGATGTGATCAAAGCCGTCGACATGGCGCAGAAAACCCGAAAGCCAGGCCTGGCCGCGGGCCAGAAGTTCCTCGGCTTCATCCAGCGCTTCCTGCCCGTCCTTGGTTAATTGGTACTGCCGATCGACCAGAATGAAGAGTTTTTTGCCGAGGTTCTTCTCCAAAATGTCGATATGACGGCGCACAGTCTGGCGCGTTGCGCCGAGTTCTTCGACCGTTTTGGACAGGTTCAATGTACGCGCCAGAGTTGAGAAAGATCGCAACAGCTCGAACAGGATTGCCTCACCGGGACGTTTGTTCATCGTTGTTTCCTAACTCAAATTCGCGAGTTTCCAATCCACGGCGACCCTGCGCAAACTGGCACCACAGAGATCACCTAAACCCTACTTATACAAATCATATTGCCGTCGGTTAAATATATCATCCATCACTGGATTATCCATATTGCTTTGCGGATCAATTGTAACAGATTGATTACGTGGCGGTTTCTTGCCCTTCTAGCGCAGGTTGTAAGGGGAAAACGTATGCCGAATCCAATTGATACCCATCTGGGCAAAAAGATCCGCGAGGCGCGAATCCTTAGGGGAATGTCGCAAAGTGATGTGGCGCAGGGGTTGGGCATGTCGTTTCAGCAGGTTCAGAAGTACGAGTCTGGTGCCAATCGTATCGCAGCGGGCCGCCTTTACGAGGTCTCGGTCCTGCTTAACTTCCCGGTTGAGCACTTTTACGCCGGTTTCGGCGATAAGATCGGCGCATCCGAGCAACCGCTGGAGCCGCGCGCCGCGCAGGCCGCGCGCGATCTCAGCCGGATCAGGAACCCCGGAAAACGCGATATGATCGTATCGCTGATCCAAGAGATATTGCGCGACCAAGAGTGCACTCCGCACCAGCAGGTTCAGGCGATGGCCAACTGATCCCAGCTTAGATCGTACCGCGCAAGGTACTTGCGTAGCCTGTCGGCGTCGTTCCGGCTGGCCTTTTGGGCCCGAGAGGCTGCAAACAGTCTGCGCCCGGCGTCGCTGAGGGTTCGCGAGGCACGGCAAATGCGCACCACCGCCGCCAATTGAACAATGTCGAAGGGATCGATCGCCTCGGCGCGCTTGCCCAGAAGATCGCCCACCAGTACCCGGTCGGCATCGGAATCGGCCTGGCGCCAAAGCGCGCGCAGCCGGGTGATTTCGTCGTCCACCATCGTACGGGTTATCCGGCCGCGTGCGGCAAGCGTGGCCATGCGCTGCACAGAGCCCGAGAAATCGCGAAAATTGGCGGGCCAGGATGTGGCCGGGTCTTCGGCGAAGCGCAGATATGCCTCGGCGGCGTCTGCATTGAAGCCCACTTGCCGGCCCAGCGCCCGTTCGGCCTGGGCCAGTTCGTAATAGAGGTTGGGCGCAATATCCTCGCGGCGGTCGGCCAGGGGCGGCAGACGGAAAGTCCAGAGATTGAGCCGCGCCAGAAGATCTGGCCGAAACCGTCCCTCGGCCGCAAGATCGGCCAGATCTCGATTTGCGCAGGCGATGATCTGGAACCGGCTGGTGACCTCGTGATCCGACCCCAGCGGGTAGTAGCGCCCGCTTTCGATTGCATGCAGAAGCAACGCCTGGGCGCCCAGATCAAGCTCGTCCACCTCGTCGAGAAACAGCACGCCGCCATCGGCTTCGCGCAGAAGGCCGCTGCGCTCTGAGCCGGCCTGCCCGGTGAAGTTGCGCCGCTTTCCGAAGAGCATCGCCTGCGCGTGGCCCCCCGACAGCGTCGCGCAGTTGACTTGCACCAGCCGCCCCTTCACCCGCCGCCGCTGCAGCTTTAGATCGTGGATCCGCTGCGCAAGCTGGGTCTTGCCGGTGCCGCTGCCGCCCAACAGCAGCATTGGCGCGTCCGAAGCGCCCGCGACCAGCTCGATCTCGTCGATCAGGGCGTTGAAGGCGGCGTTTCGGGTTTCCACACCGCCTTTCAGCAGGTCGCTGTATTCCCGCGACAGAAGGTCGAACCGCTGTTGCAGCGCGTTATAGCGGCTGAGATCGAGATCGATGATATCAAGGCTGGGCGGCGCATCGGTGCCCCGTGGCGGCCCGGTTTGCACAAGCCGCGCCGGGACGTGCCGCGCCTCGGTCAGAAGAAACCAGCAAATCTGCGCGACGTGGGTGCCGGTGGTCAGGTGGACATGGTATTGCTCGCGATCCTCGTCGAAGCCGTAGTCGCGGGCAAAATCGAAAAGCTTGCCGTAGACCTCCTGAAAATCCCACGGATCGTCAAGATCAAGCTGGCAAAGCAGCACCTCGGTCAGCGGCGAAATCGCCTCGATCTCGGCCTTGACCGCATGGGCTAGCCGGTTGAAGCGGTGATCGTGCAGAAGTTCGATCCGGTCGACGTTGAAATCGCCATGCTGCACCAGGCTGACCGTCGGCTTCCATTTGCGCTTTTTGCCCATGTCGAGCTGGGTGCCGAGGAATCCGATGATGACGTTTCGCATGTAGTCTTATCTGTTCTGATAAATTCTTATCCAATGCTATAGTATTTGAATGTCGTGGTCTTGGCAAATCTCATTTTTATCATTTTAAATCAGCAACTTATGCGTATTCTCAGTTTCTCTTTGGGCCCCGCTTTTTCACTGGCAGAAAGACCATGTTCAAATGAGGAAGAGAAAAATGGCGAACAAATCCGTGTTTGCATCGATGAAGGGCCGGCTGCTCCCGAAAGCGGGCGCCAAGAACGCCGAGGGCGCGCCGGCCTACGCTTATTGCGATGCGCATTACCTGGCCCAGGTTGCCGTGACGGGGACGTTTGGTGGTATGTTCTACCTCTCGCCGCAGGACGAGCTGGAATACACGCTGGATCTTGCTGAAAGCGTCGAGACCGAGTTTCTCGCGAAAACGGCGATCTATGCGCGCACGAAGGGCTATATGAAGGATATGCCGGCGGTTCTGCTGGCAGTTCTCGCCCGGCGCGACCCGGCGCTCTTTCGCACGGTCTTTGGCCGCGTGATCGATAACGGCAAGATGCTGCGCACGTTCGTGCAGGTGATCCGGTCGGGCCAGACGGGGCGCAAGTCCTTGGGCTCGGCGCCGAAGGCGATGATCCAGCACTGGCTGAACACGGCCTCGGACCGCGCGATCGTGAATGCGTCGATCGGCAACGATCCGTCGCTGGCGGACGTGATCCGTATGGTGCATCCGCGCCCGGTATCGAAGGTCCGTGAGGCACTCTTTGCCTGGGTTATCGGGCGTCCGTGCGACGTGTCGCTTCTGCCGGAGGCGCTGCAGGACTGGATGGCGTTCCAGAAGACGGGCCGTGGTCCGGTTCCGGATGTGCCGTTCCAGATGCTGACGCAGCTGGACCTGACGGCCAAGCACTGGGCGCGGATCGCGCGCAAGGGGTCGTGGCAAATGGTGCGGCAGAACCTCAACACCTTCCACCGGCAAGGCGTGTTCGGGATGAAGAATGAGGTTCACCGGGTCGCCGAGATCCTGCGCGATCCCGAGCGGATCGCAAAGGCAAGGGCGTTTCCGTACCAGCTGATGGTCGCATCGCAGATGCTGCGCGACCAGATGCCGGCCGAGATCTTGGAAGCGCTGCATGACGCGATGGAGATCGCGGTGCAGAACGTGCCGAAGATCGACGGCTCGGTGGCGATCTGCCCGGATGTTTCGGGCTCGATGATGTCGCCTGTAACCGGCTACCGGCCGGGGGCGACCTCGGTGGTCCGTCATGTGGACGTGGCGGCGCTGGTCGCAGCGGCGTTCCTGCGGCGCAACAAGGGCGCGACGGTCCTGCCGTTCGATTTCGACGTCTGCAACGTGCGGCTTCAGGCCCGCGACACGATCCTGACCAGCGCGACGCGCCTGGCGGATCTGGCGGGCGGCGGAACCAATTGCTCGGCGCCGCTGAAGTGGCTGAACGAACGCGGCCGGTCGCCGGACCTGGTGGTTTTCGTGTCCGACAACCAATCGTGGGGTGATGCCCGGAAGGGCGGGCGCGGGACTGCCATGATGGCCGAATGGGAAGTGCTCAAACGGCGCAACCCGAAGGCTCGGCTGGTCTGCATCGACATCGCGCCATACGGCACGAGCCAGGCCATCAGCCGCGAGGACGTGCTGAATATCGGCGGGTTCTCGGATGTGGTCTTTGACCAGATCGCAGCCTTTGCGCGCGGTGAGGCGCGCCCAGAGCACTGGGTGGCCGAGATCGAGGCGCAAGATCTGTGAACGCAGGGGCCCGGGCAGAGGCGTATTCGTCTGCCCGGGCCAGGGAAGAAAATGCAATCGAGGCAAGCAACTCGCGGAGACGACAGACCCCGCATGCCCCTCAGAAACAGAAAGAAGGATATCTCGGCGAATGCCGGTGGAACTACAGATTGTCACTCTCCAGGTCGCGGGTTCGAACCCCGTCATCGCGCAAGCGATGTAGCTCAGTTGGATAGAGAGGGCGTTTCACCACCACTTATCGCCGAGGCAAAACAAAACTGTTCGTCCGTAGCTCAGAAGGTAGAGCAGCCGATTTTTAATCAGCCCGTCGCGGGTTCGAGTCCCGCCGGACGATCCAGAGAACGAAAGGAGCAAATCCGGGGGAATGCCCGTGGGATTACATCGCTATGGACGACCGCCGAAAGGCATCTCACGAACCCCTTGTCCCCCGGACAGAACATGCCAGGAATGCCTGCAGGACTACAGGTAGACGCACCCTTCGGGGTGGTGCCAAGACATCGGCGCCGTGCTGGTTCAACCCCAGCCCGGGGCAACCCGGTGGCGGAAATATCGTCCTGCAAATACTTTGTCCTGGCACCTGACATTCCGGCGAATGCCGGCGGAACTACATTGTTCATGACCTGGTCGCGGGTTCGAATCCCGCCTTTGCCGCAAGGCGAAGTAGCTCAGTCTGGTAGAGCGGGAACGTTTCGCCAAATTTTTGTCGCCGGAACCCGATATGAGTAGATGAAAGATGGGAAACGAGACGCATATCAAGATCCGCGAGGCCTGCCGCGCCGTCTATGCCGCGATCCTGTCCGGTCAGGGCTGGGACGCGGCACTCGGGCGCTATGATGCGCTGCGGTCTGCGCTGGCGCCGCGCGAGGTGGCGCGGCTTGATCCCGGTATCAGGGCCGATGCCCGCTGGGCGTCACCCCGGTCGAATGCCCGCTGCGCATTGCTCAGGTTCGGGCGGGCGCCTGCACGTTCGGCACGGCTGGAAAAAGCGCTCAAAGCGCAACCGGGCGTGGCGCGCCTTTTGATACATGACCCCGATGGCCGTGTGCGTGAGGCCGCTGCGCGCGCGATGCCGGATCCCTGCAATGATGCCGCGGCACTCGCCGCGCTTGTCCTGCGGTGCAATGATTGGGCCGGCGACGTCCGCACGGCCGCGCTTCAGCGCATCCGCAAGATCGCCGCGCGACCTTCTGTTCCGGCGCTACCGGAGCTAATGCCGCTGCTCCTTGACCAGGTGGCCCGCTGGCAGCGAGGCGGCGCCGAGGCCTTGCGGCTGCTGGAGGCGCGAGCGGACTGGCCGGGAACTCTGCTGGCGATGTTCCGCCATGAGACCTCGGGCCCTCTGGCGCGGCGGCTGCGGGCGCAGCTTTCCGATGCGGATGCAAGCGCGACGCTGGAGCCATACCTGCCCGATCTGGCCCTCTCGGCCCGGTCCTCTTTCGTGCGCAGTGTGGCGGCAGAGATCGTTTCGACCGGTGAGGCGCGCTGGCGCGAAGGATATGAGTGGGAGTGGATCGACAAGGTCTATGGTCTGCGCAGGCGACGCACGATCTGGGGCTGCCGAAAGATCCGGATGCCCGCTGACGTGGTCGGACAAGTCCTTGAACGCGCGGCACAGGACAAGAGCTCTGGCGTGCGCAAGCGGGCAGCAGACCGCTTGATCGCGGAGGGACCCGGTGCTGCCAACGCCGCGCTGATCGAGACCTTACGGACCGACACCGCCCGCGCCGTGCGGGCCCGCATGGAATATTATGACAGAAAGTGGCTGGGCGAGAATAGCCAGTCAGAAGCGAGTTAGACATGAGTGATAAGACTGAAAACGCCCCGGTCACCGGGGACCACCTGAAGGAATGGGGCCACCGCCCCGGTGCACATTTCCCGGCCCTTCTGCACAAGGCCAACGCGCTCAGGGCAGAAGGCCACGGGCTGGTGCGGATCCGCGCCGAGCTTCAGGGCGACATCCCGCCCCCGTCTGATCATGTGCCGCTGCACGTGCCGGGCGCCGTTCCCTATCACGTCAACCTCGATATCGAGGATGAGGACGAGCGCGACAATGTCGGCAAGGTGCATGAGACCATGCGCGCGCTGATGCGCACCCCGACCATAGAGGCAGGGGCAGTGATGCCCGATGCCTGCCCGGCGGGTCCTGTCGGCACGATCCCGGTCGGCGGTGTGGCCGCGGCCCGCAACGCGATCCATCCGGGCATGCACTCGGCCGATATCTGCTGCTCGGTCATGCTGACGGATCTGGGTGATGCCGACCCCAAAGCGGTGCTTGATGCAGCGCAGTCGGTAACCCATTTCGGCCCCGGCGGACGGCCGCAGGGCAAGCGTTTCACAACTTCTCTGAAGCTGCTCGATGCATTCCGAGAGAACGAATTTCTCAGCAATCCCAAGATCATGCGTATGGCGCACGAGCATATGGGCACGCAGGGCGACGGAAACCACTTCCTCTTTGTCGGGCGCTCGCGCGCAACCGGACGGACCGCAATTGTCACCCATCACGGCTCTCGCGGGCCGGGGGCGGTGCTATACAAGCTGGGGATGGACGTGGCCAACAGGTACCGGCGCACGCTGTCGCCCGAGACGCCCAAGCAGAACGCCTGGATCCCGGCCGATAGCGAAGAGGGTCGCGCCTATTGGGAGGCGCTGCAACTGATCCGCAAATGGACCAAGGCGAACCACAACGCCATCCATCAAGCGACGGTCGAGACCGCGCGCGCAGATGTCGGCGACAGGTTCTGGAACGAGCACAACTTCGTCTTTCGGCGCGGCGATCTGTACTACCACGGCAAGGGCGCGACCCCGGCATGGGACGACTATGCCGCCGATGCCACCGGGCGCACACTGATCCCGCTCAACATGTCCGAGCCGGTGCTGGTGGCGCGCGGCAAGGATGCCGAACACGGCCTTGGGTTCTCGCCGCATGGCGCGGGGCGTAATTTCTCGCGCTCCGAGCACAAGCGCCGGATGGGCAGCATGACGCCGGAGGCGATGCTCAAGGCCGAGACCGAGGGGCTCGATATCCGGTTTCACGCCGGCGGTATCGACGCCTCTGAATTGCCGTCGAGCTACAAGAAGGCGGGCAAGGTGGTGGACCAGATCAAGGCCTACGATCTTGCCGAGATCGAGGACTACATCGATCCCTATGGCTGCATCATGGCCGGTGACGTGCCGCCCTTCTGGGCCAGGAAGAAAGGGCGCGGGCGGCGGTAGCCCCGCCAGCCGCGCCTGCGGGTGCCCAGCGCTGGCATGGCTAGTCGGCCAGGCTGGGATCACCCGTCGCCCAGGCAACGCCCGCGCCGCGGTCCATCGTCCTGATCAGCGCCATATCCGCGTCATCGATCGAGAAGGACGACAGGCTGATATTCTGACGCATCCGCTCTGGGTTCAGGCTTTTGGGCAGAACCGCATAGCCGTTCTGGATGCCCCAGCGCAGCAGAAGCTGAGCCTCTGTCACACCGTATTTCCCGGCCATCGTCCTGAAAGGAGAGCCGGCGTCGCCGCTTGCCGCTTTCATCTCGTCGGTCTTGGCGCTGTCTTGCCCTTCCTCGGCACGCCAGGTCGAGAGCGGCACGAGGCTGCTATAGGCGATCGGCGAGATATCGTGCCGGGCCATATAGGCCACAAGATCGGGTTTTTGCGACCAGGGGTGCAGCTCGATCTGGTTGGCATCGGGCGTCGCAAGACCGGCATTCTGGATTTCTTCAAGATGGGTTTCATTGAAATTACTGACACCGGCCGCACGGATTTTTCCGCCACGCTTCAGTTCCAGAAGCGCGCGCCATTGGTCAAGCCGGCGCGGGCCGCCATAGGGCGCGTGGATCAGGTAGAGATCGAGGTAATCGAGGCCCAGCCGGTCGAGGCTGGCCTGGCATTCGGACATGGTCTCTTCCTGCGATTTCGGCGTATCGCCCCAGGCCGGGTTGCCGGGCCAGAGCTTGGTCGTGACAAAGAGGTCCTCGCGCGGGATCCCGGCCTCCTTGAGGCCTCCGCGGATGCCCTCACCCACCGCCTCTTCATTGTGGTAGCCGGACGCGGTGTCGATATGGCGATAGCCGATGGCAATAGCCGCGCGGATCGCCTCGCGGCGCAGGTGATCGGGCCACTGATCCTGCGCGAGATCCATGCGCGCCTTTTGCTATCGCCGATTGGCGCAATGTTGCGCAATCTTTTGTCGGTGGGCAGCCACGCAAGCCGGATTGCCAAAGCGATCCTGCGCATCAGGGCCGACTACGCCACACCGCTTGCGATCGCCGATCTTGCCAGCCTGGCGGGGATGAGCCCGTCGTCCTTCCATGAGCACTTCAAGTCGGTGACCGGCACAACGCCGCTGCGATACCAGAAGGATTTGCGGATGATCGAAGCGCAGCGGCTTCTGCTGGAAGGCGGCTGCAAGGTATCGGCCGTCGCCTATGCCGTGGGCTATGAAAGCCCGACCCAATTCAGCCGGGAGTATTCCCGCAAGTTTGGTGCCCCGCCCAGCCGGGTATCGGGCGAAGCCGCGACCGCCTGAGGCGCTTGCTTGGCACCCTCGGCGCCCGGCGCTGCCGGGCTAGACAGGCACGGTGCGGCCCCGTAGAGGGGTCCCATGCGCCTTGCCCTTGTAGATACTCTTGCGACGATCTTGTTTTTCACCACGGCGGCGGCCCTGACCGAACTTTTCGTGGCCGGTATGGAGCCCCGCGAGGTGTTGATCACCAGATCCTTGATGATCCCGGTCATGATCGCGACGGGCCGGCCCTATGGCGCCTGGCGGGACGTGATCTTTGCGAAGACGCAGCCGCGCGCCGGCTGGGCCAAAACCGTCGTCGATGCCTGCGCCTTTCTATCCTTTCAACTGCCGGTCTACGCAGTCACGCTGGCGGTCGCCGGCGCGGACGGGCAAGAAATACTCACTCTGCTTGGCGCCACCGCTGTGCTGATGGTTCTGCTAAGCCGTCCTTTCGGGCTGTTTCTTGAAATGATCCGCACGGTGGCCCGCGTCAGGGCCAGATAGCCGGCACGGCGCGATGCACGCGTTGTGTCCGTTTTGCTAGCGGGTCGCCACGCTCATACCGTCCGATAGTTGGGATGAGGGGTAAAGCACGACGGTCTCGCCGGCCTCCAACCCGGATGTGACTTCTGCGGTGATGCCATCGCTTTGCCCGATCGAGATTTCGCGCAGGCGCGCGGTGCCGCCATCGCTGGTGAAGACCGCCCAGTTGGCGCCCTCGCGGAAAAGGGCGCTTGCAGGCACGCGCAGAATGTCCGCCCCGCTCCAGATAACGATCCGGCCCTTGACCCGATAGCCGTGGCCGAGGCTTGGGCGTTCCTCCTTGGGACTAAGAAGCGCGACCTCGACCGTGACCCGCTGCTCGGCCACGCCCAGGGCGGAAAACTTGCTGATGCCAAAGGGATCGACCCGCAACACCTCGCCGCGCAGCGCATTGGGGCCGCCCCAGTCCTCGACGATCACCGGGTCGCCCACCGAGACCTTGACCGCATCCGAAGAGATCAGTTCGACCACGATTTCCAGGTCGTCGTCGATATTGCCGATCTCCATGATCGGCGCGCCGGCGGGCAGGATGGTTTCGCTTTCCTGCAGCACGCGCAGGATGCGGCCGTCGATCGGCGCCAGGATCGGGAACTCGTCATCGACACCTTCGCCGAGCGCAGTGGCCAGCGCCGCATCATCAAAGCCGATCAGCTGTGCGCGGGCGTTGGCAACTTCGGCCTCGCGCAGCGATATCGCCGCCTCTGCGGTTTCGAGATTGGCGCGGGCCGCACGGGCGGCGCTTTCGGCGCGGTCAATTGCCGAGCGGCTGATGATGTCGCTTTCGAAAAGCGCCCGGTTGCGCTCCAGATCCGCGGTGGCGAGATCATCGGCGGCGATGGCGGCATTGAGATCGGCGCGCGCAACCCGCAAACCGGCCTCGGCGGCATCGACGGCGGCGCGGGCTTGCTCTCGTGTGCGCACATCGAGCGCGGCGGGGCTGTTGGGACGCATTTGCGCAACCACGCTTTCGCCGCCGATCACTGCATCTCCGGGATGGTTCTCGACCCGCAGCAGACGCCCGGCTACCGGCGTCGAGACTATATAGGCCTCGCGAACGCGGGTGCGCCCCTCTTCATCGATGGTCACCATAAGATTGCCGCGGGCCACCTCGCCCATATCGACCAGGACCGGGCGCGGCCAGAAGGCGGCGGTGATGGCCCCTAGGACGAGAGCCGCCGCTGCGGCGATCAAAAGGCCTCGGGACAGTTTTCGCGCGCTCTTCATGGACTCACCTTACTCGTTCGTCTTCAGGACTTCGATGATATCTGCGCGGTCGATGTCACGCTTGACCAGCCAGCCCGAGGCCAGCGAAGCGCCAACCACTACGGATATGGCAATGCCTTGCGCCCGCGGGTCGAAGACGACCGGGATCTGGTAAAGCTCGGTCGAAAAGCCCTCTGCAATGCCAAAAGACAATGCGCGCCCGATCAGAAGTCCAAGCGGCAACGCGGCAAGGGTGACGATCGCAAGCTCGCCCAGTAGCACAAAGGCGGTTTCGCTTCTGCGAAAGCCCATAACCTGCAGGCTGGCCAGATCCCGGGCACGTTCGGCTTGTGCAACGCGCGCCGCGTTGTAGATGATGCCAAAGGTGATCGCGAAGGCCATCGCGCCCATTATATACCGCGCCGACCCCGCGCCCTGGTTCATCACCTTGCGAAAGGCACGCTCGGCCTCGGCGCGAAGGCTTACTCCGGCGACCATCGGCATGTCCTTGAGCGCCGCGTGGACTTCGTTTTCGCGCGCCGGGTCGATGGCAAGGTGGGCGCCGCTGACGCGGGATGCCTCGCCCAGAAGCTGGTTGAGCGCGGCAAGATCCATGAAGGCGGGCGCGCCGATCAGCACCTGCGCGATGCCGGTCACAGGCGCCTCGACAATGGGCTGAGCGCCTTCGCGGACGTCGATCGTCATCGTATCGCCGATCCCGAGATCCAGGACCCCGGCCAGAGTTGCCGACAGGACCACCCCGCGATCGGGCAGCGGCACTGGCGCAAGATCGGTGCCGAGCGCGCGATAAAGATGCCCCTCCGGGGCCAGCCCGACGATTGCGCCCTGATGGCTGTTTCGGCCATTGCGCAGGATCACCGGCACGTGCCGGATCGGCTCTGCCGAGAAGACCCCGGGCATCCGGCGCAGCTCCAGCACGGTTTTGTCGGACACCGGATGCACGAAGGTCACCGTTGCATCCGAGCGGTCGATCCAGTTGAAGGTTCTGTCCATGGCTTCGTCGAAACCGGAGTATATGATCAGCATCCCCAGGCTGAGCCCCATGCCGGCTGCAATGCCCACCACGGCGCCCGCCATGCGCCAGGGGTAGCGCGTCACCCGGCGCAGGACCATGCGCGTGGGCTGATCGAGATGTCGCGATATGCGCGATATCAGGCGGCCGCTGCCGCTGTAGTCTGCGGGCGCTGGCGGTCGCATGGCCTCTGCCGGCGCCAGTCGGAAGATCGACCGCAGCACAAGCAATCCGCCCGCCGATGCAACCACGATGCTGGTGGCGACACCAATGATGAAAGAGGCCGCATCCAGCCGGAAGATCAGGAAGGGAAACTTGTAGTAGATGGTGTAAAGCGGGATGATCGCGCGGCCTGCGACGATGCCGATCAGACAGCCCAGAAGCGCGCCGCCGATCGCGATGGCTAGCACCAGTTGCATGTAGTGCCAGCCAACCTCGCGATTGGAATACCCAAACGCCTTCATCAATCCGATCTCGTTGCGTTCCGATTGCACAAGGCGGCCCACGACGATGTTCAGCAGGAAGGCCGCCACGGCCAGAAAGACCGGCGGAACCCGGCTCGCAGAGACGGCAAGACCCGATATCTCCTCGGACACGAAGCGGTTCGAAAACTGGTCGTCGCGGCTATAGGCCCCAGGGCCGCCATAGGCGCTTAGAATGCGGTCGGCGGCATCCAGCACCGCCTCGGTCTGCGCGTTGCGGGTCATCGAAAGAAGCGCCTCATTGAACGAGCCCCTAAGATCGAAGACCGCAGCAAGCGCCTCGCGCCCCATCCAGATCACGCCGAACCGCGCATCGTCCGGGATCAGCTCGCCGGGCGCGGCGAAATAGATGAATTCGGGCGACTGAACGGTGCCGACGACAAGGTGGGTTCGGCGTCGCCCATTCATCGTCGTCTGGATGCGGTCCCCTGGCGCCAGCCGGTGCGCGGCCGCAAATCCATCGAGCAGCAGGATCTCCTCGGGGTGGCTTGGATCGATCATGCGCCCGGCAGTCAGCAGAACGGCGTTTAGCTTTGGCGATCCATCGTCCGGCAAAGAGATCGCGCGTGCAGTCACCGGCAGGTCCCGCCCATCGATATCGACAAGCGCAGCCCCAACGATGCGCGCTTCCGCCGTGGCCACGCCGGGGATGCGCGCAAGTTCACCGATCAGAGGATCCGGCGCGCGCGAAACCGGCGCAAAGGCGTCGGCAAGCCGGAAACGCTCGTAATAGGCGTCGCGCGTGGTCGAAAGCGAGAGCACAAGCCCCGACATCATGACCTGCAACGCAACGCCCATCCCGATCACCAGCGCTATCGCGATGGCCTGACCCTTGATGTGCCACAGGTGGCGCAGAAGTTTGGCCTGCAGCGGGCTCACCACTCGATCTCCTCTGGCGCAAGACGGCTTTCATTGGTGACGATCTCGCGGATCTTGCCGTCGGCAAAATGGATCACGCGGTCGGCCATGGCGGCAGTCGCCGCGGCATGGGTGACGATCAGGATCGTCGTGCCGAGCCGGTCATTGACGTCCCGCAAGACCCTCAGGACCGCGCGGCCGGTCGTGCTGTCAAGTGCACCGGTCGGCTCATCGCAAAAGAGCACTTGCGGCTCTTTGGCCACGGCGCGGGCAATTGCGACACGCTGCTGCTCTCCGCCCGACAACTCGGCCGGGAAATGGTCCAGCCGCTTGCCAAGACCCACGAGCCCCAGGGCGGTATCGGGGTCCATCGGGCTGCTGGCGATCTCGGTCACCAGTTCGACATTCTCGCGCGCCGTCAGGCTGGGCATCAGGTTGTAGAACTGAAAGACGAAGCCCAAATGATCGCGGCGGTATTCGGTGAGCTCGCGATCGCTCATGTCGGTCAGGCATTCGTTGTCGAACCAGACCTGGCCCGCGGTTGGCCTGTCCAGCCCGCCGAGAATATTGAGGAGCGTGGACTTACCGCTGCCCGATGGGCCGAGCAGCACGATGATCTCGCCTTTTCGGATCTCAATGTCCACGCCGCTGAGCGCATGGACGGCCGAGTGCCCCTCGCCATAGACCTTCGTCAAATCCTTGGCGCGAAAGGCCGTGCTTTCAGGTGCCGCGTCTGGGTCGCTCATCATCCATCCTTATCGGATTCGCAGATGAGTATATCTGATTGAGGTCAAGTTTGGCGCTGGAGTTACGGCAATCCGAATGCGTTTTTTCAAAAGATAAATCAGGTGGTTAGGGGTACATACCCAAGAGGTTCAACAGAGCTGACGGGACTTGAGCCGCCCCAAGGCCATCGGCTTGTGAAACCGAAAGACGGCGCCGCAAATGAATTGCGGCGCCGTATATCGGATCCCCATGTGCACGGCCCCGGGCCTGCACTACGGCAAGACCGCCGGGATCAGGCCAGATCGAAACGATCGGCGTCCATCACCTTGGTCCAGGCCTTCACGAAATCGGGCACGAACCTTTGATCCGCGTCATCCGAGGCATAAACCTCTGCCAAGGCGCGAAGCTGCGAGTTGGAGCCGAACACCAGGTCGACGCGCGTGCCGGTCCATTTCAGCTCTCCGCTGGCGCGGTCGCGACCCTCAAAGACGCCCTCGTCGTCCTCTGACACTTTCCACGCCGTGCCCATTTCAAGCAGATTGACGAAAAAGTCGTTCGTCAGTGTCTCTGGCCGGTCGGTGAAACAGCCGTGGCAGCTTTCGCCGACATTCGTGTTCAGAACGCGCAGGCCGCCCAGAAGCACCGTCATCTCGGGTGCGGTCAGGGTCAGAAGCTGCGCCCGGTCCACCAGCAGTTTTTCCGCCGGAACCGAGAAGTCGGCCTTCAGGTAGTTGCGGAAACCATCTGCTGCGGGCTCCAGAACCTCGAAGCTTTCGGTATCTGTCTGCTCTTGCGAGGCATCGGCCCGGCCCGGTGTGAAGGGAACGGTCACCTCAGCGCCCGCAGCCTTTGCTGCCTTTTCGATCGCCGCGCAGCCGCCAAGGACGATAAGATCGGCCAGAGACACTTTCTTGCCGCCCGACTGCGCGTCGTTAAAGCCCGCCTGGATGGCTTCCAGGGTTTCCAGAACGCCTGCCAGTTGCTCGGGCTGATTGACCTCCCAGTCCTTTTGCGGCGCCAGGCGAATGCGTGCACCGTTGGCGCCGCCCCGCTTGTCGGAGCCTCGGAAGGTCGAAGCAGAGGCCCAGGCTGCCGAGACAAGCGCGGACACCGAAAGACCGGACGCCAGAATCTTGTCTTTCAACGCGGCAATATCGGCGTCATCGATCAGCGCGTGGTCTACGGCGGGGACCGGATCCTGCCAAAGCAGCTCTTCTGCCGGAACTTCGGTGCCAAGATAGCGCACAACGGGGCCCATATCGCGATGCGTCAGCTTGTACCATGCGCGCGCGAAGGCATCGGCAAACTCGTCCGGGTTTTCGTGGAACCGGCGCGAGATCGGCTCGTAGATCGGGTCCATCTTCATCGAAAGGTCGGTGGTCGCCATCATGGTCGGCACGCGCTTTGAAGGATCATGCGCGGCCGGGGCGAGATCTTCGTCCTTCACGTCCTTGGGCGCCCATTGCCATGCGCCTGCCGGGCTTTTCGTAAGCTCCCAGTCATAGCCGAAAAGCAGATCGAAATAGGCGTTGTCCCACTTGATCGGATCGGGCGTCCAGGCGCCTTCGAGGCCGCTGGTGATGGTATCGTCGCCATTGCCGATCCCGAACTTGCTGGTCCAGCCAAGGCCCTGCTCGGCGATATCGGCGCCCTCGGGCTCGACCCCGACGAGCGCGGCATCGCCTGCGCCATGGGTCTTTCCGAACGTGTGTCCGCCGGCGATCAGCGCGACGGTTTCCTCGTCGTTCATCGCCATGCGCGCGAAGGTCTCACGAATGTCCTTGGCGGCGGCCAGGGGGTCGGGCTTGCCGTTCGGGCCTTCGGGGTTCACGTAGATCAGGCCCATCTGCACGGCGGCCAGTGGGTTTTCAAGAACCCGTTCGCCGCTGTAGCGGGTATCGCCGAGCCACTCTTCCTCGGCGCCCCAGTAGATGTCTTCTTCCGGCTCCCAGATATCGACGCGCCCGCCGCCGAAACCGAAGGTCTTGAAGCCCATCGATTCCAAAGCGACGTTGCCGGTCAGGATCATCAGATCCGCCCAGGAAATCGCATCGCCGTATTTCTTCTTGATCGGCCAGAGAAGCCGGCGCGCCTTGTCGAGATTGGCGTTGTCGGGCCAGCTGTTGAGCGGCGCGAACCGCTGGGTGCCCGAGGACGAACCGCCGCGCCCGTCTCCGGTGCGGTAGGTGCCGGCGCTGTGCCAGGCCATGCGGATGAAGAACGGGCCGTAATGGCCGTAATCTGCCGGCCACCAGTCCTGCGTGTCGGTCATCAGGTCGATGAGGTCTTTCTTCAGCGCCTTGAGATCGAGCTTTTTGAACTCTTCGGCATAGTCGAAGCCGTCGCCCATCGGGTCGGAAAGCGGCGAATTCTGGTGAAGGATTTTCAAATTGAGCTGGTTCGGCCACCAGTCCCGGTTCGAGCGAACGCTAAAGGTCGTGTGCGTGAACGAGCCGTGCATGACCGGGCACTTCCCGGTGTTGGCGATATCGTTTCCATCCATGTTTTGGATCTCCCATCTGACGCTGTGTTTTCGGCTTGTCGATATGGCAAGCGATCTGTCTGCGGCAATCGGATTGCAGCGTTTGTCTTTTTGAGGACGCCGCGAAATCCCGATTCAGTCTGCCGATTTAGAACATTTCTAGCAAATCAGTTTGATTGATGAAAGTTGCCTTTTCTGATTGCGGCAATAATCTTGGGTTATGGCGAATTTTACGATCAAGCAACTGAAGTACTTCGAGGCTCTGGCCCGCCACGGGCACTTCGGGCGCGCGGCGGAAGCTTGCGCGATCTCGCAGCCGGCTCTTTCGGTGCAGATCAAGGAGTTGGAGACGTCGCTGGGCGCAACACTATTTGAGCGCGGCGCGCGGCAGGTCCATCTGACCGGTTTCGGAGAGGAATTCTCCGTGCGTGTCCGCGATATCCTGCGCGCCGTCGATGATCTGTCTGACCTCGCGCGTGCATCGCAAGAGCGGCTGGTGGGTCGGTTGCGGATCGGCGTGATCCCGACCATCGCGCCCTATCTTCTTCCAAAGATCGTTGCAGATCTGAGTTCGAGGTTTTCCGGGCTCGACATCCACGTCCGCGAAACTTTGACACCAAAACTTGTCGAGGAGCTGTTGGAGGGCCGGCTTGACACCGCGATCGTTGCGCTTCCGGTGTCCGATCCGTCCTTCACCGAAGTTCCTCTCTTTTCGGAGAACTTTCTGCTGGTGCGCCCCGAGGCCGATCGGGACCGCCCTGTCCCCAGCCGGGATGCGCTTTGCGAAATGCGCCTTTTGCTGCTCGAGGAGGGCCATTGCCTGCGCGACCAAGCGCTGTCGTTTTGCGATTTGCCCTCCGGGCAGCCGCGCGAGGGCCTGGATGGCAGCTCGCTGTCCACGTTGGTGCAGATGGTCGGCGTCGGCATCGGCGTGACAATCATTCCCGAGATGGCCGCCGAGGTCGAGACACGCTCGGCACCGGTTTGTGTCGCCCGGTTCAAGCGTCCGCAGCCAAAAAGAACTGTCGGGATGATTTGGCGCAAGACAAGCCCGCTGGCGCGGCAGTTGGGGCAAATATCAAAAATAGTCCACCGATCCGCGCAAGAGTTGCGTGCGTAGCGGCTGATGGCTTTGAGGGCCGGTCGCAAGGGCGCCCATGCTGAAGGCGGACGCTATTCGAGAAACTCGATCAATCGGCTTTCGCCGGCCCGCTGGTGGGATTTTCCGGTCCAATCGGGTGCATCCCGCAGGGCCTCGCGCCGCTCAACCGACGAGCTGGCAAGATCGATCACACGCGGATGAATATGGCTGTTGCGGGCAATTGTCGGGGAATTGTGCAACACTTCGGACGCTGCCTTCGACAGCAGTTTGATTGTCGGATCGCTGGTCTCCAGCGCTGCGCGGAAGGCCGCGAACGTCCCGTTCCAGGTTCGAAACGTCTTCGCAGTCCCGGCGCCGTCGCTAAGATCGGAGATGCGTTCGTTTACCTGCTCGGACCGGATCGGCTGCGACGCGCCGCTTGCATCGATCCATGTCGCCAGTGTCGCGCCAGACAGATCAGCACAGCGGTGAATCGCCCGATCGAGCCGGCGTCCGTGCAGCCGTTTGTGCACCGGCTCGCCGCCCTTGGCGCGATAGTCCAGCAGCACGGCATCGCCTTTCTTCTTGACGTGGCGACCTTCCAGCGTCGTCGCCCCGAAGGTTTGGTTCTCGCGGGCGTAATGCTGCGCGCCGACGCGCAGCGACGCACGATCCATCAGGCTCAGCACCACCGCAAGAGCGGTGTCGAAATCGCCTGGATCGCCATCGAGCGCACGATCCGCCCAGCCGCGAATGCGCGGCAGCGCCGCGCCGAACGCCGCCAGCCCCTCGGGCTTGGTCGCCTCGCGGGCCAAGCGCCAGTCGGGATGATAGCGGTATTGCTTGCGGCTTCTTGCATCGCGGCCCGAGGCCCAAAGATGCCCGTTCTCGCGGGGCGTCATCCAGACGTCTTCATAGGCCGGCGGCACCGCCATCGCCTCCAGACGATCGCGCTCGGGCCCACGCTCGATCCTGGTCCCGTCAGGCGCAACATAGTGATCTTCCCCCACTGAAGTGGTCCGCCCGTATAGTTAGGAAACGGAGGATCAAATATGGGAATCAGGCGACACAAGCCGGAAGAGATTGTCACGAAGTTACGGCAGGTTGAGGTGCTGTGCGGC
>JABDLJ010000040.1 GCA_013003075.1 Paracoccaceae bacterium
GCAGCGCTCAGGCGGTGCTCGGCGTCGCCGACGCGCACCGCCCAGCCATCGCCGTCGCGGCGCACCTGCGCCGAGACCGCTTCGCCGCGCCAGATCAGATCGGCGCGCCAGGTCAGTGGCGCCCACAGCGCAAAGCCCGCGTGGCCGCCGGCGCGCCCCAGCCCCAGTGCCGCCAGAGCCGCCAGCGCGATGCTGCGCGCGCAGGGCCGCGGCGGCGCCGAAAGCGCCTTTGCATCGCGTCCGATCAGCCCGGTATCGACGCGCCCTGCCCTGACATCCGCGTGCTCGGTCAGGCCGCGCAGGAACGCCAGGTTGGTCGTCAGCCCGGCAATTCTTGTCTCGGCCAGCGCCCGCGAAAGCGCCGCCAGCGCAGCCTCCCGCGTGCGCCCATGCGCCACCAACTTGGCGATCATCGGATCGTACCAGGGGGTGATCGCATCGCCCCGACGCACGCCGGTCTCGACCCGCACGCCGCGCGGGAAGTCCAGATGCGCGATCCGCCCCGTGGCGGGCAGAAACCCGGCCGGCACGTCCTCGGCGTAAAGCCGCGCTTCGACCGCGTGACCGTCAATTGCAAGCGCGTCCTGGCCCATCGGCAGCCCCTCGCCCGACGCCACGCGCAACTGCCATTCGACCAGATCGACGCCGGTGATCGCCTCGGTCACGGGGTGCTCGACCTGCAATCGCGTGTTCATCTCCATGAACCAGAAGCCATCGCTGCGCAGCGGGCCAGAGCCATCGGCGATGAACTCCACCGTCCCGGCGCCGCGATAGCCGATCGCCTCGGCCGCGCGCACCGCTGCGGCGCCCATCGCCGCGCGCACCGCGTCCGTCATGCCCGGCGCCGGGGCCTCTTCGATCACCTTCTGGTGGCGCCGCTGCAGCGAGCAGTCCCGCTCGAAAAGATGCAGCGCTGTGGTGCCATCGCCGAAGACCTGCACCTCGATATGCCGCGGCGCAGAGATGAATTTCTCGATCAGAACGCGGTCGTTGCCGAAGGCGCCGCGCGCCTCCGAGCGGGCCGCCTTCAGCGCCGCGCCGAACCGGCCGGGGTCCTCGACCAGCCGCATTCCCTTGCCGCCGCCACCGGCGACCGCCTTGATCAGCACCGGGTAGCCGATCGCCTGCGCCTCGGCGGCCAGCGCGGCCGCGTCCTGCGCCGCGCCGTGATAGCCCGGCACGACCGGAACGCCGGCGGTTTGCATCAGCGCCTTGGCCGCGTCCTTCAGCCCCATCGCGCTGATCGCATCCGGCGCGGGCCCGATGAAGACCAGCCCGGCCTCGGCCACCGCCGCGGCAAAGCCCGGGTTCTCTGACAGAAAGCCATAGCCGGGATGGATCGCCTCGGCGCCCGCTTCGAGCGCGGCGGCGATGATCGCCGCGCCGTCCAGATAGCTTTCGGCCGCCGCGGCCGGCCCGATGCGAACGGCGCTGTCGGCCATCTCTACATGCCGGGCGCCGGCGTCGGCGTCGGAATAGACCGCGACGGTCGCCACGCCCAACCGGCGGCAGGTGTCGATGATCCGGCAGGCGATCTCGCCCCGGTTGGCGATCAAGATCGAACGGAACATGCGACCCCCAGTGTTTCGGCGGCATCCAGAAGGCGGCGCTCGGCATCTGCGCCATGCGAGACCAGGATCACCTCGTCCAAAGCGCCGCCTTGTTTGAGAAAGCGCGACACGTCCCGCAAGGCGATCTCGGCTGCCTGGTCCTTGGGAAACCCGTAGACGCCGGTCGAGATGGCCGGGAAGGCGACGCTGCGGCAGCCAAGCTGCGCGGCCAGCGCCAGCGCGTTGCGATAGCAGGCCGCCAGAGCCTCTGGCTCGCCCGCGCCCCCGCCGCGCCAGACCGGGCCGACGGTGTGGATCACGTGGGCCGCCGGCAGCGCGTAGCCGCGCGTCGCCTTCGCCTCGCCGGTTCGGCAGCCGCCAAGCGTGCGGCACTCGGCCAGAAGCTGGGGTCCCGCCGCGCGGTGGATCGCGCCATCGACCCCGCCGCCGCCCAGAAGCGAGGTGTTGGCGGCATTCACGATCGCGTCCACGCCAAGCGTGGTGATGTCGGCCCGTTGCAACACGATGCGGCCCATCAAGCCCTCCTTGCCCCCGCATAGCAGGCGCATTCGCAAAATCCGCGCGCGCCGGATGGCCCCGCAAGGCCCCGCCGGCCCGCTGGCCCGGCGCGCGTCTGCAACCCGGCCCGCCTCACATCCGAAAGACGCCGAACCGCGTCTCTGGGATCGGCGCATTCAGCGCCGCGCGCAGGCTGAGCCCCAGAACCTCGCGGCTTTTGCGCGGGTCTATGATGCCGTCATCCCAAAGCCGCGCGCTGGCATAAAGCGCGTGCGACTGGCGCTCGAACATCTCTTCGGTAGGGCGGCGGAAGGCGGCCTCGTCCTCGGGCGTGAAGATCTCGCCGCGCCGCTCCAGCCCCTCGCGCCTGACCTGCGCCAGAACGCCGGCGGCCTGCGCGCCGCCCATCACCGCGATGCGCGAGGCCGGCCAGGTCCACACAAAGCGCGGATCATAGGCGCGCCCCGCCATCCCGTAATTGCCCGCGCCATACGAGCCGCCGACGATCATGGTGATCTTCGGCACCGCCGTCGTCGCCACGGCAGTGACCATCTTGGCGCCGTGCCGGGCGATGCCCTCGTTCTCGTATTTCTTGCCGACCATGAAGCCGGTGATGTTCTGCAGGAAGATCAGGGGGATGCGCCGCTGGCTGCACAGCTCTATGAAATGCGCGCCCTTTTGCGCCGCGTCCGAAAACAGAACGCCGTTTGAGGCGACGATCCCCACCGGGCAGCCCTCGATATGGGCAAAGCCGGTCACCAGCGTCTCGCCGAAAAGCGGTTTGAAGGCATCAAGGCGCGAGCCATCGACGATGCGCGCGATCACCTCGTGGATGTCGAAGGGCTTGCGCGCATCGGGCGGCACGAGACCAAGAAGCTCTTCGGGATCGTAGGCCGGCGGCTCGGGCGCGGCCCAGGCGACGCTGTTCGGCGCGGTGCGGTTCAAAGAGCCAACCGCCTGCCGGGCCAGCGCCAGCGCATGGGCGTCGTCCTCGGCCAGCATGTCGGCCACGCCCGACAGCCGGGCATGCACCTCGCCGCCGCCCAGCTCTTCGGCGGTGACCACCTCGCCGGTCGCGGCCTTCACAAGGGGCGGGCCGGCCAGAAAGATCGTGCCCTGGTTGCGCACGATGATCGAGACATCCGACATCGCCGGAACATAGGCCCCGCCGGCGGTGCACGAGCCCATCACGACGGCGATCTGCGCGATGCCGGCCGCGCTCATCTGCGCCTGGTTGAAGAAGATGCGCCCGAAATGGTCGCGATCGGGGAAGACCTCGTCCTGGTTCGGCAGGTTGGCGCCGCCGCTGTCGACCAGATAGATGCACGGCAGGTGGCAGGCAGCGGCGATCTCTTGCGCGCGCAGGTGCTTCTTGACGCTCATCGGGTAGTAGGTGCCGCCTTTGACGGTGGCATCGTTGCACACCACCATCACGTCCTGGCCCATCACCCGGCCCACTCCTGCGATCACCCCGGCGCAAGGGGCGGCGCCATCGTACATCTCGTGCGCCGCGGTCGCGCCCACTTCCAGAAACGGCGATCCGGGGTCGACAAGTCCCGCCACCCGGTCGCGGGGCAGCATCTTGCCGCGCGAGACATGACGCTCGCGCGGCCGCGCGCCGCCGCCCGCCGCCGCAAACTCTGCCGCCTGCTGCGCCAGCGCCAGCGCGGCCAGCTGCGCCTCGCGGTTGGCCCGGAATTTCTCTGAATTCACCGGGGTATGCGAGACGATCTTCATTTCACCTCTTCCAGGACAGCCTCTAGATCGAGCGCCTGGCGCGCGGTCAGCCGCATCAGGCAGGCCAGCTGCGCCGAGTTGGCCAGCGAGCCGCTGTCGTACCGCAGGCGGCTGTATTGGCAGGCAGTGTCGCGAAACCGGATCCAGTCGCGCTGCATGTGGCGAAGCGCCTTGGCGCGAGACGGCAGGCTCCAGCCCTCGGGGCGGCTGTCGTCAAGCGCCCTCTCCAGCGGCAAAAGCTCGGCAAAGGCGTCGTTGAGCCGCGTGTCCCACAGCTGCGCCTCCTGGCCGAGGCAAAACCCGATCACCGCGGTGTTGGCGCCGTCCGGATGGGTCATGCAGGCATTGGCCGACTGCCCGACGCAGTCGGTCTTCGCGGCGCGGCCGACAGCGTCGGCCAGGCACGCCTCGGTGGCATCGGGCGTGAAGCGCGGATCGGCGGCTCGCGCCGCCGGCGGGCCAAGGACCACAAGACCGAGCGCAAGCGCCCCGACGCCCAATATACACAACGTTCTCATCTTGGCTCCTTTCCCGGCGGCGCCGCGCAGGCCGCGCCGCCGCTCAACTGCGATACTCCGGGTTTTCATGGTCGAACCGCGCTCCGGCGCTCCAGGCCTCGCGGTTGTTGCCGTGGTTGCTGTAGCCGCCGGCGTCCCGCAGCATCTTCGCCAGGTGCATCAGGTTCCAGGTCATTATGGTGGTGTTGCGCTGGGTGAATTCGTTGTCGAACCCCACCCGGCCGCCGCCCTCGATCTGGTCGCCATAGGACGGCCCCGGCCCCGCCTCGCCGATCCAGCCGCAATCGGCCTGCGGCGGAATGGTATAGCCCAGGTGGCTGAGCGCATAGCCGATGGTCATCGCGCAATGCTTGATCCCGTCCTCGTTGCCGGTGACCGCGCAGCCGCCGACCTTGCCGTAGAACACCGACTGACCCTTGTCGTTCAGCATCGCCGACATCGCATAGAGCCGCTCGATCAGGATCCGGCAGACAGAGCTTTCCTCGCCCAGCCAGATCGGCGTGCCGATCACCAGGATATCGGCCGCCTTCACCTTCCGCCAGAGCGCCGGCCAGTCGTCGCGGTCCCAGCCATGTTCGGTCATGTCGGGGTAGATGCCGGGCGGCACGTCGTGGCTCAGCATATGCAGATGCTCGGTCGCCACCCCGTGCTTGTCCATGATCGCCGACGAGACGTTCATCAACAGCTTGGTGTGGCTCTCGGACGGCTGCTTTTTAAGCGAGGTGTTGACGAAAAGCGCCTTGAGCCCGGTGAAATCGGGCGCGGGATCGGTTTTGGGAACCTCTGGCATGCGCTTTTTCCTTTTCTTGCCGTGTTTCAGGTTTCGGGCGGCAGCTGGCCGGGGTCGATCAGCGCCCCGTTCCGGGTGATAGCATACCGGCGCAGATCCTGCCCGGTTCCGCAACTGACCATCAGCCAGACAGGTTCGCGCCCGCCGGGCACGGCGATGCAGTCGGTCAGCGCGCCGCCGGTCTCGGCGACATAGACCGCCGCGGCGCGGCCGATCGCATCGGTTTCGGTCATCTGCTGGCGCGAGAGCCCGGCCTTGAGCCCCAGCGCCGCCGCCGCAAGACTGAGAAGCGCACCCGAAGCGAGGATCGCGCGCCGCCCGGTCATGCGGCATCCCGCAACATCAGTTTGCGCAGCTTTGCGGCCACGGGTGCGCGTGCGCCGGCGGTCAGGAACACGCTTGGGATCTTCATCAGGAAGCCCTGAAAGGGGCCGCGGCGGGCCGCTTTGCGGTCCTCGGCCTCGATGTATTCGATCAGCGCGGCCAGCGCGGGCCTGTCCATCGCCCAAAGCACGTGGCCCTTGTGCTCGATCGTCAAGAACGCATCCTGGGGCCAGTGAAGCGCGTGTTTGCGCCGCGCGCCGCATGACAGGCACACCGCCGCACCGGCATCGACCGGCATTTCGGGGCCGAGCCGCCAGGCCCGTCGCCAGCCGGTCTTGCGGTAGCCCTCGGGCAGATCGCCGATGTCGCGAAGCGGCCGGGCCAGGCCGGGGTAGTGCACCGCGATGTCATAGTAGCCGTGCCAGAAAACCCGCTTGACCTCGAAATCGCGGGAGGCCTCGAAGAAGGGCCGGTCCGCTTTGCGCGCAATGCGCCGGGCGGCGGCGAAGGCAAACTGCGCCTCGGCGCCGCATTCCGGGCACCCGATGGCCAGCCCGTCGGCCAGGGGGGTCCAGCTTTTGCACGGGCTCACCGCATCGCTCCCATCATCTCGCGGCCGATCAGCATGCGCCGGATCTCGGAGGTGCCGGCGCCGATCTCCATCAGCTTGGCGTCGCGGAAAAGCCGCGCGACCGGCGCATCGGCCAGAAACCCCGCCCCGCCCAGCGCCTGCACCGCCTGGTGGGCGGCCTTCATCGCCTCTTCGCTGGCATAAAGCACGCAAGCTGCGGCATCGGCGCGAGTGACGCGGCCGCGGTCGCAGGCGCGGGCGACCTCGTAGAGATAGGCGCGCGCCGAATTAAGCGCGGTGTACATGTCGGCGATCTTGCCCTGCATCAGCTGGAATTCCCCGACCGGGCGGCCAAATTGCCTGCGCTCTGCGATATAGGGCATCACCTCGTCAAGGCAGGCCGCCATGATCCCGGTGCCGACGCCGGCCAGCACCACCCGCTCGTAATCGAGCCCCGACATCAGTACCGCCACGCCACGCCCCTCGTCCCCGAGCACGTTGTCGAAGGGCACTTCGACGTCGTCGAAGATCAACTCGGCAGTGTTGGAGCCACGCATCCCCAACTTGTCCAGATGCGGGCCGGTGGAAAAGCCCGTCATCGCCTTTTCGACGATAAGGGCGGTGATGCCCCTGGCGCCTGCATCGGGGTCGGTCTTGGCATAGACCACAAGCGTGTCGGCATCGGGCCCGTTGGTGATCCAGAACTTGGCGCCGTTCAGCCGGTAGTGATCGTTGCGCTTTTCGGCCCGCAGGGTCATCGACACTACGTCCGAGCCGGCGCCCGCCTCCGACATCGCCAGCGCGCCGACATGCGCGCCCGAAATCAGACCGGGCAGGAATTTCGCCTTCTGCGCGGATGATCCGTTCAGCGCGATCTGGTTGACGCAAAGGTTGGAATGCGCGCCATAGGACAGCGCCACCGAGGCCGAGGCGCGGGCGACCTCTTCCACCGCGACGGTATGCGCAAGATAGCCCATCCCGGCCCCGCCATCGCCCTCTGGCACGGTGATCCCCAAAAGGCCCAGATCGCCCATCTCGCGCCAAAGCTCATGGGCAAACGCGTTGTCCCGGTCGATAGCGGCCGAAAGCGGTTTGACACGCTCTTGCGCCCAGCGGTGCACCATGTCGCGCAGCGCGTTCACATCGTCGCCAAGGTCGAACTCCATCGAGGCGGTGAACATGCGGGGATCAATCCTTTATTGAACACTTGTTCATTTATTACCAGCCAGTGCGATTCGCGTCAATCGGGCGCGCCGAAGCGCGGGTGGGTCCAGCGGCGTTCTTCGCCCGTCAGGGGATGGCGCGCCAGCACCTCGGCATATTCGCCGGCCAGCCGCTTGCCCCAGGCCGGGCTCATGGTGCGCAGCATGGCGATATGCGGCGCCATCCAGTTCCAGCGCGAATAGCCGTTGCGGCGCGCGGCGCTTTCCTGGGCAAGCGCCAGCTCCAGCGTGGCTGCGCGCAGCAGGTGATAGGCGGCCTCATCGGGGCTCAGCCCGTCCCGGCGGCGCAGCTCCTTGCCGCGCTCCTCCACGACGTAGGACAGCGTCGCGCCGGTCATCTCGATATGCGGGCTGCCGTCGCCGAGGGGTGCGGTGCGCACGATCACTGGCGGCAGCGGCTGTTCCAGCCGCGCGGCCCGCTCGCGCAGAAGGCCGCGAAGCTCGGCCAGAGCGGTCACTCGGCGGCGGCGCGGCGGGCGCGGGCCATCACCTCTTCGCGGATGACCTCGGCAATGACACGGCAGTCGTCCTGGCTGAACGTCAGCGGCAGGCGCATGTCGATCAGGGCGGCCAGCACCCGATCGGTCTGCGGCAGGTCCGGCGGCGCGGCATAGCCCCAGTGATCGTAGCGCGAGGTATAGCCGCGCGCGATATCGTCGCCGAACCATTTCAGCTCGACCCCGCGGGCCTTGCAGGCCGCAACCAGGCTCCGGACAGCCGCGCCGTCCCAGTTTGGCAGGCGAAACTGCAACGACGAGCCGACGCGCACCGCCTTGGGGTCGCGCGCGATCAGCGCAAGGCCGGGGGTATTGCGCAGCCCCTCTTCCATCGCGTCATGCAGCGCCGCCCAGCGCGCCACCTGGTCCGGCAGCGCCGCCAGCTGCGGGCGCAGGATCGCGGCGCGCAGGTTGTCCATCCGGCCCGAGATGTTGGGCACCTCGGTGCGCAGGCGCTCGAAGACCTCCGGCTCCGGTGCGGCCTCATGCCGGTCGTACAGCATGTACGAGCCCGACAGCAGCACCGCCCGCGCCGCAAGCTCGGGATCGTTGGTGGTCAGAAAGCCGCCCTCGCCCGAATTGATGTGCTTGTAGGTCTGCGCCGAAAAGCAGGCGATGGTCCCGTGCGTGCCCGACGGCGCGCCGCCCCAGCTGCCGCCCATCGTGTGGGCGCAGTCCTCGATGATCCAAAGACCATGATCGCGGGCTATCCGCTGCACGGCCTCCATATCGGGCTGGTGCCCGCGCATATGGCTGAGCATCAGCACCTTGGCGCCCGTGGCCGCTGCCTGCGCCTCAAGATGCGCCAGATCGATGGTCAGGCTCTCGGTGCTCTCGACGAAAACCGGCCGCGCCCCGATCGCCGCGATCGCGCCCGGCACCGGGGCCAGCGTGAAGGCGTTGGTCAGCACCGGCGCGCCCGGCGCAACCCCAAGCGCCCGAAGCGCGCAGCCCAGCGCGTAGCCCCCCGAGGCAACCGCCAGGCAGTATCGCACGCCAAGGTATGCCGCGAATTCCACCTCCAGCGCCGCGGTCTGGGACCGCTCGCCCTCGGCCACGTTGTAGCGGTGCAGGCGGCCCGACCGCATCACGCGGATGGCGGCCTCGATGGCGTCTTGGGGGATCGGCTCTTGCTGGGTAAAGCTGCCGGTAAAGCGCGTGGTCATCAGACGGCTCCTTGTCCAGAGGCAGGGTGGGTCCAGAGGCAGGGTGGCGCGCCGCGGCGCCTGCGTCAATCATCCGATCAGACGCGCGACCACCGCGCCCAGTTGGTCGTAATGCGGCAAAAGTGCCTCGGGCTCCAGCTTGGCCACCCGGTCGCCCTCGGGCCCGAAGGTCACCAGGACCGAGGCCACCCCTGCGGCGCGCGCGGTTTCGCGGTCGGTCACGGTATCGCCCACCAGAAGCGAGCGCGCCATGTCGCCGCCCAGCAGCGCCACGGTGTGGCGATAGGGCGCGGGATCGGGCTTGCTGACGTCCAACGTGCCGGCGCCGACAAGCGCATCGAACATGCCCCGAACGCCGAGGCGGAACAGCAGCGTATCGGCCAGCGCGTGCGGCTTGTTGGTGCACACGCCCACCTTGTAGCCATCGACATGCAGCTGCGCGATGGCCGCCAGCGCGCCGGGATAAAGCGCCGTGTGCCGGTCGATATCGGCCTCGTAGGCGGTCAGAAGGCGCGGGTATTGCGCGTCCACGACATCTTCGCCCGCGCCCGGATCGACCCGCGACAGCCCCAGCCGCAGCATCGCGCGCCCGCCGCGGAAGGCGGTGGCGGCATCGGCCTTGGGATCAAGCACATCGCCATGCCCCAGATCGCGGAAACAGGCATTGGCCGCGGCGATCAGATCGGCGCTGGTATCCGCCAAAGTTCCGTCAAGATCGAAGACTACAGTCCGCACAGCCTGTTCCTTTGGCAATAAACCGCCAGTGATGTAACGTGGCGAAAAGACTTGTGATGCGCACGCCTCTTGCGAGACGGCGCTCAAGGCGTAAAACGGCCGGGCCAAAAAGGAAAGAGCAGTCAATGGCGACCCAGCTAATCGTTCTTGCCGCCGGGCAAGGCACGCGCATGCAGTCCGATCTGCCCAAGGTCCTGCACCGGCTTGGCGGTGCGCCGCTGTTTGCCCATGCGCTGGCGGCCGGTGCCGCGCTTGACCCCGAGCGTACGGTTCTGGTGACCGGCCACGGCGCCGCGGGCGTGGCAGAGGCCGTCGCCGAAATCGACCCCCGGATCGTCATCGTCGAGCAAGACCAGCAGCTTGGCACCGCCCATGCGGTGCGCATGGCGGCCGCCGCGCTGGCCGGCGCCGAGGGCGATGCCATCGTGCTTTATGGCGACACGCCGCTGATCCGGCCGCAGACGCTTCAGGCGATGATCGCCGCGCGCAAGGCGGGCCATGCGGTGGTCGTGCTTGGCTTCGAAGCCGCCGATCCGGCGCGCTATGGCCGGCTGGTGATGGACGGCCGGGAGCTGACGCGCATCGTGGAATTCAAGGACGCCAGCGCCGACGAGCGACAGATTACGCTGTGCAACAGCGGCGTTGTGGCCGCCGATTGCGCCACGCTTTTCGATCTGATCGCCGAGGTCGGCAACCACAACGCCTCGGGCGAGTACTACCTGACCGACATCGTGGAGATCGCGCGGGCGCGCGGGCTGTCGGCCACCGCCGTCACCTGCCCCGAAGAAGAAACGCTGGGCGTCAACTCGCGCGCCGATCTCGCGGCGGCCGAGGCCGCCTTCCAAACCCGCCGCCGCGCCGAGGCGCTGGAGGACGGGGTCACGCTGGTGGCGCCCGAGACGGTCTATTTCTCGCATGACACCGTGATCGGCCGCGATGCGCTGGTCGAGCCCAACGTGGTTTTCGGCCCCGGCGTCAGCGTCGAGACCGGCGCCCGGATCCGCGCCTTCAGCCATCTGGAAGGCGCGCATGTCGGCCGGGGCGCGATCGTCGGCCCCTTCGCCCGGCTGCGGCCCGGGGCCGAGCTGGCCAACGAGGCCCGGATCGGCAATTTCGTCGAGATCAAGAACGCCCAGGTCGGCGAAGGCGCCAAGGTCAACCACCTGACCTATATCGGCGATGCACGCATCGGCGAGGCCGCCAATGTCGGCGCCGGCACCGTGACGTGCAATTACGACGGCGTGGCCAAGCACCTGACCGAGATCGGCGCGCGCGCGTTCATCGGCTCGGACACGATGCTGGTGGCGCCGGTGCGGGTCGGCGATGACGCGATGACCGCAACCGGATCGGTGATCACCGAAGACGTCCCGGACGGCGCCATGGCCGTGGCCCGGGCGCGGCAGACCAACAAACCGGGTCTGGCGGTCAAATTGTTCGAAAAGTTAAGGGCTGCCAAGGCAAAACGGCTGAAGGATCGAGGCTGATGTGCGGAATTGTGGGCATACTGGGCGACCATGAGGCCGCCCCGACGCTGGTCGAGGCGCTGCGGCGGCTGGAATATCGCGGCTATGACAGCGCCGGGATCGCCACCGTGAACGAGGGCAAGCTCGACCGGCGGCGCGCGGTGGGCAAGCTGGTCAACCTTGCCGATCTTCTGGTGCACGAGCCCCTTCTGGGCAAGTCCGGCATCGGCCACACCCGCTGGGCAACCCACGGCGCGCCGAATGTGCAAAACGCCCACCCGCACAAATCGGGCCCCGTGGCGGTGGTGCATAACGGGATCATCGAGAACTTCCGCGCGCTGCGCGAGGACCTGGCCGAAAAAGGCTATGGCGCCGAGACCGATACCGACACCGAGACCATCGCGATGCTGGCGCAGTCCTTCATCGACCAGGGGCTGGCGCCGCGCGATGCCGCCGAGCAGACCATCGCCCGGCTGGAAGGCGCGTTCGCGCTGGCGTTTCTCTTCGACGGCGAAGAGGACCTGATCATCGCCGCGCGCAAGGGCTCTCCGCTGGCGGTGGGGCATGGCAAGGGCGAGATGTACCTTGGCTCGGACGCCATCGCATTGGCGCCGCTGACCGAGAAGATCACCTATCTCGAAGAAGGCGACTGTGCCTTCCTCACCCGCGCGGGCGTCGAGATCAAGGACAAGAACGGCGCCCGCGCCAACCGCCCGGTCAAGACCGTGCGGATCGACACCGCGCGGGTCGAAAAGGGCGGGCACAAGCATTTCATGGCCAAGGAGATCGCCGAGCAACCCACCGTCGTGGCCGAGGCGCTGGCGCATTACCTGACCGAGGATGGCAGCATCGAGATCCGCGAGGGCGACCTCGATTTCTCGCGCTTCGACCGGATCGTCATGGTGGCCTGCGGCACCGCGTTCTATGCCTGCCTGACGGCGAAATACTGGTTCGAGCAGACCGCGCGGGTGCCCGTCGAGGTCGATATCGCCTCTGAGTTCCGGTATCGCGAGCCGCCGATCGGCGCAAACACGCTGGCGATCTTCGTCAGCCAGTCCGGCGAGACCGCCGATACGCTGGCCGCCTTGCGCTATTGCGAAGCGCACGCGATGACGCTGGCGGTGGTGAACGTGGCCGAAAGCTCGATCGCGCGCGAGGCGGACCTGGCGCTGCCGATCCTGGCCGGCGCCGAGATCGGGGTCGCCTCGACCAAGGCCTTTGCCTGCCAGCTGACCGTGCTGGCGCTGCTGGCGCTGAAGGCGGCGGGCGACCGGGGCGAGATGGACGCCGCGGCCACCGCGCACAGCCTTGAAGAGTTCCGCCGCGTGCCGGGCCTTATCGCCCAGGCGCTTGGCGCGGACGCCGATATCCGCAAGATCGCCAAGAAGCTGGCGGAGGCGCAGGATATCCTCTTTCTGGGCCGCGGCGCGATGTATCCGCTGGCGATGGAGGGCGCGCTGAAGCTGAAGGAGATCAGCTATATCCATGCCGAGGGCTATGCCAGCGGCGAGCTGAAACACGGGCCGATCGCGCTTATCGACCGGCAGGTGCCGGTGATCGTCATGGCGCCGTTCGACAGCCTGTTCGACAAGACCGTCTCGAACATGCAAGAGGTGATGGCGCGGGCCGGCAGGGTGCTCTTGATCACCGATCCGCAAGGTGCGGCCGCGGCCGCAGAGGGCACCTGGGGCGTCATCGGGATGCCGAGCGTGCCGGAGTTCTTCGCGCCGCTCCTCTATGCGGTCCCGGCGCAGCTTCTGGCCTATCACACGGCGGTCGCCAAGGGGACGGATGTGGACCAGCCGCGCAACCTGGCCAAGTCGGTGACGGTGGAGTGAGCCCCGCGGCGGCACTGGCGCAGCTTACCGCCAAGGCCAACCCCGCAAAAGCCGCCGAGATGGCGCGCTATCACAAGGCGAGCCGGGTCTATCTTGGCCTTGCCAATCCCCAGCTCGATGCACTGGTGAAAGACTGGCGCGCGGCGCTGGATACCGATCAGCGCGTGGCGCTGGCATCGGGGCTTTGGGACAGCGACATCCACGAGGCGCGGATCGCCGCGGCCAAGCTGCTGACGCAGGCGCGTATCCGCCCCGATGACACGGCCGCCTGGCGGCTGATCGCCTCGTGGGTGCCAAGCTTCGATGCCTGGGCGGTGGCCGACCATGCCTCGATCGCGGGGCAAAAGCGGCTGGTGTGGCAGCCGGCGCGGCTGGACGAGGTCGAGGGCTGGACGCGCTCGGGCCATATGTGGACCCGCCGGGCGGCGCTGGTGATGACCCTGCCCTGGACCAAGCAGCGCGATCCCAAGCCTCAGGAGCGGGCCGCGCGCGAGCGCATTCTGGGATGGGCGGCGGGCTATGTCTCGGATCCCGAGTGGTTCATTCAAAAGGCGGTGGCCTGGTGGCTGCGCGATCTGTCGAAACGCGATCCGGACCGGGTGCGCGGCTTTCTGGCCGAGCATGGCGACGCGATGAAGCCCTTTGCCCGCAAGGAGGCGGCGCGGGTGATGGACAAGGGCTGAGCGCGCCACCGAGGCGCTGCGCCGCCCTTGCGGGCGATCCGGGCGGGATCCGGCTTTGCGGGGCCGCCAAAAGCCCACGAAATGATGTCCCGAACCTTTCGCCGGCCGCCCGCGCACGGCGTTGCGGCCTGCGCGCGGAGCCGGCGGCAGGATGTGCATATTTGAAGACCAAAGATGGCCCGGGCCCGGCATCGCGCTCGATGTCGCGCCCTGGAGCCGATGGGTTCTTTCTGCCTGCTGGAGTGAGGCGGCGCCGCCCCGGAGGGCCAGCGATCTTGTCATTGAACCGGGTCGCCCCGGCGTTCGCGGGGGATGCCACCCCCAATGCCGGCGTCACGAACCCCGAAAATGTGCCCGGGCCTGTGATCGCTTGCCGTGTTGCCGCGAGGGTCTGCCCCCCGCGTGGTACCAATGCCGGTTCTAGGCGGCGGCCGTTTCGATCCGGTGACCGGGCCGAACGTTGCGCCCTAGCGGTAAGCCTCGCGCAGGGCGCGGCGCATGATCTTGCCGGTGGGCGTCATCGGCAGCGTAGAGGCGAATTCCACCCGGCGCGGGGCGGCATGGGGGCTGACCTTCTCGCGCACCCGGGCGATCAGGCGCTCGGCCGCGCCATCGCGCAAAGCCCCCTCGCGCAGGACCACGACGGCGGTGACGATCTCGGTGCGGACCGGATCGGGCAGCCCGACGGCGGCGGCCATCACCACGTCGGCATCGCCGATCAGGCAGTTTTCGATTTCGGTCGGCCCGATCCGGTAGCCTGCGCTGGTGATGATATCGTCGTCGCGGGCGACATAGGTAAAATAGCCCGCGTCGTCGCAGGTGCCGAGATCGCCGGTGCAAAGCCAGTCGCCGCGATACTTGGCGCGGGTCTTTTCGGGCTGGTTCCAGTAGCCGAGAAACATCACCGGGTCGGGCGCGCGCACCGCGATCTCGCCGGTCTCGCCCGGCGCGAGCGGCGCGCCATCCGGCCCGATGATCGCCACCTGATGGCCCGGTACGGCCCGGCCCATGGCGCCTGGCTTGTGACAGCCCGCGCCATGGCAGCTTGACACCACCAGGTTGCATTCTGTCTGCCCGTAGAGCTCGTTGATCGGCGCGCCGAGCGCGGTCATCCCCCAGTCGAAGAGATCCGCCCCGAGGCTTTCGCCGCCCGAGCCGATCGAGCGCAGGTCCGGGCCTTGCGGCACTGCCGTCTGCCGCATCAGTTTCAGCGCCGTGGGCGGCAGGAAGATATTGCGGATGCCCATGTCGCGGATCAGGCGGAAAGCGGCATCGGGGTCGAACCTGGCAAACCGGTGCGAGATGAGCGGCACGCCGTGGTAGAGGCACGGCAGCGCGAGATCCATCAGCCCGCCGATCCAGGCCCAATCGGCCGGCGTCCAGCCGACATCGCCGGGTTGCGGCAAAAGCTCGTGATGCAACTCGACCGAGGGCAGATGCCCCAGAAGGTAGCGATGCGCGTGCAAAGCGCCCTTCGGCGGGCCGGTGGTGCCGGAGGTATAGATCAGGCAAGCAGGATCGTCCGGGCCGGTCGGGGCCGCGGTGATGTTTTCTTGCGCGGCGTCGATCTCGGCCCAGAACCCGCGGACCCCGTCAGGTCCCGGCCCGGTCCCGGTGCCGGTGACATAGATCTCGCGCAGCGCGGGCAGATCGGCGGCGAGGCCTTGGACCCTGCCGAGCGAGACCGGATCGCAGACCAGCGCAGAGGCGCCGCTGTCGCCGAGGCGGTAGGCCAGCGCATCGGGGCCGAAGAGGGTGACCATCGGCAGTACGATCGCGCCCAGCTTGTAGGCGGCGAAATGCGCGATCATCACTTCGGGCCCTTGCGGCAGAACAAGCGCCACCCGGTCGCCGCGCCGCACCCCGCGCGCCGCAAGCGCGTTTGCAAGCCGGTTCGAGGCCGATCTCAGGGCACCGTAACTCCAGCCGGTGACCGATCCGTCCTGCCCGACATGGCGGATCGCCACGCGGGCCGGCTCTGCCCGCGCCCAGGCGTCGCAGCAGACCTCGGCGATGTTGAACCGCTTCGGTACGCGCCAGCGAAAGCCGCGCAGATGGGTGTCCCAGTCCGCGCCCTTCTGGTTGGCGGTGGTGATTGCGCGCGGCGGCATGGGCCGAGTATCGGCGGCCGGGCGGCCGGCGGTCAATCATCTTGCCGCCATCTTGCCGCGCATCTTACCGCGAGGCGGCGCGCAATCGGCTTGCCCCGCCGGCGCGGGGCGCATAGCTTGGCGCCATGACCGAGGCCCCGCTCATCGACCCGTTCCAGCGCGCGATCAACTACCTGCGCGTCAGCGTGACCGACCGGTGCGATTTCCGCTGCGTCTATTGCATGTCCGAGAACATGACCTTTCTGCCCAAGAAAGAGCTTCTGACACTGGAAGAGCTGGACCGCATGTGCAGCACCTTCATCGATCTGGGCGTGGAAAAGCTGCGGATCACCGGCGGCGAGCCGCTGGTGCGCCGCGATATCATGACCTTCTTCAACGCCATGGCGCGGCATCTGGAGCGCGGCGCATTGAAGGAGCTCACAGTGACGACGAACGGCTCGCAACTGGCGCGTTTCGCGGGCGATCTTCACGCGGCCGGAATGCGGCGGATCAACGTCTCGCTCGATACGCTAGACGAGGCGAAATTCGCCGAGGTCACCCGCTGGGGCCGCCTGCCCCAGGTGCTTCGCGGCATCGATGCGGCGCAACAGGCCGGGCTGCGGGTGAAGATCAATGTCGTCGCGATCAAGGGCTTCAACGAGGACGAGCTGTTTTCACTTGCCGAATGGTGCGCGGCGCGCGACATGGATCTGACTTTCATCGAGGTTATGCCGATGGGCGATATCGGCAATGAAAACCGGCTCGGCCAGTACTGGCCGCTGAAGGATCTGCGCGCGCGCCTTGCTGAAAGGTACACGCTCACCGATCTGGCCGAGCGCACCGGCGGTCCGGCGCGCTACGTGCGGCTTGAGGAGACCGGGCAGAAAATCGGCTTCATCACGCCGCTGACGCATAATTTCTGCGAGAGCTGCAACCGGGTGCGCCTGACATGCACCGGCGCGCTTTACATGTGCCTCGGTCAAGAGGACATGGCCGATCTGCGCGCCCCTCTGCGGTCTTTCCCCGAAACCGACGCACCGCTCAAGGAGGCGATCCGCGCCGCGATTTCGCTCAAGCCCAAGGGCCATGATTTCGATTATTCGCGGCAACGGCCGGACGGGCAGATGTCGCGCCACATGAGCCACACGGGCGGATAGCTCCCGGGTTCATCTGGCCAGAAATACCTCCGCCGGAGGCACAAAAGTCTTCATGCCTCCGGCGGCGATATTTGAAACACTTGGATGGTAAACCCTCAGCCCGATTTCAAGGGCAAGCGCTGCTCGGCCACCTCGACGAACCACGAGCAGCCCTGCGGCAGCACCTCGTCGTTGAAATCATAGCCCGGCGTGTGGAGCGGTGCGACATCGCCGACGCCGAGATGGATATAGGCGCCGGGACATTCGTTCAGCATGAAGCCGAAATCCTCGCCCCACATATAGATCGGCGCATCGGCGCATTCGCCGGTGACGGCGCGCGCGGCGGCGGCCGCATAGGCGGTCTCGGTCTCGGCATTGACCATCACCGGGTAGCCGCGCATGTAATCCAGCTCGGCCGCGCCGCCGAAGCTGCCGGCGATGCCGGTTGCCACCTCGGCCATGCGGCGCTCGACCGCATCGCGGACGGCCTCGTCCATGGTGCGCACCGTGCCGCCGAGGGTCACCGCGTCCGAGATCACGTTATGCGCATTCGAGGACGCCTGCATCGTGGTGACCGAAATAACCATGGATTTGACCGGATCGAACTCGCGCGCGCGCAGGGCCTGCAGGCCCATGATCACCTGCGCGGCGATCACCACCGCGTCGGTTGTCTCGTGCGGGGTGGCGGCGTGGCCCGATTTGCCGGTGATGCGCAGTTTGAATTCGTCAGCGGCGGCGTAGAACGCGCCGGGGCGGATTGCGAAAGTGCCCGCCGCGCGGCCGGGGACGTTGTGCATGCCGTAGACCTCGTCGATCCCGAAGCGCTTCATCAGGCCGTCTTCGACCATCTCGCGGCCGCCGCCGCCGCCCTCTTCGGCGGGCTGGAAGATCACCACCACCGTGCCGTCGAAATTCCGCGTCTCGGCCAGGTAGCGGGCCGCGCCGAGCACCATCGTGGTGTGCCCGTCATGGCCGCAGGCATGCATCATTCCCGGCACCCTTGAGGCGTACGGGGCCCCCGTGGCCTCGGCGATCGGCAGCGCGTCCATGTCCGCCCTGAGCCCGATGCTGCGCCCCGAGGCGCGCGTGCGCCCGTGGATCACGCCCACCACGCCCGTGCGGCCAATCCCCTCGACCACCTCATCGCAGCCGAAGCCGCGCAGGTTTTCGGCAACGATCCCGGCGGTGCGGTGCACGTCGAAGAGCAGCTCTGGGTTTTCGTGAAAATCGCGGCGCCAGGCCAAAAGATCGGGCATCATTTCGGCAAATCGGTTGCGGACGGGCATCGGGCGCTCCTTTTTCGCGATGCGTCGCAACATGCAGCAGGGGCGCGCGGGGTCAAGAGCCGATCGCCCGATCGACCTGTCGCAACCCCCCTTATGGGCGGCGCGCAAGCGACATGGCAGCGCCGCTTCAGTGGAGGGCCTTCGCCTTTGCCGGCCCGGATTTCCGCACGCCGCTTCTGCCGGCGGGCCATGCGATCGGTGCGGGCCATGCGATCGGTGCGGGCCGGTGCGCCTGCGCGGGTATCGCCGGGTCCGCAGATGCCGGCCGAAGGGCGGCGCTTCGGGTTCTGACCGGCTGTCAAGCCGAACGAGGCATCATGCGTGCCGCTATTGGCCGGCAACGGCGCGGGCCAGCGCGCCGGCCATCCCCTTGCGGCCGGCCGCCGGGGATGCCCCAGAAGCCGTGGATTTGCGCCTTGGGCGCCGATCCGTCCTGATGGCCGGGGGCGCATCCATCACCGAAGGCGCGCTCATGATCGCCGCCGCGAAGCGCGGCAGATGGCGGTTCAACTTTTCGCCCGGTGGCGGCGCGGGGCCGCCGACAACCGCGGCCTTGGGCGCGCCGGTCTTCCATGACCCTTTGGGCGCCTGGGATGCATGGCGGGCACAACTCGTTGATCGAGCGCTTGCCGGTGTGCAGAACTTGCGGATGTCGGGCCGGGCATGGCCGGTCTGTCTGTCTGGCTGTCTGGCTGTCTGTCTGGATGGCTATCTGGCTGACTGGCTGGCTGGTTGGCTGGCTGATTGGCTGATTGGCTGTCTGACACGGGATGCCCGGCGATGCGCGATGCAAGCTGTCCTTGCCGCGCCCTATCTTGGGCTCGGTTCCTGATTGCGATCTGCGCCGCCACACCGGCGGATTTGACTGAGATCATGCACCAAGGCCGCGAACCCGAGTAGCGTTTTGCCATGGCTATTGCCCGGGGAGATTTCTGCCATGACGAATGCCGCAGCGCCCGTTGAGGGTCTCTCGATACCGTCCAAAGCCCTGATCGCATTTTTCCTTCTGACCTTCGCGATCACATGGGGTGTCGTCGGGATCTACATCTTGCGCCCGGAATGGGCGTCGGCGACGTTTGGCCAGATCAGCGGCTCGCACCCGTTCTTCTTCATCGCCACCTGGGCGCCGGCACTTTCCGCCTTCGCGCTGGTGCTTTACTTCGCGGGTCCCGGGGGCCTGAAGCCGTTCCTGGCGCGGCTTTTTCTCTGGCGCTGCCCGCCGGGCTGGGTCGCCTTCGTCGTGATCGGCATTCCGCTTGTCTACCTTGCGGGATCGCTGCTCAAGAGCGGGCCGCCCCTTGCTCCGGTTCCGCCGGGCGGCGTTGGGGCATTGGTGGCTGTGCTGTTCATGATGCTGTTTCTTGGCCCGATCGAAGAGTTCGGCTGGCGCGGCGTCGCGCAACCGATCCTGCAACGGCACCTGGCGCCGATCTGGGCCGGCGCGATCATCGGGGCGGTCTGGGGCGTGTGGCACCTGCCGGCATTTTTCCTTTCCGGCACGGTCTATGCGGGCTGGAACTTCCTGCCCTTCTTTGTGGGCAACATCACGCTTGCCGTTCTGGTCACCCCGATTTTCAACCGGACCCGCGGCGGCCTGCTTTGGCCGATGCTGTTTCACTGGCAATTGATCAACCCGTTCTGGCCGGATGCGCAGCCCTACGACACCTGGATACTGGTGGCCGTGGCGGCGGTGGTCATCTGGTGGAACCGAGACACGATGTTCACCCGCGAAGGCGCTGCGACCGAGGTCATTGCAGGTGAACGCGGGCCTGCGCAATGACGCTGCGTTTGCTGATCGCAGCCGTGCTGGGCGCGCTGGGCGGCGGGCCCGCCATGGCGGACAGCGCCGATCTGGAAGCGCGCGTGCATGGCCTGCTGGTGTCATTTCAAACCGAGTACCAGTTCCCCGGAGCGACGCTGTCCTACGTTCTGCCGGACGGCACCGCAGGTGACGTTGCGGTCGGGTTGGCCGATGCCGAGGCCGGCGCGAAGATGACACCGAAGACCCGGATGCTGGCGGCAAGCGTGGGAAAGACGCTGGTCGGCGCGCTCGTTCTTTCCCTGGAGAGCGACGGCGCCGTCAGCCGCCAGAACCGGGTGTCGCAATATCTGGGGGCCGAACCGTGGTTCGCCCGCCTGCCCAACGCCAACGAGATGACCATCCGCCACTTGCTGACCCATACATCGGGGCTGCCGGACCATGTGCATATGGAGGGGGTGGTCCAAGCCATAGTCGCGCGAGGAGCAGAGGCGGATTTCGGGGCCGAGCAGGCCATCGCCTTCGTCCTCGACACCCCGCCGCTTTTCGAGGCGGGCAGCGCGTGGTCCTACACCGATACCGGCTATCTGCTTCTTGGACTGGTGATCGAGAACGCGGCAGGACGCGACTTCTATGGCCTCGTGCAAGAGCGGTTTCTCGGCCCGCTGGGTCTGAACGAGACGAGCCCTTCGGCCTCGCCGGTTCTGCCCGGCCTTGCGGTCGGCTACACCGGCCAGGACAACACGTTCGGCCTGCCCAGCCGCACGATGGACGCGGATGGCGCGCTGCTGTGGAACCCGGCCGCCGAGTGGACAGGCGGGGGCTTTGTGTCCACGTCCCACGACCTTGCCAGATGGGGCGATGCGCTGTTCTCGGGGGCGGCGCTGGGGACGCCATATCTCGATCGCCTGCTTGATGGCGTTTCGGTCCACCCGGATGCGCCCGGGATCCTTTATGGAAGCGGTGTCGCCATTTATTCGCAGACCGAATTCGGCCCGGTCTACGGCCATGGCGGCTGGATCCCCGGCTATGTCTCCAGCCTTCGCCACTATGGCGGTCACGGCCTTACAATCGCGTTTCAGATCAATTCGGATGTCGGTGTCGTCGATGACAGCACCGATCTGGTGCCCGCGCTGGAAGCTGCGCTGGCGGGCTTGCTGATCGAAGCGGCGCAGAGCGAGTAGATCCCGCCTTGCTGGTTGGACACATGATGTGCCGGCCCGGCATGGCGTCAAACACGGCATTGCCTGCCAGCTCCGCCGGTCTCGATCCGGTTGGCGAGGATTGCAGATGTCTGACGCCGCTCAGCTCGCATCGAGTATCGTCGGTTCCATAGCTGTTTGGCCGGCCGCGCCGACGTGGCGGCGCAAGTCCGGGCCAGCACCTGGGCGATCTCTTCACAGACATATCAAAACGCAGTGGCGGCATTGCGGGGCATCGCAGCCACGGTGGGCGACAGCCCTGAGAAATCCAGACCTTTTGCCGACACCATGGCCGATCCGGGCACATTGGAGGGCGATCAGTATCTGCAATTTGCGTATCTCGGCATTGCCCTCTTCGGAAAATCCCAGAACGCTTGCTTGCAGGATCGATCCGGTATGATCGGCGGTGAATTCCGGAATGGCCGCAAGGACGATCTTCGATGGTATTTCCACCGGCCCGGAACCCCGCGCCGGCGCAACGAAAGGAAGTTGGCTTCAGCAACCCCTTTCGCAAGTGCCTGCAAGGCCCGTCCCAGAGCGATTTGGCAGCGCAGGCGGGGCGCGGGTTCAGGGACGGGGCGCTGACCAGGGACGGGGCGCTGAGCAAGGACGCAAATCTGACCAGGGACGCAACGCTGAGCAAGGACGCGGCGCCGGCGAAATTGTCTGCGACCGCAGATCACCGTCTTCTTCGGGCCCGGAAAAGACCCGCCGCCCCCTACCCCCGCAGCACCAAATGGCCCGGTGCGACCTCGTCATAGACCGACGGGCCGGGCTCGTGGCCGACGGGGAAGATCGGCGACGGGATCGGCTTGAAGTTGAGATCCTTGTCCGACTTGCGCTTGCGCGGATCGGCGATCGGCACCGCTTTCAGCAGCGCGCGGGTGTAGTCGTGCCGGGGATCCTCGAAGATCGCGGACCGGGGTCCGATCTCGACGATGCGGCCAAGGTACATCACACCTACGTTGTGGCTGACGCGCTCGACCACGGCCATGTCGTGGCTGATGAACAGGATCGAGATACCAAGCTCGGCCTGCAGCTCCATGATCAGATTGAGCACCTGCGCCTGGACCGACACATCCAGCGCGCTCACCGCCTCGTCGGCGATGATCAGCTTGGGGTTGAGCGCAAGGGCGCGGGCGATGGCGACGCGCTGACGCTGGCCGCCGGACAGCTCGTGCGGGTAGCGGCGCAGGAAAGCGCGCGGCAGCTCGACCCGGTCGAAAAGCTGGGCGACGCGGTCGGCCAGCTCTGATCCGCGGGCGATATCGAAATTGCGCAGCGGCTCGGCCACCTGGTCGGAAAGCTGCATCTGCGGGTTGAGCGAGGCGAAAGGGTCCTGAAACACCATCTGCATGTCGCGCCGCGCCTGCCGCAGCCGGCTTGGCCCGTAGTCCATGACGTTCTGGCCATCGAGCCAGACCTCGCCCGATTGCGGCTCTACCAGGCGCAGGATCGAGCGGCCGGCGCTGGACTTGCCGCAGCCCGATTCCCCAACGAGGCTCAGCGTTTCGCCAAATTTTATCTGGAAGCTAACATCCTCGACCGCGTGGACATTGGCCACCGTGCGGCGAAAAAAGCCGCCCTTGACCGCAAAGCGGGTGACCAGGTTCTTCACGTCCAGAAGCGTGCGCCCGTCGCGCATGTCGATCGGGCCCTCGACGCCGGGCTTTGCGCCCATCAGGCGCATTGGCTCGGGCGCCGGCTTGCCGGTCATCTCGCCCAGCTTGGGCACCGCGGCCAGCAGCGATTTTGTGTAATCATGTCGGGGGTTTTCGAAGATTTCTTCAACCGTCCCCTCTTCGACCTTGTTGCCGCGGAACATGACCACCACGCGGTCGGCCATCTGCGCCACCACCGCCATATCGTGGGTGATGAACATCACCGCGGTGCCGGTCTCGCGCTTCAGCCGGTCGATCAGGGCGAGGATTTCGGCCTGGATGGTGACGTCCAGCGCCGTCGTGGGCTCGTCGGCGATCAAAAGCCGCGGCTCGCAGGCAAGCGCGATGGCGATCACGACGCGCTGGCGCATACCGCCCGAAAGCTCGTGCGGGTATTGCTTCAGCCGCCGCTCGGGCTCGGGGATGCGGACCTGGCGCAGAAGCTCCAGCGCGCGGGCCTCGGCCTCGGCCCGGGTCATGCCCTTGTGAACGCGCAATCCCTCGGTCAGCTGGCGGCCCACGGTGAAGACCGGGTTGAGCGAGGTCATCGGCTCTTGGAAGATCATCCCGATCTGGTTGCCGCGGATCGTGCGCATCAGATCGTCGCTGGCCTCGGCCAGGTCCATCTCGCCCGCGCCGCTGCGGTCGAAAAGCAGCCGACCGCCGGCGATCCGCCCACCGCCGAACTCGACCAGCCGCATCAGCGACAGCGAGGACACCGACTTGCCGGAGCCCGACTCGCCCACCACGCAGACCGTCTCTCCAGGGTTGATCTTGAAGCTGACGTTTTCAACCCCAAGGACCGTGCCGTCCTTGGTTTCGAATTCCACCCGCAGGTTCTCGATCTTCGCAATTGGCCGCCGGCCGGTATCGTCAAGCATCCAGATTTGCCTTGTGCACGCGCGTGTTGACGCTAGGCGCAGAAGGCGGGCAGTGTCAAACCTAGCCCCGTCCCAAGCCCCGTCGCGCGCGCTGTGCGGGCGCCCGATCAGGCGCCGCCCTCTGCGGCGCACGGGAATTTGAGCACGCGGAAAGCTTGCAATCTAAGCGAGTTTACGCCGAGACTGAAGCCAGGTTCTTGCCCCGGGGGGTGGGAGCGGCAAACAAAAACGAAAACGGGATCGCGGTGAACGTCACCCAACCTGCACATCGTGACGACCAGACGCCTCGGCCGATGCGCCGGCGCGACTGGCGTGAGCCTGTCCAACAAGGAGACTGACATGAGTAACAAAATGACGCTTTTGGGCGCGGCGGCTGCCTTTGTCATGGCCCCGGCGGCACTGGCCGAGCGGGGCGCGGATGGCGAGGTCAAGATCATCTATTGGCAGGCCCCGTCCATCATGAACCCCTACCTGTCCGGCGGCACCAAAGAGCTTGAGGCGGCCAGCCTCGTGATCGAGCCGCTGGCCCGCTACGACCAGGACGGCAACATGGTGCCGTGGCTCGCCGAAAGCGTGCCGACGGTCGAGAATGGCGGCGTGAACGCCGAGCTGACCCAGGTGACCTGGAAGCTGAAGCCCGGTCTTTTGTGGTCGGACGGCTCGCCGGTGACCTCTGAAGACGTCAAGTTCAGCTGGGAGTATTGCACCGCCGAGGGCGGCGGCTGCGCCCAGTCCGAGAAATACAACGACGTCACCAGCGTCGACATCCCCGACGATCTGACCGTGATCGTGAATTTCGGCGCCTCCAAGCCCTTCCCCTACGGCCCGTTCGTGGGCGCGCAGGCGCCGATCATCCAGAAAGCGCAGTTTGCCGAGTGCATGGGCCCCAAGGCGCCCGAATGCACCGAGGCGAACTTCAACCCCATCGGCACAGGCCCCTTCGTGGTGGACGAGTTCCGCCCCAATGACGTGATCACCCTGTCGGCCAACGACAACTACCGCGATCCGGCCAAACCGGCCTTCGCCAGCGTCACTTTCAAGGGCGGCGGCGATGCCACGGCGGCGGGCCGCTCGGTGCTGGAGACCGGCGAGTTCGACTACGCCTGGAACCTGCAACTGGCGCCCGACGTGCTGGCCAACATGGAAGCGGCCGGCAAGGGCAAGGTCGTCTCTGGCTTCGGCACATTTGTCGAGCGGATCATGATCAACCTCACCGATCCCGATCCCGCGCTTGGCGCGCGCCGCGGGACCGCCGATCACCCGCACCCGTTCCTGACCGACGTGGCGGTCCGGCAGGCGCTGTCGATGGCGATCGACCGCGCGCTTCTGGTCGAGATCGGCTATGGCGACGCGGGCCGGCCGACCTGCAACGTGCTGCCCGCCCCGGCGATCTACGCCTCGACCGCCAACGACGGCTGCCTGGTGCAGGATATCGCCGGCGCCAATGCGCTGCTTGACAGCGCCGGCTGGGTCGACAGCAACGGCAACGGGGTGCGCGACAAGGACGGGGTAGAGCTGTCGATCCTCTACCAGACCTCGACCAACGCCGTGCGCCAGGACTTCCAGGCGCTGATCAAGCAGTGGTGGGCCGAGATCGGCGTCGAGACCGAGTTGCGCAACATCGATGCATCGGTGTTCTTCGGATCGGACCCGGGCTCTCCGGACACGTTCCAGAAGTTCTTCGCCGATGTCGAGATGTACGCCAACAACTTCGACGGCACCGATCCCGAAAGCTACATGGCCAACTGGGAATGCATTCAGGCGCCGCGCCCCGAGACCCAATGGCAGGGCAACAACATGCCGCGCTATTGCTCGCAAGAGTATGACGCCCTTGTGGCCGAGATGGCCACCACCGGCGACATCAACGAGCGCGCCCGGCTTGCCAAGGCCATGAACGACAAGCTGATGCAGGAATATATCATCATTCCGCTTGTCGACCGTGGCCGGGTGTCGGCCCATGCCAACTCGCTGGGCGGGGTGATCCTGAACACCTGGGACAGCGAGATCTGGAACGCGGCCGACTGGCACCGCGTCGAATAAGCCGAACTGCGGCGGCGCGGGACGACCCCCCGGGCCGCCGCCCCCTGACGATTTCAAAGACATGAACCAAGGCGTCTGATGCTTCAATTCACGGCCCGCCGGCTGATCCTGTCGATCCCGACGCTTCTGTTCATCTCTTTGGTGATCTTCCTTCTGTTGGAGCTGGCCCCTGGCGATCCGATGGCGCAGGTGCCGCTGACCGTGCCGCCCGAGGTCAAAGAGCGGATGCGCGAGGCGCTTGGCCTGGGCGAGCCAATCCACATCCGCTTCGGCAAATGGCTCTACCAGTTCTTCGTGATCGAACCGCTGCACCTGATCGACATCATGGCCGGCACCGATTTCGCCGGCGGCGAGCAGCGGGTGATCTCTTGGCAGACCCGCAGCCCGGTGATGGACATCGTCGCCCAGCGGATGCCGCAGACATTGTGGGTGGTGGGCCTGTCCTATGTCGTCGGCGTGCTGATCGCGCTGCCGATCGGCATCTATTCCGCCTACCGGCAGTATTCGTGGTTCGACCAGGTGGGCACCTTCGTGTCGATGGTCGGCTTTTCGGTCCCGACCTTCTTTTCGGGCGTCCTGCTGATCGTGGTCTTCTCGGTCAATCTGGGATGGTTTCCGTCGATCTACGACACCACCCATGTGGTCAGCGACTGGGACAGCTTCGTGGTGCAGGTCAAGCAGATGGCGATGCCGGTCTTCGTGCTGGCGCTTTTCAACGCCGCGCAGATCAGCCGCTTCATGCGCGCCTCGATGCTTGACAATCTGGGCCAGGACTATGTGCGCACCGCGCGCGCCAAGGGGCTGTCGGAGAAGGTCGTGGTGCTGGTTCATGTGCTGCGCAACTCAATGATCCCGGTGGTGACCGTGATCGCGCTGGGCGTGCCGCAGGTCTTTGGCGGCGCGATCATCACCGAGCAGGTCTTCAAGGTGAACGGGCTCGGCCAGCTCCTGATCACCGCCATCCAGGCCAACGATCTGCCCACGGTGCAAACGCTGACCTTCATCTTCGCGATCCTGATCGTGCTCTTCAACCTAATCGCGGACGTGCTTTATGGCCTGCTCGATCCCAGGATCCGCTATGACTGAAACGCCTCGGAGATCGGGCGCCCGCCAGGGCGAAGAGCATGTCGACATCGTGCCCGCCGGCGCGGTGCCGGCCGGCGGCGCGCTTGGCGGGGTGGATCTGGCCAGCCCGCCGCGCAGCCAGTGGCGCGATGTCTGGGACCAGTTCAAAAGCCACAAGGGCGCGCTGCTTGGGGCGGGCTTTTTCCTTCTGGTGCTGTTGGCGGTGACGCTGGGACCGCTGATCTGGACGCTCGATCCGACCTTCATCGACATTCGCGCGCGCAACCAGGGCCCCTCGCTGGCGCACCCCTTCGGCACCGACCAGCTTGGCCGCGACACGCTGGCGCGGATGATGGCGGGCGGTCAGGTCTCGATGGCGGTGGGCGTCACCGCGATGCTGCTGGCGCTGCTTCTGGGCACCCTCATCGGCGTGCTTGCAGGCTTCTTCCGGGCGCTGGATGGGATCCTGATGCGGATGACGGACCTGTTTCTCGCTCTGCCCCTGTTGCCGCTGCTGCTGGTCATGGTGACGCTTTTCCGGCAGCCCCTGTCGACCGCCTTCGGGCCCGAGACCGGGATCTTCATCCTGATGGTCACCGCCATCGGCATCACCTCGTGGATGCCCACGGCGCGGATCGTGCGCGGCGACGTGCTGGCGCTGAAAGAGCGCGAGTTCATTCTGGCGGCGCGCTCGATCGGTACCTCCAATGCGGCGATGATCACCCGTCACCTTCTGCCCAACGTGATGTCGCCGATCATGGTCTCGGCCACGCTGGGGATCGCCAACGCGATCATCACCGAAAGCGCGCTGTCGTTCCTGGGCCTCGGCTTTCCGCCCGATTTTCCGACCTGGGGGCGGCTGCTGTTCGATGCCACCGACTACCTGCAGCAATACCCCGAGCGGGTGATCTGGCCGGGCCTTGCGATCTCGCTGACGGTGCTGAGCGTCAACTATATCGGCGATGGTCTGCGCGACGCGCTCGACCCGCGCATTCGCGGACGTTGAGACCGGCGCGGCGCGCGCTACATCTCCGGCCAACCGCAACCTAGTAAGGATACCGGATGCGCCCGCCCCCTTAGCGGCGCGCCCGGCACATCGCCATGGCCGCAAACACACGCGATCTGACCGAAGGGCCGATCTGGCGCGCGCTGTCGGCCGTCTCGGCGCCGATGGCGCTTGGCATCTTCGCGGTGCTCAGCGTCGGCATCGCGGATGCGTATTTCCTCGGCCGGATCGGCGCGACCGAGCTGGCCTCGGTTGGCTTCATCTACCCGGTCACGGCGGCGATCACCTCGCTTGCCATCGGGCTTTCAGCCGGCGCCAACGCGGCGCTGTCGCAAAGCATCGGGCGGGACGACGACGCGCAGGACACCAACCGGCTTGCGCTGCACACGCTGGCGCTTGGCACCGGTTTGGGCATCGTGGTGGCGCTTCTGGTGCTGGTCCTTCACCCCTATCTGTTCGCGCTGATGGGCGCCGGCCCAGAGGTGCAGGCGGCCATCGCCCAGTACATTCCCTGGTGGGCGCTGTCCTTTCCCTTCTTGGTGCTGATGATGACGATCAACGCCACCTTCCGCGCCCATGGCGACGGCGCGCGCTCGGCGATCATCATGGTGATCTCGGCGGCGGTGAACGTGGCGCTCGACCCGATCTTGATCTTCGGCTGGGGCCCGATTCCGGCGATGGAGGTCGCGGGCGCGGCGCAAGCCACCGCCTTCGCCCGCATCGCCGCGACAGGCATCGCGATTGGCTGGGCGCTGCGCTCGGGCATCATCCGCACGTGCGGCAATCTTGGCACCGGCTTTGCGGGATCGGCCAGATCGATCCTCAAGGTCGGCTTTCCGGCGGCGTTTTCGAACGCCATCAACCCCGCCGGCATGGCCGCCGTCACCGCCGCCGTCGCCACGCTGGGCGAGACCGCGGTGGCCGGCTTCGGCGCCGCCACGCGGGTGCAATCGCTGGCGCTGGTGCCGCTTCTGGCGCTGTCGTCGGGCATCGGGCCGGTGGTGGGCCAGAACTGGGGCGCCAAGCGGCAGGACCGGGCGCGCGGCGCTGTCTGGCTCAGCTGGGGGGTCTGCCTGGCCTACGGGGCCGCAGCGGCCGCCGTGCTGACGCTGTTTGGCGGCTGGATCGCATCCGCCATCGCCTCGGACGCGGACGCTGCGCGCTTTACCGAGCAATACCTGCGCATCGTGGGATGGAGCCTTTTCGGCTACGGCATCCTGGTGACCGGCAACGCCGCGATGAACGCGCGCTCAAAAGCGCTGTGGTCCACCGGGCTCAGCCTGACGCGGATCTTCGTCGTCTACCTGCCCCTGGCGTGGATCGGGGTCGCCATGTTCGGCTTTGCCGGCATCCTGGTCGCCGCGGTTCTGGCCAATCTCTATGCGGCCTGGGGCGCGATGGTCGCCGGGCGGGCGACCGGGCTTCTGGCCACCGACGCCGCGCCGGTGCGCGCGCCGGCCGAACTGATCGGCAAGTAGCGAAACCCTATTCGACGGACTTGCGGATCTGCCGCACCAGCCACCAGACCCCGAGGATGACCGCCGGGGTCACCAAGGCGGTCAGGATCAGCTTGTCGACACCGACCTCGCGGCCCACCGGCCCCAGCACGTAAAGCGCAAGGTTGACCGCGTAATAGCTGATCGCCACGACCGAGAGCCCCTCGACGGTGCGCTGCAGGCGCAGCTGCAGATCGGCGCGCCGATCCATGCTTTCCAGAAGGTTCTGGTTCTGCGCCGAGCGTTCGACATCGACCCGCGTGCGCAAGAGGTTGCCGGCGCGCAAGGCGCGTTCGGCCATCGCCCGCAGGCGCGCCTCGGCCGATTTCACGGTCCGCATCGCGGGTTGGAACCGCCGCATCATGAACTCGCCCAGGGTCTGGCGGCCCTCGAAGCGTTCCTCGCGCAACACCTCGATGCGCTGATTGACCAATCGCTCGTACGCGCCGGTCGCACCGAAGCGGAACGACGAGCGCGCAAGCATGTTCTCAAGCTCTGACGAGATCGCCAGAAGGCCCTTCAGCGTCACGTCCGCGCTGCTGGTGCCGCCGGTCATCTCGCCCATCAGCGAGGTCAGCTCCTGGTCGATTTCGCCCATCCGGCCGCCAAGCTGGCGCACGCGGGCCAGACCCAGCATCGACATGGTCTTGTAGGTCTCGATCTCGCAGACGCGCTGTACGATCCGCCCCACGCGGCGCGCATCGGTGCCGGGGCGGATGAAGACGGCGAAGCGCATGTGACCGCCCTCGTCGATCCGGAAATCGCCGGCGATCATCGCGGTGCTGTCGACCACGTAGCTGACTGCCAGGCTTTCGGGCACGAACCATGCATCCAGCTTCTCGGGAATGCCGGCCTCGTCGGTCAGCTCCTCGACGCGGATCAGCGCCGAGGTGATGCGCACACCGGGAATGGCATCCAGCCAGTCCTTGGGAAAGACGTTGAAGGTCGAGGCATCGAACGGGCGCTCGGCCACGCCAGAGCCGAAGATGGTGTAGGTCACGAACTCGGTATGGCTTTCCCACTTCATCTGGTACTTGCCGGTTGTGCCGAACCAGTGCGTCGCGCCCGGCTTGGGGTGGGTTGCGCCGAAGCGGTCCAGCAGATCGATCAGGTGCACCCGGTCCGCATCGCGGTCGCGCGCCACGGCGTTTTCCTCGCGCTTGATGGCCAGGAACACGGCCCGGCACGGAGACTGCAGCGCCGGGAACGGGCGGGCATGCAGCTCGTTGGCCAGCTCATAGCGCAGCGGGTGGTCCTTGGGTCGCGTCATCGGCTCTGCTCTCCTTGGCTCTGCAACCTAGATTGATTCGCCGCTCTGTAAACAAAAAATCCAAGCTTTCAGACAGCTTAGCGGTACACAATTGTGCACGGTCAACGGACCGCACGGCAAAATTCAGTTGCAAAGCGGCCCGATCGCGGCACTTTGCGGAAAGGGCGCACGGCGCGCGGGAGAAAGACGCATATGAAAATCGGCTTTATCGGTCTTGGAAATGTCGGCGCCAAGCTGGCGGGCAGCCTGTTGCGCGGCGGCCATGACCTGACGGTCCGCGATCTTGACCGCGACGCCGCGGCACCGTTTCTGGACCGCGGCGCGCGGTGGGGCGAGAGCCCGGCAGAGATGGCGCGGGACTGCGACTACCTGATCACCTGCCTGCCCAGCCCGGCGGCCTGCGCTGCGGTGATGGAGGGTCCCGAAGGTTTGCTGGGGGGTCTTGGCCCCGGCAAGATCTGGGCCGAGATGTCGACCACCGATGCCGGCGAGCTGCGCCGCCTTGCGGGGCTTGCGCTGGCGGCCGGCGCCGAGGCGATCGATTGCCCGGTCTCTGGCGGCTGCCACCGCGCCGCCACCGGCAACATCGCGATCTTCGCCGGCTGCGAGCGCGCCACGTTCGAGCGCGCGCTGCCGATCCTGTCGACGCTGGGACGCCGGGTGCTGCACACCGGGCCGCTGGGCAGCGCATCGGTCCTGAAGGTGATGACCAACTACCTGGCCACCGCCAACCTTGTGACGCTGGCCGAGGCGCTGACCGTGATGCAGGCGCAGGGGCTCGATCTGGGCACCACCTACGAGGCGATCCGCATCTCGTCGGGCAACTCTTTCGTCCACGAGACCGAAAGCCAGGTGATCCTGAACGGCAGCCGCGATATCAGCTTCACGATGGATCTGGTGGCCAAGGATATCGGACTTTTCCAGCGTCTGGCCGAGGATACCGGGGTGCCGCTGGAGGTCTCGCCGCTTCTGACCGAGATCTTCGCCGACGGCATAGAGCGCTTCGGCCCGCGCGAGCTGTCGCCGAACATCATCAAGCGGCTCGAAGAGGCCACCGGGCTCGATATCCGCGCGCCGGGCTTTCCCGCCGAGATGGTCGATGACGAGCCAGAAGAGCCCGGCTACGAAGTGGTCGTGCGCCGATAGGCCGTCTGCGCGGGGCGCCGCGGCGGGCCGCGCCCCTTGCGCAAGATCAAGACGCGCCCGGCCGCGGCGCCCTACGCTTGAAGCCCAAGGCAAGCGGAAGCACCCGGAGGGCGAGACATGCGACATATGTGGGCATTGGGTTTGCTCGTGGCCGGCACGCCTGCCTTTGGCGAGACCGCGGTCGATGTCGATGTCGCGGAATTCCTGGGCTGCGCGCTTTACGACACCGGCGATGTCTACTGCTTCGGGCAGATCCCGGGGGATACGTTCTCGCTGCCGCTTGTCGCACAGCGGATCGCTGACCTGCCGCCGGCCCAAAGCGTCGCCGTGGGCCGGTTCGGCGCCTGCGCCGTCGATGTGCAGTCGCAGCTTTGGTGCTGGGGGCTCGACTATCAACGGTCGATGCGGGCCGAGCAGGTGATCTTCACCAGCACGCCGTTTGTGGTCGAGGGGCTTCCCAAAGTCCGGGCCGTCGATCTTGGCTACGGCCACGTCTGCGCCATTTCGCGCGACGCGGACGCTTGGTGCTGGGGCGAGAATGCCTGCGGCGAGATAGGCTGCGGCCACACCGATCCGGTTGGCGAGCCGACGAAGGTCCCCTACAGCGAGGGCGTGCGCGCGATATCGACTGGCGTGGCGAACACCTGCGCGGTATTCGCCGACGGAGAGCTGGTCTGCTGGGGATCGGACAACCCAACGATGCCGGCGATGCCGTTCATCTATGAGACCACCGAGCCCTTGCATCTGCGTCCCGAGTATTTCGGCCAGATCTCTCAGGTCTCCAACGGCAGAAATTTCGCCTGCGGCATACAGCGCGGCGGCCAGGTGACGTGCTGGGGCTCGAACATCATGGGTCAGTTGGGCACAAGGGTGCCCCGGGAAGACCTCGATTACATGGGCATCGGCGAAGTGGACGGGATCGAGAACGCAACCGACCTCGATGCCGACTATTTCAACGCCTGCGCGGTCGATGCAGGCAACGTGATCTGCTGGGGCGCACCGCTTTTCGAGGTGCCGGGCGCCGGACGGGCCCTGTCACAGCCGCCGGCGCGGGTGCCGGGGATGGCCGGGGTGACCCGGGTGTCGCTTGCCCCGGCCTTCGGCTGCGCGGTCGCAGACGGCACGGTCCTGTGCTGGGGGCAAAAGGAGCATGAGGGCGCGCCCATCATAAAGGACATGACGCCCACCAACCCGGTGCCTGTCCCCGGCCTGCCGTAGCGGATTGCCGTAGAGATCTGCCGTAGAGAACTGCCGTAGCGAACTGCCCTGCAAGCGGGCCGCGCGTTGCGCGCGGCCCGGTATCGGCTCTGCCAAGGCGCGGCGCCGGCCGGCGATCCCGCGCCCGGACCGCCAGAGGCGTCACTTCATCATCGCAAGATCGGCATCCGTGGTGAACACGTAGTCGTCCTGCGCCGAGTGGCAGGCGATGCAGCCCTGATCGGCGCCCTTGGCAACGCGCCCGGCCAGTTTCATGCCGGCCGGGTTCTGATCGAGCGTGCCGTCGGGCAGATATTTCACCCAGAACCAGTTCTGATTGTCGGGATCATAGCCCTCTTCGCGGCGGAACATCACGGTCACTGCGGCCAGGTGACCCGCCGGATCGCCGATCACGTCGTCGACCGTGACCTCGGCCGGCCCGTAGTTGCGCTTGACGACAAGCGTTCCGGTGTGCCCGCCGACGGTCGCCTCGGTGTAGAAGGTTTCCAGAAGCGCGCCGTGCGGGTCGATCCCCTCGTAGGGATGCCCGTAAAGAGCGCCGTCGCCGGTCAGCCGGCTTTCCTGCATGACCTGCCAGAGCAGGGCGGCATATTCGCCATCGGCGTCCGTGCCGAACTCCTGCGCGGCGAGCCCGGTTGCAAGCGTCGCGGCACCGACCATCGATACCAGCCCAAGTGGTGTATTTCGCATTTCTGCCTCCCATGTCCGTGTGTGATGCGGCAAGCCTAGGACAGATAGTCGAGGCTTCGGGTCACTTTGTCCTCACGCGCGCTTCACCTTGATGTGCGGTTTTTGTGATTGGACGGAAGCGCCGGCCCAGGTGCAGCATCCGTCCCATGCGCCATCTTGGATACCTTGCCCCCGCCCTTTTTCTCGCGCCCATCGCCGGGCTGGCCGATGGCGCGGCGGTCTGCGTGGAAAACGGAACCGATGCGACCCTGATCTTCGTTGCCCAATCCGACGACGGCGACCGGCGCGTGGCCCGGCTGGAGCCGTCCGGCAAGCTGTGCTCGGGCGGCGCAGACCCCGGCACCGTCGCGGTCTTCGCACGCGCCGACGACATCGAGGGCTGCTCGCGCCGCGTCCCCGCCGGCGCCACAGAGCGGCTTTTAGCCTTCCCCGGCGTCGATCTGTGTTCGTGGGAGCGGCACTAGCCGCGCGCTCCGGCCCGTTACTCGTCCCAGATCTCGAACCGGGCGGTGCCGTCCAGCAGGGCCTGCACCATATCGGCCGGCTTCGGCTGCGCGCGCAGATGCAGCCAGGCCATCGCGGCAAACCTGTCCGGCGCGAAGTTCAGCAGTGCCTCGCTGAAGCCTGCAAGATCCACCGGAAGGTCGGCTTTTGACCGGCGCAGGATGCCATCGCGGTCCGGTTTGGACAGATAGTCCAGTTGCGCGGCATAGGCGATGTATTCATGCACCAGGCGCGGCAGGCTGTCCGGGGCCGCGCTGTCCTCGACATAGGCATGCGCCAGCTCGTGGATCACGAGGCTTTCAAAGAGGGGCCCTGCGGCAAGTTTTGGGAACGGGCCGAGGCGCCCGTCTTCGCCTTCGAGGCAATCGGGCGGAAGGATGGTCAGCACAGCGCCTCCGGTGTGAAAATACGCCACGCATCCCGCAGCAGAGACGCCAAGATCCGGCGTGACCTCGATCGTCACCGGGCGGCTGTGCCGCAGCCCCAGCGCCGATAGCATGGCATCCGCCTCTGCCGCGACGCGGCACACCCTGGCGGCCAAGTCCGGGCTGGCCGCGACGACCACGATCAGCGGCGTGTCGCAGGCGATCGGATCGGCCTTCGCGGCGCTTGCGGCGCACATGAGCGCTGCCAACAGACCGCCGATTGCGCACCATTTGGCCAAGCAGATCGACAAGGGGCGAGGCAACACCGGTCTCCTGGCTCAAGTACGGCTTCACTCTGCCCCGGCGCCGGCGCGTTGTCCAACCTGGATCGCGGGGCGCGGGCATACGCCCGATGCCTGCCCGGTCGCCGCGCCCTGCCCGGCCTGCGCGCAAGCCCATTGCGCCGGCCCCCTGATCCGTGGCACCTCTGGCCGCATCGCACAAAGAGAACAAAGGCCCGCCCCATGACCCCTTCGTTTACGCTTGGCGCGCGCACCGTTTCGGCGGCCCATCCCCCGCTTGTGATTGCCGAGATCGGGATCAACCACGGCGGCGATCTGGAGGTTGCCAAGGACATGGTGCGCCGGGCGCGCGATGCCGGCTGCGAGTGTATCAAGCACCAGACCCATTTCGTCGAGGACGAGATGACCGACGAGGCCAAGGCGATCTTTCCGCCCAATGCGGACGTCTCGATCTGGGAGGTGATGCAGCAATGCGCCCTGTCGCCCGATGACGAGGTTGCGCTGAAGGACTTCACCGAAGCTGCCGGCATGATCTACATCTCGACGCCGTTTTCCCGCGCGGCGGCGGATTTTCTGAACGGGATCGGCGTGCCGGGCTTCAAGATCGGTTCGGGCGAGGCCGACAACCTGCCGCTGATCCGGCATATCGCGCGGTTGGGAAAACCCGTCATCATGTCCACCGGCATGCAAAGCATCGACACGGTGGCGGCAAGCGTTGCGATCCTCGATGGCGCGGGGATCGACTTTGCGCTGCTGGAATGCACCAACCTTTATCCCTCGCCGCCCGAGATCGTCTCGCTGAAGGGCGTGACCGAGCTGCGCCGCGCCTTTCCCAATGCCGTGGTGGGCTTTTCGGACCATTCGATCGGCCCCTCGATGGCGCTGGCCTCGGTCGCGCTTGGCGCATGCATCCTGGAGCGGCACTACACCGACACGCGGTACCGCAAGGGGCCGGATATTTCCTGCTCGATGGACCCCGCAGAGCTGAAATTCCTGATCGACCGCAGCCGCGAGATCCATACCGCGCTGCACAACGAAAAAGAGCGCACCGGGCCCGAGGAAGACGTCTATCGCTTCGCCCGCGCCTCGGTGGTGGCCGATGCCGATCTGCCGGCGGGCCACACCATCTCCGAGGCCGATATCTGGGCGCGCCGGCCCGGATCGGGCGACATCCCGGGCTATGAGTTCGACAAGGTTCTGGGCCGCACGCTGGCCTGCGGGGTGTCCCGCAACCAGCAGCTTAAATGGAGTGATTTCAAAGACTAACGCGGCGCTTTAAAAGTCGCCGAAGCGCTCTTGCATCTTGTGATAGAAGGCGATGTTGGCGGCACGGCAGTCATCCAGCGCTTCGGGGTAGGCCCGCGCCCGGTCCATCGCCGCCTCCAGCCCCTCCTCGCCGGGATAGCTTGGCGCATGGCGGAAGGTGAAAAGCCCGTCCTTGAACGGGTAGCACAGCACCTTGCGGCCCAGAAGCGTCGCCCAGTAGACCCCGTGATAGCTGTTGGTGGCGATCACCTCGTGACGGGCCATGAATTCGAGCTTTTCAGCCAGATCGGCGCCGCGGTTCGACGCAACCGGCGCACGGCTGAAAAGCGGGCCAAGACCGGGGATCTGCGCCAGCGGGCTCTGCCCCTCCAGCACGCGAGAGGCAAGCGGCACGCGCAGGTGCTCGTAGATGCCGAGTTTTCGGGTCGGCCTTGTGTCGCGCAGCTTCAAGAAGAGCTCGCTCATGCAGGACGCGCAGGGCACCCAGTCGTAGATGTCACCCTCGCGATAGCCCGCGTCGCGCCAGATCCGCGTGCCGACGGCATCGAAGCTGCTGAAATAGGCCTCGGGCGCGGCGGCCTCGGTTCCGGCCCCGAAGACGGCCGCCTTGTCCAAGGCCGTATCGGCGCCGACGCCCCAGGCGATCAGCGTGTACTTGCGGTCCTTGCGTGTCAGCCGGTCGAGGAAGGACTGAAAGCCCGCCCGGCCCAGCCCGCCGCCGCCCACGACATAGACGCCTGGCTCGTTGGGGATGCTGTCGGGCTCTGCCAGATCGAGATGGGTGACCCCGCGCAGCGGAAAGAACTTTTGCGGCACCGACCACAGATCGCCGACGTTTTTCTTGTCCCGCCGGTAGATCGACAGAAAACGGGGGGAGAGCGCGGTATCGGTCAAGTGCAGTGTTTTCTTTCCAAGCAGCAGCCGCCGCGAGCCTAGACGAGCCGCCGCCGCCCGGCAACGGCCCGCGTGCCGCTTTTGACTTGTCCTTGGCGCGCCGCCTCGTACCAAAAGCGGTGCCTGCCGCCCAAGATGCACAGGCCTCAAGACCCATGCGCCAGGCGCAAGCGAGGCGTTCGCCGCTTTGCTTGCCTGAAAACCCTCTGCACTGCGATGCGGCAAGCCGATGCGTTCGCCCGATACGAACACCGGCGCCGACACCTTGCGCGTGCCTGGACGCATTGCCTGCGCGGTCAGCCCGGTGTGGATCAGGCCCGTATCATCGCGAAAAAGGGGCGCGGCGACCGGGCAAGACGCCGAAGATCAGGCGCGATTGACACGGCGCACTGTTCGAGTTCGTGCCGTTTGCCTGCGAAATCTTGCAGCTTTTGGACTGACCCCGCGACATGATCGCATGCCTGCACCCCAGCAAGGCTGCCGACATGGGGATCGAAGTCCCCGGTCACATCCCTCGCGCGACAAGACCTGCCCGCCATTGGAAGAAATCATCGCGCATCCCGGCAGCGGGCGCGCGGCGGGTTTTATTGCCGATCACGGCGGATCTTGCGGCTGCACATGGGCAGGCGCGCGCTTTGCCTGCCGATTTGCCAAAAAGCGCGCATGCGTGTCACCGGCTCCGAAGGTGTGGCTGCCCAAGACCCGGGGACCAGACACTCCTGTCCAAGTCGGCAAGGACACCGGCGCGATCGCCTGCTTTCAAGCAGTCGCAACCGGATGTCCGCCAAAGAAAGGCGCAATCCTGCGGCACCATGATCCTTCAGTCGCAGCGCCCACATCAATGCGCCGGGTCACGGCAGGGAACACCGATATTTGCAGGTGAACAAGAGGGCCCGACATACCGCACCAGAGCCAAGAGCGCGATGTCCCGGCCCGCGCAAGAACCAAGTGGGGAAGTGTTTGATCGGCAGGCCACACGATCGCGCCTGCCTTGGATCAAACAAAGCCCATCTGACAAGACTTGTGTGCGCCACCAACCGGTCCGGGTACGGCTTGGGCTCTGCTAGCGCACCGGCAGCCGCTTGGATATCTTCCGCAGCAGCCTCTTGAAGGCATTGTCGCGCTCGGACCGGTCTACGAAGTGCTCGATGGCATCGACCAGATCGTGACGACCCATTTGTCTGAGCGGCTCCAAGGCGTCGGTGAAGCATTGAAGGCTGTATCTGTTTGGGGCAATCGTGTTTCTGAGTTCCGAAGGATCGACTTCGCTTCCGGCAAACGCACCTGCATTGGCAAGTGCCCCGCACGCAAGAAGCTGTACCCTTGTCCTGAGGCACTTTTCACAGGATCCGCAATTCGTTCCGCCGCTTTCGCGCGAGGTACACACATTGATCAGATCCAAGGCGTCCTGCCAGTCTACGATCGAGCGGATCTTGTCCATTCGCGACATTTCGAATCCGTGGTGCTGTGTTTGCACGCTTCGGCCGCTGTAAAGCGGATCAAGAGCCGGATGCGAGCCCCAGGGTTCCAGAGTATCCCAAGTCTTTGTCGAGCCGATATTCACAGTCCCGATATGGTTGGATACGGCATGCGCCACAGACGCCAGAACGGCGCCATGCCAACGCTCGGCCCAGAATTTTCCGCTGTCATCCAAGAGCCGGAGGTTTGTCCTGAGGGCGATCAAATCGACGCCTGCCGAACCTGACAGAGTTTCACAAATCCGCCGTCGTCCGCTGTATCGCGCCTCTGCCTCTTGTTCGCTCATGCGGTTGATCGCCTGATAATCGATCAAGATCGAATGTGTCGGGCGGCGCGGGTGCTCTGGGGGATAGCTTTTCGTGAGCGTCGAGAGGCTGGCAACCGAGTCGACACCGCCGGACAGGAACAGCCCCACGCCGCGGTTGGTCGAAAAGGTCGCGGATGTTGCGGCGTTTATCGCAGGTGGCGGACCCGATCGGCGGTCCCAAAGACCGATTATCCGGGCAACAACCGACAAATTGGCGACAACCAGCGGGTCCACGGGATAGTCTATATCAATAGATCGTTCGCCAGCCCGCCATGCGGCAAGATAGGCTGCCATGAGGAAGACGTCGCCCGGCGCACCACCAAGATCATGGGTGTCCGAAGAAAGCCAGACGTCGAGTGGGGGCTGCTTGCGCTTTTCAAATGAGATCAGCGCGCTCATTCGGCGGTCTTCGGTGCCGTCACTTGTGATCCTGATGTCCACGATTATCCTGTTCCGATGCCCAAACCGCCTGCCGTTGGCGCCAGTCCTGACAAAGCGCAATTCCGCATCGATGTCGATTGCAGTCCAAAACCGCAGCCCAAATGCACCCCTGCACGCTTGAGGGGCGCAAACCGCAGCGGCGACCGAAACGCCCGCGGCCGGCACCGGGCGGCCACGCCTGTGCCGGACCGGGCGCACGGCCTTGCCTGCCGGCAGCCGGCGGACCCGCGTTCCGCGTGCGGCCATCGATCCTGCGGCCGCGCCTTGTCTGGATACGGGCGCGGTCCAAAGGCTTATATATCTGATAAATATATATTATTTGACATTCCTATTGCGTCTGTCCGGGTCGATCCAACCGCAGCCGGGGCGCACATATTCCTTACGATCGCCGAAAGAAGTCGCGATGCTCTGCCGCCGAGACGGCAATCCCACCACGGTTGTAGACACCCAAGTCTGTGCTGTTATTTAGGCACAATACTGCCTATTGGATCTCGACCCGTTCACATTGGAAGACCCCCATGAAGCATCTTGCCGGCTACACGCGTTTCGACCTGACGAACCTGCTGGGCGATCGCACGGATTGCGTGGGGATCGAACTGGGCGTAGCGGCAGGACAGTTTTCCGCAGCCATGGTGAAAAGCGGCAAGTTCCGCCAGTTCTGGGGCGTCGACATGTACGCCGATACCCATGATACAAAGCAGTATTGCGACGCCTTGAAGGCGGTCGGCATCGACGAGAACTACAAGCTTCTTCGCATGACATTCGATGAGGCGGCCGATCTGTTCCCCAACCAGTATTTCGATTTCATGTATCTCGATGGATATGCCAGTAGCGGTTTGGAGGGGGGTGGAACGCTGCGCAAATGGGCCTCGAAAGTCAAGATAGGGGGCATCATTGCGGGAGATGACTACCACGAGGAATGTCCTCTGTTGCAGGACGTCGTAGACGAATTCGTTGAGCAGAACCAATTGGAATTAATGACCACCGAAGGTGCATTCGATTTCTCCGCCTATGGCCATTATCCGAGTTGGGCAGTCTACAAGAAATCCGAAATAGTTGGTGAGACATCCGTGGACCTTCAAAAAGAGGGGGAGCGCATTGCGGAAAAATTCAAGGCCAAAAAGAAAAGAGCAAAAAGGCTGGATGACCTGTTGCGGCGGTTGATTCCGGAAACCACTCACGCTCGGCTTCGGGACTGGAACAGCAAACGCAAGAAGAAAAGACGAATGAGAAGATCCAAGAGCAATACCGACTAGGTGATTTGTTCTGCGGCGCGCACAGCCGCGGCCGCGGCGGCGCGTTGCGTCGGCGCAGACCGGTTGCGGATCACATGGGCGGCGCAGCCGGGACCCTTGCGGGCTTGGAACGCCCCACCCCGCGCCCTTTGCGAATGATGTGATGGAAATGCGCTCGGCCGGTCTTGGCGGAACTCAGGCGCTTGGCCACCCCTGACGACAAGGGCGCGGCCAGAGCCTGGCGAAAGGGCGATCCCAAAACAGGAACGGCGGCGCACGCCAGACCCATTTCAGCTGAAAGACCGCTGTCATGTGCGAAGGCCGCTGTCATGGGCGAAGGCCGCTGCCCGGTGCTAGCTGCGGAATACGGTGTCGAACTCGGCCCTTGCGGCCTCGAGATCATCAATCTGCCCGATGTCGCGCCAGTAGTCGCGCATCGGGAAGACACCCACCTTTCTTTCGGCCTGGCCGATCCGGGTCAGAAGGCTGGGCATGTCCAGGGGATCTCCGGGATCGATCATGTCCAAAGCCTCGGGCGACAGCACATATATGCCGCCATTTATGAAGAAGCGCTCGACGGGCTTTTCCACGATACCTGTCATCACGTCGCCTTCGGCCCGCACGACGCCGTAGGGAACCTGGTGTTCGTATTCACGCACCACCACGGTGCCTGTCGCGGAAAGATCCTGGTGAAATCGCAGCAATGCGTCGAACTGAAGCGAGACCAGCACGTCGCTGTTCATCACGATGAAGGGCGCTTCCGGGCGATCCTTGAGCAGCGAAAGCGCCCCGGCCGTACCCATCGCCTGGTCCTCTTCGATATAGTCGATGCTGACACCGAAGTCGGTGCCGTCGCCGAAGTGGTCTTGCACGATCTCGCGCCGGTAGTTGACCGAGATCGAGATGCGCCAAAAACCCTGGTCTGCAAATACGCCGATGATCTGCTCCAAGAGCGGCTTGCCGCCGATCGAGAGCATCGGCTTGGGCACGGTTTCGGTCAGTGGGCGCAGGCGCTTTCCAAGTCCCCCGGCCATCAGCACGATGCGCGTATCCTTTGGCGTTACGCCAAACAGATCTTCGACCGTGGCCAGATCGACCACGCGTCCTTCGGGATCAAGAACCGGTACGTGGTGAAGCTTGCTTTCACGAATGATGCGACGCGCGGTTGCGTTGGGCGTCCCCTGCTGCACTGTCAAAGGAGAGGTGTGCATGACTTTTTCGACCGGTGCGTCCAGGTCGATGCCAGCCAGAAGACTTCGGCGCACATCGCCATCCGTGACGGTGGCAAGAAGCCGCCCGTCGGTATCGGCAACCAGCGCAATCTGGCGCCGGGATCGGTCGATCGCCTCAATTGCCTCGCGCACGGTCGCGGCCGGTCCGACGGTAAGTCCTTTTAGAACGGATTTTTTCATTGCGCATATCCTGACTTGAACGGACATGAGGGTCCAGCGGTAGTTTTTCAAGCCGCCCTTCCCCGCCGTCTCGAAAGCGGTTAACTGGAAGGCGACCGGGCATCAAAGGCAGGAGCGAGATGACTAGCAAGCTGGGAAAGGTACTTGTCACCGGAGCCGATGGTTTCATTGGCTCGCACCTTGTCGAGGAGCTCGTGCGCGACGGCCAGGATGTGCGCGCATTCGTCATGTACAACTCGCTGAATTCCCACGGCTGGCTCGATCATGCCGATAGGGAAGTGGCCGGCGCATTCGAGGTGGTCGCAGGCGATATTCGCGATCCAGAGGGGGTCTGCGGCGCGGCGGAGGGCTGTAGCGTTATCCTGCACCTTGCCGCACTGATTGCGATACCCTTCAGCTATTCCTTTCCGCAGACCTATGTCGAAACGAACGTGACCGGCACGCTGAACGTCCTTCAGGCCGCCCGACGTCTTGACGCTGAACGTGTCATCTGCACCTCGACCTCGGAAGTATATGGCAGCGCGCAATACGTGCCGATCGACGAGGCGCATCCGCTGAACGCTCAATCGCCCTATGCCGCGACGAAAACCGGCGCGGACCAACTCGCGCTGTCCTTTCACCGTTCATTCGATCTGCCGGTCGGGATCCTTCGTCCGTTCAACACCTACGGGCCGCGCCAGTCCGCGCGCGCTGTGATCCCGACGGTCATCACCCAGATCGCGTCTGGCGCACGCGAGGTGAAGCTTGGGGCGACGCATCCGACCCGGGATTTCACCTTTGTCCGCGACACGGCGCGGGGCTTCATTCAAGCGGCGCAGTCAGAGGGTATCGTCGGTGCCGTCACCAATATCGGAAGCAAGTTCGAGATTTCGGTCGGCGATACCGTAGCTCTCATCGCCGACCAGATGGGCGCGGATGTGAAGATCAAGACGGATAGCGCCCGGGTCCGTCCCGATGCAAGCGAGGTCGATCGGCTTTTTGCCGACACGGCGCGCGCTGAGAGGCTTTTGGGCTGGGCGCCCGAGCATGGTGGACGCGACGGCTTCGCGCGAGGTCTTAAGAAAACCATCGAATGGTTCGAGGATCCCGCAAACCTCGCCCGCTATCGTCCGGGCGAGTACAATGTTTGATAGCCGTCATGCCAGGGTCGGTTGATCTGGTCTATGTCACCGGGGCTTCGGGATTTCTCGGCCGCCGCGTCTGCAAGGCGCTCGCAAGCGACCATGTGCGGGTGGTTGCGGTGTCGCGCAGGCCGCTGGCACTTCCGAACAGCGCGGTCGTGCCGGACTATGCCCAGCTGAAGCCGGAACTGCCTTCGGCTCTGGTCCATCTGGCAGAGCCGGCATCGATACCGGGCGCTGCTGCCGCGGACCCGTCAAAGGCCACCGGGGGGACGCTTGACGCGCTTCTTGCGCATGATTGGTCAGCGGTCGTCTATGCGTCGTCGGCGGCCGTCTACGGGGACGCGGATGAATGGCCGCACACCGAAGACGAGGACTGCGCGCCGACGGGCGCCTATGCCCGCGCGAAACTGGACAACGAGGCTGCTGTCCGCAAACGCGCCGGCACCGCGCTGCGGTTCTCGAATATCATCGGAGTGCCTGCAAAACCGCAAACCGTTCTGTCCGCAATCCTCGACCAACTTGGCGGGCATGATCCGGTGGCACTGCGAAGCCTTGCACCTCTTAGAGACTTTGTTTGCGTAGACGACGCCGCACAGGCCGTTGTCGCGGCGCTGGCCGGGCCGCCCGGTGTCTACAATATCGCATCCGGCGAGGCGGTATCCATCGGTGAACTTGCCCGGCATTTACTCGCCCTTGCCGGACAGCCGGATCGCCCGCTGACAGCCCAGACGCCGGACGTTGAACGCTCGGTCCTGCGCGTTTCGATTGATGCGGCGAAAGCCCAGCTTGGATGGGTCCCGCAAATCAGCTTGGAAGACTGCCTTCGAGGACTACTGAATGCCCAGAAAGGATCACCATGAGCAGCACCCGGCGCATCGGCATATTCACGGGAAACCGCGCAGAATACGGTCTTCTTTTTCCAATTCTCGATGCGGTCCGAAAGGACCCGGATCTGGAACTTGCGCTGTTTGTCGGCGGCGCGCATCTCAGCGATGATTTCGGGCGATCCCTGGCCGAGGTCGAAGCCGATGGATTTGAAGTAGCCGCATCGGTCCCGATCGAGTTGTCTGAGGACACGTTGGCAGCTACGGCAGAAGCTATCGGCCGCGGTGTGATCTCGGTGTCCAGGGCCCTTGCCGAAATTCAGCCCGACATCTTCGTTGTATACGCGGATCGGTTCGAAGGGTTCGCGGCGCTCATTGCGTCGTCGCAGATGGGAATTCCGACCGTTCACGTCGAGGGCGGCGATCTGACCGAAGGCGGTGCGCTGGACGACACGGTTCGGCACGCGATGACGAAACTTGCCCATATACACATGACCACGAACCAAGAGGCCGCACGCCGGGTTCGTGCGCTGGGCGAAGAAGAGTGGCGCATATTCAATGTCGGCTTCCCGACGATCGATTTGATAAAGGCCGGCGATTTCGACCAGCCAGAGGCTGTCGCTGAAAAGCTGGGCCTTGATCTTGATCGCCCGGTTCTTGTCTTCACCCAGCACTCGATCACCACGGAGGCCGATCAGGCTTTGCAGCAATTGGAGCCGAGCCTTGACGCGCTGGGTCGCGCCGTGGGCGAACTCGGCGCGCAATGTGTTCTGACATATCCCAACAATGACGCCGGAGGAGCACGGATTGCGGCCCGGCTTGAAGAGTGGGCGGGCAACGGCCGGATCGATGTTGTGCTGCGCCGAAGCCTTGGCCGGCGTCTCTACCACGGCGTTCTCAGTGTCTGCGGACGCGTGACCCGCGGCGCCTGCATCGGGAACTCGTCAAGCGGATTGAAGGAGACGCCCGCGTTTGGCTGCCCGACTGTGAATATCGGCTCGCGGCAGGCGGGACGGCTTGCCGGCGGAAACGTGATCAACGTGGGTTATGATGCCGAAGAGATCTTTGCGGCTATCCGACGATCGACGGCGGACGATGCTTATCGAAAGGCCGTTTCGGAGGCGCCCAATCCCTACGGTGCAGGAGATACCGGCCCGCGCGTTGCCGGGATTCTGGGCGCGCTTGATTTGAAGGACCCGCGGATCCTGAGAAAGCGAACGATCCTGGAAATCTAGCCGCCGGATCGTTCCTGGCCGACCATTGCGGCCTTGCATGCATCCTTTGGGTCCCGACAGGGCTTGGACCACATCCCTTTCTGGCAGATCCGGGAAATCAAAGCGCCCTAAAAAGCGATGCCCCTGACGCCTTTGGTCTTCCTGAAGTCAACGAGCGGGTCCGGCAGGACGCGGATCATCCGCTGACAAAGCCATCTCGGACGCGGGACCGACGTTCCGGCGCAATGGCCACTGCCGCAGCCCGATCGACGTGACGGCACGGCGCTCGGTGCGATCGTGCGCCGCGGACTTGGTTTCGGCGGCGCTTGATCGGCCGCAAGAACGGCCGGCGCGTCGAGGAACCGGTGGGGGCCGCGTCCCGCTGCCGCTGGCTGAGATGATATCAACGACAAGGACCCGTGGGTGGGGTCGGTTCCGCATGAATTGCCAGACGTGGCCCTGCCGCTGCCCTGGCCCTGTCCCTGCGCCCGCCCCTGCGCCTGCCCCAGGCCCTGCCCGGGCTCTTGGCTTTGCAGCGATGCGGACTGTTAAAAAGGGGCGATTGCGACGTTTGCAGGCTCACCCGTACTCAGTCGGCGATGCAGTCTTGCGCCTGACGTTCGGGGGCGTAGAAGGCCCGCGCCGGCGGCCGGGTCTTCGCCGTCCCAGCCGTGAGGTGTTGCCGGGGCTGCCTGGTTTGCCGGCCGCGCACATTTCTTCGGCAAGATCCGCAGCGTGGATGCCGCCGGCATGCTTGGACAGGCGCGCGCCACTTTTAACTCTTGTCGTATCCCAATATACAGGCGCGTGCTGCGGCCATGGGCAATTGTGGCGCAGAGTGGTCGGAGGCGCCTATGAAAGCTTTGTTTGTCGTCGGCACGGGACGGTCCGGCACACACTTCACGGTTCGCGTCTTGAACGGCTTTGAAAATACATATGATCCGATGGCGGGCCGTGAAAACTCTGGCATCCTCAGAGACGTGGCAAGGGCAGCGATCCACCATCGCCTGCCCTCGAAGAAGACCACGAAATACTATCAAGACCTTCTGGGCAGTCAGACCGGTGTCTTGCTGGATCAACACCACCCAAATCTGTTTTTCGCCGACCACTGGTGTTCGATCTTCAACGACCTGGTATTTCTCTATGTCGAGCGGCCGACCTATCAGGTCGTCGCTTCGATGCTTCGTCATCGCGGCGTAATGGATTGGTATCGCTATGCAACCAGCTGGCGCCAGCGTCTGTTCAACCCTGTCCCCTATCCCAATCAGTTTCTTGGCATAAAGAGCGCCTCGGAAATCCAATCTCTTCCGGTTCATCTTCTCTGCGCTCATCGTGTCGTCGCACACAAGAAGCAATTCGAGCGCCAGAGTCTGAAACTGAACGGGGCGCTGCGCAGCATCAACTACGAAGCGCTGGTCACGGACCAATCCGCCGAACTCTCGCGTGTGTTCTCTTCAGATGAAATCGAGTTGCTTGGAGAGTTCTCGATAATTGAGAAGCCACGAAGGGACTCCCTTTCAAAATACCTCGACGTGCTGTCCGAGAATGAAATTGAAGAGATTTCCGCTTTCTCGAAAAGTAGCAATTGCGAGTAGGCGTTCTTCGAAAATCGCCTGAACCGGTGTTTTCTCTGAGCAAGGCGTTTAGACTCCCCCATTGAGATACTTTTCAAACCCAGAGATTGGCTGATTTGCGTTTCGGCTGCCGCGCGGGCGGTTACGTGATCGGTTCTTGGGCGCGGCGTTGGCCGGCCGCATCCCCCCAACGAAGCGCCGCCGCCGCGCCACGAAATCGGGATGTCTGCGGCACCCACTGGCGCCGCTTTGTCGGCCCCTGACGCATACGGCCCCAGGGTGCAGCTTGCCCGATCACAGACGGCTTGCCCGCATAAATTGCAGTGCCTTGAGTTTCCGAATGTAACCCAGTAAGCGCGAGACAGCCTAGCCGCGAGGATCAGTTGTCTCATGGAAAGATCAACCGAACGTGTCGTCCTGTGCATGCGTTGGGGCGCACTTTACCCGCCGGGCTACGTAAACATCCTGTTCTCCGGCACCAAACGCCATCTGGGCAAACCTTTCCGTTTTGTGTGCCTGACGAATGAAACCGAAGGTCTGGACCCGGACATCGAAACCTATCCCATTCCGGACCTCGGATTTTCGGAGTATCACTGGCGAAGCGGCGCGTGGCCCAAGCTTTCGGTATTCAAAAAGGATCTCTACGGCCTCCGCGGGCGCGCGCTTTTCATCGATCTGGATTCCGTGATCCTGGACGATCTGGATCCGTTCTTCGAGGTCCCGGGCGATTTCATCGCTATTGGTGGTGGCCCCAACTGGCGCCGCGGAATGGAAAACCCAAAGCCCACGCTGGCCTCGGGGGTTTTCGCTTTCGATCTGGGATCGCAGCCGCAGGTTGTTGACCGGTTTCAGGACGACCCTGCAAAGGCCTTTGACGTGTTCCAGCTGGAGCAGAACTTTCTGGAGACGCATCTTACGTCTTGGACAACCTGGCCGAATGAATGGGTCATCAGCTTCAAGCGGCACCTGCGGCGTCCGGTGCTGCTGGACCGAATACTTGCCCCCAGAATGCCCGGCCGTGACTCCAAGATCGTGGCATTTCATGGTGATCCGCGCCCCATCGACGTCGTGCGCAAGGGCAACAGGAAATGGGCCTGGTTTCCACGAGCCGGTCGCGGCCCGATCGACTGGGTCAGGGACTACTGGCTGGAAAACGGCTATCGGGACGATTTCTGAAGCGGCGTGCCGCTGCTTGCGGTGCATCGGTTTCGGACCTGTTGCCGATCCCGAAGACAGCACAGGCCGCCGCGAAGCTGCGGCGCGCCGGCAGGGATTGATATCGCGTCGATGAAAGAGGGGCGTTTGTCGCCGAATTGGGTGCGCACCGAAAAGCGAACGGCGGCGTATTCCTGCCCACGGCGCATCACGCGCACGCGCTGCATATCATGTCCGGTCGCCGAAATGCCGGGCGCGAGCCCTGCGCCGGATCCCTAAGGTTGCACGGTTTCGTGTACGCTGGCGACGAATGTCTTGGCGGCGCTTTGGCGCGGTCTCTCGGCCATGATGCGACAAGGCCGGCAGCGGTTTTTGACATCTATCTTAATAGCCTGCCAATCCGTTCTTCACTCGCGGCGCTTGAATTCATGGCTGGTCGGGGCATGGCCCTTCGTGATCCACCGCCGGCCAGAGGGCAGCGTCTCTGGCCGTCCGTCTTCATCGACAGCCTGCCAAGGCGCCGCTGCCGCTTCTGGCAGGTTTGCATCCGCCCCCATGAGGTTTTGCCAGGGATTCGCAGCACAGACCGGGCCAAACCGGTCTACAGGGGAGCAAACCGCCTTCGGTCTGGCGCGATCGCGCCTTCGTGCGGAAGGCTCTTTGCTGTGAGAAGCCCAGATCAGTGCCGAACGGCCAGCATCGCATTGAAGCGCATGAGGATGGGCTTGGATCTGAAGTGGCCGGGCCAGAAGCGCGTGGTTTCAATCGGGCGCTGGGCACGGGCCCTGACCGCCGTTGCCAGGTTTCGCGCTGACAAAGCCTGCATAATTGGCCGGTTTTCCCGCCAACGCGCTGCTTGCACCGGGCGCGGGCGGCGCCCGAAAAAGGGCCCTTCGGCGCTTGGCGCAATGGAATTGCACGTGTCCGCCAGCCTGTCTATGGTCGCGACTGAGAATTCTCAGGCCCTTTATGACCCGATCGCCATTCTTCGTCACCCAAAAGCACGCCGATCTCGGCAAGCTGGAGCACACGGGCGCCGCAGCGTGCGCCGCGCCGTGGCGAGAGCCGGGGCCAGAGGCGCTTGATCTCGGCGTCCGGCCGGCCAACCATGGGCAGTCGGCTTCGGGACACAACGGCGATGCCGCCAAAAGCGCGGCGACGGCAGGCCTTGCCAAGGACACGTTCAGGGCGCGCGCGCCGCGCCATGCCGGCTTTGGCCAGGGCGGTGCAGCAATCGTGCAGGAAAAGGTCTTCTGGGCGCGCAGCCTGAAAAACGAGTTCCGGGATATTGGCTGAAAGCGCCGCCAGCGCGGGGCGGCCGGGCGGCCTGGCGCTGGCCGCCTACCGGCTGGGCACCCGCGCGCTGACCCCGTGTCTGCCCGCCTACCTGCGCCGCCGCCTTGCGCGCGGCCGCGAGATGCCGGATCGCTGGCGTGAAAAGCTGGGTTTCGCCTCGCTGCCGCGCCCCGATGCACCGCTGGTCTGGCTGCATGCCGTGGGTCTGGGCGAGGTGCTGGCGCTGCGGGGTCTGATCGCGGCGCTGTCGCAAGCGCGCGGCGATCTTGAGTTCCTGGTGACATCCTCGGCGCGCTCGTCCGCCGAAGTGATCGCGCGCAACCTGCCGCCCCGTACGCGCCACCAGTTCCTGCCGCTCGACACGCCGCGCTTTGCCGCCCGGTTCCTGGATCACTGGCGCCCCGACCTGTCGATCTGGGCCGAGCAGGATTTCTGGCCCGGTCTTGTCGCCGAGACGCACGCGCGCGGCATCCCGCTGGCGCTTGTGAACGCGCGGATGGATGCCGCCTCGCTGGCCGCCCGCCGGCGCGGCCGCGCGCTCTTTTCGCCGCTTTACGCATGCTTTGCCTATCTCGGCGCGCAGGATGAGGGCTCGGCGCGCAACCTCGCCGGTCTCGGCGCGCCGGGTGTATCCGTGCACCCGTCGCTGAAGTTGTTCGCGCCGCCGCTGGCCGCCGATCCCGAAGCCGGCGCGGCGCTGAAAGCCGCCCTTGGCGGGCGCCCGCTCTGGCTTTGCGCCTCCAGCCATCCGGCCGACGAAAAGATCGCGATCGCCGCGCAAAAGCGGCTTTTGAAGGCGCGCCCGGACACCCTGCTGACCCTTGTGCCGCGCGATCCCGAACGCCGGGCCGAGATCGCGGCAAAGCTGCACGCGGCCGGGCTGCACGCCGCGCGCCGCGGCGCCGGCGCCCTGCCCGGCGCCGAGTGCCAGGTCTATCTCGCCGACACGCTGGGCGAACTTGGGCTCTTGTACGCGCTGGCGCCCGCGGCGCTGATCGGCGGCACGTTCAGCGACGTGGAAGGCCATAACCCCTGGGAAGCGGTCCGCGCCGGTTGCGCCGTGCTGCACGGGCCGAGATGCGCGAATTTCGCACCCGATTTCGAGGCGCTGGATGGCGCCGGCGGCGCGTTGCAGATCGAAGGCGCAGAAGATCTGGCCGCCGCCCTTCAGCGCGATCTTGGACCGCAGCGGAAGAAAGCCAGCGCAGCGCTTGCCGCACGGAAAGACGAGCTGGCCGCACTGACCGGCCAGCTTCTGGCACTTTTGCCGAAAGAACCGGCAGTATGAGCGGGCGATTTCCCACCGCGCGCCTGCGCGCCGGGCTGGCGCTTTACACGGCGGCCTGGATCCTCGCTTTGCCGCTGGTGCTGGGCTACTTTTTCTGGCGCAGCCGCCGCGACCCGCACTACCGCGCGCACCTGGCCGAGCGCTTTGGCCGAGGCGCGGCCGGCACGCCCGGATCGGTCTGGGTGCACGCGGTTTCGCTGGGCGAGTTGCGCTCGGCCGTGCCGCTGATCGAGGCGCTGCTGGACCGGGGCGAGCCCATCGTCATCACCACCACTACGCCGGCCGGCCGCCGCGAGGCCGAGCGCGTCTTCGGCGCCAGGATCGCAGCGGGGCGCGTCGCTCTCACCTGGTGCCCGCTGGAATTCGGCGCTGCCTACCGGCGCTTTTTTGCGCGCTTTGCGCCGAAATACGGGCTGGTGATGGAGATCGAGATCTGGCCGCGCATGATCGCTGCGGCGCATCGCGCCGGCGTGCCGCTCTTTCTCTGCAACTCGCAATACCCCTTGAAAAGCTACGAGCGCGACAAGGCCCGCGGCGGGCTGCGGGCTGGAATTCTGGCCGGGCTGGCAGGCGTTTTTGCCAAATCGGACCTGCAGGCAAAGCGCTTTGCCGCCCTCGGCGCACCCAATGTGCATGTCACCGGAGAGCTGCGCTTCGATCAGCCGATCCCCAAGGCGCAACTTGACGCCGCAGAGGCCGCCAAAAGCTGGCTTGGGGCGGATACGCGCCCGATCATCACCATCGCCAGCGCGATCGAGGGCGAGGATGCCGCCTATGCAGAGGTGATTAGGGCCGTGCAGAGCGCCCACAGCGAAGCCGGCGCCGCAGCGCCGCTTTTCATCTACGTGCCGCGCGCGCCCGAGCGGTTCGGCGATGTCGCGGAGATCCTTCGAAAAGCGGGCCTGAAGATCGCCCGGCGCAGTGCGGCGCTTGATGCCGCGCTGGCGCCGAAGGGACCGCTGGGGGATGCCGACGTGCTTGTCGGCGACAGCATGGGCGAGATGTATTTCTACCTTGCGCCGGCAACGCGCGTGATCGTCGGCGGCGGCTTTCATCCCAAGGGCGCACATAACATCATCGAGCCGCTGGCCCTGCAAAAGCCGGTTCTGGTGGGCCCGCATATCTGGACGATCGAAAACCCCGGAACCGAGGCGATCGAAGCCGGCGTTCTGACCGTTCTGCCGGACCGAGCCGCCCTAGTCGCCGCCCTTGCGCCCGGCGCGCCGGGCGGCCCGGCCCCGGACGATATCGCCCGTTTCTTCAAGGCCAATGCAGGCTCGGTGGCGCGCACGCTTTCGGCGATCGACGCACAATCCGGCCGCTAGCGGCTGTTTGCACATCGCCCCCGCGATCACCGGCCGCGGCATCCGAAAACCTTCGATTGACCGCTCCGCGATCGGCAGGTCCGATCGCTACCAGGCGCTGAACCCGCCATCGACATTGACCAACTGCCCCGTCATGTAACCCGCCTGAGGCGAGCAGAGAAAAAGCATCGCATCTGCTATCTCATCCGGTTTGGCCATCCGCCCTGCCATGATCAGCTCCGACACGCGCCGCTGGAACTCTTCGGAATGCTCATTGAAGACGGCCCCCGGCGCTATCGTGTTCACCGTGGCGTCACGCTGCGCCCAATAGCCTGCGAGCCAAACCGTCAATCCGTGAATACCCGCTTTGGTCGCGGAATAGGCCGAGAAGGACTTGAACGGCATGCCCTCGTATATCGCATGGTGGGGACCGTTCAGGCCGTACATCGATGCAACATTGACAAGCGTGGCCGGGTAGCGGCCGACGATATCGCGGTCCATCTGGCGCGCGACCATGAACGCGCCGGTCAGGTTGGTGCGCAATGTCCGCTCCCAGTCATTGACCGAGGTGTTTGCGAAGTCCGGGAATGGATTGCCGGCGCCCATAAGAAGCTCACCGGTGATCGCGGCGTTGTTCAGCACGACGTTCGGCTTCCAGCCGTCACGAAAGATGCGCTTGAAAATATCTTCAACCGCAGCCTCGTCACCGACGTCCAGATCATAGAATCGGAAGTTCTGATTGCCTTGGTGCGTGTCCTTGAGGGTATCGGCGCGATCCCCCGGAAGGTCGGAGGCAGCGACCCGCGCCCCGGCTTTCAGCATGCGCCGGACATAGGCCGATCCAAGAACGCCGGCGGATCCGGTGATGAATACCGTTCTTCCTGTCAGCTGCTTATCCATCGTTTTTGTGCTCCAAGCTGTGGCTCAGCAGGAATTCCACCAGCTGGAAATCAAGCGGGCTGTCGATATCAAAGCAGCGCTCTGGCGGCATCAGATAGGGGATCACGCGGCCCTCGTACAAGCTTTTTGCGCGCCGCAGGTAATCGGGAGCGACAACATACGTGGACGCGGCATGTTCATAGACGATGGGTGCCTGCTGCCGGGCCACCACACCTCCGGGGAGCGGTTTGGAGACGTGCAGAGCGCCCGTTTCGTCCGGCTCCACCAGGTTGAAATAGGGGTTCTTGCGGGCTTCGCAGCAGGACATGACCATGTCCGGGCGCTTTGAATGAAACAGCGCCAGCGCGTTGGTGATGTCTTCGGGAAGACGCAAGGGCGAGGTGCAGTCGAGATCCAAAAACGCCGTTGCCGGGCCGGTCAAGGCCTCGCTGGCCGAAAGCGCGTGCTGCCAAACACCCCATTTACCGGCCGCGTCGGTCGCCAGATGATCGGGGCGCAGACCGATTTTCAACGCGCCTCTGGCAATCGCGTGTTCGTAGATTTCCTCGTCGTCGGTCGACACCACCACGGCATCGACCTGTGCGCTATCGAACAGCTGGTCGAGCGACCAGTCGATCAGCGGCTTTCCACAAATCATCCGGAAGTTCTTGCGTGGAACTCCCTTCGATCCTTTTCGTGCGCCGATATGGCCAATGATCATTTGAACTCTCTTTTCACGGTGCCCTCGAATTTGCGTGCGCCCCAGGCCGTCGCGATCGCGGCGCAGGACGGCTCTGCCATATCCAGCCGGGGCAGATGTTCAACATCGGACGTGGCTGCCCCGGCCACAAGTGCAACAAAATCGCGCAAGGCGGCAAGGAACATATCGTTTCGGTCATGGGCAAGCGAAAGCCTGTTCCGGCTGTGTCCATCATCCACGACGTAGTCGCCGGCGATGAAATCAAACCGGACCACCTTGTCCAGACCCCGAAGCAGGACCCGCCGCAGGCTGACCGGCGACAGGTAATCCATCTCGGCCACGCCGGTCACGCCGGTCACGCTGGGATCGCCGGCAAGCACTACGCGGCTGGCGAAATCGACGCCTGGAAAGTCCGCATGGCCCAGGCTGGACGTTCCGGTCACGGCGAGCTGCGGAAACAGGGTCTTTGCCATATCCAACTCGTGGCAAAGGTCCAGAAGCACACCGCCCCCGTCGGCTCTGGAGGCATAGCTTTTCGAAAAGCTCCAGTTCGGGCGCCACTGCCGGACGTCATGTCCGACAAGAAAGGAAAAGCTGTAGATGTCGGACAGATCCATTTGGGCGAGCGCCCGAAATGCAGGGTGATAGCGCATCATGAAGCCGACCATGGATCGCTCTGCCACGGGCTTGGCGATGGCCATGATTTTGGCCAGCGTGCCCGGGTCATAGGCCAGCGGCTTTTCGACATAGAATGGCATGCCAAGCTGCGCGCATATCTCTATCAGCTCGGTTCGGACCTGGGTGGCCGTGGCGATGACCATTGCGTCATATCCGCCTGCCTGGAACCGTTTTGCGGCTTTCAGAGATGCGAATTCGCGATAGGGGCAAAGAGTGCTTTGAACGCCAAGCGACAGTAGATTCCGGTGGTGCCGGTTTCCGATCGAACCCGCGCCGACTACGATAATGCGCATGTCACGCCTTCTGTGGTATCTGCGTATCTTGCCGCATCCCTGATCCATACATTGGGTGGGATTGCGTGTCAGCCGAATATCGTCTCGATCTGCGCTTTGGCCGGCCCGGCGAATTCGCAGCGCGCCTGACACTTTGGCTTGCCCCGCCTCCAACCGAGCCGTATGTCTGTCGGCGCGCGCGCCGCGCGCCGCGATCAGGTGATGTCTTTTGGCCAACCAGTCCAGTTTTTCCATGCAGCGTGCGCGCTATTGGCTGACCGACCGGGCGCTGCGGACGATGATCCGCTTTCTGCTTCTTTTGCCCTACCGCTGGCGGGTGCCGCTTTGCGGCTGGCTGGTCGCACGGGTGATCGCGCCGCTGGCCGGCTATGACCGGCGCATCCGCCGCAACCTGCGGATCGTCGCTTCGGATCTGCCCGAGGCCGAAGTTCGGCGGTTGGTACGCGCAGTGCCCGACAATATCGGCCGCTCGATCATCGAGATCTATTCGGGCACCCAGTTCACCTCGCAGGCCGCCGCGATCCCGCCCGAGGGTCCCGGGCTTGCCGCCCTCAGGCACGCCACCGACGCCGGCCGGGCGGTGATCCTGGTGACCGCCCATATCGGCAACTACGATGCCTTGCGCGCCGCGCTCGTGGCGCGCGGATACACCATCGGGTTTCTCTACCAGCGCATGAAGAACCCCTATTTTCACGAGCATTACCTGGCCGCCATCGCGGCGATCTCGGCGCCCGGGTTCGAACGCGGCAAGCCCGGTCTGTCCGGCATGATCCGCTTTTTGAAAGGCGGCGGTACGCTGGGGGTGCTGATCGACCAGCACGTGGCTTCCGGTGCGGCGCTGACCTTTTTCGGCAAGAAGGCGATGACCGCGCTGTCGGTGGCCGAACTGGCGCTGAAATACGACGCCGAACTGATCCCGGCCTACGGGCTGCGCAAACCCGACGGGTTCGGCTTCGACATCCGCCTTGAGGCGCCGGTGCCGCACAGCACCGCCGAAGAGATGACACAAGCGCTCAACAACAGCCTGGAGGCGCAGGTGCGCAGCCACATGGACCAGTGGTTCTGGATCCACCGCCGCTGGAAGGCGCTGGAGCGCGAGACCGCCGCCCGCACGGCCGGGAACGGGTAAAAAATAATCGTTTCGCGCGCGGCGCGGCGCGCCTATGATCGGCGCAAGGCAAAGAGCACGCAAATAACCAAGACCGCGTACCGGGGCAACGTGAGCACATTCAACATCATGATCGTCGGGCAGAATAACCGCCTGATGTTCGAGGCGCTGCTGTTTGCCGCCTCGCTGCGCCATTGCGATCCGGGGTTTTCCGGCACACTTTACGTGGCCGAGCCGCAGCCGGGCAAGCTTTGGCCCGGCAATCCGTCGATCCAGAACGCCGATGTGCGCGACGCGCTGAAGATGCTGGGCGCCGAGATCGTCCCGTTCAAGAGCCGGCATTTCGGCGCGCGCTATCCCTATGGCAACAAGGCCGAGGCGCTGTACGCGCTGCCCAAGGGCGTGCCTTTCGTCTTTTTCGACACCGACACGCTGGTGACCGGGCCGGTCAGCGAGATCGCCTTCGATTTCGAGCGTCCGGCGGCCTCGATGCGGCGCGAGGACACCTGGCCCAAGCTGGAGCTGTACGGGCCGGGCTACACCCAGACCTGGCGCGCGCTTTACGACATGTTCGGGCTCGATTTCGAAGGCTCGCTCGATCCCGGCCAGCCCGACGAGTACTGGGAGCGGTATCTTTATTTCAACGCCGGCTGGTTCTTTTATCGCTGCCCGCACCAATTCGCCGATGCCTTGCTTCCCAAGATGGTGGCGATCCGAAAGAACCCGCCACCGGAGTTGATTTGCCAGTCGCTTGATCCCTGGCTGGACCAGGTGGCGCTGCCGCTGGCGATCCACGAGCTGGGCGGCGGCCGGCCCGGGCCGGAGCTGGATGCGCTGGATGGGGCGACCACCTGCCATTACCGGGTGCTGCCGCTTTTGTATGCCCGCGAGGCGGACCGCGTGGTCGATGTCCTGGAGGCGGTGAGCGCGCCCAACAAGATCAAGAAGGTGCTGAAGCAATACGATCCCTTCAAGCGGATGATCTTTCAGGGCCGCGGGCACCGGGTGCGGGCGCTGTTCGATCAGGCCAACCTGCCCCGGCGCGAGCAGGCGATCCGCAACAGGATCAAGGCCGAAAAGCTGTGGATGCGCTAGCCCGCCGGGGCAGCGGCTGGGGCTCTGCCCCAGACCCCGAGGTATTTGCCGCCAGATGAAAGCGCCGCAGAGCCTGTTGTGCCCCTTGTTCCCATGGCCTAAACCCAAGCCAGACAAAACAAGCACTTCAGGGAGACCCTTCGATGTCCGACCATGCTTTCGAGACGCTGCAAGTTCATGCCGGAACGCCGCCCGATCCGGCCACCGGCGCGCGGCAGGTGCCGATCTACCAGTCCACCGCTTTCGTGTTTCGCGATGCAGACCATGCTGCGGCGCTCTTCAATCTTGCCGAAGTCGGCTATATCTATTCGCGCCTGACCAACCCCACGGTCGGCGCGCTGCAGAACCGGATCGCGGCGCTGGAAGGCGGCGCGGGGGCAGTGTGCTGCTCGTCGGGGCATGCCGCGCAGATCATGGCGCTCTTTCCCTTGATGAACCCCGGCTGCAACGTGGTGGCCTCGACCCGGCTTTACGGCGGCACGGTGCAGCAGTTCACCAACACCATCCGCAAGTTCGGCTGGTCCTGCAAATGGGTCGATTTCGACGACACCGATGCGATTGCGGCGGCAATCGATGACAATACCCGCGCCGTCTTCTGCGAGAGCATCGCCAATCCCGGCGGCTACATCACCGATCTCGATGCCGTGGCCAAGGTCGCCGATGCCGGCGGCGTGCCGCTGATCGTCGACAACACTTCGGCCACGCCCTACCTTTGCCGCCCGATCGAGCATGGCGCGACGCTGGTGGTGCATTCGACCACGAAGTATCTGACCGGCAACGGCACCGTCACCGGCGGGGCAATCGTCGATTCGGGCAAGTTCGACTGGTCGGCCTCCGGCAAGTTCCCCTCGCTGTCAGAGCCCGAGCCGGCCTATCACGGGCTGAAGTTCCACGAGGCGCTGGGGCCGATGGCCTTCACCTTCCATTCGATTGCCATCGGTCTGCGCGATCTTGGCATGACGATGAACCCGCAAGGCGCGCATTACACGCTGATGGGCATCGAGACGCTTAGCCTGCGGATGGACAAGCACGTGGCCAACGCCGAGAAGGTCGCCAAATGGCTTGAGGCCGACGACCGGGTGGAAACCGTGACCTATGCCGGGCTTGAAAGCTCGCCCTATTACGGCCGCATCGCCAAGATCTGCCCCAAGGGCGCGGGCGCGCTGTTCACCTTCGGCGTGAAGGGCGGCTATGAGGCTTGCGTCAAGCTGATCGACGCAGTGGAGCTTTTCAGCCATGTCGCCAACCTGGGCGATGCGCGCTCGTTGATCATCCACTCAGCCTCGACGACGCACCGGCAACTGACCGAAGAGCAGCAGATCGCCGCCGGCGCCGCGCCGAACGTGGTGCGGCTGTCGATCGGCATCGAGGACGCCGACGACATCATCGCCGATCTCGACCAGGCGCTGGCCAAGGCGACCTCATTAGCTTTGGCTTGTAACTGACTTCCCTCGCTGGATTATCCGGCGAGGGACTTCTTTCTGTCACGCCGCGCGGCTAGTTGTCCGCCAGCGCGAAGACCATCCGGACCTGGGCGCGCAGGCTCAGCTCGCCGCCCGCGACCGGCACCGCATCAGCAGACAGCGCCATCTCCATCCGCCCCAGCGCCTGGGGCCGCGGCACGCCGCCGCCCATCTCGTCGATCGAGATCACTTCGCCCAGGGTGACGCCGGCGGCCTCGGTGTAGAGCCCGGCCCGGGCGCGCGCGTCGCTGACCGCGCGGCGGCGGGCCTCGTCCTGCAACGGGCGCGGCTCTTGCAGGCCAAAGCCGACCCCGCCAAGGGTGTTGGCGCCCTCGCCCACCAGGCTGTCGAGCAGCCCGCCGAGCGCCGCCAGGTCGCGGACCCGCACGGTCAGTTGGTTGGAGGCGACAAAACCGGTGATCTGCGGCCGCCCGCCGGACGTGCTGCGGTTGTCCCAGCGCGGGTTCACGCTGAGCCCCGACGTCTGCATGTCGCGATCGGCGATCCCGGCCTCGGTCAGCCGGGCCAGGATCGCGGCCATGTCTTCAGAGTTGGCCCGCAGCGCCGCCGCCGCGGTGCGCGCCTCGCTGACGACGCCAAGCGAGACCGTTGCCATGTCGGGCGCGGCCTCGACCACGCCCTCGCCGGTGACGGTGATCTGCCGGTCGGGCTGATCCGCATGAAGCGGCGCTGAGAGCGTCAGCACGGCGGCAAGTCCAAGGGCCAGAATGCGCATGGGATATCCTTTCGGGGTCAATTCCGGATGCCGCCCAGAAGGCGCTCATTTTTGCGCCGGATCAAGCCCGGCTCGCCTTTCATCGGGCGGAAAGCTGCGATAGGTTTGCAAAAGAGCCCACGGCCGCCATCCCGTGACATATTTCGTGCTAGATACGTGCCCATGACCCCAGCCTTTGCGCTTGATCTCACCCATGACAGCATCCGCCTTTTGCGGCGCGGCGCTGACGGTTGGCAGGACCTGGGCGGGGTGGCGCTTGACGATCCGCAGTTCGCCGCGAAGCTTTCCGCGCTGCGCGACGAGGCCAAGGCAGCCAGCAGCGAAGCTTTTGAAACACTTCTGATTATTCCCGAAAGCCAGATCCTTTATACCACCGTCGTGCTGCCGGGCAGCCTGGCGCGGATCCGCGATGCGGATGTAGCCTCGGCGCTGGAGGGGCTCACGCCGCTTGCCGTGGACGAGCTGGCCTTCGACTGGCGCCAGACCGACGAGGGCATCCGTGTTGCGGTGCTTGAGATCAACACCCTGGACGAGGCCGAGAGCTTTGCCGCCCAGTACGGCTTCAACCCGGTCGGCTTCACCGCCGATTCGGCGCCCCAGCAGTTTCCCGGCGCGCCGGATTTCGGACCCCTGCGCGCCGATCGCGGTGCGGCCGCCGGCGATGGCGCGACCGGCAAAGCCGACAAGAGTGCACGCGAAGACGGCCCGTCCGAGACTGGCGGGCCCGCCGATGCCGCATCCGGTGACGCCGTGACCTTCGCCTCGGTGCGCGCATCGGACATGGACGTGGTCAAAACGCCCTCGCCCGCGGTTGCGATCGCGGCCGAAGCATCCGAGCGGCCAAGCGCGCAGGCCTCCGCGGCGGGACCGCAGGACGCACAGCCAGCAGAGGCACAGCCCGCGCAGCCGCCCCGCGCGCCGGCGGCCGGCGCGGACCGGCATGCCGCCGATGCGCACAAACCCGGCCCGGCACTTGCAGCGCAAGGCAACCCACCCGGTGTCTTCGGCAATCGCGCGATGCCGTTCGAGGCCGCCGAGGGCTTTCGCGGGCCGGGGCTGGTAATCCTGATCGTTCTTGTCGTGGCGGCCGCGCTGATCTGGCTCGCGCTCTACCTGGTGCGCCCCG
>JABDLJ010000039.1 GCA_013003075.1 Paracoccaceae bacterium
GGCGCCCGCTGCGCCGCTGGCTGGCGCGGTGGGTCATCGGCTGGGCCAAGGCGCGGGTGCGCGACCGCGAGAACCTGCGCTTTGAGCGTACCCGCATCTTCGGGCGCGCGCGTCAGGTGTTCCTGGCCCTTGGCCGCGAGTTCACCGCGCTTGGGCTCTTGCGCGCGCCGCGCGATGTCTTCTATCTCACCACCGCCGAGGTCCTCGGCGCGGTCGAGGGGTTTGGCCTGTCGCCGGAACTTTCCGCGCTGGCCGAGATGCGCGCCGCCGAAGACGCGCAATCGGCGCAGCGCCCCGATCCGCCCGAGCGCGTCGAGCTGCGCGGGCCGACGGCCGCGGCGGCCTCGACCGCGCAACCGGCGCCTGCCGCCGCCGGCACATCGGAAGCCGAACGCACCGGCACCGGATGCTCGGCCGGGACGGTGACGGCCAAGGCGCGGGTGATCCGCGATCCGCGCCGCGAAAGCCTTGCGCCCGGCGATATCCTTGTGGCGCGGCACACCGACCCAGGCTGGATCGCGGTTTTCTCCAACGCCTCCGCCATCGTGGTCGAGCGCGGCTCGCTTCTGTCGCATTCGGCCATCGTGGCGCGCGAGCTTGGCATTCCTTGCGTGGTCGGGCTGAAGGGCGCAACCGACTGGATCGCCGATGGCGAGACCATCACGGTGAATGGCGGCACCGGCCGGGTCTCAAAGACATGATGCAAGGCGCTGAAATTGCAGCAAAAGCGCGGTTCGACCATATTCGCTATGCGCAGCTTTGGGAAGATGCCGACGTTCTGTGTTCGGCGCTTCCGCAAGACCCCGGCGCGACGTTCGTGTCGATCTGCGGCGCCGGGGACAATGCGCTGGCGATGCTGACGCTCGATCCCCGGCGGGTGGTGACACTGGATCTGTCGCCGGCACAGATCGCGTGCCTGCGGCTCCGCATCGCCGCTTTGCGCACGCTGGATCATGCCGAGTTCCTCGAACTGATGGGCGCGCGGCCCAGCGACCGGCGCGCGGCGCTTCTGGCCCGTGCCTGCGCAGACATGCCGGACGATCTGCGCGCCTTCTGGGACGCGCAACGCGCCGGCGTGGTCCGCCATGGCGCCGGCGGGATCGGCAAGTTCGAGCGCTATTTCCGCATCTTCCGAACCTGGCTGCTGCCGCTTGTCCATACGCGGAGCACGATCAAGGACATCTTCGTCTCGCGGCCCAAAGACGCGCGCGAGATCTTCCTGCGAACCCGGTTCAACACCTGGCGCTGGCGGCTATTGCTGCGGGTCTTCTTCTCGAACGCGGTGATGGGGCGCATGGGGCGCGATACGGCCTTTTTCGAGCATGTCGAGGGCAGCGCGTCCGAGCATGTCGCGCGGCGCATTTGGCACGCGGCGGTCGAATGCGATCCGTCGCAAAACCCGTACCTGCACTGGATCATGACCGGCACGCATGGCGCTGCGCTTCCGATGGCCTGGCGCGCCGAACATTACCAGACGATCCAAAACCGGCTGGACCGGCTGGATATCCGGCAGGGCGCTTTGGAGGCATTTCTGACCACTGGCGAGCGGGCCGACGGGTTCAACCTGTCGGATATCTTCGAATACATGTCAGAGCCGGTCTTCGATGAGGTCTATGGGGGCATCCTGGGCGCGGCCAATCCCGGCGCACGTCTGGTCTACTGGAACATGATGGTGCCGCGCCGGGGCCGCGGCGAGAACGCAAGACGGGTCCGCCGGTTACGCAATCTCGAAGATCGGCTGAAGGCCACCGACAAGGCGTTTTTCTATTCCGATTTCGTGGTCGAAGAGGTGCTGGCGTGACCGGCGCGGGGCAGGCTTTGGTCGCCTTCGGCTCGGTCGCGGCGCTTCTGGCGCTGATGGCGCTTGTGCGTCTTGCCGCGTCCAGGCGCGGCCTTGGTCCCGAGGTGCAGCGCAAGCTGGTACATATCGGAACCGGGCTTTACGCGCTCAGCCTGCCGTGGCTCTTCACCGATGATTGGCCGGTCTACATGCTGATCGGGCTGACGCTGGGCGTGATGACGGTGTTGCGGCTGCCGGGGATCAGGAAGGGCGGCATCGGCGAGGCGCTGCACGGGGTCGAGCGGCAATCCTACGGTGACTTTCTGCTGGCGCTGGCGGTCGGCGTCGTTTTTCTGCTGTCGGACGACCAAGCGATCCTTTACGTCCTGCCGCTTGCGATCCTGACGCTAAGCGATGCCGCCGCGGCGCTGACCGGAAGCCGCTACGGGCACGTCTTCTTCGCGGTCGAGGACGGCCGCAAGAGCGTCGAGGGCTCGGCCGTCTTCTTTCTCGTCAGCCTGATCCTGGCGATGATCTGCCTCTTGCTTCTGTCCGATATCGCGCGGGCGAACGTGATCGTCGTCGCCCTGATCGTGGCCGCCTTCGGAACGCTGGTCGAGGCCGAAAGCTGGCGCGGGTTCGACAACTTCTTCCTGCCGGCAGGGCTTTTGGTATTTCTCGAAGCGCATATGAACAGCCCCGCGCCGGTGCTGGTGGCGGTGGCCACCGCGTTCGGCCTTGCGGTCTGGGCGGCGCATGTTCTGGCGGCGCGCCTTGGCGGCAAGGCCCACGAGGCGCGGCTTTACGTGATAACGGCGTTTCTGCTATATTCGGTGACCGCGCCGCACAACACGCTGCTGCCGCTGCTGGCACTGCTGGCGCACGCATTCTCCAACGCCCAGACCCCCTGCGCCGCGCGCCATCCGGTGCTGGACGTGGTGGCCGCCGTGGCGCTTCTCAGCTTCGGCTGGCTGACGCTTGGCCTGGTGACCGGTCTTAATGCGCTGGGGTTTTATGCCATCACCTCGATGGCGCTGGCGGCCGGCCTGGTGGCGCTGGGGCTTGGCAAACGGCCGCTTGTGCTGCGCATCGCCGGGGCGCTTTTGGTCGCCGCCGCGCTCTTTTCCGCGTTCCAGTGGCTGACCGCGCTCAACACCGGCGCCTCCGGCTGGGCCGGCGATCTGCGCGGCCTGGGGCTTTGTGCGCTGGCGCTGGCCCTGGTGCCGACGCTGGCGCGGCCCGGCGCATTTCTGCACGATCGAGTGCTCAAGCTGACTGCGCTCTCGCTCTTGTGCCCGGTCGCGGGCTATCTTTGGATGGCAACTGCGGCGGGATGGCCCGGATGAGCGAGACGATGTCAAACGAAGGCGCAAGCCTTGCGCTGTACCGCGATGCGCCAGACTGGGACGGCGCGGCGCCCACGATGGCGGCCGGCAAGTTCAAGTGTGAGAGCGCTGAGGCGGGCGCAGCCCTGCTTGGGGCCGCCGCCGAGACCGCGAAAGCGGAAGGCGCAGCCGGCCTGATCGGGCCGATGGACGGCGACACCTGGCACAGCTATCGCGTCGTTACGCAATCCGTGGACGTGCCGCCCTTCCTTCTGGAGCCGACATCGGGCCCGCATGATTTGGCGGCCTTCAGGCAAGCCGGCTTCGCGCCGATTGCGAAGTATTGCTCTGCCTCGGTGCCGCTGCCAGATGTCCCGCCCGCGCGGCCCGGTAAAACCGACGCCTTCACCATCGAACCCTGGGACGGGCAGGATGCCGAGGCGCTCTTTGCCCAGGTCCACGCGCTTTCGTGCACTGCCTTTGCCAGGAACGCGTTCTACAAACCGATCGGGCTTGACGCGTTCCTGACGATGTACATGCCGATCGTACCCTTGCTGAAGAAAGAGCTGATCTTCTTTGCGCGCACGGCCAGCGGCGAACTTGTAGGCTTTCTCTTCGGCGTGCCCAACTATGCCGAAGGCCCGGCTCCGCGTGCCGCGATCCTGAAGACCTACGCCAGCTTGTCGAAAGGCGCGGGGTTCGCGCTCAGCTCGCGCTTCTACGACAGCGCGCGTAAGGCCGGATACGACACCGCGATCCATGCGCTGATGCATGACAGCAATCTTTCCGCGCTGCGCAGCGCGATGAACAACGCGCATGTCTTTCGCCACTACGCGCTGATGGGCAAGCGCCTTGACTGAGACCCTGGCCGAGACGTTTTCCCGTGCGGCGAAGCGATTTGGGGCGCGTACCGCGCTGGTCGAGGGCGACGGGACGGACGTCAGCTTTGCCGATCTGAAGGCCCGCGCCGACCGGTTTGCCGCGGCCTGGGCGGCGCGCGGAATGCGCAAGGGCGACCGCATTCTGGTGGCGATGCCGGTCGGCGCGGATCTTTATGCCGCGCTTTGCGCGATGTGGCAGCTTGGCGCGGTGGCGGTGCTGCCCGAGCCGGCGATGGGGCTTGCCGGCGTGCGCCACGCGGTCGCCTCGGCCGGGGTTTGCGGGTTTTGCGCCTCGGGCAAATACCTCTGGGCGCGGGTGCTGGTGCCGGGGCTTTGGTTCAAGAGGCTCTACCGCCCGGCGGCATCGGGCAGTGCGGGGCAGGCACCGGGCACCGCGGTGGCGGGCGAGGATCTTGCGCTGATCTCGTTCACCTCGGGCTCGACCGGTGCACCGAAGGCCATCGGGCGCAGCCATGGCTTTCTCAAGGCGCAGGAGGCGGCGGTCGCGCCCATGCTTGCCTCAGCCCGGGACGAGCGCGATCTGGTCGCCTTTCCCGTCTTCGCGCTGATCAACCTGGCCGAGGGGCGCACGTCGGTTCTGCCGAACTGGCCGATGACCCAGATCGAAGCCGTCACCCCGGCGCAGCTTGAGGCCTGGTGCGCCATCCAAAACGTCACCCGCGCCCTGCTGCCCCCGGCCTTGTGCGAGACGCTCGCCCAGGGCGATATTCCCGACACTGTGCACACGCTTTTCACCGGCGGCGGGCCCGTCTTTCCCGATCTCATCGCGCGCCTGCGCGAGCGCAGCCCGGGCCTGCGCATCGTGTCGGTCTACGGCTCGACCGAGGCCGAGCCCATTGCCGAGATCGACGCCGACGATGTGTCAGATGCAGATCTGGCGGCGATGCAGGCCGGGCAGGGGCTCTTGGCGGGCCGGACGGTGCCGCAGGTTGCGCTGCGCATCGAAGACGGCGAAATCCTGGTGACGGGCGATCACGTCAACAAGGGCTATCTTGACCCGGCGCGCGACGCGGGCGCCAAGGTGAAAGAGGGCGGCACGGTTTGGCACCGGACAGGCGATGCCGGCCGCATCGACACGGACGGGCGGCTATGGCTGCTGGGGCGCCACGGCGCCAGTGTGAAGACCGAGGCCGGCACGCTTTTTCCCTTCGCGGTCGAGACCGCCGCCCGGCTTTGGCCCGGCGTCGCGCGGGCCGCGCTGACAGAGATCGGCGGCCAGGCGGTTCTGGCGCTGCAAGGGGCCGAGCCCAGCCCCGGCGACTGGGCCGAGCGCGCGGGACAACTTGGTGTCGCATCCGTGCGGGCCGTGGGGCACATCCCGCTCGACCGGCGGCATCGCTCGAAGGTGGACTACCCAGCGCTGCGCAAGCTTCTGGATTGAAAAGGCAAAAACCCGATGGAATAAACGGGCTGCGGATCACGGGGGCGTGACAGGCGACGGGCCATGCGCCACCCGCAAAGCGGCCATTCCCGGGCGCCGGCCCATTGGACAAGCAGGGGCCGACGGGCTATCTGAAGGGTCTGGTAAGCGGAGCAGAGTTCCATGGCCACTGGCGATGAAAAATCACGCGATCTGAAAATCCCCGGCGAGCGCCATCCCGAAAAGGCGAAGCGCCCGGACACCGAGCGGCTGCGCAAGCCCGACTGGATCCGCGTCAAGGCCCCCAACTCCGAGGGGTATCGCAAGACCCGTGACATCATGCGCGACAACAATCTGGTCACCGTCTGCGAAGAGGCCGGCTGCCCCAACGTGGGCGAATGCTGGAGCCAGGGCCACGCCACCATGATGATCATGGGCGAGATCTGCACCCGCGGCTGCACCTTCTGCAACGTCGCCACCGGACGGCCCGATGCACTTGATGCGTTCGAGCCGGGACGCGTCGCGCATGCGGTCGAAAAGCTGGGGCTCAACCACGTGGTGATCACCTCGGTGGACCGCGACGATCTGGAAGATGGCGGCGCCGAGCACATCGCCCAGACAATCCGCGCCGTGCGCCACCGCGCACCGGGCACCACGATAGAAGTCCTGACGCCCGATTTCCTGAAATGCCCGGCCTCGGCGCTGGAAGCGGTGGTCGAGGCGCGTCCCGACGTCTTCAACCACAACCTTGAAACAGTGCCCGGCCTTTACCCCGAGGTGCGCCCCGGCGCGCGCTATTTCCACTCGCTGCGCCTTCTGGAGCGGGTCAAGGAGCTCGATCCGGCGATGTTCACCAAATCGGGCATCATGGTGGGGCTCGGCGAAGACCGCCAGGCCGTTCTGCAGGTCATGGACGACATGCGCGCCGCCGATGTCGATTTCCTGACCATCGGGCAATATCTGCAGCCAACACCGAAACACCATGTGGTCGCGCGCTTCGTGACGCCGGACGAATTCAAATCCTACGAGAAGGCGGCGTTCGGCAAGGGGTTCCTGATGGTCTCGGCGTCCCCGCTGACCCGGTCGTCCTACCACGCGGGCGATGATTTCGAGCGTCTGCGGAAGGCCCGCAACGCCAAGCTGGGCCAGGCCTGACAGAGACCCGCACACGCTTCGCCACGGTGGCGCGATCCCGCATCCCAGATGCCTATTGCGCTGGCGGCACCGATTTGACGTAAGCCGCGATCGCCGCAAGATCCTCGTCCGGCAGTTGCGACAGAGACGCGACGACATCGGTCATGCTGCCGCCGGCCACGTCGAACTCTGGCGTGAAGCCGGACTTCAGATAGGACGCGGTATCGGCATGGGACCAATCGAATTGCGCTGGCGAGATATTGGGGATCCGGCCCTTGCCTGAGGGGTTCGGCGCGCCGGCGAACCAGCGGGCGGTCTCAAGCCCGCCAAGCGCACCGCGCGGGGTATGGCATTCGCCGCAATGGCCAAGGCTTTCAGCCAGGTACCGTCCGCGCTCGAGCACCGGGTCGGCGCCGACATCAACAATCCAGTCCTCATCGGAAAAGAGCAGTTTCCAGCCGCCAATGGACAGGCGGATATTGAACGGAAAGCCGACCTCGTGCGCTTTGCTTGGCGTGGGATCGGTGGGCAGGGTGCGCAGGAATGCGGTAAGCGAGACCAGATCGGCAAGCTCGGCCTTTTGGTAGGACGTGTAGGGGAAGGCGGGGTAATAGTGCTCGCCCTCCGGCGATGTGCCATATTTGACAGCCGAGATGATCTCGGCATCGCTCCAACCGCCGATGCCCGATTGCGGATCGCTGGAGATGTTGGGCGCATAAAATGTGCCGAACTGGCTTTGGAACGCCTTGCCGCCGGCAAGCACAAGTTTGGCTTCATCGCTTGCATCCGGGGCCGCGTGGCACGAGCCGCACCCCGCGGCGTAGTAGATCATCTCGCCGCGTGCCAGGTCTGGGGCAAGATCGGCGAAGGCGGACGCCGCAACCGTTTTGGGCCGCGTCACAAACACGCCGATGCCGGCGGCCGCAGCCGCCAGCACCATAAGCGTCAGAAAGGCGCGTCGCATGGCGCGACTTCAGGTCAGTTGTTGGACTGGCGGTAAGGCTTGTGGCAGCCGCCGCACGCACCGCCCACCGGGCCGATACCGGCCTGCAAAGCCTCCAGCCCATCGCCTGCACTGGCTTCAAGCGCGACAGCGGCGTCGACCATCGCCTTGGACTTGGTCAGGATGTCCGGGAAATCGTTCCAGATCGCCGGAAGCGCCCGGGTGCCTTCCATGCTGGCGTTGTCGGTGCCTTGCGGCCAATAGGCGCTTTGGTTCAGTTGCGCGAGCGTGGCGAGGTTTGTGGCGGCAGCGCTTGCAGCCTCGGCGTCATACTCTGTCTCGCCCTTGGCCATGGTGCCCAGAATGCCCAGATTGAACGAATAAAGCTGCATGTGCGACTGGCGCGCCTTGACCGCGGGGTTGGCCGCATGGCTGTCGGCGAAGGCGGCTCCGGCGATAACGGCCGCGCCAAGCGACAGCGCAAGGATGTTGCGGGTAATAGACATCAAGTATGACCTCCTGAATGGACATTTATATACCTTCCAATGCAATCTAGGCCTATTCGGTGCGAAGGCGAGTATCTAATATTGCAAGGCTATCTTCGATAAATGCACAGCCAGAATTGGGATGATCTGCGCTTTGTCCTGGCGGTCGCCAAGATCGGCACGGTGTCGGGCGCGGCGCGGGCGCTCGGGGTCAATCACGCCACGGTCCTGCGCCGGATCGCCGCTTTTGAAGAGCGACATGGCCAGCCCCTTTTTGAGCGCACCGCACGGGGCTATGTAATCCCGCCCGAAAAGCTGCGCGTCCTGCAGGCGGCCCACGATGTGGAGGCGGCGGTCGAGACGGTGCGGCAACTGATGAGCGACGGGCGCACCTCGCCCACCGGCCTTATTCGCATCACTTCGACCGACACGCTGAGCCTGACGGTACTGCCCGATATCCTGGGCGAGCTGCAACGCGAGCTGTCAGGGCTGCAGATCGAACTGATGACCAGCAATGCGCATGTCGACTTCTCGCGCCTGCACGCCCATATCACCGTCCGTCCAGCTAAGGTGCTGCCGGACGATCTGACCGGCGAGATCGCGGCCCAACTGGGCTTTGGCATCTTCGGCCCGCCGGGCGCGGAAGGCTGGCTGCGGCCGACCGGTCCGCTGACCCGCTCGCCGGCGGGCCAGTGGATGGCCGACAAGGTAAGTCCTCGCGACATGCGCGGCTCGGCCGACAGTTTTCCGGCGCTCGCCGCGCTGAGCCGGGCCAGCGGTGCGCGGGTGCTCTTGCCGCGTATCCTGGGCGCAGGACATCCGGGCCTGCGCGAGTTCGCCTGGCCCGAGCCGCTGCCGCAGGTACCGATCTGGGTGGCCAGCCACACCGAGATCGCGGGCAGCGCCCGATACCGCGCAGTGCGAAAAGCGCTTTGCGCAGCGCTGGCCAAACGCAAAGAGGCGCTTGGCGGTCCCTAGCGCGCGATGCGCCCGCTGCCGGTCATGTTGGGCGTCAGCCATTGCGGAAAGCCGAAGATCTGCTCGGCCCCCCAAAGCAGGGCGCACACCAGCAAGATCGCCAGCACCAGCTTGACCCGCGCCTCGGAGGGCGGCCTTCGGGCCCATTTGGCCATGCGCAGAAATCCGATGGGAAAGCGCATGCCGGCCTACGAGAACCGGACCTTGCCGATGAACGGCAGGTTGCGGTTGTGCTGGGCGTAATCGATGCCGTAGCCGACGACGAATTCGTCGGGGATCTCAAAGCCGGTCCAGGTCGCCTTGATATCGACTTCGCGCCGCGAGGGCTTGTCGAGCAGCGCGATGGTTTCCAGCCGCCGCGGATTACGCGAACGCAACAGCCGTACCACATGGCTGAGCGTGAAGCCGGTGTCCACGATATCCTCGACCACCAGAACGTCGCGGCCGCCGATCTCGCCGCGCAGGTCCTTCAGGATCCGCACCTCGCGCGAGCTTTCGGTGCTGCCGCCGTAGGATGAGGCTTCCAGGAAATCCACCTCGACGTCGAAATCGAGCTCACGCACCAGATCGGCGATGAAAACGAACGAGCCGCGCAGCAGGCCGACGACCACCAGCTTTTCGGTACCGCCGAAAGCCGACCGGATGTCCTGCGCCAGTTCTTCGATGCGGGCATCGATCGTCTTGGCCGAAATCATCTGGTCAATCACGTAATCGCGGCTCATTGGCGCTTCTCCCTTGATTTTCGCCCGCATCGGATGACATCTCGCATACCAATAACAAAGCGCGAAGAATATGCCGACCCATTCCGAGACCAGATTTCTGCCCTACACGCCCGACCAGATGTACGGGCTTGTCGCCGATGTCGCGAGTTACCCCGATTTTCTGCCCTGGTGCGCCGCGGCGCGGATCCGGTCGGTCACGCCCAAGGGCGATGCGCGCGTAATGGAGGCCGATCTTGTCATCTCGTTCAAGGTCTTCCGCGAGCGCTTTGGAAGCCGCGTTACGTTGCATGACAGCGAAAAGCGCATCGACACGCAATATCTTGACGGCCCGTTTCGCTATCTGAAATCGACCTGGAACTTTGCCGAGGCAGACGGCGGATGCGACGTGGATTTCTTCGTGGATTTCGAGTTCAAGAACGTCGTGCTTCAATCGGTCATCGGTGTTGTGTTCAACGATGCGATGAAGCGCATCGTGCGCGCCTTCGAGCGCCGGGCGGCCGAGCTTTACGGCTGATCAATGCGGCATCGGCTGCGCTCTTGCCGGGAAATTTCCAATCCGAAGACCCAGTTCTTCCCCATTCAACAATCACCATGATCGCGGCGCACTGTCTTTGATCCGTTCAGAGCAGTGCGAATGTTGATTATGGAGATGCACATTGAAACATCTGATTCTGGGCGCCGCTCTGGCCGGCGCATTGGCAAGTGCAGGCTGCACACCGGTACCGCAAAGCGCAGATGAGCTGCGCCAGGTCACCAGCCGGGGCGCGGTGATGACGGCCAAGGACAGCTATACCGTGCCGCGCAGCTTCGGCGCCGTCTCTGGCAGCTTGCGCCGCGGCGCCGACCGATGCCTGACGGTAACAAGCTCGCAGGGCATTATGGCGCGAGGTCCAATGGGCATGGGCCATGTCCAGCAGATCCGCAAACACCACATGACAACCGTGCGCACGGTCGACGGGCGCACCGAACTGATGATCAAGACACGGGTGCAGGGCGCCATACTTGTTGGCGGCGGCGCGGACAATTCGGGCATAATGTTCCTGGCCGATGCCACGCCCTCGGGCGGCAGCACGCGGATGGACATCTATGGCGGCTCGTGGGGCACCGCAGAGTTGCGCGGCGCGGTCAAACGCTGGGCCGGTGGCGGTTCGATCCTGCCGTGCCCGCAGATGCCATAGCGCTTCGCACGATCTGAATGACAAAGCAAAAGCCGCGCTTCGGACCGAAGCGCGGCTTTTTTACGTTTCGGGTCTTTCGGATCAGGACGTCATGTCGTAGGCGCGCTCGCCATGCTGCCCCAGATCGAGCCCCGTGGTCTCTGTCTCTGCATCGACGCGGAAGCCGACAACCGCTCGCGTCAGCAACACCAGCACCGCGGTGATCACGACCGAGAAGACGCCGACAATCGCCAGCGAGCCGAGCTGCGCCGCCCAGCTTGCCTGGCCGAAGACCGCGATCATGATCGTGCCGAAGATGCCGCCGACACCGTGCACCGCAAAGACATCAAGCGTATCGTCGATCGAAAGCAAGTTGCGCACCATGTTCACCGCCTCCTGGCAGAGAATGCCTGCAATGCCGCCGATGATCAGCGCTTCGAGCGGTCCCACGAAGCCCGAGGCCGGCGTGATCGAGGCCAGACCCGCGATGGTGCCGGTAACCATGCCCACAAGGCTTGCCTTGCCGTACTTGATCCGCTCCCAGAGCGCCCAGCTGAGCGAGGCGGTGGCCGCCGAGATATGTGTGACCGTCAGCGCCATGGCCGCGCCGCCATCGGCCGCCAGTTGCGAGCCGCCATTGAAGCCGAACCAGCCGACCCACAGCATCGCCGCGCCGATCATGACAAAGCCGGGGTTGTGCGGCGGTTTGGTGCGGTCGTTGCGCGCGCCCAGCATCACTGCGATCACCAGCGCCGCAAGGCCCGCCGTCTGGTGCACCACGATACCGCCGGCAAAGTCGCGGGCGCCGGTCTCGCCGAAGATACCGCCATCCGACAGCATGCCGCCGCCCCAGATCCAGTGCACCACCGGCGCATAGCAAAGCAGCATCCAGAGGGTCGAGAAAAGCAGGACAAATCCGAACTTCACCCGCTCGACATAAGCGCCGACGATCAGCGCGGGGGTGATGATCGCGAAGGTCATCTGGAAGGCGAAAAAGAGAACCTCGGGCAGGGTGCCCGACAGCGTGTCGGCCGTGATACCGGCCAGGAACATCTTGTCCAGCCCGCCCCAGATGCCCGAGCCGCCGCTGCCGAAAGCAATCGAGTAGCCCACGGCCAGCCAGGCCACGCTCATTGCGCAGGCGATGGCATAGCAATGCATAAAGACGCTAAGCACATTGCGCGCCCGTACCAGCCCGCCATAGAACAAGGCCAGTCCCGGCAAGGTCATAAACAGCACAAGCGCTGTCGCCACGATTATCCAGGCTGTATCTGCACCAACCATAGTCCCCTCCTGTCGCTTCGGTTGCGCCGCTTGAACCGTCCGCGGGGCGCAAAGAAAAGAGGCGGCGCGCCCAAAAGATACGCAAGGCAGGGGCAAGACCGGAAGCGCACAAGAATTACGCGCCCGCGACGTCCATTCGCTCGATTTTTAGGCAGGTCGAAAAGTTCAGGCCGAGGGCGCTTCGATGGCCTGCAGCAGAAGGCCAAGCGCGCGGTCCCGCGCGGCGGCGCGGACAGTCGCGCGGCCCCGCGGGCCAAGGTCGATCGTCTCGGTCCGGGCGGGGTGTCCGGTGCGCGCCACCGCAAAGCAGACGCGGCCTTCGGGCTTATGCTCTGATCCGCCGGGCCCGGCGATCCCGGTGATCGAAACGCTGAGATCGGCCGCGCTATGGGCAAGGGCGCCGCCGGCCATCTCAAGCGCGACCTCTTCGGACACCGCGCCGACGCGCTCGATGGTGGCGGGATCGACGCCCAGCATCTCCGACTTGGCGGCGTTGGAGTAGGTGACAAAGCCGCGCTCGAACACGTCCGACGCGCCGGCGATATCGGTCAGCGCCGCGGCGACCATGCCGCCGGTGCAGCTTTCGGCCGTGGCGATCCGAAGCCCCCTGGCGCGCGCTGCCTCCAGCACCTTCGCCGGATCCGTCATTGCCCCATCAACCCGTGCGACAGGCCAGCCAGCGCAAGAACGCAGATGCCGGCAAAGATCCCCGCAAAGATGTCGTCCAGCATCACGCCAAGCGGATCGTTGCGCCGGTCCGCCCAGCCCGCGGGTCCCGGCTTCCAGATATCGAACAGCCGGAAGAGAAAGAACGCCGACACCCAGCCCGGCCAGGGGAAGGTCCAGGGATCGACCCCGGCCATGCCAAGCCCGACCGACACCGGGATCAGCGCCACCCACTGCCCGGCCACTTCGTCGATCACGACCTCGGAAGGGTCGTGGTTGTCGCTTTGCCCGATATGCGCCGCGGTGGCCCACCAGCCGGCGAAGAACACCGCCAGTGTGGCCGCGATCAGAAGCGGATAGCCGCCCGCGACATGGATCAGGTAGGCGACCGGGATCGCCGCAGCCGAGCCCCAGGTCCCCGAGGCGGGCCGCATGTAGCCCACGTAAAAGAACGTGGCGATGGGCGTGGCCAGCGCGCTCACATCGGCACCAAGGTGACAGTCGCCATGGCGGCAATTCCTTCTTCCCGCCCGGTGAAGCCCAGACGCTCTGACGTGGTGGCCTTGACGCTGATGCGACCCTCTTCGATCCCCAGCACCTCGGCAAGAACAGATTGCATTTCAATGGCATGCGGGCCGATCTTCGGACGCTCGCAGATCAGCGTGCAGTCGATATTGCCGATCCGGTAGCCGCGGTCCTTGGCCAGCGCGCCGGCATGGCGCAGGAAGATCGCGCTGTCGGCGCCCTTCCATTGCGGATCGCTTGGCGGGAAATGCCGCCCGATATCGCCCGCCGCCAGCGCGCCATAGATGGCGTCGGTGATGGTGTGCATGCCCACATCGGCGTCCGAGTGGCCTTGCAGCCCGCGCTCGTGCGGCACGCGCACGCCGCACAGCGTCACATGATCGCCCTGCCCGAACCGGTGCACATCGAAGCCAGAGCCTGTCCGGATATCCATGTCCCGCCTCAGATAGCCCTCGGCCCGCGCGAAATCCTCGGGCCCGGTGATTTTCAGGTTGCGTTCGTCGCCCGCCACGATCGCCACGTCAAGCCCGGCAGCGCGGGCGACCTCTACATCGTCGGCGGGTTCTCCCACGAAGGCTCTGTGGGCTGCAAGAATAGCCTTCAGATCAAAGCCTTGCGGGGTCTGGGCGCGAAAAAGCCCGCTGCGATCCTCGGTGCCGCTGACCTGTCCGTCCTGGCCGCGCCAAAGCGCATCGGTGACCGCCATCGCAGGCGCAGCGCCCGGGTAGTCCTCAAGCGCCGCCAGCACCCGGTCGATCAGATCGGCCGAAACAAGCGGCCGTGCGACATCGTGGATCAGAACGTTCTCGACATCGCCGTCGAGCACCTCAAGCCCCGCCAGGACCGAGGCCGCGCGGGTGGCGCCGCCGGTGACGATATCGGCCGCAGGCTGGGTCGGCCAAAGGCCGGTCGGGATGTCGTCGGGGTGCAGCACGAGCACAAGCCGGCCGATGGCAGGATGCCCCGCGAACGCGCGCAAGGTGTGTTCGGCCACGCTGCGCCCGGCCAGAGGTTGCCACTGCTTGGGCACATCGCCGCCGGCGCGCACGCCGCGCCCGGCCGCCACGATCACCGCGCCGGCACTCATGGCGCGGACGGCCAAGGATTTACGCAAAGGATATCCATGCCCGCTGTCTAGGGCGGCGCGCCGGCGCTGACAATGGGGGGCCGATCCCGCCGGGAACGCCGCGACGAAAAGAAAGGCAGACAATGCCGGGCAGGAGTGATTAATTATTAGGCACTTGCTGTTTTAGAAAGCAAAAATCCCCTTTGAAAATTGCGTTTCCAGCACGCTCGCGCTACATCGGCTATTATGCACAAGGATTAAGCAGTGTTTTTTGACGGCGCGCATCATCTGGAACGACTGCCGGTGCTTCTGGCCCCGATGGCGGGGATCACCGATGTGCCGTTCCGCGATCTTGTCTTCAGCTTCGGCGCGGGGCTTGTCGTCTCCGAGATGGTGGCCAGCCAGGAAATGGTGCAGGCCAAACCGGGTGTGCGCGAGCGGGCCGAGCTTGGATTTGGGCGGGCCGGGACCGCGGTTCAGCTTGCCGGGCGCGATCCTTACTGGATGGCCGAGGCGGCGCGGATGGCCGAGGCAAACGGCGCCCGGATCATCGACATCAACATGGGATGCCCCGCCAAGAAGGTCGTGGGCGGGCTGTCGGGCTCGGCGCTGTTGCGCGATCTGGACCATGCCATGACGCTGATCGAGGCGGTGGTGGGCGCGGTCAGCGTGCCCGTCACCCTGAAGACACGCCTGGGATGGGACGATGAGAGCCTGAACGCGCCGGTGCTGGCCCGCCGGGCCGAGGCGGCCGGTATCGGGATGCTTACGATCCACGGCCGCACCCGGTGCCAGTTCTACAAGGGGCGGGCGGATTGGGCCGCGATCGGCGCAATCAAGAACGCCGTGTCGATCCCGGTCATCGCCAATGGCGATATCGTGGATGCGGCCAGCGCCCGCGCCGCCCTTGATGCATCCGGCGCCGATGGCGTGATGGTCGGCCGCGGCGCGCAGGGCAGGCCCTGGCAATTGGCGCTGATCGGCGCTGCGCTTTTCGGCGCGCCGGCGCCGCGGATCCCGCGCGGCGCTGCCTTTGCCGAGATGGCGGCCGCGCATTTCGAGGCCGCGCTGTCGTTTTACGGATCAGAACTGGGCCAGCGCGTGATCCGCAAGCATCTGGGCTGGTACATGGACGAGGCGCAAACGCCGCCCGCCTTGCGCCGCGCGGTATTGACAGCAAGCGGTCCGGACAAGGTGCTGACGCTGCTCGGCCCCGCGCTGGCGGGCGAAAGGCAGGCGGCATGAAGTCAGCCAGCTTTGGAGAGGCGCTTTTCGCGTCGATGCCGATCCCGGCCTTTCTGGTCGATCCCGGCGGGGTGATGGCCGAGGTCAATCCCTCGGCCGAGCAGTTCCTGAACGCCTCCGCCCGCTCTTTGAAGGGCGCTCCGGTCTTCGACCGGCTGGCGATCGATGCACCGCTCGACGAGGCCTTCTCCCGCGTGCGCCAGAACCAGGCGTCGCTGTCGATCACCAATGTGGACGTGGGCACTGGCCAGAAAGCGCCGGTGCAGTGCAATCTGCAGGTCGCTCCGATGATCGGGATGCCGGGTTTCGTGCTTTTGCTGCTGGAGCCGCGCCAGCTTGCCGACAGGCTGGGCCGCGCCCATTCGGTCAAGACAGCGGCGAAATCGGCAATCGGCATGGCCGAGATGCTGGCGCACGAGGTCAAGAACCCGCTGGCCGGGATTACCGGCGCGGCGCAGCTTTTGTCGATGAACCTCAGCGGCGAGGATCTGGACCTGACCGATCTCATCGTCGAAGAGGCACGCCGTATCCTGGGGCTGCTCGACCAAGTCGAGCAGTTCGGCAATCTCAGCGCGCCCCGGGCGCGGTCGGTGAACATCCACGATCTGCTCGACAAGGCCCGCAAGTCGGCCAGTGTCGGCTTTGCCGCGCATATGAAGATCTACGAGGACTACGACCCGTCGCTGCCGCCGACCTGGGTTGACCCCGACCAGATCCTGCAGGTCCTTCAAAACCTTCTGAAAAACGCCTCCGAGGCGGCGCCCAACTCTGGCGGGACAATCCGTTTGCATACGTTCTATGACATGTCGCTGCGCCTGCGCCGCAAGGATGGGACCGCGGCGCTACCGCTGCAGGTCGAAATCATCGATGACGGGCCGGGTCTTCCCGAAGAGATCGCCGGCGAGGTGTTCGAGCCCTTCGTATCGGGCCGCGAGAACGGCACCGGGCTGGGCCTCGCGCTGGTGTCGAAGATCATCTCTGACCATGACGGCTGGATTTCGGTCGACAGCGCGCCGGGGCGGACGGTGTTCCGCATTTCGCTGCCGGTTGCGCCGAAAGACGCCGCCGAACACGAAACCGAGTAGAAAGGAAATCGCGTATGGATGGCACAGTTCTGGTTGCCGATGACGATCGCACGATCCGCACGGTTTTGACGCAGGCGCTGACCCGTGCCGGCTGCAAGGTGCACGCGACCTCGTCGATCGTCACGCTGATGCGCTGGATCGACGAGGGCAAGGGTGATCTGGTGATCTCGGACGTCGTCATGCCGGATGGCAACGGGCTGGAGCAGCTTCCCCTGATCTCTCAGCAGCGCCCCGGCTTGCCGGTGATCGTGATCTCGGCCCAGAACACGATCATGACCGCGATCCAGGCTGCCGAGGCGGACGCCTTCGACTACCTGCCCAAACCCTTCGATCTGCCAGACCTGATGAAACGCGCCTCGCGCGCGCTTGAGGTCAAGCGCCGCGCCAACACCCCGCGCACCGAGCCGCCAGAGGGCGAGGGCGATCTGCCGCTGATTGGGCGCACGCCTGCGATGCAGGCCCTCTACAGGCTTGTGGCGCGCGTGATGAACAGCGATCTGCCGGTGCTGATTTCGGGCGAAAGCGGTACCGGAAAGTCGCTGATCGCGCGGGCGATCCACGATCTGTCGGACCGCCGATCACTGCCCTTCGTCGTGGCGACCGCCGCCAATCTGTCGACGATGGAAGGACCGGCCACGATCCTCAGCCGGGCGCGGGGCGGCTCGATCCTCTTCGACGAGATCGGTGATCTCGATGACGAGGCGCAGGCCCGAATCGTGCGGATGCTGGACAGCCTGACCGAGAACGCGCCGCGCGTGATGGCAACCAGCCAGTCCGTGCTGACCGCCCGGATGGAAGCCGGTGCGTTCCGGCAAGATCTCTATTACCGCCTGAGCGGGGTGACGATCACGGTGCCGTCCCTGCGCGAGCGGGTCGATGACATTCCGCTTCTGGCCGACCATTTCATGGCCCGGGCCGAGCGGGACGGCCTTGGCGCCCGCGGCATCGACCCCCAAGCGCAGGAACTGATCCGGGCCTATAGCTGGCCGGGCAATGTGCGGCAGCTAGAGAACATCATACGCCGGCTTGCCACGACCGGCGGCGAAGAGGATGTCACGCGCTCCGAGATCGAGCTTGTGCTGGCCAACCAGCCGGCGGTCGAGCCGCTGACCAGCGGCGGCGAAGGCGACAAGCTGTCGGCCTCTGTCGCAAAGCATCTGCGGCGCTATTTCGATCTGCACGGCGGATCTTTGCCGCCGCCGGGGCTCTACCAGCGGATCCTGCGCGAAGTCGAGCAGCCGCTGATCGAGATCGCGCTTGATGCAACTGCCGGAAATCAGGCGAAATGTGCCGATCTTCTGGGCATCAACCGAAATACCCTTCGCAAGAAAATCACCGATCTCGATATTCGCGTGACACGGCGCCGCAAATTGATGTAAAACCGCAACATAAGAGTTGCCGATCCGCCGCAAGGCGTAAACGGCAACCATATTTGGCGGAAGCCGCACTTGTGCGGCACATCAGGTTGGGGGTCCCAAGGTGGCAGGCGCCGCACGCAGGGCAACACTCGAAAAGCTGACGCGGCTGCGCCGGGCGCGCCGTTTCCAAAGCGTGGCCACCTTCGGGCTGGTGGCGCTTGGGCCGATTCTCGCGCTGGCGACGTTCCTGGTGCTGGGCCCGCTCGACGAGGGCGCCTCGTCGATTGCGCTGCGCCTCGTGCTTCTGGCCGACCTTGTCTATGTCCTGCTGATCGCCGCGCTTGTTCTGGGCACCATCGCCCGGATGATCGCGGCGCGGCGGGCCCGCTCGGCCGGCTCGCGGCTCCACCTTCGCCTGACCGGCGTGTTCGCGCTGATCGCCCTGATCCCCACAGTGACCGTCGCGATCTTTGCCGGCCTGACGATCAATGTCGGCCTGGAAGGCTGGTTTTCGGACCGTGTGCGCCAGGTCGTCGGTGCCTCGATTTCTGCCGCCGAAGTCTACCGCGAGACCGAGCGCCGCGGCCTCAGCGAAGATGCGCAAGGGCTGGCTGAATACCTGCAGGCTGCGCGGCGCAACGACTTCTTCGTCTCCAACGGCGAATTGCGGCAGCTTCTAAGCCAGGGGCAGGGCTTTGTGCAGCGCGGTCTCAGCGAGGCCTACGTGATCGACGGCACCTCGACGATCCGGGCGCGTGGCGACCGGTCTTATCTATTCGATTTCGAGGCTCCAAGCCGCGAAGAGATTGCCGAGGCGCGCGGGCTCGGCGTTTTGCTGATCGAAGACCCCATGCGCAACGAGTACCGCGCGCTTGTGCCGCTTGACGGTTTTGCCGACCGCTATCTCTACGTCACGCGCGATGTCGACGGCGACATCCTGGTCCTTCTGGACGACGCGCAGGAAACCGCGCGGCTTTACAATCAGCTGGAAAGCGAACGCGGCCGGCTGGTCTTCGAGTTTGGCCTTCTCTACCTGGGGTTTGCGGTGATCCTGATCCTGGCCGCGATCTGGCTGGGCCTGTGGTTCGCCGAACGACTGTCGCGCCCCGTGGGCCGGCTGGCCGGCGCCGCGCAGCGGGTCGGTGCGGGCGATCTGGACGTGCAGGTCTTCGAAGAGACCGGCGACGACGAGATCGCGATGCTGGGCCGGATCTTCAACCAGATGACGCGCCAGCTGAAGGGCCAGCGCGACGCATTACTGGACAACAACCGCAAGATCGAGCGCCGGCGCCGGATGTTCGATTCGGTGCTGTCCTCGATCACCGCCGGCGTGATCGGACTGGATGAAAGCGGCAACCTGACATTCATCAACCGCTCGGCCGAAGATCTTCTGCAGGCCAGCTTCGCCGAGGGCGACGAGGTGCCGATCTCGGTTGCGGTGCCCGAGTTTGCTGCGCTCTTCGACAGGCTGGTCGCCAGCAAGGCAGAGGTCGCGCAGGAAGAGATCGGCGTCACGCGCGGACGCCAGCTTGAAAACCTGCTGGTGCGGATCGGCACGCGGCGCACCGAAGATGGCAGCCTGGAAGGATACGTGATCGCCTTTGACGACGTGACCGATCTGGTCTCGGCCCAGCGGATGGCCGCGTGGGGCGATGTGGCGCGGCGCATTGCCCATGAAATAAAGAACCCGTTGACCCCGATCCAGCTTTCGGCCGAACGCATCCGGCGCAAGTTCTCCAAAGCGGCCGGGGACGAGGCCGACGCGCTGGAGCAGTACACCGACGTCATCATCCGCCAGACCGGCGACTTGCGGCGGATCGTCGACGAGTTCTCGAAATTCGCCCGCATGCCAGAGCCCGAACGGCGCGACCACGACCTGACGCGCCTGGTGCGCGACGCGGCGGTCCTGCAGGATGCCGGGTTCGAGAACATCTCGATCACCGCCGATCTGCCCGACATCCCCGTCAATGCCGACATCGATGCCACGATGATCGGTCAGGCGCTGACCAACCTGATCAAGAACGGCGCCGAAGCCATTGAAACCCTTGAAGACCGCGGCGCACCGGAAGGCCATGAGCCGCGCGTGCGCATCCAGATGGGCATCGAGGACGGCTTGGCCCATATCACGATCTCGGACAACGGCGTCGGCCTGCCCGAAGATCGCGGCCGGCTCTTTGAGCCTTACGTGACCACGCGCGAGAAAGGCACCGGCCTTGGCCTGCCGATCGTGAAGAAGATCATCGAGGAACATGGCGGCACCTTGCGCCTGGACGAAGCCGAGCCTCTGGACCGCTCTGGCCAGATCGGCGCGGCCGCCCATATCCTTTTGCCCCTGCGGCACGGACTTGAGATCGCAAGTCCAGAACCCACCCCCCAACCTCTGAAAAGGACCGCACCATGAGCGATATTCTGATCGTTGACGATGAGCGCGATATCCGTGAATTGATCGGTGATATCTTGCGCGACGAAGGCTTTACCGCCCGGCTGGCCGCCAACTCTGACGAGTGCATGGCCGAGCTGAACAGCGAGCCGCCCTCGCTGATGATCCTCGATATCTGGCTGAAGGACAGCCGGATGGACGGGATAGACATCCTCAAAAGCGTCAAGCGCGACAATCCCGATATCCCGGTGGTCATCATTTCAGGCCACGGCAATATCGAGATCGCCGTCGCCGCCATCAAGCAGGGCGCCTACGACTTCATCGAAAAGCCATTCAACATCGATCAGCTCATGGTGGTAATCCAACGCGCGATGGAAACCTCGCGCCTGCGCCGCGAGAACTCTGCCCTGCGGCGCAAAGAGACCGTAAGCGCCGACATGATCGGGTCAAGTGCGGCCTTCAAGGGCTTGAAATCCCAGCTGGACAAGGTCACGAACTCGAATGGCCGAGTGATGCTGAGCGGCCCGCCGGGCGTCGGCAAGGAAATCGCCGCGCGCTACATCCACGCCAATTCCGCCCGCGCCGAGGCGCCGTTCGTCACAGTGAATTCGGCCTCGATCGAGCCCGACCGGATGGAAGAGGTGCTTTTTGGACGCGAGACCGCCGACCGGGGGGTCGAAAGCGGTCTTTTGGAGCAAGCCCATGGCGGCATCGTCTATTTCGACGAGGTGGCCGACATGCCGCTCGGCACGCAGTCGAAGATCCTGCGGGTACTGACCGAGCAGCAGTTCACCCGGCTGGGGGGCGCTGACAAGGTGCGGGTCGATATCCGCGTGATCTCGTCCACGACGCGCGATCTGCAGGCCGAGGTCGATGCCAGCAATTTCCGGCAAGAGCTCTATCACCGCCTGAACGTGGTGCCAGTCGAGGTGCCGACACTGGAAGAACGGCGTGAAGACATCCCCGAACTTTCGCGCCATTTCGTGGCGCAGTTGAACAAGGAGCAGGGTCTTGCACTGCGCGAGATGACCGCCGATGCCGATGCGCTTTTGCAGACGATGCCCTGGCCGGGCAACGTGCGCCAGCTAAAGAACGTGATCGAGCGGGTCCTGATCCTGGGCCCCGACAAGGGCGAGATCGAAGCGTCCGAACTGCCGCAATCGGCCAGCGCGGAGGCCGAAGAGGGCCGGGTGGTTCTGTCGTCGTCCTTGGCCACGCTGCCACTGCGCGAGGCGCGCGAGCTGTTCGAGCGCGAGTACCTTCTGACCCAGATCAATCGCTTTGGCGGCAATATCAGCCGTACCGCGACCTTCGTGGGGATGGAGCGGTCGGCCCTGCACCGCAAGCTGAAAAGCCTCAATGTGGTTACCTCCAACAAGTCCGGCGCCCGGGTGGCCCATGTCGAGGAGGTGTCAGAGGACGCGACCTGAGCCCCTGGCAGGCGGCCCGCATGATGCGCCAGCCCGCGATACCGTTTGAATTGCCGCTGCGCTTCGCATTGCAATTGCTGCGCAAAATGTGGTCTGTCTCAGCCAGGGCCGCAACGGCCTGCTTCGGTCCGGGGACGCTATGAAAGTCATAATTTGCGGGGCAGGTCAGGTCGGCTGGCAGATTGCGCGGCATCTTTCGGGAGAGCGCAACGACGTCACGGTGGTCGACAACAACCCCGACCTGGTGCGCCGCGCGACCGACACGCTGGACGTGCAAGGCATCGCCGGTTTTGCCAGCTACCCCGACATTCTCGACCGCGCCGGAGCCCGCGATGCCGACATGGTGATCGCCGCGACCTATTCGGACGAGGTGAACATGGTCACCTGCCAGGTGGCGCATTCCGTTTTCGGGGTTCCGCGCAAGATCGCCAGGCTCCGCTCGCAGTCCTATCTCAACCCGCTCTACTCCGACCTCTACCGGCGCGACCACATGCCGATCGACGTGGTGATCTCGCCGGAAAAGGAAGTCGCCGATGCCGCGCTGCGCCGCCTCTCGGCGCCCGCGGCGTTCGACACGCAGGGCTTTCTCGACGACCAGGTCCAGCTTCTGGGGCTGGCGCTGGACGAGGACTGCCCGGTTCTGAACACGCCCCTGCGCCAGCTGACCGATCTTTTCTCGACCCTGCGCGCGATCGTGGTCGGCATCCGGCGCGGCAATCGGCTTTTCGCGCCCGAGCCCGGAGACCAGCTTTTCGCGCATGACCAGATCTACGTCTTTTCCCATATCGAGGACGTGAACCGCACCGTCGAGATCTTCGGCAAGGTCGTTCAAAAGCAGGACCGCGTGGTGATCATCGGGGGCGGCAATGTCGGTCTGGCCGTCGCGCAAGAGCTGGAAGGCCGCCGCGACCGCGTGCGCGCCAAGGTGATCGAAAAGAACCGCCTGCGCGCCGAAACCGCCGCCGACGCGCTGGAGCGCACGATCGTGCTGAACGGCGACGGGCTGAGTTTTGAGCTTCTGGCAGAGGCCGGGGTCGAACGCGCCCATGCGGTTCTGGCGGTGACCGACGACGACAAGACAAACCTTCTGGCGGCGGTGCGCGCCAAGGCGTCGGGCTGCCCGTTCACGATCTGCCTGATCAACGATCCCACGCTGGTGCCGCTTCTGGGGCCGCTGAAGATCGACGCCTATATCAACCCGCGCACGACCACGGTGTCCTCGATCCTGCGCCATATCCGGCACGGCCGGGTGCGCGGCGTCTACTCGATCGGCGATGCCGAGGCCGAGGTGATCGAAGCACAAGCGCTCTCGACCTCGCCGATCACCGGCAAGAACATCCGCGACATCGACTTTCCCGAGGGCGTGATCGTGGGCGCGGTACGCAAAGAGCACGAGGTGGTGCGCCCGGTGGGCGGCACCCGCATCGACGAGGGTGACGTGGTGGTGCTGTTTTCCATGGCTGACGACGTGCCAGAGGTCGAGCGCCTGTTCCAGGTCTCGATCGACTATTTCTGATGCTGAAGCGCATCCTGGGACTGCCATTTCTGCTGATCCTGATGGGTATCGGCGCGGCATCGATGATGCTGCCCGCGATCCATGCCGCGGCGATCCGCGATCTGCACGTGGCACGGGCGTTCTTCTACTTCTCACTGCTGTTTTTGGTGCTTTTCGCAATGATCGCGGTCGCGATGGTCCACAACCCGGTGCGCCGGCAGGCGCGCAGCCACCTGATCGCGCTTCTGGCCACCTACTCGGTGCTGCCGCTGATGCTCGCCGTGCCGTTCTTCGAGGCGGTGGGCAACACCACCTTCGCCAATTCCTATTTCGAGATGGTCTCGTCGCTGACCACGACCGGCGCGACGCTTTTTGAACCCGATCGCCTGCCGCCCTCGGTGCACCTCTGGCGCGCACAAGTGGGCTGGATGGGCGGGTTTTTCGTCTGGGTGACCTCGGTCGCGGTGCTCGCGCCCTTGAACCTGGGCGGTTTTGAGGTGCGCTCGACCGCCGAGATCGGCCAGACAGTATCCGGCCTGACGCAGATTGCACGGGTCGCCGACCCTTCCGAGCGGCTGACCCGCTTTGCCGGCCAGCTGTTTCCGATCTACGCCGGGTTGACCGGGATCGTCTGGGTCGGGCTGACCATTGCCGGCGAGGCGCCGCTGGTCGCCGTCAGCCACGCGATGTCGACCCTGTCAACATCGGCCATCTCGCCGATCGGCGGCACCGCAGAGGGGCAGGGCGGGTTTGCCGGCGAGGCGCTGGTCTGGATCTTCCTGATCTTCGCCCTGTCGCGGCTGACCTACGCATCCGAGGAGCGCTCGGAAAACTGGCGCTCGCTATCGGACGATCCCGAATTGCGGCTTGGCCTGGGCCTTGTTGTGATCCTGCCGATTCTGCTTTTCGTGCGCCATTGGCTGGGCGCGTTCGAGGTCGACGAGGCCGCCAACGTCGCAGATGGGCTGCAGGCGCTCTGGGGCGGCGCCTTCACCGTGATGTCGTTCCTGACCACCACCGGTTTTGAAAGCCAGTACTGGTCGGCCGCACAGGACTGGTCGGGGCTAGAGACGCCGGGCCTGACGCTGATGGGGCTGGCGCTTTTCGGCGGCGGGGTGGCGACGACCGCGGGCGGCGTGAAGCTTTTGCGGGTCTATGCGCTGTACAAGCACGGGCTGCGCGAGATGGAAAAGCTGGTGCACCCCAATTCGATCGGCGGCTCGGGCCAGGTGGCGCGCCGCATTCGCAAGCAGGGCGCCTACGTGGCCTGGATCTTCTTCATGCTCTTTGCCATGTCGATTGCGCTTCTGATGGCCGGATTTTCCCTGACCGGGCTCGATTTCGAGGCCGCCCTGGTGCTGACGATTGCTGCACTCACCACCACCGGCCCGCTGGTCGAGGTCGCCGCGGCCCAGCCGGTGGACCTGGCGCAGATCAGCGGCGTCGCGCAAGGCATCTTCATCGCCGCCATGGTGCTGGGACGCCTTGAAACATTGGCCATCATCGCGCTTCTGAACCCCGATTTCTGGCGCGGCTAGGGGCCGCGCCGCGCGCCGCAGAACGGGCAGGCGGTTTTTGGGCTGGAAACTCGATTGATCCCCCGGCATAGTGTCCCCGAAGAGCTGCTTATTCGAGCAGGACAATAAAAAGAAGGCGCCCGAAATGGCTGCGGACAGACAGAATTTACAAGATGCCTTTCTGAACCACGTCAGAAAGACAAAAGTTCCCGTGACGATATTCCTGATCAACGGCGTCAAATTGCAGGGCGTCATCACCTGGTTTGACAACTTCTGCGTCCTTTTGCGGCGCGATGGCCAGTCTCAGCTTGTCTACAAACACGCCATTTCAACCATCATGCCGTCGCAACCGATCAGTCTGCATGACGGGGATGACGAAGAGTAGACCTTGATGGACGACACTGGCGCGCCGCGGACGCGCGCCTACGTTCTGCATCCGGACATCAAATCCGAAAAGCGCACCCGCGATGCGGCCCGTGCGCTGGAAGAGGCTGTGTCGCTGGCCGCCGCCCTGCCAGAGCTTGACGTTGTCGGCGCCGAGGTGGTGAACCTGCCCCGCGCCCAGCCGGGACTGTTGTTCGGCAAGGGCAAGATAGAGACGCTGGCCGCCACGCTGAAGGCCGAAGAGATCGATCTTGTGCTGATCGACGGTCCGGTCACGCCGGTGCAGCAGCGCAACCTTGAAAAGCGCTGGGATGTGAAACTTCTGGACCGGACTGGGCTGATCCTGGAAATCTTCGCCGATCGCGCCCGGACCCGCGAGGGCGTTCTGCAGGTCGAACTCGCAGCGCTCAGCTACCAGCGCACGCGCCTCGTGCGCGCCTGGACCCACCTGGAACGGCAGCGCGGCGCGCTCGGCTTTGTCGGCGGCCCCGGCGAGACCCAGATCGAGGCCGACCGCCGCGCCATCGACGAGGCCGTCACGCGGCTGCGCCGCCAGCTGGCCAAGGTCGTCAAGACGCGAGAGCTGCACCGCAAGGCGCGCGCCAAGGTGCCCTATCCGATCGTTGCGCTGGTCGGCTACACCAATGCCGGCAAATCGACGCTCTTCAACCGCATAACCGGCGCCGCCGTGATGGCCGAAGATATGCTCTTTGCCACGCTCGATCCCACGATGCGCGGCGTGGCGCTGCCTTCGGGCCGCGACATCATCCTGTCCGACACAGTGGGCTTCATCTCCGATCTGCCGACCCAGCTTGTTGCCGCCTTCCGCGCCACGCTGGAAGAAGTCCTGTCTGCCGATCTGATCCTGCATGTCCGCGACATCTCGCATCCAGAGACCGAAGAGCAGGCCGCCGACGTGCAGGGCATCCTCGAAGATCTCGGTATCGGCGACAGCAGTCCGATGATCGAGGTGTGGAACAAGATCGATCTGGTGCCCGACGAAGAGGCGCGCGTTCTGCAAGCGCAGGCCGACCGCCGCGACGATGTGCAGATCGCCTCGGCCCTGACAGGCAAGGGCGTTGACGCACTTCTCGCCGCCGCCTCAGAGGCGCTTGCCGAAACCAGCTTCGATGAAACCCTATCGATCGGGTTCGAAAATGGCCGCGCCCGCGCCTGGCTGTTCGAGCAGGGCGTGGTCGAAGCCGAGCGCCAGTCCGAGACCGGCTTCGAGCTCGACCTGAAATGGAGCGCCAGGCAAAAGACGCGCTATCAAAGCCTCTTTGGGCCGGAAGCCTGAAGGCGCAGGCCCGTCTTCACCTGGCCAGAAATACCTGATGGCGCCGCACCGGCCGACCGCGCCGGTCAGTTGAGAGGCGCGATGGTGGTGATGCCGACGGCGGCCGCGCGCGCAAGGGCAGGGTCCAGCGACATCGGGATGTACTCGCCGCGCCGCCAAAGCTCGCCCAGATCGTCGTAATGCCGCGACAGCGGATGGCCAGACTGCCCGGTCGCGATAACAAAGACGGAACTGTCGGGATCGGCAAAATCATAAACCCCCCGATAGCCCGCCGCATGAACGTTCAGAAACGGGTTCTCGCCGGTGCCGATGGTCAGCCCGCGCTGCAGGGTGTTGTCGCCGCCGCTGGTCGACTGGCGGATATTGGTCACCCAACCCAGGACCGGCATGTCGCCCAGAACCGTGTGATCGTGGCGCGCCTCGTGCGCGTCGCCCCATCGCAGTCCCTCCAGCGAGCTGCCGTAACGCTCGGCAATCCATAAAAGCGCATCGTCCAGCGCCCGGCTGGCAATCTCGGGGCAGGTCTCGACCGGCGCAGAGCGCAGCACATCGCACCAGCTTGAGGCACCCTCCACGTTGCGGAAGACGCGCTCGATGAAAAGCGGCTCGACATGCGAGAACGCGCTGGCAAGCGGGCCAAGCTCGTCGCGGATCAACCTGTCCTGCACCGCGCGGATCCAGGCCGAGTAGATCAGCGGCTCGGGCAGGTGCTCGTTCATCTCGCCGTTCCAGTTGGCCAGAAGCTCCAGCGCGCGCTGGCGCAGCCGCTCGGGCGTGCCGTCGGGCGCGGCCTCGCCGGTGAACCACAACTCGGCCCCGACAAGCGGCAAAAGCGTGCGCGCCGTCACCGACACCGTATCGAGCTGCGCCTCGATGAAGCTTTCGCGCGTGTGCACCTCGCGCGTCTGCATCAGACGCTGCCAGCGCTGCACCCGCTCGGTATCGCCCCAGTGATGGCTGACATGGAACGGGAAAGGGCGATCGGTGGTCTTGTTGTTGGTATTGCCGATGATCCCGCCCCGCGGCGCCATGAAAGAGGGCAGGGACGCGGCCGCAGCGCGGCCCTGCCAGCGGTTCTCGGATCGCCAGCCGGGCGTGGGGATGCGGCCCTGGCTCTGGTGGCGTGCGGCGCGGCGCGGCATCGCGCCGGTCACTTGCAGCGCTATGGTCTCGCGGTCGACCACGGTCAGGTTCTGGCTTGGCGTCACGATACCGCGCGTCGCCTCAAGAGCCTCGGCCGCGCTGCCGGCCCGGTTCAGCGCCAGGCTGGCGCTCATCGTGGTGTCATCGGGCATGAAAGCCGTCCAGGCCAGCGAGGCCACGTGGCCCGGCGGCGTGATCGTATCCAGCTCGTAATGCATCCCCGGCAGTACCGGCCCGTTCTCGGTCCATTGCAGCGTGATCGTGCGCGGCGGCGCATCCTTGATCCGGATGATCGACGGCCGGCTGCGCATCCGCTTGTAGCCTTCCGGCGTCAAGACCTCGCCCGGATTGTCGGGATTGAGCCGCTCGATGAAAAGATCCTGGTCGTCGAGATAGGAAGAGGTAAGCCCCCATCCCAGCCGGTCCGAGCGCCCCACCAGCACCACCGGGATGCCGGGAACCGTGCCGCCGATCACACCGCCCGATTGCAGTTCAAGCCGGGCGAGGTACCAGCTGGAAGGCGCCGCAAGTCCCTGGTGGGGATCGTTGGCCAGAAGCGTGCCGCCGGCGGCCGACCGGCTGGGCGCCGCCGCCCAGGCATTGGACGCACCGCCCAGACGGCGCGGCGGCGATGGCAACAGCGCCGGCGCGTCGCGATACGCGCTTTCCGCATAGCGCGGCGCGGCGGGGAAAAGAGCGGCAAACTCCGGCAGCGCCGCAACGCCCGATCCCGGCACGTCGGGCATGATATCGGCCAGCCGCTCGGGCCCGACCAGAAGCGACACCCGCGCGCGCAGTACCTCTTGGGCAAGATGCGAAGACAGCTGCAATGACAAAAGCTTCATCACCGCCAGGCTGTCGCCCGGCTGCCAGGGCGCGATCTCGGGCGAAAAGAGCCAGAACTCGGGCGCCCCGCGCCCCCGCGCCGACTGGTTGACCTCTGACAGCCAGGCATTGACGCCCGCCGAATAGGCGCGCAAAGCCGCCTGCGCCTCGGCATCCTGCGCCTCGAACGACTGCACGGCCAGGTTGTACAGATCAAGCCGCCGCATAAGATCGTCGGTGCGGAATGTGCGTTCGCCGAACAGCTCTGACAGGCGCCCTTGCACAGTCCGCCGCATCAGCATCATCTGCCATAGCCGATCCTGCGCATGAGCAAAGCCCAGTCCGAAATACACATCCTCGTCATGGCTGCCGAAGATATGCGGCACGTTGGCATTGTCGCGCACGATCTCGACCGGCGCGCTGACATCGCCGGTTCGGTAGGACGCGGTGTAGTTGGGGATCGAGCGCGAGGCGAACCAGTAGACCAGCGCCAGCGCCACAAGCCCAAGCGCCACACCTGCTGTGATCAGACGCACGAGCCAGCGAAAGACGATTGCCATGAAACTGCTGTCCTCTTGAGACTTGCCTGTTGACGGACGCGCCGGTCCCGTTAGGTACACTCATGGCTTAAGCGATTTGCGGGAGAGAGAAAAGATGGCCAAGCTTGCGTTTCTGGGACTGGGTGTGATGGGCTATCCGATGGCCGGCCACCTTGCGGCGGCGGGACACGATGTCACCGTCTACAACCGAACCACCGCCAAGGCCGAAGGTTGGGCCAAAGAGCACGGCGGCAGCTTCGCCAGGACCCCTAAAGAGGCCGCAGCGGGCGCCGAGTTCGTGATGGCCTGCGTCGGCAATGACGACGATCTGCGCTCTGTGTGCCTGGGCGATGACGGCGCGCTGGCCGGCATGGACAAGGGCGCGGTCTTCGTCGACCACACCACTGTCTCGGCCGCCGTCACCCGAGAGCTTCACGCCGCGGCCGCCGATATCGGTGTTGGCTTCGTCGACGCGCCGGTCAGCGGCGGGCAGGCGGGCGCCGAAAACGGCCAGCTCGGCATCATGTGCGGCGGCGACGCCGCGACCTATTCACGCGCCGAGCCGATCATGAACGTCTACGCCAAGGCCTGCAAACGCATGGGCGAAAGCGGCGCGGGGCAACTCACGAAAATGGTCAACCAGATCTGCATCGCAGGGCTGGTGCAGGGTCTCTCGGAGGGGCTGCATTTCGCCCAGAAAGCCGGCCTTGACGGCAAGGCGGTGGTCGATGTGATCAGCCAGGGCGCCGCCGGGTCATGGCAGATGTCGAACCGCTACGAGACCATGCTCGACGACAAATGGGATCATGGCTTCGCCGTCGACTGGATGCGCAAGGATCTCGGCATCTGCCTTGCGACCGCGAACGAAAACGGCGCCAGCCTTCCGGTCACGGCGCTCGTCGATCAATTCTACAAGGACGTGCAAAAGATGGGCGGCGGGCGCTGGGACACCTCCAGCCTTTTCAAACGGCTCGAGGCGCTCTGACGTTTCACCTGGCCCGAAATACCTCCGCCGGAGGCATGAAATCGAAAGGGCGCCCGCCGGGCGCCCTTTTTGATGGTATGATCACCGGTGCCGGCACTCAGGGGATGATGCGCGTATACTTGGTGCCCTCGACCGATGCGCCGGCCAGAAGACCGGTCTGGCCAAAGACCACCGCGATGATCGGATCAAGCGTTGTGGTGGTGTCCGCCGAAAGGTTCATGCCCTCGGCATTGACCACGTATTCCACGTCCGCGCCCGCGGCCCAGCCGGGTGAAGAGCGGAACTCGGTCAGCGCCTCTTCGGTCATGAAGAACAGAACGTGGCTGTATTGCTGAGCGCCGATCTGCAGCCCGAACGAGGCCTGCGTGGCAGAGTAGTAATCCACCGTGATATCGTTGACCAACAGCGCGCCGCGCCCGTAAGAGCCGCCGAACCCGAGACCGGCTTCGGTAATCAGCGGCATCACCAGCATACCGACCGACTTGGCCCGCAAATCGTTGGTGCCGGGATACTGGCTCTCCATGAAATTCAGCGTTGCCGCCACGCGGCCATCGATCACGTCGCCGCCACGGCTGCCGATGCCGTTTCCGCATGCCGCAAGCGCCAGCGATGCCGCCAAAGCGCCGCCAAGCACGGCTCTTCTCTTCAAATCTGCCATAGGGACTGCCCTTTATGTTGTCTCATTGCCTCGTGCGATAGCCTTATCTGGCCATTCGCGGCAAATATAGGGGAAGTTGGGGCAAGAGTCATCAAGTCTTGCAGACACGGGCGATCACAATTGCGGGCTCCGGCGGTTTTCGCAGAATAGTCCCGCGATATCAGCGCTCTGTCGCAAGCCGCTTGGCCACATCCCTGGCGAAATAGGTCAAGATACCATCGCAGCCGGCGCGTTTGAAGGCCATCAGGCTTTCCAGCATGACCGACTCGCGGTCCAGCCAGCCGTGCTGCGCCGCCGCAGTCAGCATCGCGTATTCGCCCGATACCTGGTAGGCGAATGTCGGAGCCCCGAAGCGGTCTTTCACCGCGCGGCAGATATCGAGATAGGGCATCCCCGGCTTGACCATCACCATGTCGGCGCCTTCGGACAGATCGCGCTCCACCAGCCGCAGCGCCTCGTCGCGGTTGGCCGGGTTCATCTGGTAGGTCTTCTTGTCCCCCTTCAGCGCGCCCGAGGCGCCCACCGCATCGCGGAACGGGCCATAAAAGGCGCTGGCGTACTTGGCGGCATAGGACAGGAGCGCCACGTCCCTGTGCCCGGCTGCCTCCAGCGCGCGGCGCATCGCGCCGATCCGGCCATCCATCATGTCCGACGGCCCCAGGATATCGGCGCCCGCCTCGGCCTGCGCGAGCGCCATCTTGACCAGCGCCTCGATAGTCTCGTCGTTCAGGATCACGCCGTCGCGCACCAGGCCGTCGTGGCCATTGGCGTTATAGGGATCAAGCGCCACGTCCGTCATCACCGCGATCTGCGGCACCGCCGCCTTGATCGCGCGAACCGCCCGGTTGGACAGGTTGTCGGGGCTCCAGGCCTCTTCGCAATCCTCGGTCTTCAGCGCCGGATCGGTGTTGGGAAAAAGGCAGATCGCCGGGATGCCAAGCTGCGCGGCCTCTTCGGCGGCCGCCACGATCCGGTCGATCGTCAGCCGCTGCACACCCGGCATCGAGGGGATTTCCTGCGCCTCGTCATCCCCGTCGATGACGAAGAGCGGCCAGATCAGGTCATCGACACCAAGCGCGCTTTCTTGCGTCAGGCGACGCAGCGCGTCCGTCCGGCGGGTCCGGCGAAACCGTGCCAATGGGTAGGGTGCTGTCGTCATTGTTTCGTCCCGGCCAAGAAGTCGCCCGAATTGCGTCGCATGTATTGCGACCCACCTCAAGAGTGGTAAACACCTTCTGGCGGCGGAGGTCTGCCGTCATGTGGCTGGGGACAAACGCGATTGGACTGGTACAGACTTGTCTTTGAAATGATCGACATGCGGTCCTTTTCCAATCTGTGGTACTGGATCGCCGTTGCCGTCACTTGGTCTACCGCAAGCCATTGGGTGCTGGGCGTACCCTTCGACATGGTCCAGCGCGCGGCGCGCTACGGCGATCAGGCCGAAACCGACCTGGTCGACATGACGCGGATCTGCGTCAACCGCATCTTCTACGTGATCAAATACGCCGGCCTTCTTCTGATGGGCTTCATGGCGGCGATGCTGACGGCGCTTTTGATGCTGGGCTTTTTGTACGAAGTCCAATTTGCGCAGGCCGTGTTTCTGATCGCCTTACCCTTGACGCTCGTCGGTGGCCTGAACGTCTACACCGCAACCATCATCCGGCGCGACAAGCTTGAGGGCGAGCCGCTGCACAAGCGCATGGCCCGGCACCGGCTCTACACCCAGATGATCGGCGTCGTTTCGATCTTCGTGACGGCCATGTGGGGGATGTATCAAAATCTCCTGGTGGTCGGGCCGCTTGGCGGTTGACTTGAGCGCACCGGCCTTTAGGTGAGGCCGGATGTCATCCGATAGCCATATCACGGTCTCTGGCGCGCCCGAGGGGTTCGACGCCCGGCTGCTGCTGGACGAGCTGGCGCAGCGCGACAAACCGGTCCTGCACGTGGCCCGAGACGACAAGCGGCTTGATGCGATGCGAAGCGCGCTGGCGCTTCTGGCGCCGCAGGTTCCGGTCCTAAGCTTTCCCGGCTGGGACTGCCTGCCCTATGACCGGCTGTCGCCCAATCCCGATATCTCGTCCACCCGGATGGCCACGCTGGCAACGCTGGCGCAGGGGCTGAAAGGACCGTTCGTCCTGCTGACGACCTTGAATTCGGCCACGCAACGAGTGCCGGCGCGCAGTCTTTTGAGGCAGGCGGCCTTCACAACCAGGGTGGGGGACCGGATCGACGAAGACGCGCTGCGCGGCTTTCTGGTGCGCATGGGCTTCAGCCAGGCTCCGACGGTGACCGAACCGGGCGATTATGCCATCCGGGGCGGCATCATCGACATCTTTCCGCCGGGCGAGGCCGGCCCCGTGCGGCTTGATCTTTTCGGAGACGTGCTGGACGGCGCGCGGCGCTTTGATCCGGCAACCCAGCGCACGACCGAGACGCTGAAGCTTATCGAGCTTGCGCCGGTCAGCGAGGTCATTCTGGACGAGGCCGCGATCACCCGCTTTCGGCAGAACTACCGGATCGAGTTCGGCTCTGCCGGCACGGACGATCCGCTTTACGAGGCGGTCAGCGCCGGGCGCAAGCATGCCGGGATAGAGCATTGGCTGTCCTTCTTTCACGACACGCTCGAAACGCTCTTCGACTACGTGCCCGACGCCACCGTCATGCTGGACGATCAGACCACCGCCGCGCGGCTTGCACGGTGGGACAGCATCGAGGACCAGTACGATGCGCGTCACGAAGCGCTCAAGAACAAGTCCCGGCTCGATACCGTCTACAAGCCTGCGCCGCCCAAGCCGCTTTACCTTGACGATGCCGACTGGGACCAAGCCGTGGCCGGGCACCGGGTTCTGTCGCTGTCGGTTCTGCCGCAGTCCACCGGGCTTGGCACGACCGATGCCGGCGGGCGGATCGGCCGCGATTTCGCGCCCGAGCGCCAGCAGGAAAACATCAGCCTTTTTGGTGTCTTGAAGGACCATATTGAAGCAAAGCGCACCGAGGGGCAGGTGGTAATCGCCAGCTACTCGGCCGGCGCGCGCGAGCGCCTTGAGGGGCTTTTGGAGGACCAGGGGCTAAAAGATGCCGCCCTGATCGACGACTTCCGCAATGTGCCGGACGGCAAGGGCGGGCTCTTCTTGCTGATCTGGGCGCTTGAGCGCGGCTTTGAGGGCCCCGGCGCGGGCGGGCGGATCACCGTTATTTCAGAGCAGGATGTTCTGGGCGACCGGCTGATCCGGCAGCCGAAGAAAAGGCGCCGCGCCGAGAATTTTCTGACCGAGGCGCAATCGCTCAGTCCGGGCGATCTGATCGTGCATGTCGATCACGGGGTCGGGCGCTATATGGGGCTGGAGGTCGTCGCTGCCCTGGGCGCCGCGCATGAGTGCATTCACCTGGAATATTCCGGCGGCGACCGGCTGTATCTTCCGGTCGAGAATATCGAACTGCTCAGCCGCTATGGGCATGAAGAGGGCCTTCTGGACCGGCTGGGCGGCGGTGCCTGGCAGGCCAAGAAGGCCAAGCTGAAAGAGCGGATCCGCATCGTCGCCGACAAGCTGATCCGCGTTGCCGCCGAGCGGCTGCTGCGCCGCGCACCGATCATGGAGCCGCCAAGCGCGATGTGGGAAGCGTTCAGCGCCCGCTTTCCCTACGAGGAGACCGATGATCAGCTGAAAGCGATCGCGGACGTGATCGAGGATCTGGGCGCGGGCGTCCCGATGGATCGCCTCGTGTGCGGCGATGTCGGCTTTGGCAAGACCGAGGTCGCGATGCGGGCGGCTTTCGTCGCGGCGCTTTCAGGCATGCAAGTCGCGGTGATTGCGCCGACGACGCTTCTGGCGCGGCAGCACTACAAGAGCTTTTCAGAGCGGTTCCGCGGCTTTCCGGTCGAGGTGCGGCATCTGTCGCGGTTCGTGCCGGCCAAGGAGGCCGCCGCGACGCGCGATGCGATGGCGCGCGGCACGGTCGATATCGTCATCGGCACCCATGCGCTGCTGGCCAAGTCGGTGCGCTTCAGGGAACTGGGGCTGCTCGTCATCGACGAAGAGCAGCATTTCGGCGTCAGCCACAAGGAGCGCCTGAAAGAGCTGCGCTCGGACGTGCATGTGCTGACGCTGACCGCCACGCCGATCCCGCGCACGCTTCAGCTTTCGCTTACCGGCGTGCGCGATCTGTCGATCATCGGCACCCCGCCGGTCGACCGCCTGGCGATCCGGACCTATGTCAGCGAATTCGACACGGTCACGCTTCGCGAGGCGCTTTTGCGCGAACACTATCGCGGCGGGCAGTCGTTCTTCGTAGTGCCGCGCATCGCGGATCTGCCGCAGATGGAAGAGTTCCTTCAGCGCGAAGTGCCGGAGATCAGCTACATCACCGCGCATGGCCAGATGGCGGCGGGAGCGCTCGATGACCGGATGAACGCGTTCTACGATGGCAAGTACGACGTGTTGCTGGCCACGACGATCGTCGAGAGCGGTCTCGATATTCCGACCGCCAACACGATGATCATCCACCGCGCCGACATGTTCGGGCTGGCGCAGCTCTACCAGATCAGGGGCCGGGTGGGGCGCTCGAAAACCCGCGCCTATGCGTATCTGACCACCAAGCCGCGCACCAAGCTGACCCCGGGCGCCGAAAAGCGTCTGCGCGTTCTGGGATCGCTCGACAGCCTCGGGGCCGGGTTCACGCTGGCCAGCCAGGATCTCGACATCCGCGGCGCCGGAAATCTTCTGGGCGAAGAACAGTCGGGCCATGTGCGCGAGGTCGGCTACGAACTTTACCAGTCGATGCTGGAAGAGGCGATCGCGAAGATCCGCGCGGGCGAGTTGGAAGGGTTGTCGGACGCCGACGACCAGTGGGCGCCGACGATCAACCTTGGCGTGCCGGTGCTGATCCCCGAGGAGTACGTGCCCGATCTCGATGTCCGGCTGGGGCTCTATCGGCGCCTGTCCTCGCTGCACACCAAGATCGAGCTGGAAGGCTTTGCCGCCGAGCTGATCGACCGCTTCGGCAAGCTGCCACGCGAGGTGAACACGCTTTTGCTGGTGGTGCGCATCAAGGCCGAGTGCAAGAAGGCCGGGATCGCCAAGCTGGATGCCGGCCCCAAGGGCGCGACGATCCAGTTTCACGGCGACAAGTTCGCCAATCCCAAGGGGTTGGTGGAGTTCATCCAGGACCAGCGCGGCCTTGCCAAGGTGCGCGACAACAAGATCGTGGTGCGGCGCGACTGGAAGAAAGACAGCGACAAGATCAAGGGCGCCTTCGCGATCGCCCGCGATCTGGCGGTGCACGCAAAAGGCTAGCGGGCCAGGTCGCTGGGCGCTGTTGAAAGGGGCTCGCTTGGGCGTACCTCGGCCTCTGCGGGGATCAGAGCGATCAGGATGCGCCCCAGGGCCGAACACAGCACCGCCCCAAGCATCAACCAGAACGGTGTGCCATCGAACAAAAGGCTGATCGGTATCGCGATGAACACCGCCAGCACGGTCGACACTGCGCCCACCACCGAAGCGGCCAGTCCGGCCAGATGGCCCATCGGCTCCATTGCCAAGGCATTGAGATTGCCGATTGTCAGGCCAAGCATGAAAAACACACCCTGCATCCAAAGCAGAAAGAACCAGAACTCTGCCCCCTGCGGCAGAAGATGGCTGCCAAACGCCACCGTGGCCAGGGTCGATGCGGCCAGTTGCGCAACCAACGCGCGACCAGTCACCGTGCGCATGCCAAGCCGGGCAACGATGCGCGCATTCAACAGGCTTGAGGAACCCGAGATCAGCGCAATCAGGCAGAACCAGTAGGGGAAGCTGCCGGCCGCGCCGTAGGTGATGTCGAAAATCGGTTGCACATTGCTGATCGCGGCAAAGAGCAGCCCCATGACCGTGGCTTGCGTCAGCGTAGACAGGGCAGAGACCCGGTGGCGCATCACCTCGAACACGCCGCGCCGGAGCGTTCCGGCGTTGAAGGGCCTGCGCAAATCGGGCTCCAGCGTTTCGGGTTGGCGCAGATAGAACCACGTGGCGCCGATCAGCGCGAAAAGCACGAAGCCGGCAAAGACCCCGCGCCAGCTTGAGATCGCTATGATCCCGGTGCCGACGAGCGGCGCAAGCGCTGGCACAAGCGTGAAGACCAGCATCACGAAGGACATGATCCGCGCCATGTCGCGGCCGGCAAAAAGATCGCGGATGATCGCCATCGCCACAACCCGCGGACCGGCCGCGCCAAGCCCCATGATGACACGCGCCGCCAGAAGCAGCTCCAGCGATTGCGAGAGCATCGATAGAAGCGCGCCGGTGATGTAGAGCCCCGCGCCGGCCAACAGAACCGGACGGCGCCCAAAGGTGTCGGACAGCGGACCTGTCAGAAGCGTGCCTATCCCCATGCCGAAGACAAAGCTCGTCACCACCAACTGGGCACGATTGGGATTGCTGGCGCTTAACTCGGCGGCAATATCCGGCAGGGTCGGCAGCATTCCGTCGATGGAAAACGCGATCGTCGCAAAGAGCATCGCCATAAGCGCGATGAATTCGGCCCTGCCGACGACCGCGCCTGCCGCCTTGTCGGGCGCAACTGTCATTCGCTGCCGGCCTGCGCCGCGATGTCGTCGAGAACCTGCGTCCAAAGCTCTGGCGGCTGCGCGCCGGGCAGCACATGGGTGTTGGCGATCACGAAGGTAGGAACCCCGGTCACGCCGCGGGCGCGCGCGTGCGCGTCACGCGTAGCGATATCCTCGCGGTCGGCATCGGACTGCAAAAGCCGCCGGGTCATCTCGATATCGAGCCCGATCTGGCCGGCGATTTCCACAAGAACCTCGGGATCGCCGATATCGCGACCTTCGCGGAAATAGGCGGCAAACAGGAAAGAGACGGCCGCCGTCTGGCGCCCTTCAAGGCCCGCCCAATGGATCAGCCGGTGCGCATCAAGCGTGTTGGGCGTGCGTTGAATGGCTTCGAAGTTGATCTCGACCCCCGCTGCCTCGGCTGCCTCGGCGATACGGGCATATGTTTTCACGGCGTTCTCGCGCCCGCCGAACTTGGCTTCCAGATAGGCGCGCCGGTCCATGCCCTCGGCGGGCATGTCGGGGTTAAGCTGAAAGGGATGCCATTCGATATCAAAGGGATGATCAGGGTGCGCCGCAAGTGCCCGGTCCAGACTGGCTTTGCCGATCAGGCACCAGGGGCAGATCGGGTCGGACAGAATGTCGAGTTTGATCATCTAAACTTTCCACGAAGACGCGCCGGGCCCAGGTCGTCCGACGACAAGTCAATCGCGAAAGATATGCCCCTTTAACGCGGCAAGGTCCAGATCCGGAACCTGAAAAGCGAGATCGCACTCACGAAAAGTCAACCGAAGCGTGTGGCTGGCGATGCGAAAAAGCCAGGTTCGCGCAATCCCGGTTTTGCCTATTCGGCGGCCTGCAGGATGGGGGCCTACGCTTCGACCAGACGCCAGTCATCAAGAGCTTCCAGGGCTTCGGTCTCTGTCAGATCGTGGGCCTTTGCCAAGGAGACCGCTACGACCTCTTGGCTGCCATCGGCGCCGATCAGATCGCCCGCGTCAAGTTCGGGAAACCTGTGCGTGAGTTGCAGCACGAATTGATCCCACTGGTATTTGATGTCTGTCCAAAGCATTGCCATTCACCTCTCTGTGGCGTGGGACGTGGTCCGTCGCAGACTGGCCGCAAGTGGTGAATAAAGCTCTAATCGGGTGCAAACAGTCCGCGCGCTGCAAAAACCGCCAAGGCTGCGCCGACAAGCTGCATGACGACAAATACCGGCGCGTGCAGCGGGAAGATGCCTGCAAACGTCTCGGTCAGTGTCCGCGCAATGGTGACCGCGGGTTGGCAAAACTGGTCGACGCGGTGAACCAGTAGGCCCCGGTGATATAAAGCGCCACCAGCGCCGGCACCGCCTGGGGTCTGTGACGCAGGCCGCCAAGGATCACCAGGACAAGGCCGAAGGTGGCCACGATCTCGGACCAGCCCTGGCCAAGGCTCGACCTTTCGGTGCCGCTGAGTTGCAGGATCGGCAGATCGAACATCAGGTGCGCCGCCCAGACGCCCATGATCGCCGAAACGATCTGCGCCGCGATGTATGCAAGCGCTTCGGCCGGCGGCATCTCGCGGCGCAGAAGGAAGGCCACCGTGACGGCCGGGTTGAAATGCGCCCCCGAGATCGGCCCGAAGATGGTGATCAGGAAGTAAAGTGCGCAGCCTGTGGCGATCGCGTTGGCCAGAAGCGCAACCGCGATGTTTCCGCCGGCAAGCGCCTGTCCCATGATGCCAGAGCCCACGACGGAGATCAGCAGGAACGCGGTGCCCAGCGCTTCGGCGGCCAGACGCTGTCTCATGAAAGTTGTCCGATCCGGTCCAGTGCGGGCTTCAGATCATCGCGGCTCATGTCTTCGAAGGGCAGAGCGCAAAGGGCGTCTGCCCGTCGCTCCAGCACATCGTAGGCCGCTTGAAACGCAATCTGCCATGCTTCGGGCTTCGCCGCGGCGGGATCCTCGACACCCCAATGGGCGGTGACCGGGGCGCCGGGCCAGATCGGGCAGGTCTCGGATGCGGCCGATCCGCAAACAGTGATCACCGCGTGCATCGTCGGTGCATCGGGCACCGCGAAGACGTCCCAGCTTTTGGAGGAAAGACCGGCGGTGTCATAGCCAAGCGAGGCCAGCAGCTTCAGCGACTGGGGGTGCACTTTTCCCGACGGCTGCGAGCCGGCGGAGAATGCCGAAATGCGCCCTTCCGATTTCCGCCTCAGAAGGCATTCCAGAAGAATGGACCGCGCCGAGTTTCCGGTGCAGAGGACGAGGATATTCATGGGGTTTCTCTAGGCAGGATTTGGAACAGCCACATGACTGCTGCGTGACCGGCGGCGCTGCGGGCCCGGCACCTGGTGCGGGCCCGCGCTGATCACAGGGCGCTCTGGACGGCCCGCGCACCGCTCGATACATCGCGGCCCAGACCTTCGACCGTCTCGCATGCCGCAAGACCAAGCAGAAGGCAGACCAGCACAACGTATTTCATGGCTTACTCCTCATACCACCAGACATCGGGCTGAAACCCGATCCAGTCTCCGTAGACCGGCAGGGTTTCGGGGTATTTCAGTTCTTTTGCATGGGCAAGACGCGAGACGGGATTATGCCAAACCGGGATGACATAGCGGCCAGAAGTCAACACCCGGTCGAGCGCGCGGGTGGCGGCGATGAAATCCTCACGGCTGCGCGCGTTCAGCATCGCGTCGATCATCGCCTCGATGGCGCCCGACTTGGCGCCCATCCAGTTGCGCGAGCCCGGCGTGTCTGCCGCCTCGATGCCCCAGTAAAGCCGTTGCTCGTTGCCCGGCGACAGCGACAGACCGCGCGTGTACCAGGCCATATCGAATTCGAAATTCGTGGTGCGCTCCTTGTATTGCGCGTTGTCGACGGTGGTGACGGTCGGGGTGATGCCAAGCCGCGCCAGCGCGCCGCTATAGATGTCGATGATCTGCTGCGGCTCGTTGGCGCCCTGGCTGAGCACGATCTCGAAGGTCAGGGGCGCGCCGGATGCGTTCTTCATCGCGCCGTCCTGAACGCTCCAGCCGGCCGCTTCGAGCAGCGCCAGGGCGCGGCGGATGCCGGCGCGGTTACGCTCTGATCCATCCGAGACGGGCAGGGCGTACCCTTCAAGCGCGCCCGGCGGCAGATCCGAGCCGAAGGGTTCCAGAAGCGCGCGCACGCGGGGATTTGCCGGGCCGTCTTGCATGCCCAGGATCGAGTTCGAGAAATAGGACGCGATGCGCGGACTTTCATCGCCGTTAAGTGTCTGATTGACAAACTCGAAATTGAACGCTTCGATCATCGCCTGGCGGACGCGCCAATCGGCGAAAAGCGGATTGCGGGTGTTCATCACGAGGCCGGTGATGCCGGTCGGACGCTGATGCGGGATCAGCGATTTGACCACATCGCCCGATTGCACCGCCGGGAAGGCGTATTGCTCGTTCCACTTGGCCACGTTGGTCTCGCGCATCGTGGTCAGGATGCCGGCCTTGAACGCCTCGAAGAGCACGGTGCCGTCGCCGAAGAACTCCATGCGGATCTCGCCCAGATTGTTGGTGCCGCGGCGGAAGGGCAGATCGTTACCCCAATAGTCCGGGTCGCGCCGCAAAGACACGAAACGGCCCGCCTCGAAATCGTCGATCACGTAGGGCGCCGTCGAGATCGGGATGATGTCGATACCGCTTTCGGCGAAATCGCGGCCCTCCCACTGCGCCTTTTTCAGGATCGGGCGCAGACCCATGATCAGGGCAAGCTCGCGGTTGGGCTCGTTGAAGGTGAAGCGCACGCGCCGCTCGCCGGTGATCTCGGCTTTCCCGACCTTGTCCCAGGTGCTGTGATAGCGCGGGTGACCGACGGTGCCGAGCGTCTCGTAGGACCACAAGACATCCTCGGCCGTCACCGGGCTGCCATCGGAGAATCGGGCCTCGGGGCGGAGGGTGAATTCGACCCAGGTGCGCTCTGGATCGGTCTCGACCGATTCGGCCAGAAGGCCGTAAAGCGTGAACGGCTCGTCCCAGCTTCTTCCCATGAGACTTTCATAGTTCAGAAATCGTAACTGCCAGGGCACACGGCCTTTGAGGATGTGGGGATTGAGCGAGTCGAAGCTGCCGACCTCTCCCTGAACGATGCGCCCGCCCCTGGGCGCGTTCGGGTTGGCATAGGGCAAGGACACAAAATCCGGTGGCAGTTGAGGCTCGCCATACATAGCGATGCCATGTTTGGGCTCGCCCGCGGCGGCAAGCGGCGCGCCGATCAGGGCGGCGGCAAGCATCGGGGCGCTCAAAATGCGGTGAAGCGTGGCGAAAAACTCTGTGCTCATTTCGGCAACAATTCCTCTGCTCTCTTTATAGCCTGGCTCGCAGCCTAGAGAGGGACATGAGCCTTTTCAAACTTTTAGCTTGGCCGACGGCGGAGCATTGCGTATAAAGGTATCACTGCTCGATAGGTTTCTTGCCTGTATGAAACCTGCCTCAATAACTTGCGCCCGCCTCGTGCGGGCGCTTTTTTTTGGGCCGGTGGATTGCGCGATCCCTTGTCTGTCACGGCCACGAGGCGCTGCAGGCGCCAGTCTGCATCCGGTCTGCATCCTGTCTGCATCCTGTTTGCGCCGTGGTTGCGTCGTGGATGCCTTTTGGCTGCTCTCACCGCACACAGATATCGAATCGGTTAACAAACTCTTAACTCCGATCCTCGCTGCGGTCCGCAGGTGCGGCCCTGTTTGACTGTCTCTCGCGCTTGCAGCATTGTCACGCTAGGTGCGCTGCGTGCGCGAAATCATCGCAAATTGGAGACCGTGCATGAGCCTGAAGGGAAAAACCGCCGTCATCACCGGGTCGAATTCCGGCATCGGGCTGGGCGTCGCTTGGGAACTGGCACGCGCCGGCGCCAATGTGGTGCTGAACTCGTTCACCGATCGCGACGAGGACCAAGCGCTGGCGAGCGAGATCGCGTCGAAGACCGGCGTCACGGCGCGTTACATCAAGGCCGACATGTCGCGCGGCGACGAATGCCGGATGCTGATCGAGCGGGCCGGGGCCTGCGATATCCTGGTCAATAACGCCGGCATCCAGCATGTCGCCGCGATCGAGGAGTTTCCGGCCGACAAGTGGGACGCGGTGATCGCCATCAACCTGTCATCGGCCTTCCATACCACCGCGGCCGCGCTGCCGATGATGCGCGTTGCCGGCTGGGGGCGGGTGGTCAACATCGCCTCGGCGCACGGGCTGACCGCCTCGCCGTACAAATCGGCCTATATCGCGGCCAAGCACGGCATCGTGGGACTGACCAAGACGGTCGCGCTGGAGACCGCCGAGGATCCGATCACGGCCAACGCGATCTGCCCCGGTTACGTCCTGACGCCGCTGGTCGAAAAGCAGATCCCCGACACGATGCGAAAATACGACATGAGCCGCGAGGATGTGATCCGCAACGTGCTGCTGGAGCGGCAGCCCTCCAAGCAGTTCGCCACGGTCGAGCAGTTGGGCGGCACGACGGTCTTTTTGTGTTCGGATGCCGCCGAGCAGATTACCGGCACCACGATCAGCGTCGATGGCGGCTGGACGGCGCTGTGAGCTCACGCGCGCACGCGGTCGGCCCGATCGTGCGGCAGGCCGCACGAGAGGCAAGGACCATGCGGGGGCAGCGCCCCCGCGCCGCAGGATGGCCGGCCGGTGCGGGCCTCCTTGCGGGCCGGCGTCCGTGGGGGCCAGCCCCCACACCCCCGAGGTATTTTCGGCCAGATGAAGGGCCGGCGCGTGTCTGAGCCGATCCGGATCAATCTCGCGTTGCAGGGCGGCGGCGCGCATGGCGCCTTCACCTGGGGCGTTCTGGACGTGTTTCTGGCCGATGAGGGCATCGAGATCGCCGCCATATCCGGCACGTCCGCCGGCGCGCTGAATGGCGCGGCGCTGAAGGCGGGGCTTCTGGAAGGCGGGCGCGCTGGGGCGCGGCGCAATCTCGACTGGCTCTGGAGCCAGGTCGGCGCGCTGAACGACATGCGGCTTGCCGGCTGGATGAACGCGTTCGGGCCGACGCCGGGCATGGTCAGCCGGGCGCTGGAATATTCGCTGCCGTTTTCACTGGCCGACACGGCCACGCGGGTGTTCTCGCCCTATAGCTATGGCCCCTTCTATCGTAACCCGCTGGAGCGGATCGCCCGGCGCTTTCATTATGACTCGGTGTGCGCCAAGGACGGCCCTGAGCTGCACGTGTCGACCACCAATGTGCGCACCGGCAAGATCCGGGTCTTTGCGGGCGAAGAGATCAACACCGACGTGATCCTTGCCTCGGCGTGTCTTCCGACGCTGTTCCAGGCGGTTGAGTTCACCGATCCGGCCACGGGCGCGCATGAGGCGTTCTGGGATGGCGGCTATACCGGCAACCCGGCGCTGTTTCCGCTTTACGGTGCACATCTGCCCGACGATATCGTCGTGGTGAACATCAATCCCCTGGTGCGCGATGTGCTGCCTGTGACCGCGCAGGAGATCCTCAACCGGATCAACGAGATCTCGTTCAACTCGTCGCTTTTGCGCGAGATGCGCGCGATCGCGTTCGTCAAGCGGCTGATTGCGGACGACCAGGTCGAAAAGGGCGCGATGAAGGATGTGCTGATGCATATGGTTGCCGACGATGCGCTGATGCGCGAGCTTTCGGTGGCCACCAAGCTTGTGCCCTCGCCCACGGTGCTGGCCGATCTCAAGGCAGCAGGCCGCGCGGCGGCCGAGGCGTTTCTGGGCGCCCATCGCGGCGATCTGGGCCAGCGCGGCACCGTCGATCTGCAAGAGATGTTCGGCTAGCGGCCGCCGGTCAGCCGTTCTGCGCGACCGGGTCGGGCTCTTGCGCGGTGTTGGCGGCCTCGGGCGGGCGCGTCGGGTCCTTTGAATTTGGGTAGACCAGCCCGGCCGAGATCACCAGTTTGGCCGCGTCCTCGACCGTCATCTCCAGCTCGATGATATCGGAGCGCGGCACAAACAGCAGAAATCCGGATGTCGGGTTCGGCGTCGTGGGCAGGAACACCGATACCTTTCCTTCCTCAACAGGGATCCCGGTCGCGATTTCGCCTTTTGCGCTGGAAGAGATGAAGGCGATGGCCCAGATCCCCCGGCGCGGGTATTCCACCAGACAGGCCTTGTCGAAGCTGGTTTCAGACTGGGCGAAGACCGTCTCGGCGATCTGTTTCAGACCGCTGTAGACAGAGCGCACCACCGGAAGCGTCTCCACCAGGCTTTCGGCCCAGCGCAAAAGCGAGCGGCCCAGAAGGCCCTTGGCCACCCAGCCGACGATCACCGTGAAGATCAGGAAGATGATCACGCCGACGCCGCGCAGGTTGATACCTATATATTGCTCGGGCCGGAACTGGGCCGGCACGAAGGGCAGCACCCAGCCGTCGATCCAGCCCACGACCGTCCAGATCAGCCACATCGTCAGCCCGATCGGCGCGATGACGATCAGGCCGGTCAGAAAGCTGGCGCGAAATCCGCTCATGATCGGATGACGGCGCTTGGGCTCGTGGCCCTGCGGGGGCGGAAACGGTGTGCTCATCGGGCAGATGTCCTCAACTTCTTCAAAGCTAGGCGCTTTGGCGGGACACTACAACACGCAGGCCCATGATGGGGGAATGCGCGGTGTCAGATCTGCGTGCCGGTGCTGATCTCTTGGGCAATCGAGGCGGCCAGGCGGGCATTGTTGAGCACCAAGGCGATGTTGGCGGTCAGCGACGCGCCGTCCGTCAGCTCGAATATGCGCGACAGAAGATATGGCGTGACGTCCTTGGCGGCGATGCCGCGCGCCTCGGCTTCCAACAGCGCACGCGAAATGTGCGGCGCCAGGACATCTGCCGCGATCTCGGCGGCTTGCGGGATCGGGTTGGCGACAAGCTGGCCGCCGGGCAGCCCCAGCGCGGCGCGCATGGCATGGGCGGCGGCGATTTCGGCGGGGGTGTCGGCGCGCAGCGGGGCGGGCAAGCCAGAGCTGCGTGACCAGAACGCCGGAAAGTCGTCCTGCCGGTAGGCGATGACCGGCACGCCGAGGGTTTCCAGCACCTCCAGCGTTTTCGGCAGATCGAGGATCGCCTTGGCGCCGGCGGCCACCACCGTTACCGGGGTTTGCGCCAGCTCTTGCAGATCGGCGGAGATATCGAAGCTAAGCTCGGCGCCGCGGTGCACGCCGCCGATCCCGCCGGTGGCAAAGACCGCGATCCCGGCCCGGGCGGCGGCGATCATCGTTGCGGCCACGGTCGTCGCGCCGGTGCCGCCGCGCGCCAGGCAAACCGCGAGATCGGCGCGCGAAAGCTTGGCCACATCGCGCGCCTCGGCCAGCTCTTCCAGGTCGTCCGGCTCCAGCCCGATATGAAGCCGGCCATTCAGCACCGCGATCGTGGCCGGGGTGGCGCCGGCCTGGCGGACGGCCTCTTCGACGCGCTGCGCGGTCTGCAGGTTCTGCGGGAAGGGCATGCCATGGGTGATGATGGTCGATTCCAGCGCCACGACCGGGCGGCCCGCGGCCAGTGCCTTGGCAACCTCTGCGCTGTGGGTCAAAAGCCCGGGGGCAGGGGCGGCATCGGTGCGAGCCTTGGCCGTTGCGGGCTGGTGCGGCGGTGTGCCCGTCACGAGCGAACGTCTCCGGAGACATAATCGGCGGCGGCGCGCAGCGCGGTCTTGAGCGCCATCTCGCTTTTCGCGCCCGCCGCCTCGGCCGCGATATGGGCGGCCATGAACGTGTCGCCCGCGCCTGTTACGCGGGTCACCAGAACCTCGGGCGGGGCCAGCACCACAAGACCGGCAGGGCCGCAATCGGCGGCGGGTTTTCCGCTGTTGGTGACCAGGACGCGCGCGGTGCCGCGCGAGTGCAGCGTCAGCGCGGCGTCCTCGGCGCTGTCAAAGCGGGTCTGGCAGAGAAGGCCGGCCTCTTCCATGTTGACGTAAAGCGTGGCGTTCTTGCAGCCGGTCAGGGCCAGCAGCCGTTCGGCCTTACCGGGCGAGGCAGGCGCGACGCGCAGATCGGCCGCGGCAAAGGCGGGGTTTCTGGCGATCTGGCCGAGAAGATCGGTGGTCAGGTTGCCATCAAGCGCGATGCGCCCGCGATAGGGCGCGTCCTTGGCGCCGAGCGGGCCGTCCACAAGCGGGCTGAGGATCTTGGCGCCCGCGGCCTCGAGCGAGTGGGCATCGGCGATCGCGGCCACCAGACCGTTTGCGCCTTCCACGGCCATGTAGCGGTCGGTCGGCAGGTCTTCGGAGATATAGACGTGATCTGTCACAAGCCCCATGCGCTGGCAAAAGGCGAGAAGCTCTTGCCCTTCTTCGTCCTTGCCAATGGCGGTCAGAAGTGCCGGGGTCATGCCGAACCGGCGCAGCGTCATCGCAATGTTCATCGCAACGCCGCCGGGCAGGCGGGTAATCCGGCCCGGCACGTCCGAGCCCACGCGCATCACCGCACCCGAGCGTCCGATCACGTCCCAAAGGACCGATCCGATGCAAAGGATATCCGCCATTCGCGTCATGTGCCCAGCAATGCGGGGTTTTCCGCGCCGTCGCAAGGGAGCAATCGCGACCTGAGCGATTCCCGATTTGGGCGCGGGCATGGTAGACTGCCGGCGCGGTGCCCTCTGCGCACCCCGGGGGGAGACGACGGATGGCCATTACCTCTGAGACCTTTGCGTATCTTGCCGATCTGGAGGCGCATAACCGCAAAGACTGGTTCGAGGCGAACCGCGCACGCTACGAGACGCACTGGAAGGCCGCGGGGCTCGATCTTATCGACGCGCTTGGACCGCAGATGGCGGCGCTCGATCCGCCGCTGGTCGCAGAGCCCCGGCTGAACGGATCGCTGCGGCGGATCAATCGCGATGTGCGCTTTTCCAAGGACAAATCCCCCTACACCGCGCGGCTTCACCTGGTGTTCTGGGCCGGCGGGCAACCGACGCGGTGGGCGGGCATGCACATCGTGCTCAATCCGCTCAGCATCGGCTATGGCGCGGGGGCCTATGGCTTCGATGGCGCCATGCTGAAGCGCTACCGCGATCAGGTTCTGGTTCCGTCACGCCGCGACGCGCTTCTCAGCGCCCTGCGCAGCGCCGGAGCGGTGGGATCGACACTGGGCGAGCCCGACCTTGTGCGTCTGCCCAGGGGCTATGACGCGACCGACGAGGCGGCGCGGCTTTTGCGCTACAAGTCGGTGGTGGCGCGCACCCACGGCTCCGAGGCCGAGCCGGGCGTCCTGATCGGGCCGGGCGCGGCGGACTGGGCCCTGAAGATCACCCGGGCGCACCTGCCGCTGCTGCGCTGGCTGCAAGAGATGTAAGGCGCCCCTAGCCGCGCAGCCGATAGCGGTCCGGCTCTTCAAAGACATCGAAGGCAATCGTGCCGGCGGTGCCGCTGGCGGAATGCTCGGCCCCCGAGGGGATCGTGTAGCTTTCGCCGGTTCGGTAGGTCCGGGTCTCGCCCTCTAGCGTCAGCGTAAGCGCGCCGGCCAGCACGGTGCCCCACTGGGCCTTGTGCGCATGGGGCGGGATCGCGAAATCCTGGTGAAAGACGAAGAACACCCCAAGCCCCTTGTCGGAATTCAGCGCATGGGTCGACACGACATCGGGCCCGACGGGGATATCCAGGGCGGGCAGGGCTTTGATGAAATCGGGCAACATGGGGCGGTCTCCTTGGGCGCGGTCTTTTGCGCGACTATACCCGTTGGGCCGGCGAGAGCCATCCGCCGGGCAAAGGCCCTTGCAAAGACCGCCAAGCTGGTCTATGCCGCGCGCACTTCACAGGCGGGGCTTGGGCCCTTTGGGGGAGACATCCCCATCGGGTCCGCCGGTTGAGCCAAAAGCTCTGAACGTCCCGCCGAGGCGCAAACCGGAAAGGAACTTTGGACATGGCGCTCCCTGATTTTTCATTGCGTCAGCTCTTGGAAGCTGGCGTTCACTTCGGTCACCAGACCCAGCGGTGGAACCCCAAGATGGAGGAATTCATCTATGGCGACCGCAACGGCATCCACATTCTTGACCTGACGCAAACCGTCCCGATGCTGGACGCGGCGCTGAACGTCGTGCGCGAGACCGTGGCCAAGGGTGGCCGCATTCTCTTTGTCGGCACCAAGCGGCAGGCGCAAAAGCCGATCGCGGAAGCGGCCGAGAAATGTGCGCAATACTACATGAACCACCGTTGGCTGGGCGGCACCCTGACCAACTGGAAGACCGTCTCGCAGTCGATCCAACGTCTCAAGCAGATCGACGAGAAGATGACCGAGGGCGCCGATGGCCTGACCAAGAAAGAGCGTCTGGGCATGGAGCGTGCCCAATCCAAGCTGCAGGCATCACTGGGCGGTATCCGCGAGATGGGCGGCACACCGGACCTTCTGTTCGTGATCGACGTCGCCAAGGAAGACCTGGCGATCCTGGAGGCCAAGAAGCTGGGCATTCCGGTCGTGGCCGTGGTCGACACCAACTGCTCGCCCGATGGCGTGGATTACATCATCCCCGGCAACGATGACGCCGCGCGTGCCATCGCGCTTTATTGCGATCTGGTCAGCCGCGCCGCCCTTGACGGGATGAGCGCGCAGCTTGGCGCTGCCGGTGTTGACGTGGGTGCAATGGAAGAGGCCGTCGAAGAGGCCGTGGCCGAAGCGCCGGCCGCAGAGCCCGCCGAGGTGGCCGAGGCCGTCGTCGAGGCCGCAAGCGAAGAGCCCGCCGAGAAAGAGACCAAGGACGCCCCGGCAGACAGCTGAGGCGACCGCCAGAGTTCGGGGCGCAAGGGCTGGGCCTTTGCGCCTCTATCCAATTGATATGAGATGAGGAGAGCCAGACATGGCAATCACGGCAGCACTCGTGAAAGAACTCCGCGACACGACCGGCGCGGGGATGATGGACGCCAAGAAGGCGCTGACCGAAACCGATGGCGACATGGAAGCCGCCGTTGACTGGCTGCGCACCAAGGGACTGGCCAAGGCCGCCAAGAAATCCGGCCGCACCGCCGCCGAGGGCCTGGTGGCCGTCAAGGTGGACGGCGGCAAGGGCGTTGCGGTCGAGGTCAACTCGGAGACCGACTTCGTAGCCAAGAACGCCGAATTCCAAGAGTTCGTGGGCGCGGTGGCCGAGAAGGCTTTGGGCGCCGGCGACGTGGACGCGCTGAAGGCGGCCGATATGGGCGGCAAGACGGTCGAGGACACGCTGACCGCGAAAATCGCCACGATCGGCGAGAACCTGTCGATCCGCCGGATGGAAGGCATCGAGGGCGGCACCGTGGTTTCCTACATCCACAACGCCGCCGCGGACGGAATGGGAAAGATCGGCGTTCTGGTCGCCTTCACCGGCGATGACGCGGAATTCGCCCGCGGCGTCGGGATGCACATCGCCGCGGTGAACCCTGCCTCGCTGTCGGATGCCGATCTCGATCCCGCGCTGGTCGAGCGCGAGAAGAATATCCTGACCGAGCAGGCCCGCGAGAGCGGCAAACCCGAGCAAGTGATCGAAAAGATGATCGAAGGCCGGATGAAGAAGTTCCTCTCGGAAGTCACGCTTCTGAACCAACCCTACGTGCGCAGCGAAGACGGCAAGACCGTGGGCGCCGAGGCCGAGGCCGCAGGTGTCGAGATCACCGGCTTCATCCGTCTCGAAGTGGGCGAGGGTATCGCCAAGAAGGAAGAGGATTTCGCAGCCGAGGTGGCCAAGGTCGCTGGCGGCTAACCTTTCCCCTAAGACCCTGAAATGAAAGAGACGGCGCAGCCTCGCTTCTGCGCCGTCTCTTGTTTGCGCGATCCTACTGGGGATGAAGATCAGCGCGGAACGCGGTCAGGGTGCCGGCCTGCCAACGGAACATACATCAACAAGCCGGCGTCCGGTTTCCCGGAACCCATGCGCCCGGCCCGTAATCGCGGGCCCATTCACACAGGTGTTCCAACGGCCTAATGCCACCACTCACGGAACCGGTTCAGAATGGCTATTTCCGGCAACCAAACAAGTACGGGATTCCGTACTTTTGACCATTTGGCCGGAAATTTTCTCACGTTATTGTGAACAAATGTGTTCTACCGTTACGGTAGCTCGGAATCCGGAGTGACCAGGAATATCTGGTTTTGCAGGGCGGCCTTCAAAACGGCTTGCGCCGAAGTTTCCACGTCCAGTTGTTCGCGCGCGAGGCGAAGATGCTTTTCGATGGTGGCCGCGCTGACATTCATCAACTCTGAGGTTTCCTGGGTCGTTTTGCCCATGCCGACCCACTCCAGAACCTCGCGCTGACGAGTGGTCAGACGCTCGCCGTTCAGCGTGAAGGGCAGGGACAGTAACTTCAGGTTCATGATCGTGTTCTTGACCTCGATCTCTTCACCCACTTTTTCCCAGTGCGCATCAAGCTCGTCCTGCGTCATGCCCTCATCGACCGAAAGGCCGATGGCCGAGCGCCGGCCGGACATCATCATGGGAAAACTGATCGTGTAGCCGACCGTAACGCCGCGGGCGCGGTTGAACTCGATCACCTTGTGCTCTTCTTCGCTGAGAAGCTCTATCCGCTCGCGCACCCAATTCCACGAGCACGCGCCGGTATTGCGGCTGGCCCAGCGCACCATCGGGCCATGATCGTACATCCGCCGATAAATGAAGGGCTCGATGTATTCGGGCTTGTGGTTCGACAACAGCAGAAGGTCCTTGGGGCTTCCAATGCCGTCAGAGCCGATATTGGACGTCATCCCGTAAAGCAGCCGGTCGATGCCATAGCGCTTCATGTCGCTGAGATGCACGCTCCAGACTTCTTCGACGGAATTGGCCGCAAGAATTGCTTTCAGATAGTCAATCATCCCGGTCGTGACCCAGATGTCCCAGCAGCGCGCGCACTGCAAGCGGGTAGCCTGCCGCGCCAAAGCCGCAGATCATCCCGACCACAACCTTGGACAAGTACGAGACGTGGCGGAACGGCTCTCGTGCGTGGATGTTCGACATGTGAAGCTCGATGACGGGCAAATCGGCCGCGGCGACAGCGTCCATCAGGGCGATCGAGGTGTGCGTGTAGGCGCCGGCGTTCAGGATGATACCGGCAAATCCCTCGGCGCGGGCACCGTGGATGGCATCGATCAGGTCGCCCTCGTGGTTGGACTGCTGACAGGCCACCGACGCGCCTTGGGCCGAGGCGGCCGCGGCGGCCATCGCCTCGATATCGGCCAGCGTGGTGTGGCCGTAGACCTCGGGCTGCCGGGTGCCCAGCTTATTCAGATTTGGCCCGTTAAGTATTAGAATTTTGGTCATTTTATTCCCGATCCAATACCCCCCTTTTGGCAAAAGCCGGCGGCTCTGTCGAGAGGCTTTGGAACGTGGATGCCCGGACGCCGCGTCTGGGACACAGCTTGCCGGCGCGCCGGTTTGGCGCGCCGTCTGTGCCGTGATGCGTCGGCGGGCGGGGCCGGCCCGCTTCCGGGCGCGGCGTTCAGCCCGCCAGTTCGGTTTGCCGCGCGCGGGCTTTTGCCGGGCCGGTGTCCACCGGGCGGGTGTCGCACAGCCAGATGCAGCCCTCTGCCGAAGCCGCGCCGGTCTTGAAGTCGCGGATCCCGGTCCAGCTTGCGCTATGCACTTTGGGCGAGTTGAAGGTCTGCATCTTGCGCGCGATCGCGGCGATGGCCGCGGTAATCTGCGCCTCGAAGAAGCTCAGGAAGAACCGTACCAGCCAGCCGATGATGGTATCGAAGGGCTGCGGCAAAGACGCTGAGTGGTGCACCTTGGGCTTGGGGTCGGGCAGAAAGCGCAGCTCTCCGCTTTTGGCGTCGAAGCTGAAGCGCATGGTCATGTCGACGGTGATGTCGAAGGTGATGCCAAGCGGCAGTTGGGCATGCGCCTTGACATGGCCCCTCAGCGCCCCCGGCGCCAGCGCAAGCTGCAGCCTGTCGATGATGGGGCGCGCGGTGCCGATCCCGATATCCTGCGGCGGCAGAGCGATTGCGCGGCTGTTCTCGACCCGCCCGCCATGGACGCGGAACGGCGCGCGCGGCTTGAAGCTGCCGGACAAGACCGGGCAGAGAAACCGCTCGTGGAACATGCGCACCGACAGCGCAAGATAGGCCGAGCCCAGCGTTTTGATCAGCGCCGGATCGATCCGGTCCACCCGGCCGGCAGGCTTGGACAGCGCCCCGAAGATCGCAAGGTATTGGCGGCCCTCGGAGGTGATGACGTGCAGCCAGTCATGATAGGGCGTGGCCAGCTCGGCGGCATCGCTGGTGCCGCGCGTCTTCACAGAGGCAAAGACATACGTCACCTTCTGGGCATGGGCCGACAGGCAGGCCGCCGCTGCGATGGCGAGATATTGCAGGCGGGTCCGGCTGATCTTGCCGCTGGGGTCGATCACCTCGACCGGCAGCACCGGCTGGTCGGGCCCGCGCGAGGTATCGGCATCGAGATCGAACATGAGCTGCGCATGTTCGCTGCCATCTGGCGCCGGCAGAAGACGCAGCTTCAGTTTCACCCGCAGGAGCAGCCCGGCCACGTCGAAGGGCCGTTTGCTGCGCGGGATGCCGATCAGCTTGCCATGGTCGATCGGGATCTCGACATTGAGGCTCTGCAGGCCGCCGCCTTCGCGGATCTGCCAGGCCCCGAAGCGGCCCGAAAAGTGCAGCCGGCCCTCCTTGAAGTCGAACTCGGTGATGAACTCGTTTTGCCGCCGCACCATGGCTTCGTTCACAAGCGCCACGTCACTGAGCGATACGGTATCCCATCCATCAAGGGTCATCATTGGGCTCGCGCCTCCATAAAGGCCGCATAGCGCGCCTGAAAACGCGCCGGCGGGGTCAGGGTGTCGGCCGTGTCGGCCGGGCTTGGGGTGTCGAATTCGCCCGCGATCTGCATCGCGCCGTTGAGGCCCGCGGCAGTGGGAACAAAAGCGCTGCCGGTCGACCAGGTGACGGCCTCGGTTGCGTTCATCAGGAGAAGATCGAGCGGCGGGCCGTCATCTTCGCTGACCGCTTCGATGATCTGCAGCGTCAGCAGACTGACCCCGCAGCCAAGCAGAAGCGCGCCCAGCACAGCGGGCATGATCGAGCCGGCGCCGAAGGTGACGAAGGTCAGCACAATTGCCGCAATGGCGGCAATGATGGCGAGCATCCATTCCAGCACCTTGATGCCGACCGACGTGCGCAGGCTGTTTTCGCTGACCATCTTTTCGGTCTCGCAATAGCCAAGCGTCTTTTGCCCGCTTTTGCCGGTGATCAGGCCGAAGCCGTAGGCGGCGTTTGAATTGCAGATCGACCAGATGCCGGGAAAGACCCAGGTGGCGGTCTGGATGTCGACGTGAAAGTCGACCTCTCGCAGCTCTACCTTCAACTGCTCCAGCGTCAGATCGTAGGTCTTGCCTTCGTATTCGACGTCCTTCAGCTCGACATCCTTCTTGATGTTCAACTCGTTCTCGAGCCGGTTGATCGTCAGATCATCCTCTTGCAGCCCATCGAAACTGCGGCACAGCGCGCCGGTGAGCATGTCGCGGACGAAACGCTGGCGCGAGATCAGGTAGGCCACGGACGTGCCATCGGGCAGCGCATCGGCGTCCACCTGGTAGGGCAGGCCCTTGTCGGTGCGCCCGTCGGTCCGGCACAGCACCGCCATGATGCTTTGCGCGGGATCAAGGCTGTCATAGCCGAAGGCGTATCCGACGCAGGACGGCTTGAGCCAGCGGAAGTCCTCTTGCTCTTCAATTTGGCGATGGATGTTTACGGTGGCAAAGACATGGGTGAAGCTGGCGAGATTGGCGTCGAGCCAGTCGCTTAGCGCGATCTGGACATACGCTTCGTCAATGATGCGGCTATGTCCGTCCAGATCGACCTTGGTCACAACGGCGGCGTGCTCGCTGCCGGCCTGCGGCCGCAAGTCGGTGACCAGAAGGCAGTGCACAACGCCCGCCGCGTTCGGCGGATCATGCGGCAGAAGCCGCAGCTTGACCTCGACCATCGCCGTGCCGGAGGCATAGGGATGCTGGGTGCCGGCTTCGGTGATGAGAAGATCGCGCAGCGGCATCTCGAAGGTCACGACGTCACCATCGCTGTCCGAAGAGATCTGCCAGTCGCCGAAGCGGCCGGCCACGGCCACGCCGTCATCGGGTGCGCCGTCAAAGCTTTTCGGGCTGGTGCCGGCGGCCGCGATGGCATCGTTCAGAACGCCGAGGCGGATGACCGAAACCGTATCCCATCCGTGGATGTCGATACTGCGGCCGCCGACCCGGCGGAACGGGGTTGCAAGGTCTGAATGTTTCATGGGTCATGTCCCTGTCTGGACGAAGAAAAAAGGGGCAGGGGCCGCGCATCGGCCCCTGCCGCGGCCCTGCCTAGAAGGTAAAGCCGGGATCGCCGAACGATTGCAGCGAGCCGTTGAACTGCACGCCGGTCACTTCGAACTCGGCCGCTTCGGGCCACTGGATCGGAGACATCACGGTGGCCGCGAATTCGCGGTATTTCGGCAGTTTTTCCGGCGCGCCGCCATCGGCGATGGCCTGGAGGATCTGCTCTGTCGTCAAGAGCGCCGACATCCCAAAGACCACGCGGGCGTAGTTGTTCTGCGACATCGCAGCGACCCAATCGCGCAGACCGGTCAGCCGGTTGCGCAGCCAGGCCAGCGCGCCGGTTGCGCCCTCGGCTTCAAGCTCGGCCGCCTGTCCGGCTTGCGGCACGCCCTCGGCCTCGACCGTCGCCGTTGCGGCGGCGCCGATTTCGATCTCTTCGGGAACCTCGGCGAAATACCGCAGCCAGCCGGCCCGGGCGAGCGGGATGCCAAGGGCCAGAAGACCGATGAAGATCTCGGCCCATTCGATGTATTTGGCGTGTTCGGTCTTTTCAGCGACGGCGGTATGCTCCATCGCCTTGTCGCCGATCTTTGACGACAGCGGCATCATCGCGAATTGCTGATGCTCGTTGATATAGGCGGTATTGCGGGTCTCGATGGTGTGGTGGACCTTCAGATACCAATCGCCCAGCCACCAGTAGTAGGGATGCGTGAAGTTCTGGATACGCACGTTGAGATACGTCTCTTCCAGCTTGCAGGTGATCCCGGCGGTGGCCAGTTTCGCGTCCACCAGCTCTGGCTTGCCTTCCTTTCCGACATCGAAGTCCTTGATGTAGAGCGGGGCGTTGTTGCTGATCGAGGTGTCGTTGTCGACAAGATCGAAATAGTCCTGCGGCCAGACCTTTCCCTCTTCGGGCTTCTGCGGGCCGGTGAACATATCGCCGATCGTTCCGCCGATCATCTTGGACATGAACCGCTCACGCGAGATCAGGAAGCTGGAGCGCTGCTCGGGGGGCAGCGCCTCGGTCATGATCTGCTGGTTCTTGGACGGCGCGCGGTTCTCGGTCATGCACAGGACACCGAAAATGCCGCTTTCCATGGTGCCCTGATCGTTCACCGCATAGCTGGTGGTGGTGGGCATCAGCCAGTCGAACTTGTCGTGCGCCGCCTTGGCGTTGAGGTTCACGGTGGCGAAGGTGTGGTCGAACTGAGCTGTGTTGTCGTTCAGCCAAACGGTCATGATGGCGATCAGGAAGGCCCGGTTGATCTGGTCCTGGTCCGACCCCTGATAGCTGCAATCGGTAACTGTGATCGTGTAGTCCCCGGCGCCTTGGGGCGCGAGCAGTTTGAAATCGAAAAGCTCGCCGCCATCGGCGCCGCTGTTCTTGCCGCGGCTGATCGGCGCAAGTTCGACCTCGATGGAAAACGTCACATCGGTGCGCGTGACGTCGGGATGACCCGGACGGGTCAGGGTGACGGTGGGCACCGGCAGCGTCATCTGGATCTTGTGGCCCGCGCCGCCGGGCGCCAGCGCCCAGTCGCCGAAGGTGCCGACCGCGGTGGCGCTTTCGCCCCAGTCGCCCTTCGGCATCAGCATTTGCAGAAGGTCGTCGGTGATCGTCGCATCGAAGCCCGGCGGGCTCGATTCCGCCTTGACGATGGCAGAGTTCACGTCGGCATAGCGGATGGCAAACACGGTGTCCCAGCCTTCCAGAAGATCGACCGAGTTGTCCACTTCGGCCACTTGGGTTGCGGTTGTAGCGATATTCATTGCGGGTCTCCTCAATAGGTGCGCAGGACATTCGGTCCTGGTGAGGAAAGGCTCGCAGATACGAAAAAACGCCGCTGTGACACGTGACACAGCGGCGCGATATTTTTGTTAAGGCAGGAAAATCAGGACCTTAGACGCCTCAATGCCAAAAGGGCACCGCCCAGAAGCACAAGGCCGGCCGGCAGCGGCACCGGGGCGGGCTCATCGACGGGAACGGTGCCGGTCACCGTGAAAAGCGGGGTATAGCTTTCGGCCTGAGAGAGCTCGAAGCCGGGCAGCAGCGGGTTGATGCTTTTGTAGGCGATCGCGCTACCGACGCTGGCGCCGAAATTCTCGGTCAGGATCGGCGCCGTTGTCCCGAAAAGCGCGCCCAGGCCCGAGGTGAAGGTCAGTTGCAGCGAGTAGGTGCCGGCGGTGAGCGACAGCGCGTCAAACACGGTCAGCCCGGTGCCGCCGAAGCTTGTAGCCACATCGAAGGTATTGACGCCGGCGAGGCTCAGCACCGACGGCGCGCCTTGGGTGATGTCGTCCTTGGTCAGGAAGATCTGTCCCTCGCAATCGCCGATCACGCAAAGAAGATCCACGCTGATCGCGGCGTCTTGAAGATCGCCCGCTAGGGTAAAGGTGAAGCCGTTGCCATCATAGACCTGGTCCGGTCCGGCGCCGAAGCCCGAGGTATCCTTCGCGCCGGCGACTTCCAGCACCGTCGCCGCGGCTGCGGCACCTGGCAGGCATAATGCGCACAGCGCCGGTCCTGCGAATTTCATCATAAACATGCGCACCATCTTACGTGTCCCCCATATCCGGCGCCCGTGCCGGATGCGTCAGTTAACCATATTCTCAGCAAGACTGAAAGCAAGGCTGGCGTCTGTGACGCGCGTCACACCTGTGCTAAGAGCCTGCAAAGCCCGCCGAAATCCCGCGGCGGCGCAAAAGCGGACCGAGGACCATGGATACATCGCACCCCATCAGCAGCATCCTGGCTGGCCGGCACCTTGAGGGACTGGCCAAGCTGGGCGCGCCGCGCAGTCTGGCCAAGGGCGAGGCGCTGTTTTACCGCGACGATCCCGGCGATTTCGTTTTCGTTGTCGAAAGCGGGCTTATCGAGATCAGCGTGACGTCGCGCGCGGGCCGCAAGTCGGTTCTGGCCCATAGCGGCAATGGAGAGCTTGTGGGCGAGATCTCGGTTCTCGACGGCCGGCCGCGCAGCGCCGATGCCACGGCGGTTCAGGACAGCTTTGGCCGCGTTGTCTCGCGCCGCGATGTGCTGGCGTTTCTGGCCGGCGACAGCGATGCCACGATCGAAATCATCGAGGCGCTGTGCGCGCGGATCCGCAACGCATCGGACATGTTCGAGACCCACGCGCTGACGGCCGCCTCGGCGCGTCTGGCGCGCTGCCTTCTGCAGCTGGCCGAAAAATGGGGCATCGAGGATGGCGGGCGCGTGCAGGTCACGCAAAGCTTCAGCCAGACCGAACTGGGCGCTTTTGCCGGGCTCGCCCGCGAGAACGTGAACCGCTATATCCGCGCCTGGTGCGCCGACGGGATCATCGGCTTCGATCGCGGCGTCATCGAGATCATCGACGGCGACCGCCTGACCGACCTTGCCGAGTTCTAGTTCAGCGAATAGGCGCGAACCGGCTCTGACAGGCCTTTCAGATCATAGCTCTGCTCCGGCGTTTCGCCCAGCTCGGACCCCGCTACGCTTTCGCTGACAAGGCAGGTGAAGGGCGCGGCCTCGGATGCCAGCCGCGCGGTCACGTTGACCGATTTGCCGAAGATCGAGACATCGCGGAAAAGCCCGCGCGCAGCCTCGACCGTCGAGATGTAGACCGGCCCGGTATGCACACCGATGCCCACCGGGATCGCCGCGTTCGAGCCCTTGCGGAACATCGGATCGGCCAACAGCGCACGGGCCGCACCAAGCGCCTTTTGGGCATGGCCCGGGCCGACGAAGCCGGGCGGCCAGACCGCCACGACGCAGTCGCCGTAGAACGCCATGATGAACCCGTCGTGATCGGTGATCCGCGCGACCGCGCGGTCCAGAAAGCTGTTGATCCGGGCGCTGACATGCTCGGGGCTTTCGGCGTCGGCATAACCGGTGGAGTTGCGGATATCGACGTAAAGGACGCTCATCTCGACCTCGGCGCCGCCTGGAAAGGTTTCGAGAAAGCCGTCGCAGGCCGCGCAATAGTGCTCGTTGCGGCTGGAGCGGCCCTTGCCCTTGCGCCGCATGTACCAGCCGCCCAGCCCCTCGAACGGCACAAGGCACAGCCGGCATCGCGGATCGCGCGGCAGCCGCTTGTGCAGGCGGTGTTGCTTGGTCAGATCGGGATGGCCATCGGCGAAGATCGTGGTCCAAAGCTCGGTATTGCCGGTTTCCTCTTCGAAGCGGTGGGGCTGTTCGGTCATACGATATAGTCCTCCGGCATCGGCGAGATGTGGCAGGCCTCCTTGGGCGGGCAGGGGATCATCGAGCCGCTGTTGCACACCGCCGTACAAAAGAGCGGCGAGTGCCCGGCCGTCAGCGTTTGCGAAGGGCCGATGGCGCGGTACATCAGCGTGAATTCCCGGTTATACTTGAAGGGCGTGTTGCAAGGGATCGTCGGCGCCCCGCTGCCGGCATCGACAAGCGGCACATCGGGCGCCGTCATCACGATGCCGGCCTCCAGCATCGCCGGCTCCAGCCAGTCCTTGGTCGAGCCCTTCAGGCTCATCACATGGTCATAGTCCGGCCCGAAGGCCTGCGGCTGGAACTGGCCGCTGGCAAGATGCGCGGTCTGAAGGTTGGTCATGTGCGCCTCGTCGCCGCGGCCGAAGACCAGATAGGTGGCATAGGGCGGCAGGCTTTCGTGATGCGCGAACGGGCGGAACATCACCGTGCGGCGGATCGTGACCTCGACATCGGGTATGGCCGGGATGCAGACGCTTTCGTTCCACGGAAAGTAATGTTCGCCCTGCTCATCGGGCGGCGGCATCGGCGGCAGGCCCTGGAAGATGTCGGCCGAGAAGGTCTCGCGCCGAGCCACAAGCTCTGGGATCGAGAACTCGTTGGCCTGTTTTTTCTTGCTTCCGCCGGGCGCACCGTGCGGCGTTGGGTTGGCCTTGTTGCACAGGACGAAGAAATCGCTGGGGAACGCCTTTTGCAGCTCGTTCAGCCGTGCATGCACCGCCTTGGGCAGGGTGAATTCCATGACCAGCTGATACTTGTGGATCTCGCAGTGATACTGCGTCATGTGCACGCCGAAGATGTGGCGCGTGCCGACCAGCGTGAACGCGTGGCGGTGGGCCATATTGGTGATCTTGCCGGGACCTGCATGATGCGCGCCCGGCGGGGCCATCGTCAGCATAGAACTCTCCTTCTCAGGGGGCCTGCAGCCCATGGCGGGCCAAAAGCGCGTGGGTGACCTCGGTCACCGAGCGGCGCAGGATCTTCATCAGCTCGGGGATGAAATTGCCCGCCTCGGTGTCGGTGACCCACGGGTTCTGCGTGGTGGATATCAGGAACTTCACGCCTTCGCCCGGTATGGGCTCGGCGCCAGAGCGGGTGGCGAAATGATCGACGAACGCCTGGCCGTAGTCACCCGGGGAAAACAGCGAGCCCGTGACGAACATCTCTTGCCGGGGCAGGTGGCCGGACGGGCCGGGATGCGCGCTGAGGCGCTGGAAGATGTCGTCGTTAAGCTCGTTCATCAGCGACAGATCGCGGTTGATCCCGGCGGCGGTCTTGAAGTTGAAAGCATAGGTCAGGATCGACAGATCCGATCCAAGCTGCTGGAAAAGGTGCAGAATATGCTTGTCGTGGTCAAGCTTGGCGATCAGCGCGTCGTTTTCCAGCTCGGCGATCTCGCGGCGGATCACCTCGCGCTCTGCGGCAATTTCCGCCGCCGTGCCGCCGCGCTCGGCCGGGGTGCGCTGAAAGACCGTCAACGTGAAGGGATCGCTTTCTTGCGGCATGGTCAGCAAGGCGGCGTGATAGCGCTTGTTGTTGAAGATGCAGCGGCCCAGAAGCCGGCCATAGCCCGAGCGGTCCGCCGGGATCAGGCTGTGCGACATGAAGACGCCCGCCGGCGCCGCGCCGGGTTTGGAGCCTTCCACGCCATAGACCCCGACGGTCGGATCGACGCCGCCGTGAAAGACCACCGGCGCGGCGAAGGTCAGCACCTCGCGCATATTGCCGTTGCGATAGCACAGCCCGCCCGCGGGGTAGGGCACAAAGCCCGATTTGTGCGGATCGAGCGTAACGCTGTCGGCGCGCGCAAAGGCCTCGATCTGGGTGCGCACGTAGTCCGACATCTGGATGTCGGGACGGCGGTCCAGAAGATGCGGCGGGCTGAGAAAATCCACCATCGTGGCGGGGTCCGCCGGGCGCAGCATCGCCGCGAAATAGCCGCCCCAGGCACCGTCGGCATGAACCGCGAATTCCAGGCCCTGCTCGCGATACTCCTCGCGGATCGCCAGGATCTCGGCCAGCGGATCCACCGCGCCCTCCTCGGTGCTGCCGACGACCGCCACGACCTGCAGAACCGGGCGGCGCTCGGCCAACGCACGATCAAGCGCCCGGCGCAGCGCCCGCGTGTCCATCCGGCCGTCGAGATCCAGTGAGATCCCCTCGACCGCGTTCACCCCAAGCCCCAGAAGCGAGCCGGCCTTGGGCCAGGAATAATGTCTGGTATCGGGCACGAAGACCACCGGCGTGCCGCAGCCTGAACCTTCGCAATGATCGGCGTAGAACTGGATCAGCCCGATATTCTGCAGCGCATACCGCTCCAGCGCAGCGCCAAGCGTTTCGGCGGTGATGCGCGTTGTCTTCTCGATCCGTTCGATCAGCCCGATCGCTTCATCGACGGGCAGGTTCAAAAGCTCCCAGATCCCCAGATCCAGAAGCCGCTTGCGCCCGCGCGTCAGGGTGCGGACGGTCAGCGCGCGCGCCTCTGCCAGGCTGTCTTGTTCGGCGATGGCGCGGGCCAGGGCAGGGGCGAAGAACTTCAGGTTGCGCGCCGCCCACATCGCTTCGATGTTGGCGACCGATCCGCCGCAGGTGATGTGGCCCCAGGATTTGGGCGCCCCGGCTTCTTCGCCGAAGCCCAGCATCGTGCACATCGCTTCGCCCACGGCGATCTCTAGCGCCGTGGTGACCGGCGAGGCTTCGGCCGCGACGTTGTTCTGGTCGTAGAGCATCGCGGTGAAGTACCCCAGCGCCGAGGGCATCGTGATGTCCCAGTACATGTGCGACTGGTTGCGATAGCTGGCAAGCGGCAGCGACGAGCGCAGTTGCGAGTGCAGCGCGTCAAGCCGCTCTTCCAGAAGCTCGATGCCCTTGGCATAGCTGGCGGATTTCATATCGTCTTCGCTGACGAAGCGCGGATCCTTCGGCGCGTAATCGATGCGGGCCTGCGCGTGGGATTGGAAGGATTTCAAAAGAAGCCGGGCGAAGACATCCCGGTTTTCCGCTTTGGGGCCCAGAAACCATGTGGCCGGATCGACGGCTCCTGCGCGTCCAAGGCTCAGGGCGTCACTGTCGTCGCCGTCGCTCATTAATGCCTTCCCTAGATAATGGGCCGACGCTACCAGCCGCGTTATCCACTGTTAAGAGAAAGTTTGGGAAACAAAGACCGCTTGGCGTTGCAGTCCGCGGCAGATGGGATGGGCAGGCCGGCGGTCGGGGGAACCGTCGGCGGGACGAAAAACCAAGGATCGGCAAAGACATTAAGTATTGTCGGTATTCATCTGTTATATCTCATTTTTTCATGTCTTTCCTGGCAGGTGTGCAGTACCTCCGGCCGGGACAGTCTTTTGTGCGCAATCAAGCGGCGCGTCGCCGCTCAACCGCCAAGCAGTTCCTCGATCAAAGGGCTTTGCGGCACCCGCAGGCCGTCCAGAACGCTGAAATGGTGCTCTGAGCCGTCGATATGGCAGAAGGCCGGGACGCCCAGCACCGACCACATCTCGGCCATCAACTGCGCCTGGCGGATGAACTCTGGCCGCTCGCCGCCGCCAACCCATGCGCAAAGCGAGGGCTGGCCCAACGGCATCAGTAGTGCGGCGCTTTCGGCGGTGGCCTCGGCGGCATCGAGGCGCAGCGTGTCGTTCATGGCCGTGAAGAGAAGCGGCCTGAGATCATGCACGCCACTGATAGAGACCGTGTGCGCGATCCGCTCAAGGACCTCTGGCGGCAAGGGGCTATCGGCGCACAGCATCCGCGTGACCAGATGCCCGCCAGCTGAATGGCCGGCAAGCCGGATCGGCCCGGACACCTGCGTGGCGGCGGCCGCAATCGCGCGGCCGATCTGGCGGGTGATGCCGCGCAGCCGGGATTGGGGCGCCAGCGTGTAGCTTGGCATCGCTACGGCCCAGCCGCGCGCCCGGGCGCCTTCGGCGTAATGCGTCCAGAACGATTTATCGAGCTTCATCCAGTAGCCGCCATGCACGAAAACCACCAGACCGCGCGGTTCGGGATCGGGCAGGATCAGATCGAAAACCTCGCGCGGATGATCGCCGTACGCGATGTCCTGATGGCTTTGCACGCCGCTGGCGCGATAGGCGGCGGCGCTGGCGGTCCATTCGGCCGGCAAGGCCTCAGAGCCCTCGATATGCGCCATGTTGGCATAGGCATCGTCCCAGTCGCGGGTGCGGCTTGTTGTCATCGGTCTGCCTGTGTTGGTTTGTGGTCCAGCCCTTTGGCGCTCGATCTGCGCTTGTGCCGTTTCAACATGATTTTGCGACCGGCGTCTATCAAAGCCGCGCCGCGTCGGCCTGGCGCGGGATCTGTGCAGCGCGGATACGGGCGCTGGCTGATCGCGCCGGATGCGTAGTGGTGCAGTCGCCGTGCGCGGTGCAAACGCGACAGGCCGCGACAGCGATTGCGGAATTCCCAGTCGCGTCGTATCTTCTCGGCAGAGCGGCGCGCGCGGCGGTTTGGCGCAAGACTTCGGTTGCAGCTTATATTCCAAGCCATTGTTAAATATCCGTAAAATTTATTTAACATAATATGTATTATGCGACTTTTGTCTGAAGGTCCGTCGGATCGCGCAGCTCTGGATCGGCTGCCCCCCGGATCTGTCCGGTCATACGACCCCTGCCGCTGAAACCTCTGCGCCAGAAACAGATCCCAAAGGTCTATGGAACGATCCGAAACTGGAAAGTGACCACCGCATCCGCGACGTCTAGCGCCGGAACCGCGCCGATGCGCAGTTCGGCGCGGTCCCAGACGCGCAAGGCCCCGGTCACCCCTGCCGCGAGCGCCCAGTCGCCGATCGCAGGCACGCCGCGCCGGTCAAAGCCGTCTCCGGCCCCCGGGTAGCGCGCGAAGCCGGCCATTAGTCCCAGCCGCAAATCCACGATGTCAGAGATGTTTGCGATGGATCTGTCGGCCAGAAACACCGCGTAGTCAGAGGATTTTCCGCGCGAGTTCCTGTAGCGGCCAAGCTCTATCGCAAATGCCGTGTCGGCACCCTCCGGGCTTAGCTGCAGTCCCAGCCCGGCGCCGGGATTGTCCTCGACATAGTCTTCACGCCCGCCAATATGCCGCGACGCGAAAGAGATCGCGACGTAGGGTTTTGCCTCTGCCAGATCGAAGGGCAACGGCCCAGCCTGCAGCGTGGCGCCGCCCGCCAGCGACGCCCCCAAGGCGACAAGTGCGCCAAGGATCGACCGTGTGATGGCAGAAGCCATGTGCTCACCCTCCATAAAGGTTGATGAAACACTAATCCGCCAGCGAGACGTTGCGAAGGTGTATAATTAACAGTTAGTTAACGCGCCATATTCATCCGTGCGGATCGCACGCGCGCGGCACCCTATCCGATGGCGTAGCCGGCGCCCCGGACCGTTCGGATGAGATCCAGTCTTGATGGGCCCCCAAGCGCCTTGCGCACCCGGCCCACATGTACATCGACTGTCCGCGTGTCGACATAGATGTCGCGGCCCCAGACCCGGTCCAGAAGCTGCTCGCGGCTGAGCACCCTGCCCGGTTTTTCCATCAGTGTGGCCAGAAGGCGGAACTCGGTCGGCCCGAGGCTGATCTCGACACCGTCCCGTGTCACCTTGTGGCTCTCGGTGTCCAGCACCACGCCTTCGAATTCCAGCCGCGCGCCGGCCATCGACGGGCGTACCCGGCGCAACTGGCCGCGCACCCGCGCCATCAGCTCGACGATGGAATAGGGTTTGACCACGTAGTCATCGGCGCCGGTTTCAATCCCGCGCACCCGGTCGACCTCTTCGGTGCGGGCCGAGATCATGATGATCGGCACGCCGCGCGTCTCGGCCCGCGCCTTCCAACGGCGGCAGATCTCGATGCCGGACACGCCCGGCAGCATCCAGTCGAGCACCACCAGATCGGGCGCCTCTTCATCGAACAGCAAAAGCGCCTCGTCTCCGCTGGACGCGCGGCTGACCTGAAACCCCTCGGCCTCCAGGTTGTAGGCCAGAACCTCGCGCTGTGCGGGCTCGTCCTCGACCACCAAGATCCGCGGCCGGGGCTGGGCCATCACTCAGAGCCCCCTACCTTTGGATCGAAAGAGGTGCGATCGCCCTTGGGCCTGCTTTCTTCGGGGTATTCGCCGGTCACCAAATAGATCACCTGCTCGGCGATCGAGGTGATGTGATCGCCAGTGCGTTCGATGTTCTTGGCGATGAAATGCAGGTGCATGCACGAGGTGATATTGCGCGGATCCTCCATCATATGCGTCAGGAACTCGCGAAAGAGCGCGTTGTACATCTGGTCGACCTCGTGGTCGCGCATGCGGACATCCTCGGCAAGCTCGACATCGCGCTGCACATAGGCGTCAAGCACGTCCTTCAGCATACCGGCCACTTCGCGCGCCATGCGGCGGATCGACTTGGCGGCGCCCTCGATCGTGTTCATCTGCACCAGAACGCTGGTCCGTTTGGCCAAGTTCTTTGCGTAGTCGCCGCAGCGCTCCAGATTGCTGCTGACCTTGATCACCGTCAGGACCGTGCGCAGATCGCTTGCGGCCGGCGCGCGCAGGGCAATCAGCCGGGCGGCGGCTTCGTTGATCTCTTCTTCCAGCGCGTCGATCTGGCTGTCGGCGGCGCGCACTTGGGCGGCCAGCTCTTCGTCGCGCTTCACAAGCGAGCGCGTGGCGTCGTGGATGGCGGCCTCGACCATTCCGCCCATCTTCATGATCATCGCCTGGATGTCTTCCAGGTCGCGGTCGAATGCCGACTGAATGTGGTGCTCGTTCATATCTGCCTCTCTATCCGATGCGGCCGGTGATGTATGCTTCCGTGCGGCTGTCTTCGGGATTTGTGAAGATGTGGCCGGTCTCGCCGTATTCCACCAGATTGCCGAGGTGGAAGAACGCCGTCTTCTGGCTGACCCGCGCGGCCTGCTGCATCGAGTGCGTGACGATCACGAGCGAGTAATTCTGGCGCAGCTCGTCGATCAGCTCTTCGATCTGCGCGGTGGCAATGGGGTCCAGCGCCGAGCATGGCTCGTCCATCAAAAGCACTTCCGGCGCGGTCGCAACCGCGCGCGCGATGCAAAGCCGTTGCTGCTGGCCGCCCGAAAGTCCTGTGCCGGGCGCCAAGAGGCGGTCCTTGACCTCGTCCCAAAGCGCGGCGCGGCGCAGGGCGCTTTCGACGATCTCTTCCAGTTCGGCCTTGTTGCGCGCCATGCCGTGGATACGGGGCCCATACGAGACGTTGTCGAAGATCGACTTCGGAAACGGGTTGGGCTTCTGGAACACCATGCCCACCTTGGCGCGCAGCTGCACCGGGTCGACCTTGGGATCGTAGATATCTTCGCCATCGAGCAGGATCTCGCCCTCGATCCGGGCGATGTCGATGGTGTCGTTCATCCGGTTGAGGCAGCGCAGAAATGTGGATTTCCCGCAGCCCGACGGGCCGATAAACGCGGTTACCGTCTTGTCGAGGATATTGACGTCCACATTCTTGATGGCGTGATTGTCGGCGTAATAGACATCGACGCCCTTTGCCGAGATTTTCGGCTTCAGGGCGGCTTCGGTCTTTGCGGCCAGTGCCAGATCGTTCATATCGGTTGCCTTTCTACCAGCGGCGCTCGAACCGGCGTCGCAGCAGGATCGCGGTGAGGTTCATGATCAGGAGGAATATCAAAAGGACGATGATCGCGCCCGAGGCGCGCTCGACGAATGCCGGGTCCGAGCGCTGTGTCCAGTTGAAGATCTGCACCGGCAGCGCGGTCGCGGGATCGAAGATGCCGTCGATCGGCGGCGAAGGGTATTCGCGCACGAAGGCGACCATGCCGATCAGAAGAAGCGGCGCGGTCTCGCCCAAAGCCTGGCCGAGCCCGATGATGAGGCCGGTCAGGATACCCGGTGCGGCCAGCGGCAGAACGTGATGGAAGACGGTCTGCATTTTCGACGCCCCGACCCCCAGGGCAGCCTCGCGGATCGAGGGCGGCACGGCCTGCAGGGCGGCGCGCGAGGGTATGATGATCCGTGGCAGCGTCATCAGCGTCAGCACCAGCCCGCCCACGATCGGCGCTGATTGCGGCAGGCCGGCGAAGTTGATGAAGATCGCCAGGCCGAGGATGCCGAAGACGATCGACGGGACAGCGGCAAGGTTGGAGATATTGACCTCGATCACATCGGTGATGCGGTTCTTGGGGGCGAACTCTTCAAGGTAGATCGAAGCCGCGACGCCAATGGGAAGCGCCAGCGCCAGCACCACCAGCATCATGTAGAACGAGCCAAGGATCGCAACGCCCAGTCCGGCCGCTTCGGGCCGCTGGTCCGAGGCGTCCGGCGCGGTGATGAAGGACCAGTTGAAGCGGGTCTCAAGCGCGCCCGCCTCTTTCAGCGCATCGGCCAGCAGCAATTGCTCGGGCGAGACGTTCTTGTCGAGCGCCGCGGTCTGCGCCGTCACGCGGCCCTTGAAATAGCCGTCGATCCGGCCGCTGGCGAGAAAGGTGAAATCGACGGTCTGGCCCAGCAGCCCGGGGTTGGACAGAACGAAGTCGCGCAGCTGCGCCGGGGCGTCCTTGGACACGATACCGCCGGCGCCCTTGGTGCTAAGCCCCTCGATCTCGATACCGGCCGCGTCCATCGCATCCTGCACGCCCGCGGCGATCAGGGGCGCGTAGCCGAAGGTAGAGACCTTGGCCATCACCGCCGGATCGCGGGTGCCCGATTTGTCGAGCTTTTCTTCCAGAAGCGTCACCGGGACGGTGACATAGCTTTGCCGAAAGGCGCTGGCGCCGTTGCCGATGATCGAGACCACCAGGACCACCAGTGCCAAAAGCCCCAGCAGAACGGCGATCAGCCCGTAGGTCCGAAACCGCGCCTCGGCCGCATTGCGCCGGGCGGTGCGCGCGTCCCGCACCAGAAGAGAGCCCTTTCGGGGCGCACCCGGCATCGCGATGTCGGTCATTCGTACTGCTCCCGGTACTTGCGCACGATATAAAGCGCCAGGACGTTCAGCCCCAGCGTGATGACAAACAGTGTCAGGCCAAGCGCGAAAGCCACCAGCGTCTCGGGCGAGGCAAAGTCGGTATCGCCGGTCAGCTGGCTGACGATCTTGACGGTGACGGTGGTCATCGCCTCGAATGGGTTCACAAGCTCTCCCAGGCCCCGGTTGAACTGCGCCGCGGCGGCCCCTGCCCCCAGCACCACGATCATCGTCTCGCCGATGGCGCGGCTGGCGGCCAGAAGAATAGCGCCGACAATGCCCGGAAGCGCAGCCGGGATCACCACCTGGCGGATGGTCTCGGAATGCGTCGCGCCCAGCCCGAAACTGCCGTCGCGCATGGCCTGCGGCACGGCGTTGATGATGTCGTCAGACAGCGACGAGACGAACGGGATCAGCATCACCCCCATCACCACGCCGGCGGTCGCCACCGAAGAGGCGCTTTCGCCGATGCCCATCGGCAGCGCGAAATAGTCGCGCAGGATCGGGCCGACGGTGATCAGGGCGAAAAGGCCGTAGACGATAGTCGGGATGCCGGCCAGTACCTCGATCATCGGCTTGGCGTAGGTGCGCATGCGCGGGCTGGCATATTCTGACAGGTAGATCGCGGCGAAAAGCCCGATCGGCACCGCCACCAGAAGCGCAATCAGCGAGATGTACAGCGTGCCCCAGAGAAGCGGGATGATCGAAAGCGACGAGTTGCCGCGGAAATCGGGCGCCCATTCGAGGCCGAAGAAGAACTCGGTCCAGGAGTATTGCGAAAAGAAGTTCTGGGTCTCGAACAACATCGACAGAACGATGCCGAGGGTGGTCAGGATCGCGATCAGCGCGCAAAGGATCAGGCCCGCGAGAATGCCGCGCTCTACCACGTTGCGGGCGCGGAACTCGCGGTTGGTGACGGCGTAGGCGGCGGCAAGGCCCAGAACGCCGACGCCAAGCACCGCGATGGTCATCCAGAACCGGCCGTTCGCCTCGGCAAGTTGGTAGCTTCTGGCGGCACGAAAGACTCCCGGAGCGATGTCGGAGGCAAGAGCGACGCCGACAGAGCCAAGATCCTCGCGCAGGCCAGACAGAAATTCCTCGCTAGGGGCTTCGGCAGGCTTGGTGATCAAGGTTGGTGTTCCAAGCTGGTCCAGGCCGCCCGCCACACGGCGCACATCGGCCATCATAAGATCCAGCGTCGTGTCCCCGCCGATGGCGGCGGCGGGGATATCATCGGCGATGGAGCGTTCGATCAAGCTCGGCTGGATCAGCGACCACAGCACCAGAAGACCCAGCGCAGGGATCAGCACGGTCATCGCGACGTTGGCGCCGTAATAGGAAGGCAGCGAATGCATGTTGCGCCGGTCGCCTCCGGCAGAGCGGATCGCGCGCGCCCGGCCCGCCAGATAGCCGGCCGCCGCAAGCGCAAGCAAGATCGCAACGATCCAGAGTGCTGGCATCAACTTTCCCCATAGGACGCCGCAGGATCCCGGCGTCGCCGGGGCGGCTTTTGGGCCGCCCTCTAATGCGCCTACATCGACGTGTCCATCGTTTCTTCGTTCATGATGGCCTCTTGCGTCGCGCCCAGTTCGGGATCGGCGACGAGGCCATATTCGGACAGCGGACCGTCAGGGCCGGCGATCTCGTCGGCCACGAAGAATTCGGCATAGTCCTTCAACCCCGGGATCACGCCGATATGCGCCGCCTTGATGTAGAAATAGAGCGGACGCGAGACCGGATACTCACCGGTAGAGATGGTCTCCGTCGACGGAACCACGCCGTTCATGGTCGCGACCTGCAGCTTGCCGGTGTTGTTTTCATAAAACGACAGGCCGAAGACGCCGATGCCGTCCTTGTTGCTTTCGATCCGGGCCAGCGTCTCGGTGTAGTCGCCATCGATATCGACCGAGCGGCCGTCGGTACGGATCGTCATGCACTTGCTTTGCGCGGTGTCCTCATCGACGCCGGCATCCAGCATCGCCTGAAAGAAGCCCCCCTCCTCGCAGCCTGCAAGGATCACTTTTTCCTCGAAGACTTCGCGGGTGCCATGCTTGGTGCCCGGAATGAAGGCAGCAATGGGTTGCGCCGGAAAATCGGAATTGACCTGATCCCAGGTCGAAAAGCTGTTCGGAACCAGCTTGCCATCAATGAAGTGCTCGGCGGCCACCGCCTTGTACCAGTCTTCGGGCGTGAACTCGAACACGTTCCCGCCGATGTCGCTGGCAAAGACGATGCCGTCATAGCCGATGCGCACCTCGATGATGTCGGTGACGCCGTTGTCGGCACATGCCCCGACTTCATTTTCGCGCATCTTTCGCGAGGAGTTGGCGATATCGATCGTATTCTCGCCCACACCTTCGCAGAACCGCTTGAGTCCGGCAGAAGAGCCGCCCGATTCGACGACGGGTGTCGGAAAATCGAAATTGTCCCCAAACGCCTCGGCGACGATCGTGGCATAGGGCAGCACCGTCGACGATCCGGCGACCTGAACATTGTCGCGGGCAAAGGCGGATGTCGCGGACATGGCAGCAATCGCGCAGGCCGGCACGATCAGTTTTGCGAATTTCATCTTTCTCTCCTGTGTGTCGGAACCCCGTTTTTGTCGGAACCCCGTTTTGCGGCACCCATGCCACGATGCGTATCGCCCCGCCATTATGGTTTTGTGACAGCTATGTAACAGCTGTATGACAATCGGCGGATCGAGCGGCCGGCACGGCGAGAAATCAGCTGGCCGGCAGAACCACGGTAAAGCAGGTCCCCTGCCCCGGATCGCTGTTGATACGCAGCCGGCCACGGTGGCGGCCGACGATATGCTTGACGATCGCCAGGCCCAGCCCGGTGCTGCCCATCTCGCGCGAGCGGTGGCTGTCGACGCGATAGAATCGCTCTGTCAGGCGCGGCAAATGGATTGGATCAATGCCCGGTCCGGTGTCACTGACCGCGACCGTCACGGCAGGCCCGCGCATATCGGAATGGCGCGCATGATGCTGCAAAGCAACACCGATCTCGTTTTCAGAGCCGCCATACCGGATGGCGTTCTCGATCAGGTTGGACAGAACTTGCGACAGCTGATCGGCATCACCCGGTATGGTGAGGCCTTCGGCCTCGGCCTGCTCTGCGGCAAAGGCGATCCGGGCGCCGGCCTCTTTTGCCGTGGGGCCCAGCCGCTCGATCGTGGCCCGCGCCACCACGCCAAGCGCGACGCGCTCTGCCGGACGCACGCGCTCTTCGGCTTCCACCAGGCTGAGCGACAGGAGGTCCGAAATCAGCCGGTTCATCCGCTCGGCCTCTGCTTGCATGATCGCCAGAAACCGCTCGCGGGCCTCGGCATCGTCGCGCGCCGAGCCCCGCAGCGTTTCGATGAAGCCTATCAAAGCGGTCAGCGGCGTGCGCAGCTCATGGCTGACATTGGCGACAAAATCGCTGCGCATCTGGCCGATTTCCTGAAGGTTGGTCCTGTCGACAAAGCAGATGGTGATTGCCGTCTCGCCGCCGATCTCATGACGCATCACGGTCGCCTCGAAGGTGACGTCGCGGCCGGCCTCGGTCGTCAGATAGGGAGCGACGGACTGCGGCGCCCTGCCCGATTGCACCGTCTCCACGCTGTCAAGGATCGCCGGCTGGCGCAGGGCGGTGATGTAATGCCGCCCCTCAAGCCCCTTGCCCAGCAGCATTTCCGCCACGCGATTAAATGCCGCAATGCGGCCTTCTCGATTTATGACAACCACAGGTTGCAAGACGCCGGAAATGATTGCTATGGTGTTCATATCCATGGCGGGTCACTTAGCATCGCCGTATCCGAAAGGGAAAGCCCGCTGACCGATACGTCTTTCATTCAGCCGCAAATTCACAATGGTCGCCGAATTCTCTTATCAGGAGAATTGACAACTCGAAAGTTGTCTCTAGGTAGCAAAATGTGTGGTGTGAGGGGCAGGCTGACCCAGGAAAACCATACGGTTTGTGAGGAAGGTTGAGGGTAATGAAGGAAAGATTGCATCTCGGCAAAGCTGTTGCATCCATCGAGGCGTCTACCGGAGTGGCCATAATGGCCGTCGGAGATGTCAAGGAGTGGCTTGCACAGGGCAAGGACATCCCCTCCAATGAGCATCTTGCGCTCGTCGAGTTTCACGACATCACCCGCGCGCGGCTTGAAATCCTTTCGCCGAAGCTGATCGTGTCACCGCTTCTGGCGCATAATTTCGACTGCATCGACCTGGCCCAGCTTCTTAGCGCCCTCGATTACAAGGGGGCCTACCGCGCCATTGCGGCAACTTTGCCAAATCCGCGGATGATCAAGCGCGAGATCTCGTCGATCTGCCCCGATCTCGATTTCCAGATCTTGCTGATCGAAGGTGGCGGTGGCACGCGGCTGAACTAGGCCGCCCGCATCGATCAGACCGCCGTCGCGGCGCCGATGGCCGTGCGGAATTGATCGATCAGAAAGCCAGCATCCTCGCATCCCACCGACACCCGGAAAAAGCCTTCGCCGATGCCGATCGCAGCGCGTTCCTCGACGCTTAGCGCACGGTGCGACGACGTGGCGGGATGACTAAGCGTTGTGCCGATATCGCCCAGCGTTGGCGCGAAGTTGATGCCGTCCGCGGCTTCCACGAGCGCATTGGTCTGGGCGCGCCCGCCCTCGATCACGAAACTGACCATATGTGAGCCGCGCGGGCCCAAAAGCGCGGCGGCGGTGTTGTGATCGGGATGGTCGAAGCGCGCCGGATAAAGCACACGCGTGACGCCCTTCGTTTCGGCCAGCGCGTCCGCCAGCGCCTTGGCGTTGGCCTCGGCCCGGTCGTAGCGCAGATCGAAGCTTAACAGTCCCCGCTCGGCAAGCCAGCAGTCGAACGGGCTTGGCGTCAGACCCATGGTAACGGCCAGCACACGCATGCGGTCGGCGATCCTGGGATCCTTGGCCGCGACATAGCCCAGCGTGGCGTCGGAATGACCCGCCAGCAGCTTGGTGACCGAGTGGATCACGATATCGGCGCCATGCGCCAGCGGCTGGCAGGCGCGCGGCGTGGTAAAGGTGTTGTCGACCGCCAGAAGGATGCCACGCGCGGTGCAAAGCCGCGCGATGCCGCCCAGATCGGCAACGCGGATCGTGGGGTTCGAGACCGTCTCGATCAGCACCATCCGGGTGTGCGGGCGCAGTGCGGCCTCGATTGCCGCAACCGAGGTCGGGTCGGCCAGCGATGTCTCTATCCCCAGGCGCGGCAGTTCTTCGGCCATCAGGCGCAGCGAGCGTCCGTAAAGCTGGTCGCCGCCCAGAACATGATCGCCCGCGCGCAAGGATCCCAAAAGCGCCGCGGTGACCGCCGCCATGCCCGAGCCGGTGACAAGCCCGCCCTCTGCCCCTTCCATCGCATCGATGGCGCGGGCCAGCACATCGGCATTGGGGTGGCCTTCGCGGGCATAGGTGTAGCACGAGGCCCGGCCTTCGTATTGCGCATCCAGCGCATCGGGGCTTTGCGAGGCGTAGACCACCGAAGGCTGCAGCGGCGTTGCCACCGGCCGGCTTGCGCTTTGCGGCCAGGGTTGGCGGCGTGCGGGATCGGAGCGGTTGGTCATCTTGCTGCTCTTGCCATCCTAGTCCAGGACCGCGAGGCCAGAGCGAAAAAGGCGCATCTTCGCCTGATAGCCCTCGGCAGAGCGAAGCAGCCCGGCAATCGCATCTTCACCAAGCGGACGCACCACCTTGGCCGGCGCACCGATCACGAGGCTGCCGTCGGGGATTTCTTTTCCTTCGGTCACAAGCGCGCCGGCGCCGATCAGGCAGTTATTGCCGATCTTCGCGCCGTTAAGCACAGTGGCCGACATGCCGATCAAGGTGCAATCGCCGATCGTGCAGCCATGCACCATGGCCTTGTGGCCGATCGTACAATTCGCGCCGATCGTCACCGGAAAACCCATATCGGTGTGCATCACCACGTTTTCCTGGACGTTGGTGCCCTCGCCCACAACGATGGGCTCATTATCGCCGCGCAAGGTCGCGCCGAACCAGATCCCGACGCCGGCACCGATATGCACATCGCCGATCACATGCGCGCCCGGCGCGATCCAGACATCGCCGCCATCGGGCAGCTTGGGCGCGACATCGTTCAGGGAATACAGCGTCATGACCGCTCCTCGAATTCGGTTTGCAGGCCGCGGACATGGCCCAAAAGCCCCGGCTGCTGGCTGCGGCGCAAACGCTCTGCCGAGACGATGGTCTTCAGCTGTTCTTCGGTGGCGTCGAGATCTTGGTTGATCAGGACGTAGTTGTAGCTGTCCCAATGGCTGATTTCATCCCAGCTTTTCTGCATCCGCCGCTGGATCGTCTCGTCGGTGTCCTGGCCGCGCGAGATCAGGCGGCGGCGCAGCTCTTCGATCGAGGGCGGCAGCAGGAAGATCGACAGGACATGATCGCGCAGGGCGCTTTCCTTGATCTGCTGCGCGCCCTGCCAGTCGATGTCGAAAAGCACATCTGTGCCGCCATCGACCGCATCCTGCACAGGCGCCTGCGGAGAGCCATAGAAGTTTCCGAAGACATGCGCATGCTCCAGCATCTGGCCTTCGGCCACCATCGATTTGAACGCGCCCTCATCCATGAAATGGTAGTCCTGGCCGTCGACTTCACCATCGCGCGGGGGGCGCGTGGTGGCCGACACCGAAAAGCGGATCGAGGTGTCCCAGTCGCGCAGCCGCCGCGCCAGCGTGGATTTGCCAGCGCCCGAAGGCGAGGAAAGGATGATGAGAAGGCCGCGCCGCTGCATGTCTACTCCACGTTCTGAACCTGCTCGCGCATCTGATCTATGGTGTGCTTCAGGTCAAGCCCGACAGCAGTTAGATCCTTGAACTGCGCCTTGGAGCAGAGCGTATTCGCTTCGCGGTTAAATTCCTGTGTCAGAAAATCAAGCTTGCGGCCCTTCGGCTCTGCCTGATCCAGCAGCACGTGGGCTGCCGCGACATGGGCGTCGAGCCGGTCGAGCTCTTCGGCGATATCGGCCTTCACGGCAATCAGGGCAAGCTCCTGGGCGATGCGTCCTTCGTCCATGTCGCTCACTTCGGTCACGCGCGCGAGCGCCTCGCGCAAGGCCGCTGCCATCTTGTCAGAGCGCGCGTCGGCCAGGGTGCGGGCGTCCGCGACACGCTCTGCCACGGTCGCGATCTGGCCGCGCAACACGGTCTCCAGCGCCGCTCCCTCTTGGGCGCGGCTCTCGTTGAACTGCTGGATGAGGCCAGGCATGTCGGCCAGGATCACCTGTTTCAGCGCGCTTGTGTCCTGCGGCGCGCTTTGCGTCTCAAGAACGCCGCGCATGGCCAGAACGTCGGTCGCCCGCGACGGCGCCAGCCCAAGGTGCAGATCGCTGGCGCGGGTCTCGACGGTCCGCACCAGGTTGATCGCGGCATCGAGACCGCCCGCGTCAAGTTCCAGCCCCGCATCGGCATCGGCGCGCGCGACGCGCAGCGACAAGGTGACAGAGCCGCGGGCCGCAGATTTCTGCAAAAGTGCACGAATTGCCGGCTCCAGCCCTTCGATCCAGTCCGGAACGCGAAGCCGGATGTCGAGACCGCGGCTGTTGACGCTGCGCAGGTCCCAGGTCCAGCTCCAACCCTCTATCTGGCCATCGCCCGAGGCAAACCCCGTCATCGAGTTGGTCATCGGCCCGCCCCCATTAACCATTCCTTCATTTTTCCCCGGATTTTTCGCGCAAGGTATGGCATGTTAACGGGGAGGTAATCCTATTGGGTTTAAGCGTTAACAGACGGTTACCGGTGCGACAACTCCCGCGCCGGCCCGTCGCCGGGGGTGGTTGTTATGGAGATGGATGGAAATGTCGTTTCATTGGCGCAGCGCAAGGCAGAGGTCACGCCACGCGTGATACAATTGATCGAGACCTATTGGGAAGGGCTGCGTAACGGACGACTGGTGCCTACGCGCCTTGATGTCGATCCGCGCGGCATGACCGGCGCGCTGGAATTCGCCTTCGTGCTGGAGCGTATCGCGCCCGGCATGGCGCGGTTTCGCGTCGCCGGAAAAAGCCTCAATGACCTGATGGGGGTCGAGGTTCGGGGCATGCCGTTTTCGACCTTCCTGGAGCCGCAGTTCCGCGGCGAGATGTCGGACGCGATGGAGGCTGTCTTTGCAGAGCCGGCAATCGTGCGGATGAAGTTCTTGTCCGAAGGCGGCTTTGGCCGCAAACCGCTGGAGGCGCAACTGATCTTTCTGCCGCTGCGCAGCGATCTTGGCGATATCACCCGGGTTCTGGGCGCGCTGCACTACGAAGGCGCGCATGGCCGCCAGCCGCGCCGGTTCGCGATCACGGACCAATCGCGGCAAACGCTCGTCGGACTGGCCGAGCCGCAGGGCGCAGAGAAAAACTACACCGCCCCGGTTCCCGCACCGCGGCCCGAGCCGGCCTTCGCAGAGCGACAGGGCGCGTTTCAACACAAGCCCGCAACCGGCAGCGAGCACCGCGACCGTTCGCACCTGCGGCTGGTCAAGACCGACACCTGAGGCAAGCGGACGGCAAAAACAAACGCCCGGCGCAAAAGACGCCGGGCGTTTTGTCTGTCTATCGGCGGATGCCTCAGACGGCCGTCGCCAATGCCTCGGCGCGCCGCGAAGACAGCTCTTCAGCCACCAGGAACGCCAATTCCAGCGACTGCGAGGCGTTGAGCCTGGGATCGCAGGCGGTGTGATAGCGATCCGACAGATCCTCGTCCGAAACCGCGCGCACACCGCCGGTGCACTCGGTGACATCCTGGCCGGTCATCTCGAAATGTACGCCGCCGGGGATCGTGCCCTCGGACTTGTGGACCGCAAAGAACTCCTGCACTTCGCGAAGAACGCTCTCGAAGGGGCGTGTCTTGTAGCCCGAGGCCGCCTTGATGGTGTTGCCGTGCATCGGGTCGCAAGACCACAGCACATTCGCGCCCTCTTCGCGCACCGCCTTGATGAGGCGCGGCAGGTGCTCGCCCACCGACCCTGCGCCGAAACGGGCGATCAGCGTCAGCCGGCCCGCCTCGTTGTCGGGGTTGAGCTTGGCCATCAGCACCTTGAGATCCTCGGCCGTGGTCGTCGGGCCGCATTTAAGTCCGATGGGGTTCAGAACCCCGCGGCAGAACTCGACATGCGCGCCGTCCGGCTGCCGGGTGCGGTCGCCGATCCAGATCATGTGGCCCGAGCCTGCAACCCATCTGCCAGAGGTCGAATCGACCCGCGTCAACGCCTCTTCGTATTCCAAAAGCAGCGCTTCGTGGCTGGTGTAGAAATCCACCGTCGACAGCTCATGGCTGGTGTCGGCCGTCATCCCGGCCGCCGCCATGAAGTCGATCGTGTCCTGGATCCGCTCGGCCATGTCGCGGTAGCGTTCGGCCTCGTCGCGCTCGGTAAAGCCCAGCGTCCAGCTGTGCACGTGGTGCACGTCAGCAAAACCGCCCGTCGAGAAAGCGCGCAGCAGGTTCAGCGTCGCCGCCGACTGGGTGTAGGCCTGCAGCATCCTGGCCGGATCGGGGATCCGCGCCCCGGGCGTGAAGTCCAGCTCGTTGACGATATCGCCGCGGTAGCTGGGCAGCTCCTGATCGCCCTTGACCTCGGTCGGCGCCGAACGCGGCTTGGCGAATTGCCCCGCCATCCGGCCGACCTTCACCACCGGCACCTTGGCGCCGTAAGTCAGCACCATCGCCATCTGCAGCATCACCTTGAAGGTGTCGCGGATGTTGTCGCCGGAAAACTCCGCAAAGCTCTCGGCGCAATCGCCGCCCTGAAGCAGAAAGGCCTTGCCCTGTGCCGCCGCGCCCAGCTCGGCCTTCAGACGCCGCGCCTCGCCGGCAAAGACCAGCGGCGGGTACTTGGAAAGCTTCGCCTCGACAGCGCCAAGCGCATCGCGGTCTGTATAGTCGGGCATCTGGACCCGCGGCCGTTCGCGCCATCCCGATTTTTGCCATTCGCCCATCGCTTCGTCCTCACGAAATAAGTGTCGAGCACCGCTTATAGGGCGCGGATGCGAAGTTGAAAACAGGCAATGCACGCCCAATGCCGGACCCTTTTCAGGGTCCCGCGCACCAGAATATTACCTCAGCCGTCTTGCCCGGGCCATATTTTCCTGTTTCGGTGCCTTCCGGGTGGAAGATGAGGCACGAGCGTGACGCTGGACCGGCAAATCGTTGAAGTAGAGGACAACGGCGCCAAGCCGCGGCGCTTCGTTTTCGTGCTGTTGAACAACTTCACGATGCTGTGCTTTGCCGCCGCGCTGGAAAGCCTGCGCATCGCCAACAGGATGTCGGGCAAAGAGCTTTACACCTGGCGGCTGATCGGCGAAGGCGGCGACGTCATCGCCTGCTCGGCCGGCACCCGGTTCAAGCTTGACGGTGATCTGGAAGAATGCGCGCGCGACGACACGATCCTTGTGTGCGGCGGCATCGACGTGGCGCAAGCCTCCAGCAAGAAAGTGCTGAACTGGCTGCGCCGCGAAGCGCGCCGCGGGGCGGTGGTCGGCGGGCTTTGTACAGCCGGCTACACGCTGGCCAAGGCGGGGCTTCTCGATGGCAGGAAGGCGACGATCCACTGGGAAAACCAGGACAGCTTCATCGAGGAATTCGAAGATGTCGAGCTGACCAAATCGGTCTTCGTCGTGGACGGCAACCGCATGACCACCGCCGGCGGCACCTCCTCGATCGACCTGATGCTGAAGATCATCGCCGACGATCACGGCGAAACGCTTGTTTTTGATGTGGCGGACAAGGTGATCTACACCACGATCCGCACCGATCAGGACACCCAGCGGCTGTCGGTTCCCACCCGCATCGGCGTGCGCCACCCCAAGCTGTCCGCGGTGATCCAGATCATGGAAAACAACATCGAAGACCCCATCAGCCCCTCGATCCTGGCCAAGGATGTCGGCATGTCGACGCGCCAGCTGGAGCGGCTCTTCCGGCGCTATCTCAACCGCAGCCCGAAACGGTATTACATGGAATTGCGCCTGCAAAAGGCCCGCAATCTTCTGATGCAAACCGACATGAGCGTCATAAACGTGGCGCTGGCCTGCGGCTTCGCAAGCCCGTCGCATTTCTCCAAATGCTACCGCTCGCAATACAACACCACACCCTACCGCGAACGCGGCGCGCAAGCAGCCCGCCTGTCGATCTAGGTCTTCATCTGGCCGAAAATACCTCGGGGTCCGGGGCAGAGCCCCGGCCCCGCCGGGCC
>JABDLJ010000007.1 GCA_013003075.1 Paracoccaceae bacterium
GCCTGGGCCTACTCGGCCGAGCCGGTGCGCCTGAAGCGGTCGGGCTGGTGGGGTCCGGGGCTGGTCGGGCTGTGCTACGAGGGCCTGCCGTGGTTTACCGGCGCCGCCGTTTTGTCGGCGGGCGCGCCGCCTATGCCGGTGATCACGATGGCTGCGCTTTATGCCATCGGCGCACACGGGATCATGACCCTGAACGACTTCAAGGCGCTGGAAGGCGACCGGCAGACCGGCGTGCGCTCTTTGCCGGTGGTGCTGGGACCCGAGGTGGCCGCGAAGATCGCCTGCATCGGCATGGCGCTGCCGCAAACTCTTGTAATCACGATGCTTTTCATCTGGGGGCGCCCATGGCACGCCTTGGTGGTCGGCGTCCTTCTGCTGGCCCAGTTCGCCGCCATGCGGGTTCTCTTGCGCGATCCCAAGGGCAAGGCGCCCTGGTACAATGCGACAGGCGTGTCGCTTTACGTCGCCGGTATGATGGTAACGGCTTTCGCGATCCGCGGTCTCGAGGTGATGCCATGACCCTGTCATGGTTCAATATCGTTCGTCTGGGCCTTGTTCAAATGGCGCTCGGCTCGATCGTGGTACTGACGACCGCCACCATGAACCGGGTCATGGTGGTCGAGCTTGCCTTGCCCGCGATCCTGCCCGGGCTGCTGGTCTCGCTTTACTACGGCACGCAGTTCCTGCGACCGCGCTTTGGCCACGATGCCGATCAGGGCGGGCGGCGCACGCCTTGGATCATCGGCGGGGTTCTCCTTCTGGCGCTCGGTGCGCTGTCGGCCGCGGGCGCGGTCTGGCTGATGGGCGCAAGCGCGCCCTTGGGTATTGCCGCAGCCGTTCCGGCCTTTTTGTTGATCGGCCTCGGGATCGGCGCTGCGGGCACCAATCTTCTGGCGCTCCTGGCGGCGCGGGTGGACAACGCGCGTCAGGCCGCAGCGGGAAGCGCCGTCTGGATCATGATGATCGTCGGCCTTGTGGCGACAGCCATAACCGCCGGTATACTGCTCGATCCCTACTCTCCCGCCCGGCTCGTTGCAGTCACCGGCGGCGTCTGCGCCATCGCTATCGCCTTGTCGTTGATCGGCGTCGCAGGGCAAGAGCGCGGCCCGGCCCGCCCGGCGCCCAAGCGTGAGGCCAAATTTACCGAGATCGCGGCAGAGCTTTGGGGCGACACCCGTGTGCGCGCGTTCACGATTTTCGTCTTCGCCTCGATGCTGGCCTACAACCTGCAGGACCTGATCCTAGAGCCCTTCGCCGGCCACGTCTTCGGCATGACGGTCGGCGAAAGCACGCAGCTTGGCGGGCAGCACCACGCCGGCGCGCTGACGGGCATGATCCTCGTCCTTCTGACCGGCAGCGTTCTGCGCCGCTGGCTGACGGTCCCGACCCGGGTCTGGATCATCGGCGGGTGTCTCTTGTCAGGTATCAGCCTCGTGGCGCTCGGGCTGGGCGGCCAGCAGGCCGCGACCTGGCCGATCGCCGCCAATGTCTTCGCGGTGGGTCTGGCCAACGGAGCGTTCGCCGTTGCAGCCATCGGCGCGATGATGGGGCTTGCGCGCGAAGGCGACGAGGCCCGCGAAGGCGCCCGCATGGGGCTCTTCGGCGCGGCGCAGGCCATCGCCTTCGGATTGGGCGCGTTTCTCGGCACCGCCGCCGTCGACGTGATGCGCGCCATCGTCGAAAGCGACGCGGTCGCCTACGGCACGGTCTTTATTGTCGAGGGCGCGATCTTCCTGGTGGCGGCCACGCTCGCTCTTCGGATCACGGCGCCCAGGAAAGATATGCACAGCACACAGATGGTTCCGGGAGAATGACGATGGAATATGATGTAGTTGTCGTGGGCGGGGGTCCATCGGGCGCCATCGCCGCCGAGGATCTGGCCAAGGCCGGCAAGCGCGTTGCCTTCATCGACCGGGCCGGGCGCATCAAACCTTGTGGCGGGGCGATCCCGCCGCGCCTCATTCGTGATTTCGACATTCCCGATAGCCAACTGGTCGCCAAGATCAGCACGGCGCGCATGATCTCGCCCACCCAGCGCTCGGTCGACATCCCGATCGAGAACGGGTTTGTCGGCATGGTCGACCGCGAGCATTTCGACGAATACCTGCGTGTGCGTGCCGCCAAAGCCGGCGCCGAGCGCAATACCGGCACCTTCAAGCGCATCGAGCGCGATGCAGGCGGCACCCACGTCGTCTTTCGCGACAAGGTAAGCGGCAACGAGATGCGCCTGAAGACCAGGCTGGTGATCGGTGCGGATGGCGCTCGGTCAGACGTGGCGCGGCAGGAGGTGCCCGGCGGCGACACTATCCCGTATGTGATCGCGTATCACGAGATCATCAAGGCGCCCGGTGCCGTGGGCGCCTACGATCCCCAGCGCTGCGACGTGATCTATGACGGCGCGATCTCGCCGGATTTTTACGGCTGGGTCTTTCCGCACGGCGCCTCGGCCTCGGTCGGTATGGGCACCGGCATCGAAGGGATCGACCTGAAGAAGGCGACCGCCGATCTGCGCCGTGCCAGCGGGCTGGAGGGATGCGAGACGATCCGCAAGGAAGGCGCGCCCATCCCGCTGAAGCCGCTCGACAAGTGGGACAACGGCAAGGATGTCGTGCTGGCCGGAGACGCCGCCGGCGTCGTTGCGCCCTCATCGGGCGAAGGCATCTATTACGCGATGGCGGGAGGCCGCGTTGCGGCGACCGCGGCGCAGGCCGCGCTTGCCTCGGGCCGTGCAAAGGATCTGGCGATCGCCCGGAAACTCTTCATGAAAGAGCACAAGATGGTCTTTCGCGTGCTGCGCACCATGCAGGACGCCTATTACAAATCCGACGAGCGGCGCGAACGTTTCGTCTCGCTTTGCCACGATGTCGATGTGCAGCGGCTGACCTTCGAGGCTTACATGAACAAGGAACTGGTCCGCGCGCGCCCGCTGGCGCATCTCAAGATCGGACTGAAGAACATCGCGCACCTGCTGCGCATCGTCCCGGAAGCCTACACATGACCGATATGATCCCCGCATGGGTGGATGGCAAACTGGCGCCCGTGGAGAAGCTTGAAGTGCATCGGCGCGGATTGCGCCACAAGGCGGTGTCGGTCTTCGTGATGTCGCGCGGCAAGGTGCTGATCCAGCAACGCGCGCTGTCCAAATACCACACGCCCGGGCTTTGGGCGAATACCTGCTGCACTCATCCCGGCTGGGACGAAGCACCGGTGGACTGCGCGATACGGCGCCTGAACGAAGAGCTTGGGATCACCGGGCTTTACCCCTCGCATCGCGACCGGATCGAATACCGCGCCGAGGTCGGCGGCGGACTGATCGAGCATGAGGTGGTCGATCTCTTTCTAGCGACGGCCGATCCCGGTCTGCCGGTCACGCCGAACCCCGACGAAGTGGCGCAGGCACGCTGGACGGACATCTACGATCTGACGGCGAAGGTCAGCCGGCAGCCCGAGCTTTTCACGCCCTGGCTGCGCATCTACCTTGATGAGCACAAGGACCGGATCTTCGGAACGCTGGTAGGCGCCTGATCTTCAGGCGCGCACCTGGCCGAACGGCGCGATCACCACCCCCAAGGCTTCGATCGCCGTCCTGGAGATATCGGCCGATGTCAGTCCGGCATCGGCATACATCTCGGCCGGGCTTGCTTGGTCGATGAACCGGTCCGGCAGCGTCATCGTCCGCACTTTCAGGCCGCGATCGAGCGCGCCGCGGTTCGCCAGATGGTGCAGAACATGCGCCCCGAAGCCGCCGCACGCGCCCTGCTCGACCGTGACAAGCGCACCGTGATGGCGCGCCAATTGGCCGACAAGTTGCGTATCGAGCGGCTTTGCGAACCGGGCGTCGGCGACGGTTGCGGATATCCCCATCTGCTCCAGTTCCTCGGCGGCCGACAGACACTCGGACAGATGCGCCCCGAAGGACAAAAGTGCCACACCAGTGCCTTCGCGCACGATACGGCCCTTGCCGATCTCCATTGGCTCGCCTTGGGCCGGCATGTCGACCCCGACGCCCTCTCCGCGCGGATAGCGAACCGCGATGGGTCCGTCGTCATGGGCGGCGGCCGTTGCGACCATATGCACCAGCTCTGCCTCGTCGCCGGCAGCCATCACGGTCATGTTCGGCAGGTTCGTCAGGTAGCCGATGTCGAACGCGCCGGCGTGGGTTGCGCCATCGGCGCCGACCAGCCCGGCCCGGTCGATCGCGAACCGCACCGGCAAGTTCTGAAGTGCCACATCGTGGACGATCTGATCATAGCCGCGCTGCAGGAAGGTGGAGTAGATCGCGCAGAACGGGCGCAACCCGCTGGCCGCCATGCCGGCGGCGAAGGTCACGCCATGCTGCTCGGCGATACCGACATCGAAGACGCGCGCCGGGAAGCGGTCGGCGAGAATATCAAGCCCGGTACCCGATGGCATTGCGGCGGTCACCGCCACCACGCGCGGGTCGCGCTCTGCCTCGGCGGTCAGGGCCTTGCCGAAGACGCTGGTATAGCTTGGCGCATTGGACTTGGATTTCTTCTGCGTGCCCGAAATCACGTCGAACTTGGACACGCCGTGGTACTTGTCGGCGCTTGTCTCGGCCGGCGCATAGCCTTTGCCCTTGACGGTGCAGCAATGGATCAGCACTGGCCCGGTTGCGCGGGTCCGTGCGGCGCGCAGAACCGGCAGAAGCTGGCTCATGTCGTGGCCGTCGATTGGGCCGATGTAGGAAAAACCAAGCTCTTCGAACAGCGTGCCGCCGCCGGGAAACCCTGTCACCAGCTGGCGGGCGCGCCGCGCACCTTCGCGAAGCGGGCCGGGCAGCGCGGCCTCGAACCCCTCGGCCATCTTCTCGAACGCGGCGCCTTGCGGGCTGGCATAAAGACCCGAGAGGTATTTCGACATGGCGCCCACCGGCGGAGCAATCGACATCTCATTGTCATTGAGGATGACGAACATGCGGCGGCCTTCGTGACCGGCGTTGTTCATCGCCTCGTAGGCCATACCGGCGCTGATCGAGCCATCGCCTATCACCGCAATACTGTCGCCTGTCGCTTGCCCCATGTCGCGGCCCACGGCAAAACCGAGCGCAGCGGAAATCGAGGTCGACGAATGGGCGGCGCCAAAGGGGTCGTATTCGGATTCCGATCGCTTGGTGAAGCCCGACAGCCCGTCCTTCTGGCGCAGGGTGCGAATGCGGCTTCGGCGCCCGGTCAGAACCTTGTGCGGATAGCATTGATGGCCGACGTCCCAGACTAACTTGTCGAACGGCGTGTTGAAAACCGCGTGGATCGCGACCGACAGCTCGACCACGCCCAGCGAAGAGCCCAGGTGCCCGCCGGTTTCGGATACTGCCGAGATCACCTCGTCGCGCAGCTCATCGGCCAGCGCTGCCAGTTCAGCGTCGCCGAGCGCGCGCAGGTCGGCCGGGCCGGCGACCCGGTCAAGTGTGGGCGTGTTGGGACGTGTCATGGCAATCTCCGAGGGCGAGGATAAAAAGGCGCCGTGAGGGGAAGCCCCACACGGCGCCAGGTTCCTGTAGCCAACAGGAAGGGAACCGGGGTGTGGAGGCCCCGTGGATCAGGCACGCCATGGCGCCCGAACCCGGCGAGGGATATGGCGGAAGGATCCGCCATACCTCAGACTATTGCGCTGAGCGCGGGGGCCAGGGCCGCGAAAGGATCTTCCGGAAGCAGGAACGACACTGCATAGATGATCAGGATCACCGCGATTACCCCGAAAAACACCACGGCCGCATAGACCGCCCCCAGTGTCATCTGGGTGAAGATCCAACCGCGCAGGCTTGGCTTGTGGCTTTTCAGATACCACTCGTCGTTGTCAGACATCGGCTTTACTCCTCAAGTGGCAGGTAGGGCAGGAAGTCTTCCGGCGTCGCTGCGGGAATATAGTTCGACGCCGCGCCGTAGCCGTGCTGTTGCGCCCAGGTGAACCAGTCATCCACGACCGTGCCGGTCAGCAGGATCCCGATACCGCCGGTCAGCGTGCACAGGACCGCAAACCACCACGCCCAGCGGTGAATGCCTTCCATCGTGGCGTTGAAGCCCATCGTCCAGCGCCAGAAGAGACCGGCCCGCTCCGAGGCGGTGCCCCGGTCGTAGATCTGCTCCAGCTCGCGATCCCCGCCGAAGCGCGACACCGCCAGAATGGTCGCGCCATGCATCGCAAAGAGCAGGGTCGAGCCATAAAGGAACACGATCGAAAGCGCGTGGAAGGGGTTGTAGAAGAGATTGCCGTAGCTGAGCGAGAAGAGGTTCGTCCAGTCAAGATGCGGGAAGACACCGTAAGGCACCGCTTCGCTCCACGATCCCATCAGGATTGGCCGGATCAGGCCCAGCACCAAAAAGAGCCAGATCGCCGAGGCAAAGGCGTAGCAGACATGCTTGCCCATCCCCAGCTGGTTGGCCAGGACCCACGACCGCATCCACCAGCTGATGACCGAGACCAGAAGGAAGAAAGACGCAATCAGCCACAAGCCACCTTCCCACAGCGGCGCAAAGCCAAGCCCGTAAGACGGCGCAGGCGGCTCGAGCGCCATGTAGAAAAGATCACGGAAAAAGACGCCCGGGCTGAAGCCGGCCTGCACCCAGAAGCTGATACCGACCATCACGAACCACGTGACACCCGAGGCCAGCGACAGAACGCCGTAGGGTCCAAGATAGAACGGCCCAAGCTGCGCGTTGCCGAACCAGCCCAGAAGCGCCGAGAACCTCGCGCCGTTGGTGCGTTCCCGCAAGTCGGCGTTCTCGACCATGCCCATCTCGGCAGGTCCCTGTACCTGGACCTGCGAGAAGATGTTTTGATACTCAGCCATTGACGCCTCCCGGAGTGTCGGCCCACCAGGGCAGTTGGATGTACCAATCCCACCAGACGATCCACTGGTCGAACCAGACGGTACCGGAAATCACGATGCAGACCGCGCTCCAGAAACCGGCGTTCAGTGCCAGCAGAAGCCCCAGACGGTGGATGCCCAATGGCCCGATCGAGTAGCCGATGAAGTCACGGAAGAACGTGTCTTCATGCTCGGGCGAGCGGACCTCCTTGTCCTTTTCGGGATTGGCAGCCGACAGGATCAGCGAGCCGTGCAGCGCCAGCGCCAGCGTCGTCGTGAAGAACAGGCTGACCGCAAGCATATGGGCAGGATTGTAGTGGAAGTTGCCATATAGGTAGCCGGTGTAGCTGACCCAATCGAGATGGCTCCAGATGCCATAGGGGAAGGCATGCCCCCATGCGCCCATCAAGACCGGGCGGATCACCACCAGGGTCGTGTAGGCGAGGATTGCAAAGCCGAAGGCCACCGGGACATGAAAGCCCATGCCTAGTTTTCGGCAGATCTCCACCTCGCGCAGCGCCCAGCTTATGAACGCGCCATGTGCGCAGATCGTGATGATCTGCCAAAGGCCGCCTTCATCCAGCGGTGCCGCGCCCAGCCCGTAGGACAGAGGTGGCGGATTGATCGAGATAAGCCAGGGATTCCATGTTCCCTGCAATGTGGCCCCGTAGAAGATCAGTATCGTCCCAAGACCCGCGAAAAATACCGTCGTGACCCCGAAGAAACCGACAAAGAACGGGCCGACCCAGAAATCGAAAAGATCTCCGCCGACCAGCGTCCCTCCGGGCACGCGGTATTTTCGTTCGAAGCTGCGCAAAGCCATACTTCTTACTCCGTTTCAGGCGGCGAAGCGCGTATCGCGGGTGCCGTCGTTCCATCGTTGTTTGCCGCGGGCGAAACAGGCGCCCCGCCCGCAGCTTTCGTTGCTCTACAAACTGGGAAAGTCCCGGCCCGCGACTTACATCGCGGCCAGTTCAAACCAGTTGTAGTGATCCGTGCTGAGCAGAACGAGGTGAATCATTGCTGCCAGCAGGAAGAGGAAGACTCCCTGCGCCACGAAGACGCGACGCGGATCGAAGATGAGCCAGATCTTGTAAAACTTAGCCATGCTTCATTCTCCCTCAGAACCACGGACGCCAGATGAACACTGCCAAGTGAGCAACCACGGCCACGGCCGTGAAGAGCCAAAGCCCGCTCATGTAGACAGAGTGCAATTCTTGCGCCTGCTCGTCGGTTAGACCTGTAAAGGACAGGTCGGTTCTATCAGCCATAGTATCCTCCGGATCGTCAGACTGACGCCGCGTCCCCCGCGGCCGGGTTTCCCTCGGGGCGTCATGCCCTTTGGGTTTTCATCCCCCCGGGGGGGAGGGACAAAAGCGTGCCTCGTGCCTGTCAGGGCGCCGAGAAGATCATCGGGGTGATGATCCGCGCCTGGGTCCAGGCACGGGCAATCGGCCCCTTTTTCGGAATGCCGCCCTTCTTGATCGCCGCCAGCGCCCAGGTCAGGGTCGACAGCGGCAGGGTGGCCAGGAAGATGATGCCGAAATAGACGTAGAACTCGGTCGTGGGCCGCTTGTGCGCAGTCCTCGGTGTGGCCAGCGGGGCCATATCCGTTGTCTGATCCGTCATTGCGATTCTCCTTGTTTGGTCTCGGCTATTACGGGCTGTAATGCCTCGACGGTTTCCTTCACCACGCGTTCGGCGCCAGCTTCGAGCGCCGCTTTCTCAGCGGCGTCGCGCAGCGTCCTGGCGGCCGAGATGCGGGTGAGAATGGGGTGGGTCTCGACGATCCTGTCGAGCGCGGCTTGCGCGTCGGCATCCCAGGGGAAGTCGCGGCGCAGAGTGGTTGGCGTTGCCTCGGCGGCGTCCATTTCCGATCCGAGCGGCAGGATATGAAAGAGCGCATCGAAGAGACCGTTGCAGACCTCTTGCACCATGTAGGTGGCGCCCGCGTAGCCCATAAAGGGCGTGCCTGTGGCGCGGCGGATCGCGGCGCCGGGAAAGCTTGCCGGAATGAAGGCCGGCGCAGGCCCGTGACCGGATCTCAGCTCGGCCAGATACATCTTTTCGTTGATGGATCCCATCACGATCAGCGGCCGTTTGGACGCCATCATGCTGCGCACTTCATCGTTGTTGGTTTTCTTGCCGGCGCTGCGGGCCACCGCGAAGGCGCAGGGTAGCCCCAGGTCGTTTTCAAGGAAATTTCGTACGCCGCGGGCGTAGGTTTCGTTCGCGACGATGGCGAAGCTGGCGGTGGCGAAGAAGTCCTGCGTGACCGAACGCCAGAGATCCCAGACCGGCTTGATGGTGGAATGCTTTTCCCGCTCGATAAAGGGCTCGGGGTCGAGACCCAGAAGATTTCCCAGCGTGCGCAGGAACCTGGTGGTGCTCTCGATGCCGATTGGCGCCTGCAGGTAGGGCTTGCCCAGCACCTCGCATAGCCCGCGGCCAAACTCACGATACATGCAAATGTTGACGTCCGCGTTCACCAGCGAACGCATCTCGGCGACATGCGCGCCCAGCGGCATTACCATGTTCACTTCTGCGCCGATGCCTTCGACAAGGCGGCGGATCTCGGCCAGATCGGAAGGCATGTTAAAGGTGCCGTACATCGGGCCGAGGATATTCACACGCGGCTTGGCGACGTCCAAGCGCTTGGATTCGCGGGGCATTCTGCCCTTGGTCATGCCGAACTCGGTAAAGATCCAGGTCATCGCGCGGTCGGCGGCTTCCCATTGATCCTCGTCGATGGTGCGGGGCAAAAAGCGTTGGATATTCGTGCCTTGCGGGGTCACGCCGCCGCCGATCATCTCGGCGATCGAACCTGTCACCACAACTGCCGGCAGGGCCGGATCAAGCGTGCCCCAGGCGCGTTTCATCGCGCCTTCGGTGCCGTCGCGGCCAAGCTCTTCCTCGGCCAAGCCCGTGACGACTATGGGCAATTCATGGGGCGGCAAGGCATCGGTGTAATGCAGTACCGAGGTCACCGGCAGGTTCTCGCACCCGACCGGCCCGTCGATCACGCACTGCAATCCCTTGACGGCGCAGAACGCATAGACAGCGCCCCAGTAGCCGCCCGCGCGGTCGTGGTCCTGCACTAGCATGAGGCACCTCCGGAGGCCGGAATCGGCTGTCTGCAAGGCGTCCGCCGTCTGGCTGCCTTTTGGCGGACCCCTGCGCGCGCATCGGTCGCGATATGTGCAACTGCGCGGCTCATATCATCTGCTCGGCTTTTGCGGCGCGGGCCTGCTTGTCGAGTTTCTTTTGATGCATCGCTCGGAAATCGGGGCGCAGCTTTGGATCGCCTTCCCAGACACCTGCGGTATCGCCCGCGCCGACACCTTCGAAAAACTCGCGCATGTGATCCATGCGCTCCTTGTTGCCGATGGCGGCGTTCACCACCTGCGCAAGACTGCCAGCCCCGGCGGGGCCCATCAGCGGGCGGGCGGAAATGAGGTTGGTGAAGTAGAGCCCCGGCACACCGAGTTCCTTGACCTTCTGCACGACCGGCGTGGTGCCGATGGCCAGATCGGGTTTGATCGCCTCCATCGCGGCGCAGTCGTCTTCCAGGCTGGCGCGGTACTTGACGGTGACGCCCCGCGCCTGAAGCCAGTCGCGATCCCAGTCGGACTGCGGCGTCTTCGGGCAGGCGGTGCCGACGTAAGGAACATCCGCGCCGCTTTCGATCAGCAGACGAGCGACCAAAAGCTCCGAGCCTTCGTAGCCCGAAAGCGTCACCGTGCCCTTGATCGGGGCCTGCGCCAAAGCGCCCTTGATGGCGGGCAGGAACTGGTTTTGCGCCTGCGCGACCTTGTCCGCCGCAATCCCGAAGACGTCGCCGATCTGCGCCAGCCAGTTGGCGGTTCCGTCATGGCCCACGGGCGCGCTGCCCACGATGGGGCGGCCGGCGGCGGTGAACTCTCGCATGGCGGCGGTGTAGAAGGGATGGATCGCGGCGACAGCGCCGCAATCGAGCGCGGCGTAAAGCTCGCGCCATTCACGGCAGGGCACGACCGGGCCGGCGGCCAGACCCATCGGGTCCAGCATCGCGCCGATCATCATCGGATCTGCGGGGAACATCTCGCCCAGCAGGCTGACCGTCGGGCGGTCGGATTTGCCTGACGCCGGGGCCTGCACCGGGCCGGCTTTGATTTCTTCGCGGGCGTATTTCAGCATCGCGCCGGCGAGCACGTCCTTGGCTTCGGCGTGGGTCGGGATGCCGAAGCCCGGCACGTCGATGCCGACGATCCGCACGCCGTCGATTTCGGACGGCAACAGGCGTAGGGGGACGCCCGATGCCGTTGGGACGCAGAGGTTGGTGACCACGATCGCGTCATAGCGATCGGGGTCGGCCATCTGGTGTACCGCTTCGCGGATATCTTCGAACAGCTTGCCGGTGACGAGCGTTTCGGAGTTGAAGGGCACGTATCCCACCGACCGCCGCGCCCCGTAAAAATGCGACACGAAAGTCAGCCCATAAACACAGCAGGCCGAGCCTGACAAAACGGTGGCCACACGCCGCATCCTGAGCCCGACACGAAGCGAGCCGAAGGCCGGGCACATCGATTGCGGCTTGTCGTGCGGGCCTTGCGGATAGTCCGCGGCGTATTGGTCGAGGATCTCGGATTTGCCGGCCATCCGGGCGGCGGCCTCCATCTCGGCGGCCCCGGCGTGGCAGCCCATGCCGTCGCCCTGCGAAGGCGCCTCTGAGGCGTGACCCTGAAGCTGTGCCGCGTCCTCGGCGGCGTTGGAGGCGCCCATCGTTACCTCGGTCTCGCCAGCGGCGTCATATGTGATCTCGGTGCTCATGCGTCGTCGTAGATCACTTCAAGGGATTCCCTGGGCTTGGCGTTCTTGCCGCGCATGTCCATGTCGGTCGCCGGCTCCAGCACGACGTCGCCGCCGGTTTCCGAGGCATCGAACAGGCCCAGCAATCCGTCCTGGTCCAGCGGCGCGGGACGCACCGGCGGCGCTTCGGCGACATTATCGCCGAGACCGGCGAACAGAGCGCCCCATTCGCTTTGGGCAGTGCCGACGATCTGGTAGTTGGCCGACTTCTTGCGCAAGTCGTCGTTCTGCGGGATCGAGGCCAGGATCGGGATATCCACCGCCTTTGCGAAAGCGGCGGCCTCTCCGGTGCCGTCATCCTTGTTGATGACAAGCCCGGCGACGCCGACATTGCCGCCCAGCTTGCGGAAATATTCCACCGCCGAGCAGACGTTGTTGGCGACATAAAGCGACTGCAAATCGTTCGAGGCGACAAGGATCACCTTTTGCGCCATGTCGCGCGCGATGGGCAGGCCGAAGCCGCCGCAGACAACGTCGCCCAAAAAGTCGAGCAGCACATAGTCGAAGTCCCAGTCGTGAAAGCCCAACTTTTCCAGAAGCTCGAAGCCGTGGATGATGCCGCGTCCGCCGCAGCCGCGCCCCACTTCGGGGCCGCCCAGTTCCATCGCGAAGACGCCGCCGCGCTTGAAGCAGACATCGCCGATCTTCACTTCCTCGCCGGCGAGTTTCTTGCGGGTGCTGGTTTCGATGATCGTCGGGCAAGCCTTGCCGCCGAACAGAAGGCTGGTGGTGTCGGACTTGGGATCGCAGCCGATCAGAAGCACGCGCTTGCCCTGCTCGGCCATCATGTGGCTGAGGTTCGCCAGCGTGAAGGATTTGCCGATGCCGCCCTTGCCATAGATCGCGATGATCTGGGTCTTGGAGCTCGGCTCTTCGGTCACCAGATCGGCGAGGTCTTCATGCGCCTCGTCGCGCAGGCGCTGGTCGAAGTCCTTCAGGTTCGGGACGTCCAGGGTCATGCGTCGCTCCAATCGAGTATCATTTTCAGGCAGGCAGGATCGGTAAAGGCGGCCTCGTAGGCCGCGGCCGCATCCCGGGCGTGCCGGGTTTCGGTAATCAGGCCCGAAAGCGAGAGCGCGCCACTTTCCACCAGGGCGCGGGTGGCGATCAGATCGCCCGGCTGCCACTCGGCGGCGATACGCAGGCGGGCCTCTTTCATGAAGGCGGGCGGGAAGGCGAAACTGATGGCATCGGTATAGAACCCGGCCAGCACGACCTCGCCGCCCTTGGCGATACGGCCGATGAGATCGTTCAGAAGCCCGGCATTGCCCGAGGCGTCATAGATCGAGGTGTAGTCGCGGCGCTCGTCATCGTCGGGGTGCGTGACATCATATCCGCTGGCGCCGGTTTGGCGGGCGGGATCGATCTCCCAGACGGTGGGGGCCGGGGCGCCTGCGGCGATGGTGAGCCGCGCCAGAAGCCGGCCGAGCACGCCGTGGCCGACGATAAGATCCGGCGGCGTCTTGTCCATTCCGGCCATCGCGTGCCGCGCGGTCGCTGCAAGCGCCAGAAGCGCGCCTTCAGGGCCAAGCGACGAATCGATGGCGATGGCGCGCGAGGCGTCCGTCACCAGCCGGCGGGTTGCACCTCCGAAAAGGCCGAAGGCGCCATCGTAGCAATTGGCGCCCGGCACGAAGACATGATCGCCGGGCCTGAAGGGCGTGTCGGGTCCGGCCTCGACCACTTCACCGGCCGCCTCGTAGCCTGGCACAAGCGGATAGCCCATCCCCGGAAAAGGGGGCATCTTGCCTGTCCAGAAGAGTTTTTCGGTGCCCGTGGAGATACCGGAGTGGGAGATATCAACGACCAGATCGCTGCGGCCGGGCGCCGTCAACGATACATCCGCAAGCCCAAGCTTGCGTGGTCCTTCGAGAATGACAGCGGTTGTGTCCAAAGTGTTCTCCCGGTTGCGCGCCCTGCCGGTCCAGGTAATTGAGAAGAGACTCGGTTGTGACAGGATGTCGCATGTGTCAGTCTAGCCTGACAGTCTGTGCTGTCAATCTAATTTGACACAAATCAAGTTTGCCTGCGCCGCGCCTCGACCACGCCGGTCACGAACGGGCGGTGTGTCTTGCGCTGGATGATCGCCTCGAAGCCAGCCTCTGCCAGCATCGCCGAGATCTGCGCGGCAGAGCGTGTGCGCCCGGTGCCCATCGCCATCGTGTAGACCGCGAAATAGGCGTCTGTGGCGCGGTTCGGCTGATCACCGCCCGACATCGGCTCTGACACGATCAGGCGGCCACCGGGGGGCAGCGCATCGCGCGCTGCGCGCAATAGCGCCGCAACGGTGTCGTCGCCGTGATCGTATAGCACCCGCACCAGGCTGATCGCATCGGCCCCGGCCGGCAGCGCGCCGTCCCGAAAGCTGCCCGGCACGATCGTTGTGCGCGCCGCAAGGCCAGCGCGTCCCAAGCGGTCCTGCGCGGCGGGTGCGACTTGCGGCAGATCGAAAAGCATGCCGCGAAGGTGCGGGTAGGCGACAAGCGCCGCTGCCAGAAACGCACCCGCGCCGCCGCCCACGTCAAGGAGCGTCTGAGCCTCTTTCAGCGAGACAACCGACAGGGTTTCCTCGGCGACAAGCCCTTGGCTGTCGGCCATCAGGTCTGAATAGGTTTGCGCAATATCAGGGTCTATGTCGCCCGAAGCGCCGAATACGTAGGGCCAGAAGTCGGCAAGTTCGGTGTTCTCTCCGCCGCGCAGGAACGCCACCGGATCTTCAAGGTCGCGGTAAAGCGCCCGGTGATGCAGGATCATCGCCTCAAGCCCCGGAACGCCCAGAAGCGCGGCACCGCGCCGGGCCAGAGCGAAGCGGCCATCGCGGCGCCGCTTCAGAAGGCCAAGCGCCGCGCCCGCCTGCAAAAGAACCGCCATGCGCGGCTCTGGCACCTCGCAGCGAAGAGCCAGCGCCGCGGTGCTGGCCGGCCCGTCCATCAGGATATGCAGGACCCGCAGCTCGATCAGGGCGTGCAGCATCTGGCTGTGTACGAAGCCGGCCACCAGATCGAAAAGCGCCTCGCCCTCGCGGCGCGCCAGCCCGCGGGTCAGCGGGAACCGGGCCGCCCAGCGCTGAAAGCCGCGCGAGGCGACAAGGCGGTTGCGCCAGCCTTTGGCTTTGCCGCGTGTGGGCGGGGCCATGCCCGGGCCCGCTTGGGCGTCACTCACCTGGGATGGTGCTGCGCGGTGCCTTGGCGGGGGTCATCGGGGTCAGCCGTTCGGCGGTCTTGCGGACCATGCCTGCCAGTTCAGCCTCGCCGGGGCAGGACGGGATCGAGGCGATCGCGCCGGCCAGGATGTTCTTCAGCCGCTCGACCGCGCCGTCGACGCCCAGAAGCGTCACGGCGTTGGGCCTAGCGTGCAGATCGTCCTGACCTGCCGGTTTGCCCAGTGTCGCCTCATCATAAAGCGCATCGCGCAGATCGTCGGCGACCTGAAACGCCTCGCCGATGCGGGCGCCAAGCTCTTCCCAGGGCTCGGGGTCCTGGCCCGCCGCCAAAGCGCCCATTTGCGTGGCGGCAATGAACAGGGCGCCGGTCTTGGCCTGATGGTAGGCCGACAGATCGACGCTGGTCTCGCTTTCCCAGCCCTGGCCGGCGCAGATGCCGCCGGGCATCCCGGTGCGCGCCGACAGGATCCGGATCAGCCCCAGCGCGCGGGCCGGATCGCTGTGCCCGGCGCGGGCGAGGATGTCGAACGCCATCACGATCAGGCTGTCGCCGGTCAAAAGCGCAAGCGGTTCGGAATACGCCCTGTGCACAGAGCGTTTGCCGCGCCGGATCTCGGCATCGTCGAAACAGGGCATGTCGTCATGGACAAGACTGGCGCAGTGGATCAGTTCCAGCGCGGCGGCAGCAGTGTCGGCCATTTGCGGCGCATCATCACCGCAGGCCAGCGCGACATTCATCAAGATGGTGGGCCGGATACGGGCGCCGCCGGGCGTGACCGCATAGTCTAGGGCCGATGCCAGCTTGGCTGGCACAGACCCCGCCTGCCCCTGCGCAATGGCGCGGGACAGGGCCGCCTCGATCCGGGTTTGAACAGTCATGGATGCGCTCCGGTTGGCCAACTGTCAGTCTGACTTGACAGAATATTGTAAATCATAGTGGACATATGGACCGGTCGAGTCAACAATCCAGTCATGACCTTGCAACCCGATAAGGTGGTGGTCGTCGGCGCGGGCGTTGGCGGTCTGGCCGCGGCGATGCGTCTTGCGCATGCCGGGCTGGAGGTCACGCTGGCCGATATGCACGCTGCGCCCGGCGGCAAGATGCGCACCCTTCCAAGCACCGCTGGGCCGGTGGATGCCGGGCCCACGGTACTGACGATGCGCAGTGTCTTCGACGCTCTGTTCGAAGATGTGGGCCGCAGCCTGAACCAGTATGTGACCCTAATTCGCCAAGAAACGCTGGCGCGCCATTTCTGGCCGGATGGCGCGCAGCTTGATCTGCATGCCGATCCCGAGGCCAGCGCCGCCGCGATGCGCGGGTTTGCCGGCCCGCGCGCCGAGGCCGAATTCCGTGCGTTTTCGGATCGTGCCGCAAGGCTCTTCAATGCCTTCGAGGCACCGGTGATGCAGGCCCCTGCCCCGACGCTTGGCGCGCTAAGCCGGCATGTCATGGCACAGCCGTCCCTGGCGCTGTCGATGGCGCCCTTCGCGTCACTGGCGCAGCTTTTGCGGCGCCAGTTCAGCGATCCGCGGCTGCGGCAGCTATTTGGGCGCTATGCTACCTATGTGGGTGGCTCGCCCGACCTGTCACCCGCGATCCTGGCGTTGATCTGGCATGCCGAAGCCTCTGGGGTCTGGCGCGTGAAGGGCGGGATGCACCGGCTTGCGCGTGCAATGGCCGATGTTGCGTCCGAACATGGCGCGACATTGCTTTTCGGGCAGAGGGCCACCCGCATCGAGATGCAGGATGGCCGCGCGGCGGGCGTTCACCTGGCCGATGGTACGCGACTGGCCTGCAATGCGGTGGTTTTTGCCGGCGATCCGCGCGCCCTGGCGACCGGCCAGCTTGGCGCATCGGCGGCGGGTGCCGCGCCGATTGCCGGCAAGGCGGGGCGCAGCCTTTCGGCGAATGTCTGGAGCTTTGCAGCCCGGATCGAGGGCCCCGAACTTGCGCATCACAATGTCTTTTTCGGCGCCGATCCGCGGTCGGAATTCAGTCCCCTCGAGGCTGGCGCGCTGCCCGAGGATCCGACGCTTTACATCTGCGCCGAGGACCGCGGAACCGGGTCTAAGCCGCCGGAACTTGAACGTTTCGAGATAATCATGAATGCCCCGCCGCTTCCCGGCGGGCAGCCCAAGGATGCCTTTTCATGTCGGACACGCACCTTCCCGATCCTTCGCAGTTTCGGCCTTTGCTTCGATCCAGAGCCGCCGGACAGCGCGCTGACGACCCCGGCGGGGTTCGAGGCGCTGTGCCCGGGCAGCCAAGGGTCTCTTTACGGGCAGAGCCCGCACGGGTTGATGGCGGCGTTCCAGCGGCCGGTGGCGCGCACGAAGATACCGGGGCTTTACCTGGCGGGGGGCGGCGCGCATCCGGGGGCTGGGGTCCCGATGGCAACCCTTTCCGGGCGGCACGCGGCCGAGGCGATCAGGACGGACCTTGCTTCAACCTCGACGTGCCGCCGGACGGCTATGCGTGGTGGTATGTCGACGGCGTAAGCGACGATGGCAGCCGCGCGATCAGCGTTATCGCGTTCATAGGGTCTGTTTTCTCGCCCTGGTACCGCTGGTCTGGGCGCCGCAATCCGGCCAATCACGTGTGCATCAACGTCGCCACCTATGGGCGCGGGGGCCGGTTCACCATGACCGACCGCGGCACGGCGGCTTTGCGTCAAAGCAACGACACGTTTCAGGTCGGGCCCAGCCAGTTGCGCTGGCGCGGCGGCCGGCTGGAGATCGACGTGGACGAAGTGTCCAGCCTGCCGCTGGTCAGCCGGATCAAGGGACGGATCACGCTCACGCCCAGCGGGCTCAGCGATGTGGAGCTGCCGCTGCATCCCGAAGGCACGCATGTCTGGCGGCCGTTTGCGCCGACCGCGCGGATCGACGTTGATCTCAACCGCGGCTGGCAGTGGTCGGGTCACGGCTATTTCGACGCAAATTTCGGGACCCGCGCGCTGGAGGACGATTTCAGCTACTGGACCTGGGGGCGGTTTCCGTTGCAGGGCGGCTCGGCCTGTTTCTACGATGCCGCGCGGCGCGATGGTGGAACGCTCGCCGTTGGGGTCGAGTTTGACGAAAATGGCAATGTTAGACCCTTGGATCTGCCACCGCTGACGCGCTTTTCCCGCTCTCTTTGGGCGGTGCGGCGCGAAACTCGGGCCGATCCGGGGCACCGGCCGAGACAAGTCAAGTCGATGCTGGATGCGCCGTTCTACAGCAGGTCGGTGGTGCGCACCCAGATCAACGGGCGCCAGACGACGGGCGTGCACGAGGCGCTGGATCTCAACCGCTTTGCCTCGCCTCTTCTGAAGCCGATGCTGGCGGTGCGGGTGCCACGCCGTGCGGGCTGGAGGTTCGAGGATTAGGCCTCTGCCGCAGCGGGCGGATTGCGGCGCCAGACCGAATAGTTAAGCGCCGTGGCGATCGTCACCCAGACCAGGTAGGGCACGAACAACAGCCCCGACAGCCAGTCGAGCTGCCAGAACGAGACGGTTGTCGCCGCGACCGCAAGCCAGAGACAGACGATGATCACCAGCCCCGCGCGCATCCGGCGCAAGCCGAAGAAAACCGGTGTCCAGAGCGTGTTGAGCGCGATCTGCACTGCGAAAAAGCCCATCGCATAGGCATTGCCGTCGATCAGAGCGATGCGCGCGCCGGAAAAGGCGATGAAGAGGTAGAGCACCGTCCAGGTCACCGGAAAAACCCAGTCGGGCGGTGTCCAGTCAGGTTTGTTCAGGCTTTTGTACCACTCGCCCGGCTGAAACATCGCACCGGTTGCGGCAGCGGCGCCGCAGGCGGCGAGGAAGATGAAAAAGAGCGTCCAGTCCATGTCTTCCTAAATAGACGATGCACCGGATTGGTCCATCACATTCTGACGGTCACGCGCCTCAAGCTGCGCCAGCACCGCCATCAAGGCGCCCGCCCGGCCATCGCCCCAGGATGTCGCGGCGGGCGTGCCGCACGCCGCGGCGTCGACCAAAAAGCGTGTCTCTTCCAGCGGATTTGCATAGAGAACCGCCGATTTCGGCATGACCGCCGATGTCAGCGTGCGCAGCATCGATAGGCTGAGCCAGCCCAGCTTTTGCGCCTTGTAGGTGTGGGCGCGGTACGAGATCGTATCGTAGGCGTTGCGCTGAATGGCGCCGCCGATGCCGGCATAGATGTGCCGCGCGGCGAAGATCCCCGGGCGCGCCGCGAAAGGAAGCGCGGGGATGCCCGCCTCGGACCGGTAATAAAGCCGGTTGGCATCGTGCAGCAGGCGCCGGACCATGTGGCGGATGCGCGCGTCCGGCAGAGGGTCGGCGAAGATCGCCTCGGGGCTGAGACCGGCCTCATCTAGCCAGCTGAGCGGCAGGTAGATGCGCCGGGCGCGGGCGTCCTCGCCCACATCGCGGGCGATGTTGGTAAGCTGCATCGCCACGCCCAGATCGCAGGCGCGGGCCAGCGCGTCGGCATCGCGGACTCGCATCAAGACGCACATCATCGCGCCCACCGCCGACGCGACGCGCGCCGAATAGCTGTAAAGGTCGCTCAGCGTGCCATAGCGGCGGTCCATCGCGTCCCAGGCGAGCCCTTCCAGAAGCGCCTCTGGCAGCTCGCGCGGCATCTCAAACGTCTCTATTACACCGCAAAATGCGCGATCGGTGGGCGTGTTGCGGGGTTTTCCCTGATAGATGAGATCCAGCCGGTCGCGCAGCGTCAGGACGGCGGCGGGCTTTTCGTCGTTGAGATCCACCGCGTCATCGGCCAGCCGGCAGAACGCGTAAAGCGCCAGCGCCGGATCGCGCACCCGGGCCGGCAAAAGCCGCGAGGCCGCGTGAAAGGACAGCGAGCCGTGGCGGATCGCCTCCTTGCAGGAATCGAGATCGCTTTGAGGTGTGGCGGCGTGTGTCATTCCGCGGCCAGGCTTTCGGCCGCCACGGCGCGCGGCGCATCGGGCACAAGCTGGGCCAGAACCTTCGCGCTGGAGACAACGCCGGGCAGACCCGCGCCGGGATGGGTGCCGGCGCCGACAAGGTAGAGCCCGCGCGCCTCTTCGCTGATATTATGGGGGCGGAACCAGGCGCTTTGCAGGATGCGCGGCTCGATCGAAAAGCCAGAGCCGAAGGGCGACAGGTACCGGTCGCGGAAATCGGGCGGTGTCATGATATGGCTGGCCGACAGGCGCGTCTCAAATCCGGGGATCATCTTTTCCAGCTCGGCCGCGACCTTCTGGCGATAGGGCTCGGTCTCCTGCGCCCAATCCACCGGGTTGGTGTGGCCCAGATGCGGCACGGGCGAGAGCGCATAGAAGGTGTCATCGCCGTCTGGGGCGACACCGGGATCGGTGACCGAGGGCCGATGCAGGTAGATCGACATATCGTCGGCCAGGTGCCCGCGGATGAAAATGTCCCGTAACAGACCCTCATATCGCGGCGCATTGCTGATCGTGTGGTGGCCGATATCGGGCCACATTCCGGCAGTACCCTTGGTACCGAAATACCAGACGAATAGCCCCATCGACCAGCGCCGTGCGTTCAGCTTGCGGTCGGTCCAGCGGCGCTTTTTGTGATTGCGCAACAAGTTGGAATAGGTGTGCCCGGCATCGGCGTTGCTGACAACCAGCGGCGCGCACAGCGTCTCGCCGCCGGTCAGGCGGACACCCGTTGTCGCGCCGCCTTGCACCAGAATTTCGTCCACCTCGGCGCCGTGCCGAATGGTGCCGCCCTGCGCGCGCACCACATTCGCCATCGCATCGGCCATCGCCTGCACGCCGCCGATGGCATAGTGCACGCCGTATGTCGCCTCGAGATGCGCGACCAGCGCATACATCGAGGTGACGTTCATCGGATCGCCGCCGATAAAAAGCGGGTGGAACGACAGCGCCATCCGCAGGCGCGGATCCTTCACGCGGGTTTTGACGTGACCCAAGATCGACCGATCGGCCCTGAGCCGGGCGAATTCGGGCAGAACGCGGATCGTCTCCCACGCTTTGTGCATTGGCTTGGCGACCATGCCCTCGAAGCCGACAACATAGCGCCGATGGCTGTCTTTCAGGAACTTGCGGAAGCCAGGAAGATCAGACGGGCTCAGGCGCGCGACCTCGGCCTCCATCTTTTCAGGATCCTGCGAGGCGCGAAAGGCAGAGCCATCGGGCCAGCGGATCTCGTAGAAAGGCTCGAGCGGGCGCAGATCGACATCGGCGGAAAAATCCCGCCCGCAATCGGCCCATAGCTCTTCGAAAACCTGCGGCACGGTCACGATGGTCGGGCCAAGATCGAAGCGATGACCGTTCCGGGTAATGGACGAGGCCCGCCCGCCGGGCAGGTCAAGCCGGTCGAGCACCGTGACGCGATAGCCCTTTGCGCCAAGGCGCATCGCGGCGGCGAGGCCCCCAAGCCCGGCACCGATCACGATGGCGGCGGCCGGATCGGCGGCAGGGACTTGGCGATTGGCGAGTCTCTTCGTCATAAGCACAAGGCTATCGCTGTCTAGTTTAATTTACAATCTTATTGCGTTGTCCATATGAAGAAGGGTGTTACGGCTTTGCAGATGGCGCAAGATGTGTCAGACTTAGTTGACAATTAAGGGAGTCGGACAATCCAGGTGGTGACCCTCAGCCTGTTCCGTTTCGGATCGGCCCGCGCTCGGATCTGGGCGCTGGGGCAGATGGGTGCGGCCCGCCTGTCATTCATGGTGATGCGCGATGTCGGCTTCTGGAAGCTTTGCGGCTCGGGCACCGGCGAGGGGTTCACTCCGATCCCGAATACCGCGGTCTGGGCGATCCTTGCCACCTGGCCGGATGCCGAGACAGCCCGAAAACACGTGGAAGAGGCGCCGGTCTACCAGCGCTGGCGCAGACGGGCGAAAGAGGACTGGACGGTGTACCTGACACCGACCTCGGCCCGCGGAAGCTGGTCGGGCACCGCACCGTTCGAGACGGATAGATCAGTGTCTAACACTGTGCAAAATGGCCCAATCGCTGCCCTGACCCGCGCGACGATCAAACCATCGATCCTGTTGAAGTTCTGGCGCCGCGTGCCGGACATCCAGAATGTCATCGGTGACGATCCGAACGTGGCGTTCAAGATCGGCATCGGCGAGATGCCGTGGCTGCACCAGGTGACCTTCTCGATCTGGCCGGACGCTGCCTCGATGGCCGCCTTCGCCCGTGCCGAGGGCCCCCACGCGCGCGCCATCCGCGCCGTGCGCGACGAAGACTGGTTCCGTGAAGAGCTTTACGCCCGTTTTGCCATCGCAGGCGACAGCGGGCTTTGGGGCGGGGTCAGCCCGCTCGCCAAACTGGAAAGGACCGCTGCATGACACAGCCATTTCCGTTCTCTGCCATCGTCGGCCAGCAGGATATGAAGCTTGCGATGATACTGACGGCGATCGATCCGTCCATCGGCGGTGTCCTGGTGTTCGGGGATCGCGGCACCGGCAAGTCCACCGCGGTGCGGGCGCTGGCCGCCCTGCTGCCACCGATCACCCAAATAGAGAGCTGCCCGGTCAATTCTGAAAATCGCTCTGATTGCCCTGATTGGGCACAGTTAGGGTCTGATAAAAGCGTGAAGCGGCCGACGCCGGTGGTCGACCTGCCGCTTGGCGCGACCGAGGATCGGGTCGTCGGCGCGCTTGATATCGAGCGTGCGCTGACCCGCGGCGAAAAGGCGTTCGAGCCAGGACTGCTGGCGCGCGCCAATCGCGGATACCTTTACATCGACGAGGTGAACCTTCTGGAAGATCACATCGTCGACCTTCTGCTGGACGTGGCGCAATCCGGCGAGAACGTGGTCGAACGCGAAGGGCTGTCGATACGCCATCCGGCACGGTTCGTTCTGGTGGGATCGGGCAATCCCGAAGAGGGCGAACTGCGGCCGCAACTTCTGGATCGATTCGGGTTGTCGGTCGAGGTCAAAAGCCCAACCGATATCAAAGAACGGGTCGAAGTGATCCGCCGCCGCCAGAGCTACGAGACCGAAACCGCGGCCTTCATGAAGCGCTGGCGGGCCGCCGACACGCGGTTGCGCAAGAACATCCTTGCAGGCCGCGCGGCGCTGAATTCCACAAAAACGCCCGATCAGACACTGATTGACTGCGCAGAGCTGTGTGTGGCGCTTGGCTCGGACGGGCTGCGCGGAGAGCTGACGCTGCTGAAAGCGGCGCGGGCGCTGGCGGCGTTCGAGGGCAGCGGCGAGGTCAGCCGCGCGCATCTGCGGCAGGCAGCTCCGATGGCGCTGCGGCACCGATTGCGCCGCGATCCGCTGGACGAGGCGGGATCTTCGACACGCGTCGCGCGAACCGTCAGCGAACTGTTCGGCGCCTTTCATACCGCGGCCGAGTGACCGATTCCCCCGGCATAGATGGCGCCTGGGCGCGGGCGCGGCTGATCGCGACCTTGATGGCGGTCGATCCGGTGGGGCTTGGCGGTCTGTGGCTGCGGGCCCGGCCCGGCCCGGTGCGCGAGCGGTTTCTGGCGCTGCTCAGCGGCGGGCCACTGCCGGAGAAGACCTTGCATCCCGGCATCACCGACACACAGCTTTTTGGTGGCGTCGATCTTGCCGCAACGCTGTCCGCCGGGACACTTACCCATACTTCGGGGCTTCTTGCGAAACCGGCGTTCCTGCGGATGACGATGGCCGAACGTTGCACACCGGGGCTTGCCGCGCGCCTGAGCCGGGTCCTGGATGCCGGACAGCATTGCGTTCTTGCAATCGACGAAGGCGCCGAGGCCGAAGAGCGCCCGCCCGAAGCCTTGACCGAGCGGCTTGGGCTGTTCCTGCACCTCGACGATATGGCGCATTCCGGCACCGACGATGCGCCGCTTGACCACGCGCTGATTGAAATTGCCCGGGCGCGCCTGGCGCGCGCGAAACTGGATGAGACTGGCGAACGCGCCCTGGTGGAACTGGCTGCCCATTGCGGCATAGGTTCGTTTCGGCCGCCCCTGATCGCAATCGCGGCCGCACGTGCGATTGGCGCCCTCTTTGGGCGGATTAGACCCTTACCTGAAGATATCCAGTTGGCCGCAGAGCTGGTTTTCGCGCATCGCGCGACGGCATTCGAAGATCCAGCCCAACCTGCTCCGCCACCACTGCGTGACGAGGGACCGGACCCCGAAGGCGACCCGGACGGTGCCCGCGACATTGAGACCGAAATACCCGATGAAATTCTGGCGGCTGCCGTGGCCAGCGCCCTTCCGCGCGAGGTGTTGAAGATGCTGGCCGAGGGCCGCGGCACGCGCCGGGCGGCCGGCTCTGGTGCCGGTGCTACGCGTCGGGGAAACCGGCGCGGGCGGCCCTTGCCGTCACGGCCCGGCAAGCTGGACGGGCATGCCCGCATCGATCTTGTGGCCACCCTGCGCGTGGCGGCACCTTGGCAATCGGTGCGGGCCTCAGCGGCGCCCGATCGGACAGGTCTTCATATCCGGCCCGCCGATATTCGTCTGAAGGTGTTCGCAGAGACGTCCGACCGGCTTTTGATCTTCGCCGTGGATGCTTCCGGATCGGCCGCCGTGGCGCGGCTGGCAGAGGCGAAAGGTGCGATTGAGCTGCTGTTGTCCGAAGCCTATGCCCGGCGTGATCACGTGGCCCTCGTTGCGTTTCGCGGCACGGCGGCAGAGCTTTTGTTGCCCCCGACACGTTCGCTTGTGCAAACCAAGCGGCGCCTGTCAGCCTTGCCGGGCGGGGGTGGAACGCCGCTTGCGTCGGGGCTGACGACCGCAATGCAAGTGTCTATTACAGCACAAAAGCGCGGCATGAGCCCGACACTGATCCTGCTGACCGACGGGCGAGCCAATATCGCGCTGGATGGCTCGGTGAACCGGGACCAGGCCGCCGGCGACGCCACGAAGATAGCCAAGACATTGCGCCGGCTCGGCCACGCGGCACTGGTCATCGACACAGGCAACCGCCCGCAACCCGGGCTCCAGACGCTGGCTGCAACGCTAGATGCGCCATACGTGCCGCTGCCGCGCGCCGATGCACATCGTCTGTCCGCTGCCATATCCAGCACCCTGGACGGCTGAGAAATGGACTGGACGGCGGCCAGTGGAACTTGGCCAAATAGTGTCTATTCCAGCTTCTTTAGGGTCCGCCCACATGATTGGCATGTCCAGATCGCGGGGACCGGGCCAACGGTTCTGCTTCTGCATGGTGCCGGCGGCGCGACGCAAAGCTGGCGCGGGATTTTCGAGCCGCTTACCTGTGATTTTCAGGTCATTGCGCCCGATCTGCCCGGCCAGGGGTTCACGAAAATGGGGACACGGCAGCGCTGCGGCCTAAGGCCAATGGCCGAGGATCTTGCTGCGCTTTGCAAGAAACAGAAGTGGGCGCCCGACCTGATCATTGGACATTCCGCCGGCGGCGCACTGGCGCTGGAACTGGACCGGCTGCTTGCGCCGAAGGGAATAGTCGGGATCAACGCGGCGCTTGGGAAGTTTCAGGGAATTGCCGGATGGCTCTTTCCGATCATGGCAAAAGTAATGGCGCTCAGCCCGTTTGTGCCGGCGCTTTTCGCGCGTCTTTCGGGCAACGAGCGGCGGGTGCGCGAGCTGTTGGACTCTACCGGCTCGAAACTCGATGATCGTGGAATTGGGCTATATCAGACACTGGTTTCAGATCGTGGGCACGTGGACGCGACGCTTGCGATGATGGCGCAGTGGCAGATCGATCCGCTGCTTGACGCCTTGCCGGGGATAACGACGCCGGCGCTTTTCATCACCGGCGCCGAAGATGGCGCTGTGCCGCCCGGCACCTCATCTGCGGCTGCCGCCAAGATGCCAAACGCCGAGGTGATCCAGCACGCGGGCTACGGCCACCTGATCCATGAAGAAGCGCCCGATACCGTCATTTCCGACATAACGTCCTTTGCGGCTCGGCTAAAGCTTTTGCCGCCCGGTCAGGCCGAACCCGGCGGCGCTTGACCCCGCACACCGATCGCTTAGGCTGCGCCGCATAATTCGGAGTGCCCCAATGACCCAGCGCCTACATCTCGTTTTCGGCGGCGAGCTTGTGAACCCCTCCAGCACCGCGTTCAAGAACGTCGATGACATCCATGTCGTCGGGATCTTCCCCGACTACCAGTCGGCCTATAACGCCTGGAAGTCCGAAGCGCAGCGCACGGTCGACAACGCCCATATGCGCTATTTCATTGCGCATCTGCACCGGTTGCGCGACGAGGAAGCCGCCGCATCCTCGACCGAGGAGTTGGGCGAATAGGCACCGCGATGGACCTGACGGCAGGTCTGCGCGCTTATCTGTTTTTCGCGCGACGCGCCGAGCCGTGGGTCAAGCGGCGGCTGCTGCGCCAGCTCGATGACGGTGTAATCTCGCAAATCGAGGCCACGATGCGCCTGGGCGAAGGCTCTGCGCCGCGTCCAGAAGGCACCGTAATCTGGATAAATGTGGCTCTATCCCGTCCCGTTTCACCATTTTTGACGTTGGCCGAGCGCCTGATTGCCGCGCATGGCGATGCCACCGTGGTTCTGACGACAGAGACCGGGGCGCTTGGCGGCCGGGACCTGCCCGGCGATGTGACCCATGCGCTGCGCCCCTTTGATACCGGGCCGGGCGTGACCCGGTTTCTCGATCACTGGACGCCCGACGTCGTTGTGCTTAGCGGCAATGCGTTTTGGCCAATGGCTTTGTGCCTCAGCGCCGAGCGGGGCATTCCGGCGGTTGCGTCCGAGGCCACGCTGCACGGCGCAGACATGCGGGGGCTGATGCCGCGGGATCGGGCTGCGCTCATTTCAAGCATGGTGGCCGTTGCGCCTGCAACTGCCCCCGATGCAGCCCAATTTCGTCAGATCGGCGTGGAACAGACCCGCATTCCGACAGTCGGCCCGCTAGAGCAAGGCGGCCTGCCGCTGCCCTGCAACGAGGCTGAGCGGTCGACCCTGGCCGAGCTTCTCGCCGTCCGTCCGGTCTGGCTGGCAGCGCCGGTCCAGGGCGCAGAGGCGGACGCGGTCGCGCTGGCGCATCAGCGGGCGAGCCGGCTGTCACATCGCCTTTTGCTGATCCTCGTCCCCGACCAGATCGCCGACGGTCCGGCCTTGCACGATCAGTTCACCCAAACCGGCTGGCGCACCGGGCTGCGGTCCCAGGGGGACGAGCCGGAAGAAGACATCCAGGTCTATATTGCCGATACCGAGGGCGAGCTGGGCCTGTGGTACAGGCTGGCGCCGATCAGCTATATGGGGCGATCGCTGCTGCCGCCAGGCGGCGGGCATAACCCGTTCGAGCCTGCGGCCCTCGGCTCTGCGGTTCTCTTCGGTCCGCATGTCGGGCGGCACCGCAGCCGCTATGACCGGCTTGTCGCCGCCGGCGCGGCGCGGCAGGTTCTGACAGGCCAGGAACTGGGGGCCAATGTCGCCGAGCTTTTGTCACCCGAACGCGCTGCGATCATGGCCAATGCGGCCTGGAGCGTGACATCGGAAGGCGCCGAGGTCACAGACGGCACCGTAGAAATGGTTCTGGGCGCGTTGCGCAGGGATAGGGTCTGATATGAAAGCGCCAGCGTTCTGGTATGCGCCACCGTCTGCGCCCGGTTTGCGGGCGCGTCTGCTGGCCCCACTGGGCGCGCTTTACGCGTGGGGCACGGCGCGGCGCCTCGCTTCGACGACTGGCTACAGGGCGGGCGTTCCGGTGATCTGCATCGGCAATGTCAATGCGGGCGGCACCGGCAAGACCCCGACTGCGATCGCGATTGCCGAGTGGTTTGCCGAGAAGAAAATAGCGGCGCATGTCGTCACACGGGGCTATGGCGGCCGGCTGATGGGGCCTGTCGCGGTGGACACAGAGCAGCACGGCGCCGGTGATGTCGGCGACGAGCCCCTGCTGTTGGTGGCTTTCGCGCCGGTCTGGGTCGCCAAGGACCGCAAAGCCGGGGTCGAGGCGGCCGAAGCGGCAGGAGCAGAGATTATCTTGCTGGATGACGGGTTGCAAAACCCGGCGGTGCAAAAGGATTTGTCGATTGTGGTCGTCGACGCCGTCATGGGCTTTGGCAACGGCCGGGTGATCCCGGCGGGGCCGTTGCGGGAACCTCTGAAACAGGGTCTAACCCGCGCCGATTTTGTGCTTTCGATCGGAAATGAGGCGGCGCAGACGCTGTTTTCCAAAAGCTGGGGACATGCCGTCGACGCGCCGCACACGACCGCACATCTGGAGATCCTGGCCACCGGAATGCCTTGGGCCGGGCTACGGGTACTGGCGTTCGCCGGGATCGGGTATCCCGAGAAATTCTTCGCCACATTGCGCGGGCTCGGCGCTGAACTTGTGCGCGCCGAGGCGCTGAGCGACCATCAACCGCTGACACCCGCACTCATGGCGCGGCTGGATCAAGAGGCCAAGACCTTGGGCGCGCAGCTTGTGACGACAGAAAAGGACGCTGTGCGGCTACCCGGCACCTTCCGGCAGAAAGTTCTGACATTACCGGTGCGCTTGAAGTTCGATGATCCGGGCTTGATCGACGCGCATCTTGCGCCGCTGATGAAAAGGTAGATCCGACCCGGGCCGTCGATTGCGGTCAGTTTGCCAGCTCTGCGTCGATCAGGCTGGAGAACTCGCTATAGGGCATGTTGGCGTGAAGCTTGCCGTTGATGATGAAGCTTGGCGTCGAGTTCACCCCGTCGGCCGCGGCGTTCTTTTGGTAAAGCGCGACCATCGCCTGCGCCTTCTCGCCATCCGACAAACATGCCGTCACTTCCTCTTCGGACAGCCCGCCCTGGCGGCCAAGACGCTTCAGCGCCTGCGCGACGTCCGGCGGATCGCCGGCGCGGGCCCATTCGCTTTGGGTGCTATAAAGCAGATCGGTAAAGCCGAAGTACCGCTCTGGCCCACCGCAGCGTGCGATCATTCCAGCCCAGAGACCGTAGCGGTCAAAGTAGACCTCGCGATAGACGAAATTGATCTTATCAGTGTCTATATAGTCGCTTTTAAGCTGCTTGAACGATCCGGCGTGGAAGTCGCGGCAATGCGGACAGGTGAAAGAGGCATACTCGATCACCGTCACCGGCGCATCGGGATTGCCCAATGTCATCTCCAGCACGCCAGAGGTGTCGATATCGGCCGCCGCCTGCGCCGAGACGGCACCGAAGCTGGCGCCCGGCGTCTGGGTCTGGGTCTGCGTGCCGGACCAGGCGAAATACCCGCCCAGCGCAACAAGCGCGACAGCGGCGATGGCGTAAATTCGGTTCATATCTTGGCCTCTTCAGGACTGTTTACGAGAGAATACGTTGGCGCCGAGCGCGGCAAGCGCGTCGCGCAGACCGGTGTCGGATACCGGCGCGGCGGTTTCGGCCGCCTTGCGGCTGGCGGCGGGATCCGGGCGCCGCTCGGCCTTTGGCGCAGGGGCAAAGCTGGCCTGGCCTTCCGCAAAGCCAGTCGCCGCAGTTTGCGTGATGCGAATGCGCGAGATCGCGGCATAGCCGTAGCAGGCGTTGATCTTGTCGCGCAGCGCCTCTTTCTGCATCTCGACCATCGGGGCATAGGCGCCGGTGGTCAGAACAGTCAGCGTCGCGCCGAAGCCCTGCCGGCCATAGCTGACCTCGACAGGGCGGGTGTGGGCCGCAATCTCGGCGCCGACAATCTCGGCCCAGTGGGTCAAAAGCCGCGTGACTGGGAAACCGCGCGTCTCACCGACCTCGCGGATACGGCTCGACAGCACGCTGGCGGCGCGCTGGAACCCTTTGCGGGCCGGTCGAGATGTCGCAGTGTTTTTCTGTGCCATGGCTTTCAATTTCGTCGTCCAGACTATTTAAGTCCGTCGCGGCGCATGCGCCACCCGATTCCAGCCAAGGCAGGCATAAACATTGCGTGAGACCCCGATCTCTGACGAGCTTTTGGCATGGTATGACGCTCATGCCCGCGTGATGCCCTGGCGCGTGGGCCCGCAGGACCGGGCCGCCGGGCAGCGCCCCGATCCCTATGCAGTCTGGCTGTCAGAAGTGATGCTCCAGCAAACGACCGTTGCCGCGGTCAGGGACTATTTCAGGGCTTTTTTGGCAAAATGGCCCACGGTCCGCGATCTGGCCGCCGCCGAGGACGCCGATGTGATGGCCGCCTGGGCAGGGCTTGGATATTACGCGCGGGCGCGCAACCTGCTCAAATGTGCGCGGGTTGTCGCCGAGACGCATGGCGGCGTCTTTCCCGACACCTATGACGGGCTGATCGCCCTGCCCGGGATCGGGCCATATACCGCCTCGGCGATTGCCGCGATCGCGTTCGAGCGGCCGGAAACGGTGGTGGACGGGAATGTCGAGCGCGTGATGGCGCGGCTTTTCGACGTGGACACGCCCCTGCCAGCGGCCAAGCGTGAGCTGACCGGGCTGGCGGCGGGCCTGACCCCGCTGCAGCGACCGGGCGACTATGCGCAAGCGGTGATGGATCTGGGCGCCACGATCTGCACGCCCAAATCGCCCGCCTGCGGGATCTGCCCGGCGTTGCGTCACTGCCGCGCCCGCGCCGCGGGCCGCGCAGACGACTTGCCGCGCAAGACGCCAAAGGCCGCCAAGCCGGTGCGGCGCGGGTTTGTCTATGTCGCGCGACGCGGCGATGGCGCATGGCTTCTGGAGCGGCGCCCCGACAAGGGGCTTCTGGGCGGCATGCTTGGGTTTCCCAGCTCCGACTGGTCCGATGCGCCTGCCGAAGCCCCGCCGCTGGATGCCGAGTGGCAAGCGCCCGGTCTGGAAGTGCGCCATACGTTTACGCATTTCCACCTGCTGCTAGAGCTGCGGACAACGCTTGTCTCTGCCGCTACGAAGCCGGATCGCGGCGGATTTGTGCCGCATATCGAGTTTCGCCCGGCCGATTTACCGACGCTGATGCGCAAGGCGTATGACCTTGCGTCCGGCGCCTTCGCCGAGAATTGAGGCGCAAGCGAAAATGGCTTATCCTTCCCCTCGGGGCGATTACAGAGCGGAACATTCGATGAGCGCGAAGAAAGCCGGAACCGGCATCCTGACGGCGGCACCGTTCTGGGTGTCGCTGGGCCTGATCCCCATTCTTGCCTTTGCCGCGATCCAGGGGGGCTGGTCGGTCCTGCTGGTGCCTTTGGCGACCTGGTACCTCTTCACGGCGCTCGATTTTGCGCTTGGGCTCGATGTGTCGAACCGCGATCCCGAGACACCGCATTCGCAGATCTTCTGGCATCGCCTGATCACGCTGGTCTGGCCGCCGCTGCAATTCGTGACGCTCTTTGCGCTGATCGCCTATGCGACCCGCGCACAGCATCTGGGCGGGCTGGAGCTGATCGTGCTGTTCTTCGGGATGGGCATTCTCAGCGGCACGGTCGGGATCGTCTATGCGCATGAGTTGATGCACCAGCGGTCCAAGATCGAACGCTGGCTGGGCGATATCCTGATGGCGATGACGCTTTACGGGCATTACCGGACCGAGCATCTTCGCGTCCACCACACTTATGTCGGCACGCCGCGCGATGGTGTGACCGCGCGTTACAATGAGAACTTCCATTCCTTCTTCTTTCGGGTGGTTCCGGGCGGATTAGTGTCTGCTTTTCGGGCCGAAGAAGCCATGCTGGCGCGCAAGGGCCTGCCCTGGTGGGACCGGTCGAACCCGTTCTGGCGCTATTTTGCATTGCAGACGGGCTTTGCGCTTCTGGCGTTGATCCTGGGCGGATGGCTTGGGCTTGGCCTGTTCATCTATCAGGCCATCGTCGCGATCTGGCAGTTGGAGCTTGTGAATTACATCGAGCACTACGGCATGGTGCGCAAGCATCTGGGCGGCGGCAAATACGAGCCCACGCGCCCGCATCACAGCTGGAACGCCACGCACCGGGCCTCGAACTGGCTCTTGATCAATCTGCAGCGGCACGCAGATCATCATTCCAAGCCGGACCGGCCGTTTCCGCTTTTGCAGGCCAATGCCGGGCAAGAGGCGCCCCAGATGCCCTATGGCTATCCGATCATGACGGCGATGGCGATGATCCCGCCGATCTGGCGACGCGAGATGAACCCGCGGGTGCGCAAGTGGCGGGCAATGTATTATCCCGAGATCACCGATTGGACGCCGTACACGAACATGAGCAATCCGATGCCGCGCTAGCCGGCCTTGCGTCAGGTCCAGTCCAGCACGATCTTGCCGGACGATCCGGCGCGCATGGTCTCAAACCCGTCCCGAAAGGCATCCGCCGGCATCCGGTGCGTGATCACCGCACGCACGTCCAGCCCGTTTTCCAGCATCGCGATCATCTTGTACCAGGTTTCGAATATCTCGCGGCCATAGACGCCTTTGATGGTGATCGCCTTGAAGACGATCCGCGACCAGTCGACCGGGCTTTTGCCCGGCGGGATGCCCAGAAGCGCGATGCGCCCGCCCATCACCAATGCCTCGACCATCTGGTCGAGCGCAACCTGGCTTCCGGACATCTCCAGCCCCACATCGAAGCCCTCTTTCATGCCCAGATGTGACACTATTTCAGCCAAACTCTGTCGTTTGGGGTTCACCGTCACGACATCGGCCACCTGTGCGGCAAGCGCCAGGCGGTCGTCGTTGAGATCGGTGATCACCACCCGGCGCGCGCCGACATGCCGCGCCACGGACGCGGCCATGATGCCGATCGGCCCGGCGCCGGTGACAAGAACGTCCTCGCCCACCAGGTCGAAGGACAAGGCAGTGTGGACCGCGTTGCCGAGCGGATCGAGAATCGCGCCGATCTCGTCGTCGATGGCATCTGGCAGCGGAACCACGTTGAACGCCGGCAGGCGCAGGTATTCGGCGAAGGCGCCTGGCTCGTTCACGCCGATACCGCGCGTTGCGGGATCGAGGTGGAACTTGCCGGCGCGCGACTGCCGCGAGGTCTTGCCGATCAGATGCCCCTCGCCCGAGACGCGCTGGCCGATCGACAGCCCATCGACCTGGCGCCCCATATCGACGATCTCGCCAGCGAACTCGTGCCCGACGATCAGCCCGACCGGCACTGTCTTTTGCGCCCACTCGTCCCAGTTCCAGATATGAATGTCGGTGCCGCAGATCCCGGTCTTGCGCACGCGGATCAGCACATCATCGGGGCCGATCTCGGGGACCGGCCGATGTTCCATCCAGAGCCCGGGCTCGGGCCTGGCTTTCACCAGAGCCTTCATCTGGTTGCTCATGGCGCGCCTCCTGCGCAGCGTGGTGCCGTCTTGGCGCCCAGTCTGCCGCCCCGGGCCGAAAGCCGCCAGAGCAGAAACGACGCAACGTGACACATTCCGCCGGTTGAAGCTGGACGGCAGTCCGGGCAGGTCTAGGATAGTAACGAAGCCTGTTGGGTGCCGCGCCGCGTTTTTCGGCGGATCAGACACTCATAGAGAATGGGCGCGAGACATGAAGAGGGGAGATGACATGACGGATATCGTGATTTTGGATGGCGCCCGCAGCGCGATTGGCACTTTTGGCGGCTCGCTGTCTTCGGTCAGGCCGATCGATCTGGGGGCGCATGTCAGCCGTGCCGCTCTGGCGCGGGCGGGTGTCGAGGGTGCGCAGATCGGGCACGTGGTCTTCGGTCATGTCATCAATACCGAGCCCAGGGACATGTATCTCAGCCGCGTCGCGGCAATGGAGGCCGGCGTGCCCGAAACGACACCGGCGATGAACGTGAACCGGCTTTGCGGATCGGGGGCGCAGGCCATCGTGTCGGCGGCGCAATCGCTGATGCTGGGGGATGCCGACTTTGCGCTTGCCGGCGGCTCGGAATGCATGAGCCGGTCGCCCTATATCGTTCCGGCGGCGCGGTGGGGCCAGAAGATGGGCGATGTGGCCTCGTCCGACATGATGCTGGGCGCGCTGAATTGCCCCTTCGGAACCGGCCATATGGGCGTGACGGCCGAGAACGTAGCGGCCGAGCATGACGTCTCGCGCGCCGATCAGGACGGCTTTGCGCTGGAAAGCCAGATGCGCGCGGCTGCGGCGATCAAGGCCGGGCATTTCACCAGCCAGATCGAGCCCATCGAAGTCCGAAAAGGCCGCGAAATGGTACAAATAGACACTGATGAGCACCCCAAGGCCACCGACGCCGCCAAGCTTGCGTCGTTGCGGGCCGTGTTCCAGAAGGACGGCACCGTGACCGCCGGAAACGCGTCCGGCATCAACGATGGCGCTGCGGCGATCGTGATGGCGCGGGCCGAGGCGGCCGAGGCGGCGGGGCTGAAGCCCAAGGCGCGGCTTCTGGGCTATGCGCATTCCGGCGTGCGGCCTGAAGTGATGGGCATCGGCCCGGTGCCGGCGGTCGAGGCGCTTTTGGAAAGGACCGGCCTCGCGGTCGCCGATTTCGACCTGATCGAAAGCAACGAGGCCTTCGCGGCGCAGGCGCTGGCGGTGAACAAGGCGCTTGGGCTCGATCCGGTGCGGGTCAATCCCAATGGCGGCGCAATCGCTCTGGGCCACCCGGTGGGCGCGACGGGCGCGATCCTGACGGTGAAGGCGCTCTACGAGCTGGAGCGCACGGGCGGCCGGCGCGCCATCGTCACGATGTGCATCGGCGGCGGCCAGGGGATCGCCCTCGCTCTGGAGCGCATCGCCTGATTTACGCTTTGGCCATCACGGTTAAGCACATCTTTACGACCCGGACGCATGGTCTGGTCTGTGATTCACCACAGGCCGGAGGCAGACATGTTCGACGAAGACAGACTGGCGCAGGAACGCCGCGCGCGACTGGCAGCCGAACATTTCTACCAACAGAAAAAGTCCGAGCTTGTATCGGCCAATGACCAGATCGCGGCCCATGCCAAGACGCTGACCGACGAGATCATCGTCACACGAGAGCAGGCCAAGGCCGCCCGATCCGAGGCCGAGGCGATCAAGGGTGAGTTCACTCAGGTCCGTACCGATCTACACCAGGCGCAGGCAGCCGCCATCGTGGCCGAGCGGCGGCTGTGGGACTCGCTGGAAACCATCCAGGACGGCTTCGCTGTGTTCGATCGAAGCCGCACTTTAATAGTGTCTAACAACGCGTATTTGTCGGTATTCGAGGATCTCGAATGCGCCCGGCCCGGTGCAACCTATGCCGAACTTGTGCGGGTCGCCGTGGAAGAAGGCATCGTCGATACCGGAGATCTGCGGCCCCGCGAGTGGGTCGAGATGATGAACGCGCGCTGGGAAGCCGAGATGATCGATCCGATCACCCTGCGGCTTTGGAACAACCAGTATGTGCGCATCATGGACCGGCGCACGCGGGACGGCGACACGGTGTCGCTGGCGCTGAACATCACCTCGTCGATGCGGCGCGAGGCGACGCTGACCAAGGCGCGCGAGAAGGCCGAGGCGGCAAGCCAGGCCAAGTCGTCCTTTCTTGCCAATATGAGCCACGAGATTCGGACCCCGATGAACGGCGTGGTCGCGATGGCGGACCTGCTGGCCGAAAGCGCGCTGGACGAAGAGCAAGGCCTTTACGTGGACACGATCCGAAACTCGGGCGAGGCGCTGCTGGTGATCATCAACGACATCCTCGACTACTCCAAGATCGAGGCCGGCAAGCTGGTGCTGAAGCACAACCCCTTCGATCTGGAGCGGACGATCCACGATGTGCTGACGCTGGTACAGGCGACAGCCAAGGAAAAGGGGCTTGAGCTGATCGTCGACTACGACATGTTCCTGCCCACCAAGTTCAGCAGCGATCCTGGCCGGTTCCGGCAAATCCTGACCAACCTGATCGGCAACGCGGTGAAGTTCACGCAAGAGGGCCACGTCCTGGTGCGGGTGATCGGTGTGCCGGTTCAGGGCGGAACCGGGCAGAAGATCCATATCACGGTCGAGGATACCGGGATCGGACTGGACGAAGACAAGAAGGATCATGTCTTCGGAGAGTTCAACCAGGCCGAAAGCGACACCAAGCGGTCCTACGATGGCACCGGCCTGGGGCTTGCGATCACCCGGCGTCTGGTCGAGATCATGGGCGGCGAGATCTGGGTCGACAGCGAACCGGGCGTCGGGTCGAGCTTTGGTTTATCGGTCACCCTTCCGATCGTGGAGCCTGCCGATATGGGCGGTGCGCGCACCCCCGACTGGATCGAGCGCGGCTTCGTGTTCGACGCCCGGCCGGCAAGCTGCCTTGTGCTGGAAAAGCAGATTGCCTCGCTTGGGCTGAAACCGGTGCGGCTGGCCAACCTCGCCGATCTGGCCGAGCAAGAGCTGGCGCCGACCGATGTGGTCCTGGTGGCGAACGCAGATCACCGCGGCGACCGCGACATGCTTCCGGCGGACATTCTTGGCGATACGCGGGCGCGCGGCGCCGTGATCCTCATACCGGCAATGCAATTGCTGGACACCAGCGTTGCCGGCCCGGCCGAATACATCCCCACTCCGCTGTTGCGCCGCGATCTGCTGGAGCGGCTGGCCCGGCTGCCTGCGCCCGAACGGCTGGAACTGGAAGATGAGCTGGCAGGGACCGCCGAGGTTGTGGCAGAGGCCGAACATCCCCAGAAGTGTCCGTCGGATGCAGGCACTCACGGCGCCGCGACAGGGGCTCGGGTCGAGGCCGGTACCGCGCTTGCCACTCAGCCGCCGGACACCGCAGAGCTCGCCGACACCGCCAATACCGCCGCAGCGCCCGTTGAACCGGCTGACACCGCAGTCGTGGAAGCCGTCCCCTTGCCGGATACCCAAGAGGCACAGCCTGCGCCATTGGCATCCGATGTCCCGACGCCGGATGACCAGCAGGTCACCTCGGACGTCGTAGCGTCCGGGGATCCCGCGGAACCCGGACCTGCGCCCGCAGATCCTGCCGCGACACCGGTTGCCAGCCAGGAACCAGCACCGAGCCTGGAAACCGGGACCACCGCAGGCGGCGTACCGGCAGGCACTGCCGAGATCGGCGCGGCCGCCGCGCCGCAGGCCGGTACGGCAGACAGACTACCCCCAGCGGCCGAAGCCCGCGCCCCGGCGCTGCGCGCGATGCGGGTCCTGGCCGCCGAGGACAACAAGACCAACCGGCTGGTACTGTCCAAGATGCTCAAGTCGCTCGACATCGACCTGATCTTTGCCGAGAACGGCCAGGAAGCGGTCGATGCCTTCAAAGCGCAGCGCCCCGATCTTTTCCTCACCGATATCTCGATGCCGGTGCTCGATGGCAAGGACGCCACGCGGGCGATCCGCCAGATCGAGGACGACGAGAACATGGTGCGCCTGCCGATCGTGGCGATGACGGCCCATGCGATGGAGGGCGACCGAGAGGAGATCCTGCAAGCCGGGATCGACTATTACCTGACCAAACCCCTCAAGAAGGCCGCGCTGATCGAGCATATCCTGGCCGCGCTGCCCGAGGGCGTGCGCCCGCCGGTGCCGGACGAGGCGCCAGTCGCGACACCCGAGGCGGCGCTTGCCGCGTCATAGAGTTTGCCGGCCACCAGCCGAAACGCTACGCTGGGGCCATGTCAGACCAGCGGCAGTTCCGGCCCCGCGCCTTGGGGGAAATCGCCATTCGCTGCGCGGACATGGACGCGATGGCACGGTTTTACGGCAAGGTCATCGGGCTGGAGCATCTCAGCGGAACGCCACAGGACGGCATCATCTTCTTCCGCATCGGTGAAGGTTTTGGCGGGCACACCTCTGTTCTGGCGCTCTTTCATCACGCGGCGACCGGTCGTCCCGGCCTGCACCCCAGCGGCGCCGGGACGCCGCAGACCGGCGCGCGCTCCTCGCTGCACCACATCGCGCTGTCACTGCCCTTTGCCGAGCAGGACGTGGTGATGGCCTGGTACGAAAAGCTGGGGCTCAGCTACCGGGTCCAGACCTTCGGCTGGATCGGCTGGCGCGGCATCTTCACCGAAGACCCCGAGGGCAACACGGTCGAGCTTGTGGCCTATGACGCTTCCTTGAAGGATGCCTCTGGGTAGTCGCGGACGAAAACCATCTGATCGCCGCCAGAGCGGTCAGCATCGAAGCCGTAGCCGCCGATGGAAAAGCCGCGCAAATCGGCGGGGTCCGTTACCCGGTTCTCCACGATGTAACGCGCCATCGCCCCGCGGGCTTTCTTGGCAAAGAAGCTGACCGTCTTGGCGGCGCCGTTCCGATCTTCCAGGAAGGTCGGCGTGATGACCCGCAGGCCCAGCGCACCCGATTTGACGGCGCCGAAATATTCCTGGCTGGCGCAGTTGACCAGAACGTCCGTTCCAACCGTTGCGGCTTGCGCGCGCAGGGACTTCGCAATCCTCTCGCCCCAGAAATCGTACAGGGTGGTGCCGCGCCGGGTTTTCAGGCGGCTGCCCATTTCCAGCCGGTAGGGCTGGATCGCGTCAAGCGGACGCAGCACGCCGTAAAGGCCGGACAGAATGCGCAGATGATCCTGCGCCCAGCGCAAGGCGTCTTCATCGAGGCTCGCGGCCTCAAGCCCCTGGTAGGTGTCGCCTGCAAAGGCGAAGGCGGCGGCGCGGGTCTCTTGGGGCGCTGGCGCATCGGCATAGGCGCGGAACCGGTCCCGGTTGAGGCGCGCCAGATCGTCCGACAGCCCCATCAGCTTGCGCAAGCCTCCCAGCGTCAGTTGCCGCGCATGCCCTGCAAGCGTGCCTGCGTCCTTCAGAAATTCCGGTTCGGTTTGCGCGGCGACGGATCCGTCCCAATCGAGCCGCTTGGCCGGTGAAATCACCACGAGCATGTCTTGTCCCCCATCAATCCTGAACGAGTGCGCTTTCGCCTTGACGATCTAGCGGGCGCGGCCCCGGTCTCAAGCCTCTTTCAGCACTTCCAGAAAGGCCGGGCCGAAGCGGTCCGCCCGGCGCGCGCCCAGAAGCTGGCCCAGCGCGCCTTCGTCGGTGGGGCGCAGCGTGGCGACCTTGGCCAGTAGCGAAGCCGAACAGCTGAGCGGTTTGTCGGTCCCGGTCGCGCCGCGCGCGAGATCCGCCTGCACTTCCAGAAGCCGGTCATAAAGATCGCCCTGTGCGCGGCCGGCCAGCTTGCGACGGCTTGGGTGCATGTTTTCTGACAGATCCCCGGTGATCACTTCCAGAAAGCCCGCGCCGTAGCGCTCCAGCTTCTTGGCGCCGACGCCGCTGATGCGGGCCATCTCATCCAGCGTGGCGGGCCGGGTCTCGGCCATCTCGATCAGCGTGCGGTCGGTGAAGATGACATAGGCCGGCACGCGCTGCGCCTCGGCCAGCGCACGGCGCTGTGCTTTCAGCGCCGACAAAAGCGGCGCGTCTTCTTCCGAGACAAGCGTTTTGGCGGGCGCGCGCCGGGCCGTGACCATTGTGTCGCGGCGCAGCGTGATCGCGGCCTCGTCGCGCAGGATCGGGCGCGCGGCATGGGTCATCCGCAGGGCGCCGTGCCGCTCGGGATCGGGGCGCACGAGGTCATGGCCCATCATCTGGCGGAAGATCGCCTGCCATTCGCCCTTGGCGCGGTCCTTGCCGATCCCGAAGGTCGGCAAGTCCTGGTGGCCGCGCGCGCGCACCTTTTCGGTCTCGTTCCCGATCAGGATGTCGATCAGGTGCCCCGCGCCGAACCACTCGCCGGTGCGCAGGATCGCCGACAGCGCCATGCGCACCGGCTGGGTGCCGTCGAACGTGTCGGGCGGCGTGTCGCAAAGATCGCACTGGCCGCAGGTCACCTCGGTTTCGCCGAAATAGCCCAGAAGGCTGACCCGGCGGCAGGCAAGCGCCTCGGCCAGACCCAAAAGCGCGTTGAGCCGTCCGTGATCGGCGGCCTTGCGCTCTGCCGGGGCGAGACCTTCGTCGATCTGGGTGCGGCGCAGGCGAATATCGTCAGGCCCGAAAAGCGTCAGGGTCTCGGCTGGCGCGCCGTCGCGGCCCGCGCGGCCGATTTCCTGGTAATAGGCCTCGATCGACTTGGGCAGATCGGCGTGGGCGACCCAGCGGATATCGGGCTTGTCGACGCCCATGCCGAACGCGACGGTGGCTACCACGATCAGCCCGTCCTCGGTCTGAAAGCGGGTTTCCACATCGCGGCGGTCCTGCGGGTCCATCCCACCATGATAGTGGCAGGCGGCGTGGCCGGCCTCGCGCAGCGCGGCTGCAATCGTCTCTGTCTTGGCGCGGGTTGCGCAATAGACGATGCCGGACTGGCCTTTGCGGGCGGCGGCGAAATCGAGGATCTGGCGCCGCGGGCCGCTTTTGACGGCGAAGGCCAGGTGGATGTTGGGCCGATCGAAGCCGCGCAGAAAGATGTCGGGCTGCGCGTCATCGAAAAGCCGGGTGACGATCTCGGCGCGGGTCTCTTCGTCGGCGGTTGCGGTGAACGCGGCCAACGGCACATCCAGCGCGCGGCGCAAATCGCCGATCCGCAGATAGTCGGGGCGGAAATCGTGGCCCCACTGGCTGACGCAATGCGCCTCGTCCACCGCGATCAGGCTAATGCCGATGCGGCGCAGAAGGTTAAGTGTGCCGCCAGAGGCCAGGCGTTCGGGCGCCATGTAAAGCAGCTTCAGCCGTCCTTCATCCAGCGCCTGGAAAACCGCGTTTGTCTCATCCTCGGTGTTGCCCGATGTCAGTGCGCCGGCCTCGACGCCCGCCTCGCGCAGCGCGCGAACCTGGTCGCGCATCAACGCGATCAGCGGCGAGATGACGACCGTGACCCCGTCACGGCACAGCGCGGGAAGCTGGAAGCACAGCGATTTGCCGCCGCCTGTCGGCATGATCGCAAGCGTGTTGCGGCCCGCAAGCACGGCATCGACGATCTCTGCCTGTCCGGGACGGAAGGCATCGAAACCGAAGACCGAGGATAAAAGCGCGTCAGGAGACGGCATGGACCTGTAGGATTTATGTCAAACTGCTCTTTGTCTGACTGTCCCACATGAGGAATCGGTGAACAAGACCCGTCAGAGCACCGCGCGCGCGAAATTCGGGATCAATATGTCGCGGGCGATGATAATCCCGATGAAAGCAACGAGGGGCGCGAGGTCCAGCGCGCCCGTGTTCGGCAGATAGCGGCGGATCGGCCGGTAGACCGGTTCCAGCAGTCGGGTCAGACCATCCCAGATCTGCCCGACGATCGGCTGATGCAGGTTCAGCACCTGAAAATTGATCAGCCAGCTCATGATGATATGGGCGATCATGATAAAGAACGCCACGTCGAGCAGAAGCTGCAGAATCTGAAGGAGAGTAAGCATGGATCGGCCTTTTTGCTGGTTGAGGTGTCACTTAGTCGGGCAAGTCTTCGCTGACAAGCAGGCCGCGGCGAAAGTTTACGCGACGCTCTGGTTGACGTTAACGTAAAGAAGATTAGATTTTGGTGTATTGGAGGTCCCCGAAGTACCCGTATTTCCGCGCCGCCTATTCGCTTCTGACCGGCCATTTCAAACCCAAGGCCAAGCTTACCGACACCCTGGTCACCACGCATCGCGCCTGGCCGTGGGATACCGACGTCTTCATGGAGCTTAACAACGGCCGCATCCTGACCCTTTTCGAGCTTGGCCGCTGGCCGACCGTGTTTCAGTTCGGGATCGCGCGGGCTCTGTGGAAATCGCGGATCGCCTTTGCCATCGCCGGCGTGTCGGTCCGCTATCGCAAGCGCATCCCACTGATGGCGAAATACACCATGGTGACCAAGTTCGAATGCTGGGACGACCGGTTCATCTACGCCAACCAGACCATGTGGCTGGGCCGCGAATGCGCCAACCAGATGCTGATCCGGATCGCGCTGCGCAGCCCCCGGGGCACGATCACGCCGGACGCGTTTCTGGTGCAAGCGGGGATGCCGCAAAGCTCACCGCCGATGCCGGGCTGGATCGCCGCCTGGATAGAGGCGGACAACGCACGTCCCTGGCCCCCCGAGGTTGATGTCGCAGTCGCCGCATAATCGTTGCGAAAGTGCCGCTTGCCTGTCTAAGTGCCTTAAACGGGAATGATTTTCGAGCATGGCACACCCAACGGCGCGGCAACGGATCTGGGGCTGGTTCTTTTTCGACTGGGCCAGCCAGCCATATAACACGCTGATCCTGACCTTTGTCTTCGGGCCTTACGTCACCGAGGTGCTGGGCGATGGCTCGGCAGCGCAAATCGCCTGGGGCGTCGGGATCGCGATATCGGGCATCCTGATCGCGCTTCTTGCGCCGGTCCTGGGCGCGCTGGCCGATACCGGCGGCAGCCGCCTGCGTTGGATCTGGGGTTTTTCGCTGCTCTATGTCGTCGGCAGTTTCGGGCTTTGGGGCGCGGCGCCGGACGATTTCGACCTCGTCTCGACCCTGACCTTCTTCGTCATCGGGCTTTTGGGGATGGAGTTCGCGACGATCTTCACCAACTCGATGCTGCCCGACCTGGGCAGCCGTGAAGAGATCGGCCGCATCTCGGGCAACGGCTGGGCCTTCGGCTATGTCGGCGGGCTCTTTGCGCTGGTCATCATGCTGCTGTTTCTGGCCGAAAGCGCCGAGACCGGCAAAACCTTCATCGGGCTCGATCCGGCGCTGGGGCTGAATGCGGCTGCGCGCGAGGGCACCCGCGCAGTGGGTCCGCTGACCGCGATCTGGTTCATGCTGTTCATGGTGCCGTTCTTCCTGTTCGTGCGCGATCCCAAATCCGCCAAGGCCCCGCCGGGGGCTGTCAAAAAGGCGCTGACGGGGCTTCGGGACACGGTTCGGTCCCTGCCCAAAAGCCCTAGTCTCTTCGCCTATCTGGGATCGTCGATGTTCTACCGCGATGCGCTGAACGGCATGTATTCCTTTGGCGGCATCTACGCGGCCGGCGTTCTGGGCTGGAGCGTCGTGGATACCGGCATCTTCGGCATTCTGGCGATCGTCACCGGGGCGATATTCGCCTGGCTGGGCGGGCGGGCCGACATGCGATTTGGCCCCAAGCCGGTGATTGTGGTCTGCATCCTGGCGCTGACGATGGCGGCGATTTCAATCGTCCTGATCTCGCGCAGCTCGGTCTTCGGGATCCCGCTGGATGCATCCAGCACCCTGCCCGATATCGGCTTTTACATCATCGGCGCGGTGATCGGCGCGGCGGGCGGCGCACTGCAATCAGCCAGCCGCACCATGATGGTCCGCCAGGGCAACCCCGCCCGGATGACCGAGGCCTTCGGGCTTTACGCGCTGTCGGGCAAGGCGACCTCGTTTCTCGCGCCATCTCTGGTGGCTCTTGTCACCTGGGCCACAGGCAGCCAGCAATTGGGCGTGGTGCCGCTGATTTTCCTGTTCCTGATCGGGTTGATCTTGTTAGCATGGGTCAAACCAAACGGAGATCGAGCAGAATGGTCATCCGAACCTTTCAGCGTATAAGTGCGGGTCTTGTTGCCAGCCTGGTCCTGGCGAGCTCAGGGGTTGCCGACACCCCTGCCAAGCAGCTTTTCGGTGCGCAGACCCGCGCATCCGAACATAGCCCCGCCGCCTATGGCAGCTATGCCAAGGGTTGCATGGCCGGCGCGAAGCAATTGCCCGAGACCGGCCCGACCTGGCAGGCAATGCGCCTGTCGCGCAACCGCAACTGGGGCCACCCCGAAGCGATCGCCTTCATCCAGCGGCTGTCGAAGACCGCGGCCCGGCAGCGTGGCTGGAACGGGCTTTATATCGGCGACATCTCGCAACCGCGGGGCGGGCCGATGCTGACCGGCCATGCCTCGCACCAGACCGGGCTGGATATCGACATCTGGATGCGGCCGCCGAAGGATCTGGGGCTGCCGGCCAGCGCGCGCGAAGAGCTGTCTTCTATCTCGATGCGGCGCGCCAAGGGCGCCTATGTCAACGAAAACTGGACCCGGGCGCATCACAACATCCTGAAGGCCGCGGCAAGCGATCCGGCCGTCGCGCGGATCTTCGTCTTTCCCGGCGCCAAGGTGCAGATGTGCAAGGACGCCAAGGGCGATCGGTCGTGGCTGCGCAAGATCCGGCCGTGGTGGGGGCATCACTACCATTTCCACGTCCGGCTGGCTTGCCCCAGGGGCGCGCGGGGCTGCGTCGATCAGGCCCCGCCCCCGGCGGGCGATGGCTGCGATGCGGCCGAAAAGTGGGTCTATGACATCCTGAACCCGCGTCCACCCGACCCCAATGCCAAACCGCGGCCCCCGAAACCCGAAATCGTGCTTTCCGATTTGCCCCAGCAATGCGCCCGCGTTCTGTCGGGCAGCTAGCCTGCGCGTTACTCCTTGCGCCCTGGTTGGCGCAGGCAGAGCCAGAGCATCTGGGCACCTTCACATGGCAGCGGCCAGAGCCGTATTTCGGCGGCCTGTCCGCGATCGAGATCGCCGAAGGGGGCATCGAGTTCCTTGTCATTGGCGACAGCGCACAAACCCTGCGCGGGCGTTTTGAGCGCAAGGAGGGTCTGATAACGGCCGCCAATGTCGGCTGGATCGGGGCGCTGAGGGGCTCTGGCGGGGTGCCGCTCTTTCAGGCGGGCGATCCCGATGTGACCGACAGCGAAGGGGTTGCCGGCAACGTGGATGGCCCGTTCTATGTCTCGTTCGAGATCCTGCCGCGCATCTGGCGCTATGACAGCGTCGACGGCCCGGCGATCCCGCTGCCGTTCTATCGCCCGCTGCTGCACTGGGCCGGCAATGGCGCGTTCGAGGCGCTTGCGGTTGATGCCGACGGCACGCTCTACACGATCCCCGAGGGCCGGCGGTCGCGGCTGCGCGCCTTCCCGGTCTACCGCTTCAAGGATGGCGCCTGGGACAAGCCGTTCCAGATCGCCGCCAGTAATCGCTACTACCCGGTGGGCGCCGATATCGGTCCGGACGGGCGACTTTATCTGCTGGAGCGGCGCCATCACGGGTTTCTGCGCTTTTCAAGCCGCGTGCGCCGCTTCGATCTGGGTGCGGACGCGCTGACCGATGAGACGGTCATACTGCAGTCTAACGCAGGCCAATTCGACAATCTTGAAGGGATTGCCATCTGGGCAGAGCCTGGCGGCGCCCTGCGCATGACGCTGATCTCTGATGATAATTTCCTCGCGCTTCAGGAAACCCAGATCGTCGAATTCCGCTTGACCGACTAGGCGCGCGCGCGTATCCCCCGCCCGTCTCGAAGCTTTCGGGGCCAAGTCTCCGCGACCTTGTCAAAACGGAAAAAAGCTCATGACCCGCATCCTTCCCGGCATCCTTGCCATGGCCGCCATCGTCGTGGCCTCGAATATCCTTGTGCAGTTCCTCTTCGGCCAGTGGCTGACCTGGGGCGCGTTCACCTATCCGCTGGCCTTTCTTGTCACCGACGTGATGAACCGCGTCTACGGCCCGCAAATGGCACGGCGCGTTGTTTTTGCTGGCTTCTTGACCGGCGTGGCGTGCTCGCTGATCGGCACCCAGATCGTGGGAGAGTTCGGGCCGCTGGTGACCTTGCGCATCGCGATCGGCTCTGGCGTGGCCTTTCTGACCGCGCAGCTTCTGGACGTGGCGATCTTCGACCGGCTGCGCGCGGGCGCATGGTGGCGGGCGCCGCTGGCCTCGACGCTGGTTGGATCGACCGTGGACACCGCGCTGTTCTTCACCATCGCGTTCAGCCAAACGCTCGTTTTCATTGAACCGTCCGGCGATGTCAGCTGGGCCGGAGAGATCCTGCCGATCCTGGGCATGGGCCCCGCGGCGCCGCTTTGGGTGTCGCTGGCGATTGCCGACTGGGGTGTCAAACTTGCCCTGGCATTGATCGCTCTGGTGCCATTTCGCTTGATTGTGAAGCGCTTGCTGCCACAGGTTGCGTAAAACCTTTTGACAAACACAAAATCTGTGGCAGGCTACCCCTATCAGTTCACAAACGAAAGGAGGTGGTCCAGTGTCTAGAGTGATATTGGAGAGAGGTGTCGGAACAGTCGGAGGAGCGATCGCCTGAGGGCAGACCCAAAGGCTAACCCTTTCGATTGGGCTAAACCCTAACTGGCCCATCTCTAACAAACTCTGAGGGCCGCCGACATCCGGCGGTCCTCTTAGTATTTGGGGCACGCGATATGCGGCCGGGACGCTGCCGCCAGTTGTACGCCCGGTACAGCCGCCGCACACGCGAATTCCAGGTTTGTACGTGAACCTGCCCCCCTGATTTGCCGTTCGTACAAAGGCCCACGGCCACAAGAAATCTCATGCTGACCGTCACCGACACCATCACGATCGAAGACTGGGAGATCACCGAGCAGTTCATTCGCGCGGGCGGGCCCGGCGGGCAGAACGTGAACAAGGTGTCGACCGCGGTCGAGCTGCGCTTCGAGGCCGAGCGCAGCCCGAACCTGCCCGGCCCGGTCAAGTCCCGGCTGAAACGGCTGGCAGGTCAGCGCTGGACCAAGGACGGCGCTTTGGTGCTGCAGGTGTCGGACACGCGCAGCCAGGCGCAGAACCGCGAGATCGCGCGCAAGCGGCTGGCCGACCTGATCCGCCGCGCCACCGAAAAGCCGAAAAAGCGCATCCCGACCCGGCCGACGCTGGGATCGAAGAAGCGCCGGCTGAAGGCCAAGAAAGTGCGCGGCGAAGTGAAGGCGATGCGCGGCAAGGTTTCGGACGACGATAACGGCTGAGACGCGACGCGGCTTTGGCGGTTGTGGGCGAACCGGTACCGGGACCGATGGCGAGACAGGTTTCAGCTGATCCGGGCGCTGCCAAAAAATGCGGCGCGCCCCGCGGGCGAGCGGGACGCGCCTTGGCGTTTTGGCGGTTCAGGCCGCCTTGTCGGTGACGAATTCTTCGAGCAATTTTTCGTTCTTGGCGTCTTCCAGCCGCTGCAGACGATCCTCGCGCAGATGGTCATCGAAGCGGTACTTGACGAAATTCACCAACGAGAGCGTCAGCAGCAGGATGCCGATCCCCCAGAAGCCTTTCGTCGACAAGGGAACGTCGGGCGACATGTAAAGCGACAGCGCCAGCATCCCGTAGGCGACAAGCACGCCCACCGCGTTGAATAGGATGATCAGGCTGTTGTCGCCATATCTGAGTTTGTTCATCGGTCTGGTCCTTTCGGGTATGAAACAGGGTCTATTCAGGCTTGGCTTTGGATTTCAGGCGGCTGAGCACATCGGCCGTGGTGATCTTGGTGGCGTTGCCATAGCCGGCTTCGGCCATGCGGTCTGGCAAGTCGCTGTGGTCAAGCCCCCGGTCGATGTCTTGCAGGATCTGCGATTGCTCGAACGGGTCGTCCTCGGCCAGAATGTTTGCGATCAACTCTTCGGCCTGGGCCACGCTGCTGCGGCCCGAGAGGGTCGAGTTCAGGCGCTTTTGCGCGTGCTGCTCGGCGCGGATCGCCTTGGCGGTGATAGCGCCCTGCTTTAGGTCGATGATCCGCCGGTGCCCGGCCTCGATGGCGCTGCGCAGGCGGACGATCTTTTGCGCCAGCCGGTCGGCGGTGGCGGTGCGCACCGCGAGCTCGTTCTCGATCTGGGCCACGGCGCTTGCGGCCTCGGCGGCCATCGCCTCGTTTCCGTCATCCATCGCGGCCTGCGCGCGGGCCACCAGATCCCTGGTCTGGCGGGCCAATCCCTCGGCCAGCCGGTCTTCGGTGCGTTGGCGCTGGATCAGGCTGGCCAGCGTCGCCTTGGCGGCCTGCTGGCTGGCCTGCGCCTCGCGGATCTTCTGGTCGATCAATTCGATCGAGAACGCCTGGCGAACCCGGTCTTCGGCCCGCGCGTTGGCGCCGGCAAAGAGGGTCGTGATCGTTCTGAACATCCCACATCTCCTTTTCTTGAACGGTGTTCATGGGATGAATATGCGGCAAGCCTGAACGATGTTCAAGATAGAAATGAACGATGTTCAAAACGATGGATTTCCAGAGACTAAGGCCGGGTGAAGCGGCGCAACAGCAGCTCGATCATCGTCTCCAGATCTTTGACCGGCACGGCCGAGATCCGCTTCTCCAGCCCCAGAAGGACGATGCCGTGGACCGACGAGAAGAGCGCGCGGGTCATCAGCGCGACCTGTTCCTCGCCCTGTTCGGGATAGAGCGTCTGCAGCGGCTCGAAGATCAGCGCGAAGACCCGCGACAGCTCGGCCATGTACCAGTCCGGCACGTCCTGATCGGTGGACATCTCAAGATCGAAAAGGGTGCGCCAGGCGTTGGTGTTGGCGGCGGCGAAGGCAAGATAGGCGCGGCCCATGATGACGAGGCGCTCGGTGGGGTCGGTGGCGTGGCTTTGCGTGACGGCCGCCGTCACCTCGGCGCCCAGCCGCCGGAACGTGCGCCCGTTCACCGCCATCACCACATGCTGGATATCATCGAACACGGTGTAGATCGCGCCCAGCGCGCAACCGGCCTCGGACGCAAGATCGCGCGCCTTGATCGCGTCGATACCATGCTCGACGATCCGCGCCTCGGCGATGTCGATCAGCCGCGCCCTAAGTGCCTCTCGTTTCTGCTGGACCTTGCCGGCCATGCCGCCATCCGATCTATGAACCCCGTTCAGGCCCGTTATATCGCGCGCCGGTCAAATAGGAAGGGGCGCGGGATCCGGCAGCTTCAGATCAAGCACCAGGGGCACATGATCGCTGAGCCCGGTCGCGATCCAGTCGTCGAAACCGCCGATCTCGAAATGCGTCACGAAGGGCAGCCACCCGGCCGGCAGGAACGTGTAATCGAGATGGTAGGTCGGCCCGTCGCGGGTACGGTCGCGCCAGTACAGCGTCGGGGTTTGCTCGGCGCCATGCGGCTCTTCGGTGCGGGCGTGATAGGCGCTGGTCATGCCCAGCCGATCCATGATCGCGACCTTGGCCATGTGGTTGGTGCGCCAGCCGGGCTTGTCCCAGATCGCGTTGTTGTTGAGATCGCCGCCCAGGATCGTGCGGCCGCCTTCGAGGAAATCGCGATATCTCGACAGGCCCAGCCGCAGCGGGCCAAGCTGGTGTTTGCGGGTGATCCCGGCGCTGGCATTCTGCGCCCAGACGGCCATCAGGTTGAAGCTGGCCGGCCCGGTGACATGGACCGGCAAGAGGTATTGCAAGGTGGGATAAAACGGCGCGGCGCGGACCAGCCGGTAGCTGCCGAAGGCCAGCGCCGCAAGCCCCTTGTGGCGGTTCCGGCCGGTCCAGACACAGGTTTGGTCCGTCAGCCCGCCCACCCCGCGCTGCGCCAGCGTGCCGGGATCGGCGCATTCACCGATCACCGCGATGTCCGGGCGCAGCGCCATCAGCGCGTCCATCTTGCGGTGCAGCGCCATGTTGCAGTTCCAGAAGACAAGGCGCATCGGCGGGGTCCTAAAGGTTTCGGGGCGCCCAGGGCTGTTTCGGCGGCGCCTCTTCCGGGCGCTGGTTCGGGGCTCCGCCCGTTCGTCGCTGAAAACGCTCCACCGGAGCGTTTTCCGGGCGCTCCTCACACCATGCGGATCACGTCCTTGTCGATGCTCAGCATATAGCCGCGGCGGGCGATCGTCTTGACCAGAAGTTCGGCCACCATCTGATTGCCCAAAGCGTCGCGCAGCCGCTTGATCCGGGTGGCCCCGGCCGCCTCGTCGCAATCGGCGGCATTGCGGCCCGAGATCACGCCCTCGATCTCGGCCCCGGACAGAACGTCATCGTCCATCCGCGCCTCGGCCAGAACCGACAGCGTCTCGATCGCCGCCTCGGTCAGCTTGAATTCCATGTTGTTGAGGTAGACGGTGTTCTCATCGCGGCTGATCAGCAACGAGGCGACCTGGATGCCCTGGCGTTCGATCTCGCCCATGCGGCGGTTCAGCACGATGATGGTGACGACGAAGACCAGCGAGGCGACCAGAAGCGCGGTGGCGAAAAGCATCAGCACGAAGATCACCACCCGATAGCTTTTCAGCGTCTCGGAAAACGCGGTGCCGGACTGGGCGAGGATCTCCAGTAGCTTGATCTCGGCACCCGACGTCAGATCGCTTTCGACAAAAAGCTGCTCGACCCGCGCGTTGAACGCGTTGGCGTCCGGCAGGTTGATGAACAGAAAAATCGCCGCGACCGCAAGGATCGTGACGATGGCCAAGATACCAAGCGCGACGACACGGCCGCCCGCTGCCCGGTTGTCAGAAGCGGAGGAAGTACTCCCCAGCGCTGCCTTTCCTTTCATCGAGCCCGCCCTCGTCAAAGATCGACATTACGTTCAGCAGCGTCCATCCGCCCCGCGCGATACGGCGTTTGACCTCGCCCGCCGCGGCCCGCGTGTTGTTGCAGGCCGCCTCGTCAAGCTGGATCACCCCGTAATGCAGACGCAAGGGGTTATCCTGCTTGGCCTTGTAATCGGCAAAGCAAGCGGCGTCGGCCGCTCCGGCCATCAGGACTGCGGCTGCACACGCCGCGATAAAGGATGCTGACTTGTTCATTGCGCCACCATGCCGCTGCACGCCCCGTTATTCAATAACGCCCCGGGTTTATACGGCTGATATCGCATAACAGTGGCGAGATATTGTTTATCAGATGCATCCCGATCCACGTTTGTCCCAAGCGCACAACGCCTGACCCGGGCGGCGCAGGTAAAGACGAGTGATCAGAAAGGAACGGATTATGATACGCCACATCGCAACAACGCTGGTCGCGGCCAGCCTGGCCTTCACGCCGCTAAGCGCACCCCAGGCGCAGGCCGCCGATGCAGAGGACATCATTGGCCTGGCCGTGATCCTTGGGGCGACCGCCCTTATCATCGACCGGGCCAAGGACAACGACAAGAAACGGGCGCAGTCGAGCCGACGCGCGACATCGCGCACGCTGGAGCGGCAGATACACGACCGCGAGCGCGCGCGCTACTACGACGACGACTATCGCTATAACCCGGGCCGCGGAAATGCCCGCGGCCACAGCAAGAACAAGAAACGCAGCCGCAAGGTTCTGCCCGCTGGCTGCATTCGCTACTTCGACACCCGCCGCGGTATGGTCCGCGCCTTTGGAGAGCGCTGCCTTGAGCGGAACATGCGCCGCGCCGACCGTCTGCCGTCGCGCTGCGAGCGCACGGTTCGTACGCGGCGCGGATCCCGTGACATCTATCTGCCCCGCTGCCTGCGGCGCGAGGGCTGGACAGTCGAGGCCAGGTACCGCGGCAACTAAGGCCCGGACCGGTCGAGCGCTGGCGTGATCATCCCGCATCTCACACGCCAGCGGGTCGGGGGCAGCTAGCCCCGCCCCCGACCCACCCAAGTTTAGCGAGTGGCGGCGGCGCGTATTGCCGTCGGAGAGTGGGGATACCAGTACCCGGGGGACAGTGCGCGAGGCCTGTCCCCCTTTTTGCTTGGCAAGCCGCGGCGCAGCGGGCATCCCTGATCGCATGACACACCGTCCCGACTTTTCCCGCGAGGCCGGGCTTCTGGCCGCCGGCGCACAAGCCGTCGCCGGCGTTGACGAGGCCGGGCGCGGGCCGCTGGCCGGTCCGGTGGTGGCCGCCGCCGTGATCCTCGATCCCAACCGCATTCCCGGCGGGCTGAACGACAGCAAGAAGCTGACGGCCGCGCGGCGCGAGGTTCTGCTGGAGCTTCTGCCGCAGGTGGCCGAGGTTTCGGTGGGCATCGCCAGCGTGGCCGAGATCGACGAGATCAACATCCTGCGCGCCGCGCACCTGGCGATGCAGCGCGCGGTGACCGGGCTGGGCCGGCCGGTGCATGCGCTGATCGACGGCAACATGATCCCGCGCGGCCTGCACTGCCCGGCCGAGGCGATCGTGAAGGGCGATGCGCTATCACTGTCGATTGCGGCCGCGTCGATTGTTGCAAAATGCACACGCGACGCGATCATGGTGGATTTGGCGCAACAGCACCCCGGCTACGGCTGGGAGCAAAATGCCGCCTATCCGACGCCGGCGCATCTTCAGGCGCTTCGAAATCTCGGCCCGACCCCACATCATAGACGTTCGTTCAGGCCCGTCCACAACATCTTGTATCAAGAAAAAACCTAAGTCCCTGATTCAAAAAAAGAATTTGACCGCGAATCAGCTTTGACTCATCTTGGCTGCAACAAGTGACGCAGCCCGAACGGGCGCGGGGACAGAGGCAGACATGGTGACCAAGACAAAGGCCGAAGCGGCGACGCTTTCCCTTAATACGATAATGGACGGCGACTGTATCGAGGTCATGAACAGCCTGCCTGCGGGCTCTGTCGACCTGATATTTGCCGATCCGCCCTATAATCTTCAGCTCAAGGGCGATCTGCACCGGCCCGACAATTCCAAGGTCGATGCGGTCGACAATGACTGGGATCAGTTCGACAGCTTCAAGATCTATGATCGCTTCACCCGCGACTGGCTGGCTGCCGCGCGCCGGCTTTTAAAGCCCCATGGCGCGATCTGGGTGATCGGCAGCTATCACAATGTCTTTCGCATGGGCGCCGAATTGCAGAACCAGGGGTTCTGGATCCTCAACGACGTGGTCTGGCGCAAATCGAACCCGATGCCGAATTTCCGCGGCAAGCGGCTGACCAACGCGCATGAGACACTGATCTGGGCGTCGCGCGGGGAGGCCAGCAAATACACCTTCAACTACGAGGCGCTGAAGGCGCTGAACGAGGGCGTGCAGATGCGCTCGGATTGGGTGCTGCCGATCTGTACCGGGCATGAGCGGCTGAAGGATGCCAATGGCGACAAGGCGCATCCGACGCAAAAGCCCGAAAGCCTTCTGCACCGGGTCCTGGTGGGCACAACAAACCCCGGCGACGTGGTGCTGGATCCGTTCTTCGGCACCGGCACGACCGGCGCCGTTGCCAAGATGCTGGGCCGCGATTTCATCGGGATCGAGCGCGAGCCGGCCTACCGCGCGGTGGCCGAAAAGCGTATCGCCAAGGTGCGCAAGTTCGACCGCGACGCGCTGGTCGTTTCGGCCTCCAAGCGCGCCGAGCCGCGCGTGCCCTTCGGCCAGCTGATCGAGCGCGGCATGCTGCGGCCCGGCGAGATGCTGATCTCGCCACGCGGGCAGGTGGCCAAGGTGCGCGCCGACGGCACGCTGATCGCCGACGATGTGAAAGGGTCGATCCACCAAGTCGGCGCCGCGCTAGAGCATGCGCCGTCCTGCAACGGCTGGACCTACTGGAATTTCAAGCGCGACGGGGCGCTGGTGTCGATCGACGTCCTGCGCCAGCAGATCCGCGCCGAAATGAGCTGACACCCCTTCGATATACCGCCTGTGCCTGTGGCCTGACCACGGCACGCACCTTTGGCCTCGCTGGATTATGCAGCGAGGCCCATTTTTTTTGCGATATGCCGGTTTGGGGCAGGATTAGATACTGTTTTGGGCGCTGCGATCAGGGGCCAGACTGCCACTCTATGATCGCGTCGATCGGGAAAAGCAGCATGATGACGTTCAGCGTCAGCCCGTCGCGGATGACAAAGGCGGTCAACACCTCGAAGCCGACGAAGATGGCGACGCTGACCCAGGCGGGAAGGATGCGCGCCAGCCAGAAGCCCACGAACATCGCCAGGATATCGAAGGCCGAGTTGATGACACTGTCGCCGAAATAGTTGAGCGAGATCGTCACCTCGCGGTAGCGCTCGATCACCGCGTCGGTGTTCTCCAGGATCTCCCAGGCGCATTCGACCAGCGTCGAGATGACAAGCCGCGTGCCCAAAGACATCTGCCGCGCCACAAGCCACAGCACGTAGTAGAACAGAAGCCCATGCAACAGATGCGACGGCGTGTACCAGTCAAGAAGGTGCTGCGAGCTTTCGCTGCTCATGGTCTCGCCGTGCCAAAGCTTTACATACCCGCAGGTGCAGATCGGAACGCGGCCCATCCACAGCAGGATGAGGACCGTCGCCAGAAGGATCAGCGCGCTGAGAATATAGGCCTGGCCAAGGCGGTGCTGAGTCATGAAATGAACGAATCACAGGGGCAGGATGCTGTCCATCAAATTCACCGAAGGGATGTGCGATGGCGAAATTCGGACCGAGCCGCAAAGAGATCAAGTTCCGCCTTGTCGCTTCGCTGGCGGGGCTGGCGCTTATGGTCTTTGCGCTGGTTTATCGCGGCGTACCGAAGGGACCGGCGATCGTCGAGGTCGTGGGCATCGCAGGCCTGTTCTTCGGCGGCACCGCGATCTGGTCGCTGATAAAGCTGCGCCAGCCAGACGATGACGAGTAACTCGCGGTCTCAAAACAGGGTCTAAACTGGCCTAGAGCGCAAGTTTTCCGTCGCCGTTGATCGGCTCCAGCGGGGTGCGGCCACCGGCGCCCAGGATCCAGACTCGGCGATCTTCGAACACCGCCGCCGTCAGCGCGCGGCCGAAGCCCGCCCCGGTGTCGAGGTTCACCCGGTTGCCGCAATGCATCGGCCTCTCGACCGGGGTGTGACCATGGACGATCAGCTTGCCGTGGTCGCGGGTATCATAGAGAAACTCGTCGCGGATCCAGATCAGGTCTTCCTCGATCTGGTCGCGCAGCGGCAGGCCGGGCCGGATCCCGGCATGCACGAAAACCAAATCGGGGGTCTCGTAGTAAAGCGGCAGGCTTTCCAGGAACGCGATGTGCTTTTCGGGCACGGCCTCGGCCGCATCGGCCTGTATCCGCGACTTGCGCCTGAATAGACCCTGATCCACACCATAAGAGGCCAGCGTCGTGGCGCCGCCAAGATGCGTGTTCAGCCAGTCCAGCCCGATGCGAAGCCGCTGGTCGGCATAGCTTGCGCTGCGCAGGAAATCGGTGAACATCTTGTCGTGGTTGCCGCGGATCACCGCCCAGGGCTCACCGGCCTCGATCCCTTCGATGAGATGCGCGATCACGGCATTGCTGTCGGGGCCGCGGTCGGTCAGATCGCCAAGGTGCACCACAAGCGCGTCGCGATCACCTGTCCGGACCCGATCGGCCTCGATCCGGTCATGCGCTTCCAGCAGCATCTCGTACTGCCCGTGGATATCGCCGATAGCATAGATCCGCATCATCCAAATCCCCCGCGCTGGCGCGATTTTGCGCCAGTCACGAGGGAAATGAAAGCCGCCGCGTCACGCGACATCGAATTCCAGATGCTTGACCGACTGGAAAAGGCCAGTGGCCGCCAGCTTGTCGGTGACTTCGGTTGGGATTGGCTCGTCCACGTACAAAAGCGCAATGGCATCCAAGCCGCGATCGGACCGGCCAAGGGTGAAGTTGGCGATGTTGACGCCGTTCTCGCCCATGGTCTGACCCAGCGTGCCGATGATACCGGGCACGTCCTGGTTGGTCGTGTACAGCATGTGCCGCCCGATCTCTGCATCGATGGTGATGCCCTTGATCTGGATGAACCGCGGTTTGCCGTCGCTGAAGACCGTCCCGGCGATCGAGCGTTCGCGCTTGTCGGTCATCACCGTCAGCTTGATATAGGCGTCGAACACGCCGGTCTTGCCTTGCGTCGTCGTCGACATGTCGATGCCGCGATCCTTGGCCATGATCGGCGCCGACACCATGTTCACGTCGGGGTTGGCTGCCTTCATCACACCGGCGATCGCTGCGGCGTTCAGGGCGGCGGTGTTCATCGTCGCCACGTTGCCGTTGTAGAGGATGTTGATCGCCTTGATCGGCTCGTCGGTCATCTGCCCGACGAACGATCCTAGATGGCCCGCCAGCTGCACCCAGGGACCCATGACCTTGGCCTCTTCGGCGGTGACAGAGGGCATATTGAGCGCGTTAGACACTGCTCCGGTCAGCAAATAGTCCGACATCTGCTCGGCCACCTGCAGGGCGACGTTCTCTTGCGCCTCGGTCGTGGCAGCGCCGAGATGCGGCGTGACGACCACGTTGGGCAGCCCGAAAAGCGGCGAGGCAGTCGCGGGTTCTTCGGCGAAAACGTCGAAGGCGGCGCCGGCGACGCGGCCGTCTTTCAGCGCATGCGCCAGGGCATCCTCGTCCACCAGCCCGCCGCGCGCGCAATTCACGATCCGCACGCCCGGCTTCAGCTTCGAGATCGCCTCGGCCGACAGGATATTGCGGGTCTTGTCGGTCAGCGGCACGTGGAAGGTGATGAAGTCCGAGCGGGCGTAAAGCTCGTCCAGTTCCACCTTCTCGACGCCCAGCTTGTCGGCGCGCTCTTCGCTGAGGAAGGGATCATAGGCGATCACCTTCATCTTCAGCCCGTGCGCCCGCTCGATCACTATAGATCCGATATTGCCGGCGCCGATCACGCCCAGCATCTTGGCCGTCAGCTCGACCCCCATGAAGCGCGATTTTTCCCACTTGCCGGAATGGGTGGAATGGCTGGCCTCGGGGATTTGCCGCGCAACGGCCATCATCATCGCGATGGCGTGCTCGGCGGTGGTGATCGAGTTGCCGAAGGGCGTGTTCATCACGATCACGCCCTGCTTGGAGGCGGCCGGGATATCGACGTTGTCAACGCCGATACCCGCGCGGCCGATGACCTTGAGGTTCGGGGCCGCCGCCAGCAGCTTCTCGGTGACCTTGGTGGCCGAGCGGATCGCAAGGCCGTCATAGGCGCCGATCGCTTCCAGAAGGCGGTCCTTGTCCTTGCCAAGTGTGGGGTCGAAGGTGACGTCGATACCGCGATCGCGGAAGATCTGAACGGCGGTTTCGGACAGCTTGTCGGAGACGAGCACTTTGGGGGCCATTTCAGGCTCCTTTCGCATGAATAGTGTCTATTTTTGGCCTCAGGCGGCCTAGGTATGTGCCGCGATTTCGGTCTCGAACGCCCAGCCGAGCCAGGGCAGCATCGCTGCGATGTCCGAGGTTTCGACGGTGCCGCCGCACCAGATGCGCAAGCCCGGCGGCGCGTCGCGATAGGCGCCGATATCCAGCGCCACGCCCTCGGCTTCAAGCTGCTTGGCGACTGCCTTGGCGAAACCAGCGCCGTCCGTGATGCGCGGATCGGTGAATTTCAGACATACGCTGGTATTCGAGCGCGTCGCGGGGTCGTCGGCTAGAAAATCGATCCAGTCATGGGCGGCCACGAAAGACTCTATTTCAGCGGTATTGGCATCGGCGCGGGCGATCAGGCCGGCGAGGCCGCCAACACTGCGCGCCCAGTCGAGCGCTTGCAGATAATCCTCGACCGCCAGCATCGACGGCGTGTTGATCGTCGCCCCTTCGAAGATGCCCTCGATCAGCTTGCCGGCCTTGGTCAGGCGGAAGATCTTCGGCAGCGGCCAGGGCGGGGTGTAGCTTTCCAGCCGCTCGACCGCGCGGGGGTTGAGGATCAGCATTCCATGCGCCGCCTCGCCGCCCAGTACCTTCTGCCAGCTGAACGTGACGACATCCAGCGACTCCCATGGCAGCTCTGTCGCGAAGGCGGCCGAGGTTGCATCGCAAATCGTCAAACCGGCGCGATCTGGCGGAATAGACACTGATTTGGGCACCCGGACGCCGCTGGTGGTGCCGTTCCAGGTGAAGACCACGTCCTTGTCGAAATCGACCTGAGCAAAATCGACGATCTGGCCGTAGCTGGCGGCACGGACGGTGGCGTCAAGGTCCAGCTGCTTGACCGCATCGGTCACCCAACCCGCGCCGAAGCTTTCCCAGGCCAGCATCTCGACCGGGCGCTGACCCAGCAGCGACCACATCGCCATCTCGACCGCGCCGGTATCGGAGGCCGGCACGATACCGATGCGATAGCCCTCGGGCACGCCGAGGATCTCGCGCGTGCCATCGATCGCGGCCTTCAGCTTAGCCTTGCCAACCGCGGCACGGTGCGAACGGCCCAGTGCTGCATCCGACAGTGCATCAAGCGAAAATGTGGGGGGTTTGGCGCAGGGGCCAGAGGAAAAACGCGGATTGGCCGGCCGCGCAGCCGGTTGCATGGTGCTCATCTGAGATATCCTTCCAGATATGTGCCCCTCGTTGGGGAGGGGTGTCCCACCGCTGGGCTTAGGGCGCGCGCAGTCGCCGCGCAAGCGCAAAATGCCGGGGCCGCGGCATTTCGGCAGCCAAACGCGGCGGATCGGCGGGCTCAGCCGACAGGCGTCCCGCGCCGAAGCAGCCAGGTCAAAGCGAAGATGAGCAGCAAAAGCGCCGCCCCGGCGGCGGCGGCCTGGGCATAGAAGGCAAACCGTCCGGGCAGTTCGAGATCGTTGAGGAAGGGATAGGGCAGACCTTCGGTGATGCGCCCGATCGGGGTGTCGTTGGCCGGACCGACGAAAAGTTCCACCCAGGCGATATAGAGACTAACAAGGCCCAAAAGCGCCAAAAGCGACCACCAGAGCCGGCGTATCGCGCCATAGACGAAAAGCGCGTCGAACCATTGCAGGGCCGGTCGCACGGCGTGAATATAGTAGTCCACGTAAGGCGGGTTTGGCGTGCCGATGCGGACAAGATCGTCCCCGGCAAGCTCCAGCCGCCAGAAGAGGACGACGACCATCCCATTAAGCGCCGCGACCACCGCAACCAGAACCGGCCAGTCCAGCTCAGAGCGCCGCTCGGTCAGCGCCAACATCCGGCTGGCCACGAAGAAACTCAGCAACAGCGCCCAGACCGTGAGATGGCGGAACGGACCGCCGGCGGGGGTATAGTCACCGTGGATCACGATCTGGCGCAGCACGAACCCCGCCGCCAGTAGAAACACCACCCAGCGATAGATCAGGACAGAACGGGCGTGCGGATCAAGCCGGTAGCGATCAGGCACGCTTGCCCGCAATTTGGGCAACGCCCAGAACATCGAGCACCTTGGCCTCGATATCCGAGGCGTTCAGGCGGGCGATTTCGTACATATCACGTGGGCTTGCCTGGTCGATGAACGTGTCGGGCAGCACCATCGAGCGGAACTTGATCCCGGCATCGAAGACGCCTTCTTCGGCCAGCAGCTGCGCGACATGGCTGCCGAACCCGCCCACCGCGCCCTCTTCGAGGGTGATCAGCGCGTCATGCGTGTCCGCCAGCTTCAGGATCAGGTCCCGGTCAAGCGGCTTTGCAAAGCGCGCATCGGCGATGGTGGGGGTGATGCCCTTGGCGGCCAGCGCATCGGCGGCGGCTTCGGTCTCGGCCAGCCGGGTGCCGAAGGACAAGAGCGCAACGCCCGCGCCGTCCCGGATGATCCGGCCCTTGCCGATCTCGATCGGCGCGCCGCGCTCTGGCATGTCGATGCCGACGCCCTCGCCGCGCGGGAAGCGGAAGGCGATCGGCCCCTCGTCATACGCCGCCGCGGTGGCGACCATGTGGACAAGCTCGGCCTCATCGGCGGCGGCCATCACCACGAAGTCCGGCAGGTTGGCAAGAAACGCGATGTCATAGGCGCCGGCATGGGTCGCGCCGTCGGCGCCCACCAATCCCGCGCGGTCGATGGCAAAGCGCACCGGCAGCCGCTGCAGCGCGACGTCATGCACCACCTGGTCATAGCCGCGCTGCAGGAAGGTGGAATAGATCGCGCAGAAGGGTTTCATCCCGCCTGCCGCGAGCCCGGCGCTGAAAGTCACGCCGTGCTGCTCGGCGATACCCACATCGAAACAGCGCGAGGGGTAGCGCTCGGCGAAAAGTTTCAGCCCCGTGCCGTCCGGCATCGCGGCGGTCACGGCACAGATCTTGTCGTCCTCGGCAGCCTCGGCCAGCAGGCTTTGTGCAAAGACGCTGGTGTAGGACGGCGCATTGGAGGGCGCTTTTTTCTGCTCGCCGGTGATCATGTCGAACTTCGAGACGCCGTGCCCCTTGTCGCGCGCCATCTCGGCCGGGCCGTATCCCTTGCCCTTCTGGGTGATCACGTGGATCAGCATCGGCCCGGTCGCGCGCGATTTGACGGTGCGCAGAACCGGCAGAAGCTGGTCCATGTCATGCCCGTCTATGGGGCCGAGATAGGAAAAGCCCAGCTCTTCGAACAGCGTGCCGCCCACCGTCATGTGCTTCAGCATGTCCTTGGCCCGGCGCGCACCTTCCTGGAACGGCTCGGGCAAGAGCGACACCGCGCCCTTGGCGGCGGCCTTCAGCTCTTGAAACGGCGCGCCGGCGTAGAGCCGCGACAGGTAGGACGACATCGCACCCACCGGCGGGGCGATCGACATCTCGTTGTCATTGAGGATCACGATCAGGCGCTTGCCCAGGTGCCCGGCATTGTTCATCGCCTCGAAGGCCATGCCCGCGCTCATCGCGCCATCGCCGATCACCGCGATCGCATCGCCGATGCCGTGCTCGGGCGCGCCGCCCAGATCGCGCGCCACGGCAAAGCCCAGCGCGGCCGAGATCGAGGTCGAGGAATGCGCGGCCCCGAACGGATCGTAGGCGCTTTCCGAACGCTTGGTGAAGCCCGACAGCCCGTCCTTCTGGCGCAGCGTCCGGATCCGATCGCGTCTTCCGGTGAGGATCTTGTGCGGATAGCATTGATGGCTGACATCCCAGATCAGCCGGTCCTTGGGCGCATCGAACACCGCATGCAGCGCCACGGTCAGCTCGACCACCCCCAGCCCGGCGCCAAGATGTCCGCCGGTTTCGGACACCGCCGAGATCGTCTCGGCGCGCAGTTCATCCGCAAGCTGGTGCAGGTCGGCATCGCTCAGCCCTTTCAGGTCGGCCGGCACCTTCGCGCGGTCAAGCAGCGGGGTCTGGGGTCGTGCACTCATGTCTCGCCTCTTGGCCGTCCTACAGGTTGCGGGAGATAACGAAGCGCGCCGCATCGCGCAAGTTCCGGGCCGCATCGCCGTATGGCGCCAGAGCCGTCTCGGCTTCCGCCACCAGTTCCGCCGCGCGGGCCTTGGCCGCCTCCAGCCCCAGCAGCGACACGAAGGTCGCCTTGCCGGCGCCCGCATCCTTGCCGACCCGTTTTCCGGTCGTGGCGGCATCGCCTTCTACATCCAAGATGTCGTCGGCGATCTGAAAGGCAAGCCCCAGCGCCGTGCTATAAACGCGCAGCGGTGCGCGATCGGCCTGCCCCAGAACCGCGCCGGCCTCTGCCGACCAGCGGATCAGCGCGCCGGTCTTGTTGGCCTGAAGCTCGGTGATTTCTTCCAGCGACAGCGTCCGCCCGGCGGTTTCGGCCGCGATGTCCTGCGCCTGGCCCAGCACCATACCGGCCGCGCCGGCGGCGTGCGACAGGCTGGCGATCAGCGCCACCCGCACGGCGGGGTCGGGATGGGCAGCCGCGCCGGCAAGCTGCTCAAAGGCAAGGCTTTGCAGCGCATCGCCCACCAGCACGGCCGTTGCCTCGTCCCATTTGACATGCACCGTGGGCTGGCCGCGGCGCAGATCGTCGTCGTCCATGCACGGCAGATCGTCATGGACAAGGCTGTAGGCGTGCAAGGCTTCGATAGCCGCCGCCGCGAAGACCGATTGCGCGGCCGGCACGCCAAACAGCGCCGCGCTTTCGATCACCAGAAACCCGCGCAGGCGTTTGCCGCCGTCAAGCGCGTGGCTCATCCCATCGCGAATATGGCCTTCGGGCAAAGCCGACAGCGCCGAGATCAGGCAAGTGCCGATCTGCCCCGAGCGCTGCAGCAATGCGGCCTCGAAACTCACGCGGGATCGACCGGCGTCGTCCCCTTGGGCTGGCCGGCCTCGTCGAGTGTAATGGCCGCCACCTTCTCTTCGGCGGCCTTCAGAACCGCCTCGCACTGCGCCTTCAGCGCCGCGCCGCGCTCGTAAAGCGCGATCGATTTTTCCAGCTCGACATTGCCCGATTCCAGCTGGCCGACAACCTGCTCAAGCTCGCGCATGGCCTCTTCGAAACTCATCTGCGCCACGGCTTTTTCGCTCATGCCCCTGCCTCCATCAATACGCCCACATGCGCGGCGACGCTCTCGCCGAGCGCAGTCAGATCATACCCGCCTTCCAGTGTCGAGACCACGCGGCCCGCCGAAGCCCGTGCCGCAAGCTGGCAGATCTCGCGGCTGAGCCAGGCGAAATCCTCGGTGTCCCAGTTGAGATTGGCCAGAGGATCGGCGCGGTGCGCATCGAAGCCTGCCGAGACGATCACCAGCTGAGGCTCGTAATCGGCCACCGCGGGAAGGACCTGCGCCTCGTAGACCCGGCGCATCTCGGCCCCGCCGGTTCCGGGCGCCAGCGGCACGTTCATCACGTTGTCATGGGCGCCGGTTTCATGCACATCGCCGGTGCCCGGCCACAGCGGCATCTGGTGCGACGAGACAAACAGCGTGCGTGGCTCGTCCCACAGAAGATCCTGCGTGCCGTTGCCGTGATGCACGTCGAAATCGAGGATCGCCACCCGCTCCAGCCCGTGCGCCTCAAGCGCATGGTTGGCCGCGATCGCGGCATTGCCGAAAAGGCAGAAGCCCATCGAGGTGCCGCGCTCGGCATGGTGGCCGGGCGGGCGGCAGGCCACAAAAGCGTTGGCGATCTCGCCCGCCATCACCGCGTCCACCGCCGCGCAGCACCCGCCGGCCGCGCGCAGCGCCGCCGTCACAGAGCCGGGCGACATGTAGGTATCGGCATCCAGCGACACGATCCCGTCCGCCGGCGCCAGCTCCTGCACCATCTTCACGTAATCGGCGTCATGCAGCGCCAGGACTTCCGCCAGATCGCCCAGCGGCGCCGCGCGCCGGTCAAGCGCGCCGAACGCGGCGCCGCTCAGGGCCGCTGCGATCGCCTCTAGCCGCGCCACCTGCTCGGGATGCCCCGGCGGCGTGACATGGGCAAGACAGTCTTGGTGTGTGTATAGCCCCGTGGTCATCTGGGCTCCTTTTCATCTGGCCTGAAATACCTTCGCCGAAGGCATGAAAACTCAATCGGGCGCCAGCATGTATCCCGCGCCCCGCACGGTCTGCAAGTAGCGCGGCTGCTTGGGGTCGGCCTCGATCTTGCGGCGCAGCCGGGTGATCTGGACATCGACGGCCCGCTCTTGCGCGGTGCTGCCATCCTTGCCCGCGCCGCGGCCAAGATCCTCGACAAGCTTGGTGCGGCTCACCGGCTCTCCGGGACAGGCCGCGAAGATCCGCATCAGCTGGCTTTCGGTCGCGGTCAGCCGCACCGGATCGTCGCCCGACATCAGCGCGCCGCGCTCGACATCGTAGCGGATCGCGCCGAGATGCAGGATCTTCGGCCCGGTCGAGACCGGTTCGGTATGCGGCACCCGGCGCAGGATCGCGTTGATCCGAAGCAACAGCTCGCGCGGCTCGAAAGGCTTGGCCAGGTAATCATCGGCGCCCGCCTCCAGCCCGGCGATCCGGTCGCCGGTTTCGGTCTTGGCGGTCAGAAGCAGGATGGGGGTCGTCAGCGTCCCGCGCAGCGCGCGGGTCAGTCTGACGCCATCCTCACCCGGCATCATCACGTCCAGAACGATCAGGTCGAACTCCAGCCCGCCCAGCAGCCGGCGCGCCTGCGCGGCGTCCCTGGCGGCGGTCACCCAGAAGCCGTGCCGCACCAGGAACTTCTGCAAGAGCCCGCGAATGCGCTCGTCATCATCGACGATCAGAAGGTGGACGTCGGGGTCCTGCATCAACTCTGCTCCTTCAGCGCCACGTAATGCCGGCGCATCTCGGGATCCATCATCGCTTCCAGCACCGTGCGGAAGCCGGCGACAGCTTCGGGGCCAGCGGCGCGGAATGCAACCCGCATCCGGTCGCGCTGGGCGTCCGACAGCTCGCGCTCCAGCCGCCAGCCGGCCTCGGTCAGGTTGAGGTGCCGCTCGCGCTTGTCGCGGGTGCCGACCCGGCTTTCCACCAGCCCGTCAGCGATCAGCGTTCTCAGCACCCGGTTCAGCGACTGCTTGGTCACGCCGAGGATCGACAGCAGGTTGTTCACCGTGGTGCCGGGCGAGCGGCCGATGAAATGGATCGCGCGGTGGTGCGCCCGCCCGTAGGCATAGTTCTCAAGGATGCGGTCGGGATCGGCGGTGAACCCGCGATAGGCAAAGAACATCGCCTCGATCCCCTTGCGTAATTGCTCGTCGGTCAGAAACAGCAGCGTCTCGCCGCCCGGACGTTTCGGTCCCGTACTCTCTGCCATCTTCGAACCTGCCGATCACACTCATTTCAGCGCATTTTATGTCAGCCTTGTTGACATTCCAAGAATCAATTGGTAGCGATTGCCAGATTTGGCGCAATATTATGTCCGATGCGGACATATTTTGCGCAACAAATGAAAATTCGCTTCGGCGATCCACCGGGAAGGAGACCGCAATGGCAAGCGCATATGATGACCGCGACGGCATGATCTGGATGGACGGCAAACTCGTTCCGTGGCGCGACGCCAATGTGCATATCCTGACCCATGCGATGCATTACGCCTCCAGCGTCTTCGAAGGAGAGCGCGCCTATGACGGCAAGATCTTCGAAAGCCGCAAGCATTCAGAGCGCCTGCACGCCTCGGCCGGCATGATCGACTTCCAGATCCCCTGGACCGTGGACGAGATCGAGGCCGCCAAGTACGAGGTGCTGAAGGCCAACGGCATGACCGACGCCTACGTGCGCGCCGTGGCCTGGCGCGGCTCGGGCGAGGACATGGGCGTTGCCGCCAAGCGCAACCCGGTGCAGCTGGCCATCGCCGCTTGGGAATGGGGCGCCTATTACGGCGACTCCAAGTTCAAGGGCGCCAGGCTCGACATCTCGAAATGGAAGCGCCCCAGCCCCGAGACGATCCCCAGCCATGCCAAGGCCGCGGGCCTTTACATGATCTGCACGATGTCCAAACACGCCGCCGAGGCGAAAGGCTGCGCCGATGCGATGATGTTCGACTACCGCGGCTACGTGGCCGAGGCGACCGGCGCGAATATCTTCTTCGTCAAGGACGGCGAGGTACACACGCCCGACCCCGATTGCTTTTTGAACGGCATCACCCGGCAAACCGTGATCGGGATGCTGAAGGACCGTCAGGTCAAGGTGAACGTGCGCCATATCCAACCGGCCGAGCTGGAAGGGTTCGAACAATGCTGGCTGACCGGCACCGCCGCCGAGGTCACCCCTGTCGGCCAGATCGGGGACTACAGCTTCGACGTCGGCGCCCTGACACGCGAAATCGCCGAAGGCTACGAGGCGCTGGTGCGAAGTTGATCGGCACCAGGTCCCGGCCCGCCTTTTGCACGAACCCGGTGCGGGCCGGCGAATACCCGGTTCAAGCCCAAAGCGTCCGCAGCCCCAAAGACAGTGTCATCACAAGGACCTGTCACATTTCCGCCGCCATCCGACGCTAGCAGATCAGACATGGACAAGACACCCAGGCAAGATACCAGATCCAAGCTGGGCAGGTTTGGAGAGTGGCTCGTTACCGATATGCGGGACGGATCAAAACCTGCCATCAAGACCGAATTGTCGAAACTGTCTCGGTCGATCCTTTGGGATTGGGCTTTGCGGCTCCGTTTCGCCGCCATCATGGTAGGAGTTGGGGCTGTGGCCAGCGCGTTCTTGGGTTACCCTCTTTGGCCCGGTGCACTCGTTGGCGCGTCAGTTCTCGGTCTGCTGGCATTGGCGTCCTTGGTGCCCGGGGGACGGCGCTAAGAGCGTTCATTGCCAAGCAAGAATTGCTCCTGTTCCGAACTGAAGCTTTGTCCCGCAGGGCGCACGCCGGTGCATCGCGCAACGCATGGCCGCTTGCCCGCCCCGATCAGCCGGCCGGGCACAAAGCCCCCCTACTGCATCACCCGCGCACGCACCTTTGCCTCGGCCGCGCGTTTCAGACCCAGTTGCCGCTCGCGCAGGACGATCGCGACGCCGGCAAGGATGATCAGGCTCGATCCCGCCAGCATCGGCACCGTCGGCACCTCGGCGAAAAAGAACCAGCCGATCAGGATCGCCCAGAGCATCGAGATATAGGTGAAGGGCGCCAGCACGCCTGCCTCGGCATGGCGATAGGACGTGGTCAGGATCAGCTGGCCGAAGCCGCCGATCGCGCCGGCCGTCAGCAACAGCGCGAACTCCTCACCCGTTGGCCAGACCCAGCCGAAGGGCACAGTCAGAAGCGACAGCACCGAAGCCGTGGCCGAGAAGTAGAACACGATCGCCACCGTGCTTTCCTTTCCGGCCATGGATTTCACGAAGATCTGAGCAAACGCCGCCAGCGTGGCAGAGCCCAGCACGATCGCCGCCCCGAACAGCTCGCGGCTGCTGCCCTCCAGCGTCAGGCGCGGCCACAGGATGACGACGACCCCGATCAGCCCTACCGCCACGGCCGAGACACGGATCATCCGGATCCGCTCGCCCAGAAGAACGGCGGCGAACAGCACGATCAGGATCGGCGTGGCAAAGCGCAGCGCGGTAACCTCGGGCAAGGGCAGGTACTTCAGCCCCGCGAAACTGAGCCCCATCGCCATGCTGCCCGCCAGCCCGCGCAGCACGTGGCCGCGCCAGTTCTGGGTGTACAGCCCCTCGTAAAGCCGGCCCTTGAAGACCAGCCAGACGAAAAGCCCGACCACGGTCGGTACGGCGCGAAAGAACACCGCCTCGCCCGCAGGCACCCGGCCCGCCGCCTTGATAAGCGCGGTCATCACGGTGAAGATCGTCACCGCCGTCATCATCAGGAAAATACCGCGCAACGGGCGCATGTCAGGACGGGGCTTTCATCGCCCCCGCCTTAGGCGCTAATCGCGCGGTTTGCAAATTGCCCTAGTCGGATTTGCGGTCGGTCTTCAAGAACCGCTCCATCCGCTCGGCATCGTCCTCGTTGCGCGGCGCACGCCGCAGCTTTTCGGTTTGCTCGGCCGGCTTTCCGCTCTTGGCCTTGTCAAGCTTGGTATAGGCCTTCATCCGGCCCTCATCGCCGGATGGATGCGCCTTGTCGATGATGTGTTTGCTCATGGGCAGTCCTCCAATGCTGGTACCCTCGCCTCACAACTCTTATTCTACCATGATTTGGATCAAAGGTCTAAAGCCGCAGCGCCGCCCAGCGCGCGGCCTCCGCAACAACGGGGTCGGGATCGTTCGCAAGCGCCTGCACCACCGGGCGCATCCGCGGCGCTCCCGAATTGCCGATCGCGTAGGCGACGTTGCGCACGAAGCGGTCCCGCCCGATCCGCTTGATCGCACTGCCCGAAAAGCGCTGCCGGAACGCCGCATCATCCAGCCCGGCAAGCTCTTCCAGCGGCGGCGACACCATGCCGGCGCGCGCCGCATAGCGGGTCTCGCGCGCAGCCACCGCGAACTTGTTCCACGGGCACACCGCCAGGCAATCGTCACAGCCATAGATCCGGTTGCCCAGGCCCGGGCGCAGCGCCGCGTCGACCGGCCCCTTGTGCTCGATGGTCAGGTAGGAAATGCAGCGCCGCGCATCCAGCTGGTAGGGCGCGGGAAACGCCTCGGTGGGGCAGATATCAAGGCATGCCCGGCACGAGCCGCAATGGTCGTTCTCGGGTGCGTCCTCCGGCAGATCGAGCGTGGTGAAAATCGCGCCCAGGAAAAACCAGTTGCCCAGATCGCGGCTCACAAGGTTGGTGTGCTTGCCCTGCCAGCCCAGCCCCGCAGCTTCGCCCAGCGCCTTTTCCGGCACCGGCGCGGTATCGACGAAAACCTTCACCGCGCCGCCCGCCTCGGCGATCAGCCAGCGCGCCACGCGCTTCAGCCGCTTCTTGACCAGACCGTGATAGTCGCGGCCCTGCGCATAGACCGAAATCGTCGCCCGCTCGCGCCGCCCGACCGCGGCAAGAGGGTCTGTTTCAGGCGTATAGGGCTCGGCCAGCATGATGATCGACCGCGCCGCGGGCCACAGCGCCGCGGGATCGCCGCGCCAGTGGCTGCGCTCGGCCAGCCAGCCCATCTGCCCGTGATACCCCCGCTTCAGGAACGCCTGCAGCCGCGCCGGCACCTGCGGCACCGCATCCGGCCGGCACACCCGCGCCATGGCAAACCCCGCCGCCTCGGCCTCGGCCTGAAGCCGCGCCTTCAGGGTGCCGGACGCCGGGCCCTTCATCTGGCCTCAAATACCTTCGGGGGGGCAGGCGCAGCCTGCGGGGGCAGACAGCCCCCGACCGCCGCGCGGTCAGAAATCAAGGTCGGCATAATGCACCGGCGGCGGAAAGCCCGGCACGTGATCGGCCAGAAGCCCGCGAAACGCCGGGCGCGACTTGATCTTGGCATACCAGTCCTTTACCGCCGGGACCCGGTTCCAGTCCACATCCGAGATGTAATCGAGCGCCGACAGATGCGCCGCGGCGGCGAAATCGGCCAGCGTCATCGCGTCGCCCGCCAGCCAGCGCCGCTCATCCAGAAGCCAGCCCATATAGTCGAGATGGTACTTGATCGCCCGCGCCCCGGATTTCACGTTGCCGCTGTCGGGATAGCCCTCCTTGGTGATCTTCTTGTTCACCCGCTCGTACAGCAGCTTGGAGGTCACCTCGTTGTGAAACTTGTCGTCGAACCAGTTCACCAGCCGGCGCACCTCATAGCGCTCCTTGGGATCGGATGGCATCAGCGGCGGGGCCGGATTGGTCTCTTCGATATATTCGCAGATCGCCGTGCTTTCGGCCATCGTCATGCCGTCCATCTTCAGGACGGGCACCTTGCCGGCGGGGTTGCGGCGCATGAAATCGGGATCGCGCTCCCAGTATTTTTCCAGTGTCAGTTCGACTTCGATCTTCTTTTCCGCCAGGCACAGACGCACCTTGCGGCAGAACGGAGAAAGCGGGACATGATATAACCGGTGCATCAGCAATACTGTCTTTGGTATGCGTTGTCTCTGAATGCACTCTATTTGGGGGACATTCAACTCTCGAAGCAGTCAGAGCGGCCATCCGCGCGGATCGTCGCGGCCCCGTCGCGGATCGAGCCGGCGCGCCGGCGCACAAAATCAGAGGGCTTTGAGGCCGACCGCGTCTTGGGCGCCGGCAGCACGGCGGCCAGAAGCGCCGCCTGGGCCGCCGTGACCTCGGACGCCGATACCCCGAAATAATGCCGCGCCGCCGCCTGCACGCCGAAGATGCCTTCGCCGAACTCGGCCACGTTGAGATAAACCTCGACGATCCGCTCTTTCGACCAGATCGCCTCGACCAGCGGGGTCAGGCCGGCCTCCAGCGCCTTGCGCGGCCAGCTGCGCCTCTGCCAGAGAAAGACGTTCTTGGTCACCTGCTGGCTCAGCGTCGAGGCGCCGCGCTCGGCGCCCTCGTCGATCGCCGCGCGGATCGCGGCCATGTCAAAGCCCCAGTGCAGGCAGAAATTGGCGTCTTCGGCGGCCACCACCGCACGCGCCAGGTCGGGCGACATCCTGTCCAGCGCGATCCACTGACGCTGCACACTGCCCAGCCGCCGCGCTTCCGATACGATGTAGGGCGTTGTCGGCGGGTTCACGATCCCGAAGGCCGACACGAAGAGAAGCACCACCATGACAGCCGCCAAGACGCCCCAGCGCAGCCAGCGCACCAGCCGCCAGCGCCAGATCCGGCGCCACAGCGGAACCTTCGCCGCGGTCTTCCGACGCGTACGCTTGTTCGGTTTTGCTGCTGGTTTCTTTGTCACTGCCACGGGGCATGTCTTGTACGCAAGCCCCGGCTTTCGTCAAGCGGGCTGAGGCCGTGCAAACGAGCCAAAAGGCAAACGGCCCGCCGCAAAGCGGGCCGTTTCAGGGCCTATTCGGCTGGGATCGCCGTCTCTTCGATCCCCAGCGGGAAGGCGATCTTGTTCAGCATCTCCTTGGGACAGATCTGCAGGAACTGGCCTCGCGTCACCTCCCAGTTCTGCAGGATCTCGGCGCCGCGCACCGATCCGGTCTCGGCCACATGGGCCTCGATCAGCGTCTCCAGCTCTTCGATCCAGTGCGGATGGCTGACCGGGCAGGTGACGATGCTTTCGCGGTTCAGCATGTCGGGCGCCAGCCCCTCGGGATCATACAGATAGGCCATCCCGCCGGTCATCCCGGCCCCGAAATTGGCGCCGATCTCGCCCAGGATCACGGCCACGCCGCCGGTCATGTACTCGCACCCGTTCGACCCGCAGCCCTCGATCACCACCTTCGCGCCCGAGTTGCGCACCGCGAACCGCTCGCCCGCGCGCCCCGCGGCAAAAAGATGGCCGTCGGTTGCGCCATACAGCACCGTGTTGCCGATGATCGTGTTATCGGCCGCCACCAGCGGCGAGGCCATGTGCGGCCGCACCACGATGGTACCGCCCGACAGGCCCTTGCCGACATAGTCGTTGGCATCGCCCGAAACCTGCAGCTTGAGCCCCGGCGCCGCAAACGCCCCCAGCGACTGCCCGGCAGAGCCCTCGAGGTTGATCTTCAGATGATCGGGCTGCAGCGCATTGCGCATCCCGAAGCGCTTGACGATGTGGCTCGAGGTGCGTGTGCCGATGGTCCGGTGCGTGTTGCGCACCGCGTAGGACAGCTGCATCTTCTCGCCGTCTTCAAGGAACCGCGCCGCATCCTTGACGATCTCGGCATCCAGCGTTTCGGGCACCGGCGTGCGCTCCTGGTCGCGGATATAGGTCGTGGGTACATCGCTGTCGACGGTGATCAGAAGCGGGTTGAGATCGAGATCGTCAAGATGCGCCGAGCCGCGGCTGACCTGGCTCAGAAGATCGGCCCGCCCGATCACCTCATCCAGCGACCGCGCGCCGATGCCGGCCAGGATCTCACGCACTTCCTGGGCGTAGAAGGTGATAAGGTTCACCACCTTGTCGGCGGTGCCGGTGAACTTGGCGCACAGCGCCTCGTCCTGGGTGCACACGCCCACCGGGCAGGTGTTCGACTGGCACTGGCGCACCATGATACAGCCCATCGCGATCAGCGCGGCGGTGCCGATGCCGTATTCCTCGGCCCCCAGCATCGCCGCCATGACGATGTCGCGGCCGGTACGCAGACCGCCATCGGTGCGCAGCGTCACCCGGGACCGCAGGTTGTTCATCGACAGGACCTGGTGGGCCTCGGTCAGCCCCATCTCCCACGGCAGACCGGCATACTTGATGGATGTCGCCGGCGAGGCGCCGGTGCCGCCGTTATGGCCCGAAATCAGGATCACGTCGGCCTTGGCCTTGGCCACGCCCGCCGCGATCGTGCCGACACCCGAGGCCGCCACCAGCTTGACCGTTACCTTGGCGCGCGGGTTGATCTGCTTGAGATCGTAGATCAACTGCGCGAGGTCCTCGATCGAGTAGATGTCGTGGTGCGGCGGCGGAGAGATCAGCGTCACGCCGGGCGTCGAGTGCCGCAACCGCGCGATCAGTTCGGTCACCTTCATGCCCGGAAGCTGGCCGCCCTCGCCGGGCTTGGCGCCCTGCGCGACCTTGATCTCCAGCTCTTCGCACTGGTTGAGGTATTCGGCCGTGACGCCGAACCGCCCCGAAGCGACCTGCTTGATCTTGGCCGACGGGTTGTCGCCGTTCGGCTCGGGGTGGAAATGCGCCGGATCCTCGCCGCCCTCGCCGCTGTCCGACTTGGCGCCGATCCGGTTCATTGCCACGTTCAGCGTCTTGTGCGCCTCGGGGCTGAGCGCGCCCAGCGACATGCCGGGCGTGACGAACCGCTTGCGGATCGAGGTGATGCTTTCCACTTCCTCGATCGGGATCGCGGGACCGACCGGCTTGATGTCCAGAAGATCGCGCAGATGGATCGGCGGGTTGGCCCGCATCTTGGCCGAATACTGCTTCCACATCTCGAAAGACGCGCGCGTGACCGCCGATTGCATCAGGTGCATCGAGGTGGCTTCCCAGGCATGGGTTTCGCCGGTGCGCCGCGCCTTGTAGAAGCCGCCGATGGGCAGCACATCGGTCCCGCCACGCCAGCCGCGGCTGTGCACCTCTACCAGCTTCTGCTGGATCCCTGTCACGCCGATGCCCGAGATCCGGCTTGGCATGCCGGGGAAGAATTCCGCCACCATCGCGCGGGACAGGCCCACGGCCTCGAAGTTGAGACCGCCGCGATAGGACGACACCACGCTGATCCCCATTTTCGCCATGATCTTCAGAAGGCCGGCGTCGATCGCCGCCCGGTAGCGCGCCACTGCCTCGGTCAGCGAGCCATCGATCAGCCCGCGCTCGATCCGGTCGGCAATGCTGTCTTCGGCAAGATAGGCGTTCACCACCGTCGCGCCGCACCCGATCAGCACCGCGAAGTAATGCGGATCGATGCACTCGGCCGACCGCACGTTCAGGCTGGTGAAGGTCCGCAGGCCCTTCTGGGTCAGCCACGAATGCACCGCCGAGGTCGCAAGGATCATCGGCATCGGCACCTTGTCTTCGGACTGGTGGTGATCGGTCAGGATCAGGTGCCCGGCGCCAGAGCGTACGGCATCCTCGGCCTCGGCCCGGATCCGCTCCAGCCCCTTGCGCAGCGCGCTGGAACCGCCATCGGCTGCAAAAGTACAGTCTATTTCAGCGGAAGGTGCGTTGAAATGCTCGATCAGCTGTGCGAACTGCGCGTTGCCGACGAACGGGCTGCCCAGCACCAGGATCTCTGTCTGGCTGCCATCTTCGTCGAGCACGTTCTTGAGATTGCCGAACCGCGTCTTCAGGCTCATCACCCGGTATTCGCGCAGACTGTCGATCGGCGGGTTGGTCACCTGGCTGAAATTCTGCCGGAAGAAATGGCTCAGCGGGCGATACTTTTCCGACAATACCGCAGAGGGCGTGTCGTCGCCCATCGAGGCAAGCGTTTCCTTGCCGTCTTCGGCCATCGGCGCCAGGATCTGCTCAAGCTCTTCGATGGAGTAGCCCGCCGCGATCTGCCGGCGACGCAGATCCCCGCCGGTGAACATCGGGCTTTCGGGGATGCCGGCCAGCTCATCGTCGAGATCGTTGATCTTGCCGACCCATTCGCCGAACGGCAGCGCCTTGGACAGCTTGGTCTTGATTTCCTTGTCGTGGAAAAGCTTGCCCTTCTTCATGTCGACCGCAAGGATCTGGCCCGGTCCCAGCGCGCCTTTCTCGACCACTTGCGCTTCGTCCACCGGCACCATCCCGGCCTCCGAGCCCGCAATCACCAGCCCGTCGCCGGTCACCACATACCGCATCGGCCGCAGCCCGTTGCGGTCAAGCCCGGCGCAGACCCAGCGCCCGTCGGTCATCGCCAGCGCGGCCGGCCCGTCCCAGGGCTCCATCACCGAGTTGCAGTAGGAGTACATGTCGCGCCACGCTTTCGGCAACTCGATCGCCTGCTTCGACCAGCTTTCCGGCACCAGCATGGTTTTCGCCATCGGGGCAGAGCGACCGGCCCGCACCAGAACCTCGAAAACAGAGTCTAATGCAGCCGAATCCGACGATCCCTGCGGCACGATCGGCTTGATGTCCTCGGCCAGATCGCCAAACGCCGACGAGGCCATGCGGATCTCGTGGCTTTTCATCCAGTTCAGGTTGCCCTTCAGGGTGTTGATCTCGCCGTTATGGGCCAGCATCCGAAAGGGCTGCGCCAGCCACCATTGCGGGAAAGTGTTGGTGGAATAGCGCTGGTGATAGATCGCAAAGGCGCTCTCGAACCGCTTATCCTGAAGATCGGGATAGAAATCGGCTACCTGCTCGGCCAGCATCATGCCCTTGTAGATGACCGACCGGCACGACAGCGAACAGATATATAGCTGACCGACCTGCGCCGCGGCCGCCGCCTTCTCGATCCGGCGGCGGATCACGTAAAGCTCGCGCTCGAAGGTCTCTTCGTCGACACCCTTTGAGTTGGAGATGATGATCTGCTCGATCTCGGGCCGGGTGGCGTTCGCCTTCTCGCCCAGAACCGAGATGTTCACCGGCACGTGCCGCCAGCCATAGATGTAATAGCCCATCCGCAACACTTCGGTTTCCACGATGGTCCGGCAGGTTTCCTGCGCGCCGAAATCGGTACGCGGCAGGAAGACCTGGCCGACAGCGATATACTCTGCGCCGCGCGGCTTGTGGCCGGTGCGCTCGATCTGGTCCTGAAAGAAGCTGACGGGGATTTCCACGTGGATGCCCGCGCCGTCGCCGGTCTTGCCATCGGCATCCACCGCGCCCCGGTGCCAGACCGCCTTCAGCGCGTCGATGCCGTTCTCGACGACCTTGCGGGACTTCTTGCCATCGATCGACACGACAAGGCCCACACCGCAGGAAGAATGCTCATCTTCGCTGGAATAGAGACTGTTTTCAGCCATCCACTTGCGCTTGGCCTCTTCGGCCTTGGCCCATGCTTGATCGTATTTGGTCATCGCACTTCTCCTTCGTGCACAAACGGATGCGTCATCTCGTACTCTGCCTTGCTTACGCGCCGGTGATCGCCGGCCAGCGCATATCCTGAGGGCGCGCAGTCGGCATAGACCTCGCGCACCAGCCGCGCCCCGGCGGCATTGTCAAAAAGCCCGGGCACCAGCTCGTAAAGCCCTTGATTGGGCCCAACGACATCCCGCAGCCAAAGCGCAGAGCCGCAGGTGTCGCACCAGGCCCGCTCGGCCAGGTGGGACGAGCGAAAGATCTTCACCGGCCCGGTGACCCGCACATCGGCTTCGGCCGCTTCGATACCCATCTGGATGCCGCCGCTCCAACGGCGGCACATCTCGCAATGGCAGGCCGATATCTCGTCCGAAAGGGTCCGCACAGTCAGGCGTACCGCGCCGCACAGGCAATGTCCCGACACCGCGCTCATGCGTCGGCCTCGGGGTCGTCGCCGACCATTTTCAGGATATCCGCCTCTGTCATCGTCGCCCGCTTGCCCGCGAACGCGTATCCGGCGGGTTTCTTGTCGATATAGACCTCCAGCGTCAGGTCCCGGTCCGCGGCATTGTCGAACAGCCCGGCCGAAAGCTGGCAGGGCTCTGCCTCCATGCCCTCGCCCGTCAGAAGGTACCAAAGCGCAGAGCCGCAGGTCCCGCAGAACGCCCGCTCGGCCCAGTCCGAGGATTTGTAGGTCTGCACCGGGCCCGTCGCCTCGACGCTCGTCCGGGCCGCCGACACCTCGATGAAAGTCGAACTGGTCCAGCGGCGGCACATCCCGCAATGGCAGGCGCCCAGCCCATGGCCGACCGGCGGATGGTCGACCGCGGTCGCCCGCACCGTGACAGCGCCGCACAGGCAGCGTCCTTGCAGATTGTTCTCGCTCATGACCTTCGGTCTTTCCGTTGCTTTCGTTTCATCTCGGTCAGCAGACCTGACGCATTCATTTGTTGATAACCCGGGCACCGCGCGCAGGGGCCCGGCAAAAGGCGGCCCTACGGCTGGCAGGTTTCGGACGGCGCCTAGGTCTACTCGGCGGCCACCTGCGCGGCTGCATTGAACCGCTCCAGCATCGCTTCGGCGGCCTCGCGCCCATCGCGGATCGCCCAGACCACAAGGCTTGCGCCGCGCACGATGTCACCGACCGCATAGACGCCATTGAGGTTGGTCTCGTGGGTGCGGAAATGGGCCTTGATCGTACCCCAGCGGGTGACCTCCAGATCCGGCTCGCCCCAGAGGCCCGGCAGATCCTCGGGCTCGAAGCCCAGCGCCTTGATCACCAGGTCCGCGCCCTCGGTATAGTCCGATCCCTCGATCACCTCGGGGGCCTGGCGGCCGCTGGCATCGGGCGCGCCAAGACGCATCTTTTGTACCATCACGCCCGCGACCTCGTCACCGGTGAACCCGACAGGCGCGCTAAGCCAGACGAACTCGACCCCTTCTTCCTCGGCATTGGACACTTCGCGCTGCGAGCCCGGCATGTTGGCGCGATCGCGCCGGTAAAGGCACTTCACGCTTTCAGCGCCCTGCCGGATCGCGGTGCGCACGCAGTCCATCGCGGTATCGCCGCCGCCGATTACCACGACGCGCTTGCCTTCGGCGTCCAGCTCGCCGGAATCGAACTCCGGCACCTCGTCGCCAAAGCTTTTGCGGTTGCTGGCGGTCAGGTAGTCGATCGCCCGAACGATGCCTTCGGCGCCGACGCCCGGAGCCTGCAAATCCCTTGATTTATAGACACCTGTGGCGATCAGCACCGCGTCATGCGCCGCGCGGATATCCGCAAAAGAGATTTCGTCGCCCACGTTGCAATTCAGCCGGAACGCGACGCCGCCATCCTCAAGCTGCTTCATGCGCTGCATCACGACGGGCTTTTCCAGCTTGAAGCCGGGGATGCCGTAGGTCAGCAGCCCGCCGCCGCGGTCGTAGCGGTCATAGACGGTGACCTGCACGCCCTGCCGGCGCAGCATGTCGGCCGCGGCCAGCCCGCCGGGGCCGGCGCCGATGATGCCGACGCTTTCGCTGCGCTCGTGCATCGGGGCGATCGGCTGAACCCAGCCTTCTTCGAACGCGGTATCGGTGATGTATTTCTCGATCGAACCGATGGTGACCGTGCCGTGACCGGACTGCTCGATCACGCAATTGCCTTCGCACAGGCGATCCTGCGGGCAGATGCGGCCGCAGATTTCGGGGAACGTGTTGGTGGCCTGGCTGATCTCGTAGGCCTCGCGCAGACGGCCCTCTGCCGTCATCAAAAGCCAGTCGGGGATGTTGTTGTGCAGCGGGCAATGCGTCTGGCAGTAGGGCACGCCGCACTGGCTGCACCGGCTGGCCTGCTCGGCGGCCTTTTCGGTGGCGAACTCGGAATAGATCTCATGGAAATCTTCGCTGCGCAGATCGGGCGGGCGTTTGTCCGGCATATCCCGCTCGATCTTCACGAATTTCAGCATAGGCTGTTCTGCCATTATTCCGCTCTCCGAAAGGACGTCAGACAGTTTCTTTATTCAAGTGTCTCAAGAAATAAAAGGCAGTCATACTGACTTATATTCGGATTTTTTCGTTCGTTCGCGAAAGTTCTGCGGGGTCTCGCTGCTTTTTAAGTAATACTTACTGACCTATATCTTCGCTTTCCTTTGCACCACCGCCCGTTAAGTTGGCGAAAAATTCGAAACGGGCCGAGCACATGTCGATCTTCCATCTGCTGCTTGTCGCAGTGGTACAGGGACTTACAGAGTTTCTACCGGTCTCGTCATCGGCCCACCTGATCCTTTTGCCATCGCTAACCGGGCTGGAAGACCAGGGCCAGATCATCGATGTCGCGGCCCATATCGGCACGCTTGGCGCGGTGATCCTGTATTTCTGGTTCGATGTGAAGCGCGTCTTTATCGGCGTACCGAGGCTTTTGCGCTGGCAAATCGACGGCCCCGAGGCCTGGCTGGCGCTGTGCCTCGTGATCGCCACGATACCGGTGATTCTTTTTGGCCTGGCGCTCAAGCTGAGCGGCTATACCGACGCGCTGCGCTCGGTCACCCTGATCGGCGCCACGATGATCGGCTTCGGTCTCCTGCTCTACTGGTTCGATCAGAAAGGCAGCTACGAGAAAACCGCCGAGCGCTGGTCGCTGAAAGACGCTCTTGTCATGGGGCTGTGGCAGGCGCTTGCGCTGATCCCGGGCACATCGCGCTCGGGCATCACGATCACCGCGGCGCGGATGCTGGGTTATGCGCGCACCGATGCCGCCCGCCTGTCGATGCTGATGTCGATCCCGACGATTGCCGCGTCCGGGCTGCTGCTGGGGGCCGACGTGGCGATTTCGGGCGATACCGGAACGCTGCGCGATCTGGCGCTGGTCATCGTGATGAGCTTTCTGGCCGCGCTTTTGGCGCTCAGCCTGATGATGCGGCTTTTGAAAGCCTTCAGCTACACGCCATACGTGGTCTATCGCATCGCTCTGGGCGGGTTTCTGTTGTGGTACGGGCTTGCAGGCCCGGCCGCCGCCTAGCCGCGGAGCTTGGCCGCGCTTTCCTTGATCGCCTCGTACTGCCCGGCGGGCCGGAAGCGCCACAGGTAATCAGGCAACACCGCCGACAGTGCCGTGGGCTCGATGCCCAGATCGGCAAAGGATTTCGCGCCATCCGCCACCACGTTGTCCCTGGCCAGGTTGCGCACCTGGTCCCGCGTGACCGGCCCCTTGATCAGGCCGAGCGAGATCGCGGACGCGGCATCGAACGCCGTCGCCATCAGCCGCGCCGCCCAGAACGGGATGCCGATGATCAGCCGCCGGCGCCGGATCACACCCAGCATCTGCTGCATCAACGCGCGAAAGGTTTTCACCTCCGGGCCGCCCAGCTCAAAGATGCCGGCAGCGACGGAGCCTTCCGCGGCAGCCGCAGCCGCCTGCGCCACGTCATCGACATAGACCGGCTGAAACCGCGTATCGGCGCCGACAATGGGCAGCACCGGCCCGAACCGCGCCATCGACGCGAAGCGGTTGAAGAACTCATCCTCCTGCCCGAACACGATCGAGGGCCGCAGGATCACCGCGCCCGGAAAATGCTCTTGCACGCCCTGCTCGCCCAGCGCCTTGGTGCGGGCGTAATCGCTTTCGCTGTCCGCATCGGCGCCGATCGCCGAGATCTGCACCAGTCGGCCCACGCCCTCGTCGGCCGCAAGACGCGCGATCCGGGTCGCGCCTTCGGCCTGCACGGCGTCAAATCCGTTCTTGCCATCGGGCGCCAGTATGCCCACGCAGTTGATCACCGCATCCGCCCCGTGCATCACCGAGCGCACGCTGTCATCGTCGCGGATATTGCAGAAAACCGGCTCGACCTGCCCCACAACACCGTAAGGCTTGACGAACATCGCCTCGTTCGGGCGGCGCACCGCCACACGTATACGCCATCCGGCCTTGGCCAGACGCCGCGCGATATACCGGCCGACAAAGCCCGATCCGCCATAGATGGTGACAAGTTTCGACATGGGCCAATGCTCCGCTTTGGGTCTTTGAACCAATACCCCCGCCCTGCCGGGTCAGCAAGCGCCCATGATGCGCCTCAACCCCGTTGACAGCCGCATGGCGCGGATGTATTGCCCCTCGTCACGACACCGGCCCAGGTGGCGGAATTGGTAGACGCGCTAGCTTCAGGTGCTAGTGTCCGTATGGACGTGGAGGTTCGAGTCCTCTCCTGGGCACCATTTACTCTTTATAAGCCGTTGATTTCAAATAAATTATTGATTGCTAGACAAATAATATCCACCCAATTATCCACCCAAAGGCTCCCGTTCGTTGAGTCCAAAGGCGCTGGATCGGATTTAGTGCGTAACTGCATTCACATGGGCGTGTAGGCAGATAGCCGCCTCAGGGTTCACTGATCGTCA
>JABDLJ010000017.1 GCA_013003075.1 Paracoccaceae bacterium
GGTAAGCGCGCTGGCTTGCGGCAGCGCACGCGCCACATCGCGCAGCCGTTGCCGGCGCTGCGCCACGCCTTGCGTTGCGGCGCGCGCCAGTCGGCCGCCTTGCGCCTCGGTCCAGGCCAAAAGCTCCATGCGCACCGGCACCGCCATCTCGGCCGCCGCGGTCGGGGTCGGGGCACGGCGGTCCGAGACGTAGTCGATCAGCGTGGTGTCGGTTTCGTGGCCCACAGCAGAGATCAGCGGTATCTCGGACGCCGCCGCCGCGCGCGCCACGATTTCCTCGTTGAAGCCCCAAAGATCCTCGATCGAGCCACCGCCGCGCGCCACGATCAGCAAGTCCGGCCGCGGGATCGCCCCGCCGGGGGCCAGCGCATTGAAGCCGTCGATGGCCGCGGCGACTTCGGCGGCGCAACGCTCTCCCTGCACGGTCACTGGCCACAGCAGAACCTTGCGCGGGAACCGGTCGCGCAGACGGTGCAGGATATCGCGGATCACAGCGCCCGACGGCGAGGTCACAACGCCGATGATCTGCGGCAGGTAGGGGATCGGCTTTTTGCGCGCCTCGTCAAACAGCCCCTCTGCCGCGAGCGCCTTCTTGCGCTTCTCCAGCATCGCCATCAGCGCGCCAACGCCGGCCGGGCGCAGATCGTCGACGTTCAGCTGGTACTTGGATTGCGACGGGAAGGTCGTCAGCTTGCCGGTCGCGACGATCTCCATGCCCTCTTCCGGCATCACCGGGAAGCGCGCCACCTGGCCCTTGAAAGACACCGAGGCCAGTACGGCCCGGTCGTCCTTGATATCGAAATAGAGATGCCCGGAGCGCGCTGCGAAGACCCGGCCTACCTCGCCGCGCACGCGGACCCGGCCAAACTCGCCCTCGACGATGCGTTTGACGGCGCCGGAGATCTCCGAGACGGTGTATTCGTGGGCGTTCTCGCCCGGCATGGGATCATCGATCAGATCGGACATGGCCGGACCGTAGCGCCGCCCATTCCAAAGCGCCAGATCAGAAGCCGCCCACTGCGGAAATATGACCGGTGGCCCCGCCGCGGCTGTCGCAAGAGCGATGCGGCAAGGCAAAAGTCGCGCAGCCTGGCGCCAGCGCACCTGTTGCGGCCGAAACGACCAGGGCACCGGTGCCGGCGTGGGAATGGACCTTGCGGTACCCGGCGACGACGGCTTGCGCCTGATCCTGCGACAAGCGTTCGAAGGCGGCGAGACGTTTGGCGAAGGTCCGGCCCGGTCCGAACGGCACCCGCGCGCGCCATTCGCTTTGCCAGCGCATGATCGGCCAGCGTCGTGCCGTGCAGCATACTTGTGGCCCGATCTTTCAGCGGCTATTCGCATCTGAGGTTCTATCGGTTGATCGCGACAGAAAAGGGCGGGCACGTGAATATCCTTATCCTCGGCGGCGGCGGGCGCGAGCACAGTCTCGCCTGGGCGGTCAAGCAGAACCCCAAATGCGACCGGCTTATCGTGGCGCCCGGAAATGCAGGCATCGCGCAGATCGCCGATTGCGCCGATATCAACATCGAAGATGGCTGCGCGGTGGCGACCTTTGCCGAGGAAAATGCAGTGGATTTCGTGATCATCGGGCCCGAGGCACCGCTGGCGGCCGGGGTTGCGGACGATCTGCGGGCGGCCGGGATCCTGGCGTTTGGCCCCTCGGCGGCAGCCGCGCAGCTTGAGGCCTCCAAGAGCTTTACCAAGGAGATCTGCGACGCAGCGGGCGCGCCGACCGCCGCCTGGGCGCGCTTCACCCAGCCGGCCCCGGCGCGGGCCTATATCGAGGCGCAGGGCGCGCCGATCGTGGTGAAGGCCGACGGGCTGGCCGCCGGAAAGGGCGTGGTTGTGGCCATGACCGAAGATGAGGCGCTGGCGGCGGTGGACGAGATGTTTGCCGGCGCCTTTGGCGGGGCCGGCGCCGAGGTCGTCATCGAAGAGTTCATGGACGGCGAAGAAGCCTCTTTCTTTGTGCTTTGCGATGGCGAGACGGTGCTGCCGATCGGCACTGCGCAGGATCACAAGCGTGTCGGCGAGGGCGACACCGGGCCCAACACCGGCGGCATGGGCGCCTATTCGCCTGCGCCGGTTCTGACCGGCGCCGTGGCAGAGCGCGCCCTTTCGGAGATCGTGCGACCGACGATGGCCGAGATGGCGCGGCGCGGCATGCCTTATTCGGGCGTTCTGTATGCCGGTTTGATGATCAAGGACGGAGCGCCGCGGCTTGTCGAATACAACGTGCGGTTCGGAGATCCCGAAGCGCAGGTCCTGATGATGCGGCTGGGCGCGCAGGCGCTGGATTTGATGCAGGCGGCAGCGGACGGGACGCTGGCGGATGCGCAGGTCAATTGGGCCGACGATCACGCCCTGACCGTGGTCATGGCCGCGAAAGGCTATCCCTGGGCTTACGAGAAAGGCTCGGGTATTCGCGGTCTCGATGATCTGCCCGAAGACAGCGCGCATATGGTGTTTCACGCCGGTACCCGCGCCGCCGGCGGCGGTATTTCCGCCAGCGGCGGGCGGGTTCTCAACGTGACTGCGCGAGCGGATACCTTGGCCGCCGCCCGAGAGGCCGCCTACGCGATGATCGATGGTATCGACTGGCCGGAGGGCTTTTTCCGGCGGGACATCGGCTGGCGCGCATTGCCTGACTGACGTCACATGTGGGCGGTGCGGGGGCGGTCTGCCCCCCGCAGGCCGTGCCTGCTCCCCCCGAAGGTATTTTTCGGCCAGGTGAACCGGGTCAGTTGCAGGCCATGACGGCTTCGATCGATGCGGGGCCCTTGTAATCGGCCACGCTTTTCGCCTCGATCCGGTCGCCAGTCAGCCGCGAGATGACCACCCGGGACCAATTGCCGTTGGCGGTCACGATTTCCGGTCCGTCGCCGCAATCGCGAATGCCGCCCACGATCGTATCCGATCCGTTGCGATGGTTGGTCAGCCCGTCGAATTTTCTCAAGTAGACCAGCTTGCCGTCCCGGTACTTGTAGATGTTCAGCGACTTGGCCAGGTGCGGTCGGTCGATGAAGGCCACCTCGATGAGGCCGTCGCCGTCTAGGTCGGCCACGCCCACCGGCGCAAGCCAGCGGAACCGGCGCCCGATATGCGGGGTCGATGCGATCTTGCCGGTCTCGTCGTAGATCGCCAGTTGCGCGCCGAGGCGGAAATCGCTTTCCACCACGATCACCTCGGCGTCGCCGTCGCCATCGACATCGGCCAGCCGGGGGCTGAGGTCTTCGAAGACGCGGGTCATCGGATCCTGGGGCAACTGGAAAAGCGTCGTGGTGCCATCGTCGAGCGTTATCCGAAGTGCGGAGTACTCGATATCGTCGCCAAGGGCCCCGTGCGGATAGGCGGTCGTCTCGCCACCGTATTCGGCCGCGACGATCTGCGGCGCATTCTGAGCTTGCGCTGCGCTGCCTGGCACCACCGCAAGCAGCGCCGCAACGTGGACCAACGCGCGGGCCATCAGATTTGCTTCTCGGGCATCTGGACGATCAGCCCCTCCAATGCGTCGCTGACCTTGAGCTGGCAGGTCAGGCGCGAGCGTTCTGTGTCGGGCTCGTAGGCGAAATCAAGCATATCTTCCTCCATCGCGTCTTTCTGGGGCAGCTTCCCGACCCAGTCGGGATGCACGTAGACGTGGCAGGTCGAGCAGGCACAGGCGCCGCCGCAATCGGCCTCGATGCCGGGAATATTGTTGTCGCGCGCGCCTTCCATTACGGTCAGCCCGCTTGCGACGTCCACGACATGTTCGGTGCCATTGTGCTCTATGTAGGTTATCTTGGCCATTCTTGGGTCCTTGGATCGCAATGCTCTGTTTCCCCGCTATCTAGCGCAGGGCCGTGTGCCCTGCCAGCCCCTGGCAAAACGATCTTGTGATCGGGTGGTTTTGTTCTTTGTTTGTTCTTTGCTTCGCTCTGGTGTAGCGTTCGCCCATGTCCACCCGGCTGACACGCAATCCCGACGCCTGGCCGCACCCGCCGGCATGCCTGCCGCATAGCCTTCTGGAGCTGCCGCCCAATGGCGCCCGGATCGCGGTTGCGGGGCTGGTGCTGGTCCGGCAGCGGCCCGGTACCGCCAACGGGGTTATCTTCATCACGCTGGAAGACGAGACGGGCGTGTGCAACGTCATCGTCTGGCGCGCGCTGTACGAGCGGTTTCGCCGTGCCGTGATTGCCGGGCGCTGTCTGCGGGTCACCGGACGGTTGCAGCGCGAGGGCGGAGTGTCGCATGTGATCGCCGAGGAAATAGAAGATATCTCGTGGATGCTGGACGATCTGCTGCGCGTGGCCGGCGACGCCGCGCCTACGCCCAGAAAAACCGCGTAACGTAGAAAAAGACCGGCGCGGCGAAGAAGACGGAATCCAGCTGATCGACGATACCGCCCTGGCCGGGTATGATGTGCCCCCAGTTCGTGACGCCGCGGTCTTTCTTGATGGCGTCCAGCACCAAAGCGCCGCCGGTTCCGATCAGGAACGAGATCAGGGCCATGAGTGCTGCGCCAGCCGTGCCGAAGGGCGTGATCCAGGCCACCGAAGCGCCGATCAGAGCCGCAAAGACCGCGCCGCACGCCACCCCTTCCCAGGATTTCGGAGATATACTCGGCGCAACGCGGTGGCGGCCGATCCGGCGCCCCGCGAAGTAGACCATCAGATCGCCCAGTTGCACCACCAGCACCAGAAACGCGATCAGCAGGACACTACGGGCCGAATACTCACCGAGGTCGATCACCAGTAGCGCCGGCACGTGGCTGGCACAGAAGACGCAGATCATCAGCGCCCATTGGGTCTCTGAGATCCGCGCCAGAAACGACGCCCCCGCCCCGCGCATCATCGACAGGATCGGCAAAAGCAGAAAGGCGTAGACCGGGATGAACGAGGTGAATAGCCCCTCCTGCCCCCACCAGACCAGGACGTATTGGACGGGCAACACCACGTAGAACGAGGCCACGAGCGCCCAGTGGTCGGCGCGTGTCTTGTGGGTCAGCGTCATGAATTCGCGCAAGGCGGCGAATGAGCAGAATGCAAAAAGCATTAGCGTCACCACCTTGCCCAGCAGCAGCGCAACCGACAGCGTGACCGCCATCACCCACCAGGAATTCACCCGCGTGATGTAGATATCAAGCGTCTGGCGGGACGCCACACCGCGCATCCGAAGCGCCTCGCCAATCAGGGTCGCCAGCAGCAAGAGCCCCAGCACCCCGCCGATGATCAGCGTCAGATCGTCGGCGCCCGCGCTCATCCTGTCTGACCCGTCGATACGCTGTAATCTGTCGATGCATTCGGCCGCAGCGTGCGCAGGGCGTCCGCCGCGCGCTCCAGGAAAGCCTCGATACTTTCGCCCTCGCGCAAGTGTATGGGCGCGCCGAAGATCACAGAGCAGGACAGCGGCACCGGGATGATCTCGCCCTTGGGCATGATGTTCGAGATATTCTCCACCCAGGTCGGCACTAGGTCCACTTCGGGCCGCAGCTGTGCAATGTTGTAAAGACCGGCTTTGAAGGGCAGCAGGGGCTCTTCGCCCATGTTGCGCCCGCCTTCGGGAAACAGGATGAGCGAGCTGCCCTCGTCAAGCGCGGCGGCCATGGCGGCGATCGGGTCTTCGGTGCGGTGTTCGGCGCGACGGTCGATGAGGACGGCCTTGAAGATGTCGCGCCCGGCAAACGCGCGCAGTTTTGTCTTGAGCCAGTAATCAGCCGCCGCGACCGGGCGGGTCTCGCGGCGCAGCACCGGCGGCAGAACCGTCCAGATCAGCGGCATGTCGGCGTTGCTGGTGTGGTTTGCATAGTAGATCCGGCGGCGGCGCACCGGCTCGGTCCCGCGCCATTCGGCGCGCGCGGCGGTGATGAAGCGCGCAAAAAGCACCAGGAACTGGCCCGAGATGGTCGCCAAAATCCTGATCATGATCGCTTTGCGTCCCGCATCCGGACAGTTGATACCAGTGCTGCGGTTTTGTGAAGCCCTTAGAGTACATGGAAAAAACCGGGGCGCGGCACCATCTTTATCGTTTTGGAGCGGCAGCACGGCCCGCTGCCTTTACGTGCCTTGCGCGCCACTTTGCCCAGGCAGGCTGCTGGCGCGGTGCGGCGCACGGGCTTGCGCAGGGCGCAAAAGAACAAAGGGCGGCCACTGGGGCCGCCCTTCGAAAACGGTGCAGATGAAGGCGCCTAGTCTTCCAAAGACAGCGCCACGAACCGCGGATCGCCGCCCCGGCGCACCAAAAGCAGCAGTGATTTGCGGCCCGCGTCGCGCGCGCTGGCGATGCGGTCTTCCAGATCGCCGACGTCGGTGACAGCCTCTTGGCCCGCTTCCGTGATCAGATCGCCGGCGCGCAGGCCCTTCTTGAAGGCTTCGCTGTCTTCGGCGACATCGGTCACGACAAGCCCCTCGGCGCCATCCGCAATGCCCAGTTGCTCGGCCAGTTCGGCGGTGATCGGGCTGATGGTCAGGCCGAGAATATCGCGCTCGATCGGCTCGTCCGCCGGAGCAGAGGCCGGGAATGTCCGCTCTGCGTCCTCGCGGCGGCCAAGCGTCACCAGAAGGGTCTGGGTCGCGCCTTCGCGGAAGACCACGATGCGCACGGCCTTGCCGACCTCGGTGTTTCCGACCCGCGCCACAAGACCGCGGGTGTCTTCGACATCCGCGCCATCGAAGGACAGGATCACGTCACCGGACTGGATGCCGGCCTCGGCAGCCGGCCCTTCGGGCACATCCGTCACAAGCGCGCCCGCCGTGCGCTCGAGCCCCAGGGCTTCGGCCACATCGTCGGTCACGTCCTGAATACGCACGCCAAGCCAGCCGCGGCGGGTCTCGCCGAACTCACGAAGCTGGTTGATCACGTTGGTCGCCACCCGGCTCGACATTGCGAACCCGATGCCGATCGATCCCCCATTGGGCGACAGGATCGCGGTGTTCACGCCGATCACCTGGCCATCCATGTTGAAAAGCGGCCCACCCGAGTTGCCCCGGTTGATAGCGGCATCTGTCTGGATGTAGTCGTCATAGCTGCCCGAAAGCGCACGGCCGCGCGCCGATACGATACCGGATGAGACCGAAAAGCCCTGTCCAAGCGGGTTGCCCATCGCCATGACCCAGTCGCCGACCCGCGACTCGTCGCTGTTGCCCCAAGGCACGTAGGCCAGCGGCGTGTCGCTTTGAACCTTCAATAGCGCAAGGTCTGTGTTGGGGTCGGTGCCGATCACCTCTGCCTCCAGCTCTCCGCCCTCGAAGAACTCGATCAGGATCTCATCGGCGCCCTGAATGACATGGTTGTTGGTCACGATGTACCCGTCTTCGGAAATCACGAAGCCCGAGCCCAGTGCCTGGCTGCGCCGCGGACGGCTTGGGCCGCCTTCGTTGCGATCCAGGAAATCCCGAAAGAAATCCTCGAACGGGGATCCTTCAGGAACGACCGGTGCCGGACCCGTGGACGTGGCCACCGTGGTCGAGGTCGTGATGTTCACAACCGCGGGGCTGACCTGCTCGGCCAGATCGGCAAAGCTTTCAGGCGCAGCGCGCGCCGCGATCGCCTGGGCCATAAGAAGCGCGAGCCCAAGAAACAAGGCCCAAAGGGCACGCACCGATCGCACCTCGTGCGAAGAGACTGCAATTGCTTTTGATTTCACTGCGAACTCCTATTCTTTTGCCTGAAGCGGATCTGCTCGGACCGCCCGCGTCTTTGGATATCGTTTAGATAGGTTGCCAATCAAAGAACGCAAAGTGCGTTCGCCCGCCCTCAACTGAACGTGAGCGACACCAACCACCCGTACCGCGTTCGACACTGCGCAATTCATACGCCGATCATCCGGGCGACGGCAACCAAGCAGACGCCCAGCGCCACCGCGGCCAACCCTATGAGGCGCCGCGTCTCGGGAGGGATCGCGCGCATCATCTCAAGGATGTCGTCAAGACGAGAAGGGGCCAGTGCGAACACCAGCCCCTCCAAAACTAAAACCAGACCGAGGCCCAGAAAAAGCCAGCCCATCAGTCGAGACCGTCACTCTTCAGGAATTCGAAGAACTCGCTGTCCGGCGTGATGACCAGGGTCGAGTTACTGCCTTGAATTGCCTGCTCATATGCGGCCAGCGAGCGATAGAACTCGAAAAAGTCTGGGTCCGCTCCGAAGGCCTGCGCAAAGATGTTGTTGCGCTCGGCATCGGCCTCACCGCGTGTGATCTGGCTTTCGCGATTGGCTTCCGAGACAAGCTCGACCACGGTGCGGTCAGCCTGTGCGCGCACACGCTGCGCCGCCTCTTCGCCGCGCGCGATCTCATCGGCGGCTTCTCGCTCGCGCTCGGCGCGCATCCGGGCGAAGGTGGCATCGAGGTTCTGCTCGGGCAAGTTCGTCTGCTTGAGGCGCACGTCCACCACATCAAGGCCAAGGTCCCCCGCCGCAGCATCCGCCATCGTCCGGATACGGTTCATGAGCGAGGCGCGCTCGGGCGACAGGATTGTGTTCGATGTGACACCGTCCGAACCCAGAACCGCCCGGATCGAGTCGACGAGAATGCCATCAAGCCGGCTTTCAGCCGTTGAAAGCCCTCCGACGCCCAGCGCCTGGCGGAACTGCACCACATCGGCGATCCGGTAACGTGCGAACGCATCGACCACGAGCCGGCGATCGTCCGACGGCGTGACTTCGATGGTCTGCGTGTCGAGCGACAGGATCCGGTCGTCATAACGAACGACCTCTTGGATCAGCGGGATCTTGAAACCAAGACCTGGCACTTCCTTGACCTGCTTGATCTGCCCGAATTGCAGCACCAGCACCTTTTCGCGCTCGTCCACGATGAAGATCGATGACAGCGCCGCCGCAATGGCCACGACAACAATCGGGATCAGGATACTTGCTTTTCGCATATCAGTTGCCTCCGCCGCTTGTCGGCTGACGCCGAAGTTCGTTCAGGGGAAGATAGGGCACGACGCCCTGTCCGCTCGCGCCGCCTGTGCTTTCATCGAGGATGATCTTGTCGACATCGCTTAGGACCCGCTCGATCGTTTCGATATAGAGGCGTTTGCGGGTCACTTTCGGAGCGGCCAGATATTCGGTCAGAACCGCGCTGAAGCGACTTGCCTCACCGCGCGCCTCGTTGACCACCCGGGCCCGATAGCCTTCGGCTTCTTCCAGAACCTGCGCCGCTTCACCGCGCGCCCCGGCCAGGACCCGGTTCGCGTAGGCATCTGCCTGCCGTTCCAGCCGGTCCCGTTCCTGTTCGGCCGCCTGCACGTCGCGGAAACTGTCGATCACCTGCACCGGCGGGTCGGCCTTGTTGAGGTTGACGCGGACGATGCGAATGCCGGAATCGTAGTTGTCCAGCGTGCGCTGGATCAGCTCCTCGGCGCGCTGCGCCACGATCCCGCGGTCACGGTTCAGAAGCGGGGCCAGCTCGCTGCCGGCCACGATCTCGCGCATCGCGCTTTCCGACACGGCGCGCACTGTCTGCGGCCCATCGCGCAGGTTGAACAGGTACCTGGCCGCATCGCTGATGACCCAGACCACCTGAAAGTCGATATCGACAATGTTTTCATCCGTGGTCAGCATCAAGCCGTCGCCGCCCGAAGAGCCAGACCGTCCAAGCCCGATGTTCTCGGAGTTTTCCCGCGTCACCGGCAGGACCTCTGCGGTGACCAGCGGCCAAGGCGCAAAGTTCAGGCCCGGCTCGCCGGTCGAGCTGAACTCGCCCAGGAAAAGCTCTACCGACTGCTCTTCGGGGCGGACGGTATAAAACGACATGAAGGCCCAGAGCGCGGCCAGCGCCAGCAGGCCCAGACCGAAGGTGCCGCGGGTCAGTTTCGGGCCCTCGCCGCCGGGACCTCCGGCGCCACGGCCTCCGCCGCCCCTGCCGCCCATCAGGACGCGCAGTTGCTCTTGGCCTTTCTTAACGATCTCATCGATCTCAGGAATTTGCGGCCCGTCGCCGCCCGGTCGGCGGTCACCGCGGCGATCGTCGTCGCCACCGTTGGATCCGCCGCCTCTGGAGCCACCGCCCCAGGGTCCGCCATTGTTGCCGGCCATTTAGGTATCTTTCCCTTGTTTGGTCTTGTTACATCTTACGATGCTAAGTGTGGTCCCGCGCGCCGAATTCAAGCCGTGCGCATGGGGGTTCGCATTGTCACAAGCTCTTCCGATATTGTGGGGTGAACTGCAACCGTGCGGTCGAAATCCTCTTTTGTCGCGCCCATCTTGATGGCAATGCCCGCAAGCTGGATCAGCTCGCCCGCCCCATCTGCGACGATATGACAGCCCAGGACCTTGCGCGTTTCCTGATCGACGATCAGTTTGAAAAGCACACGCTCGGGCTTGTCGATGAAGGCGGTCTGCATCGGCCGGAACGACGTACAATAGACCTCGATCTTGTGGTTCTCGGCCGCTTGCTCTTCGGTCTGCCCCACCGCGCCGTATTCCGGCTGGGTGAAGATGGCGCTTGGAACAAGCTCGTGATCCACCGGCGTCTGCTTGCCGCCGAAGACCGTATCGGCAAAGGCATGGCCTTCGCGGATCGCAACCGGCGTAAGGTTGATGCGGTTCGTGACGTCACCCACGGCAAAGATCGACGGCACATTGGTCTGGCTGAACTCATCCACGACGATCTCGCCCTTGCGGCCCAGCTCGACCCCGGCTTCTTCAAGCCCGATATCGGAGGTGTTCGGAGCGCGGCCGGTGGCTAACATCACCTTGTCGAAGACCGCCTCGCGCCCGTTCGACGATTTCACCCAGATGCCCTCGTCGTGCTGCTCTATCTCGATGATGTTGGTGCCCAGGTGCAGCTCGATGCCCTTGTCGGTCATCGCTTCGGCAATCAGGCCGCGGGCCTCGTCGTCAAAGCCGCGCAGGATCTGCGCGCCGCGATAATACTGCGTGACATGGGTGCCGAGCCCATTGAAAATACAGGCAAATTCGCAGGCAATGTAGCCGCCGCCAATGATCAGGAGACGCTTGGGAAGCTCTTCGAGATGAAAAACATCGTTGGACGAAATCCCAAGCTCTACCCCTTCAGGACCCTCGGGGAACGAGACGTGCCCGCCGGTGGCGACAAGGATGTGGCGCGCGGTGCAGGTCTTGCCGTCCGCAAGCTTGACCGTGTGCGGATCGACGATCACCGCCCGGCAGTCGAAGATCTCGACCCCGGCCCTGGTCAGGTTGTCGCGATAGATCTGCTCAAGCCGGTCAAGCTCATTGTGCAGATGATCGCGAAACGCCGGCCAGTCGAACGCGCCGCTTTTGACCTGCCAGCCGTATTGCCTTGCCGCGTCTATCGCGGCCGGATACCCGCTGGCGAAAACCATGAGCTTTTTCGGAACGCATCCGCGGATCACGCAAGTGCCGCCCATCCGGCTCTCTTCGGCCAGCGCGACCTTGGCCTCGCCTTCGGATGCGGCGATCCGCGCCGCGCGCACCCCGCCAGAGCCGCCGCCAATGACAAACAGATCGTAATCGAAAGACACCCGGCCTACTCCGCCATGTCCGAAAAGAGGTTCTCGGTGTCGAGAAACTCGATCACCTCCTGCTCGGTGGTGCCCGCGGTGATGTCCTTGACCTCGACCCGGCCGTCGCCATGCCCGATGACGACAACGTCGCAGATATCGATGAAAAGCCCGTTCTCCACCACGCCGGGGATCTGGTTGATCACCATTCCGAACTGCCGCGCGTTGCCGATTCGGCCCAGGTGCAGGTCCAGAATATAGTTCCCTTCATCGGTCACATATGCGGCATCGCCATTCATCCGCAGGCTCGAGCTGTCGCCGAGCACCTCCAGCGAGGACAGCGTTTCTTCGATCAGCGCCTTGGTGGTCTGCCAGCCGAACGGCACGACCTCGACCGGAAGGGGAAACCCGCCCAGCGTTTCGACCTGCTTGGTCTTGTCGGCGATCACGATCATCCGGTCCGAGGCGGTCGCGACGATCTTTTCCTGCAACAGCGCACCGCCGCCCCCCTTGATGAGGTTGAGCTCGGCATCGAACTCGTCCGTGCCGTCGATCGTGACATCGAGCCACTTGGCCTCGTCAAGGCTGACAACCTTGATCCCCACGTCGCGCGCCAGTTCGGCCGTCCGGGTCGAGGTCGGAACCCCGACGATTTCCAGCCCGTCCTCGCGCACCATCTCGCCCAGGCAACGCACGAGCCATGCCGCGGTCGAGCCCGTGCCCAGCCCCACGCGCATCCCGCTTTCCACGAATTCGCAAGCCCGCTTGGCGGCCACGAACTTTGCAGTGTCGATCGGAGAGAGGTTTTCGGACATATCAAAGGCCGCCTGCACTGATTGCGTTGGCGGTGGTTATAGGCAAGTTGGCAAAGCGGCGCGAGTGCCAATTGCGCTGCCATGGTCGCGTTGCGGGCGCGCGCCGAAGATCGGCACGGCACAGAATGTCGACTTGGGCGCGTGATGCGGCGTTTTTCTCATACGGCCGCCCGGCCCGCGATGCTCTTTTCACATCCGCCAGCCACCGTTATGTGAGTGGAAGCCGTGTGCATCTGGCCTGCAAATGCGGGGCCAGGCCAATGAGGGAACGCGCCCATGTTTTTGTCGGTTTTCGAGATGTTCAAGGTGGGGATCGGGCCCTCGTCGTCCCACACCATGGGTCCGATGGTCGCGGCGGCGCGGTTTCTGGACCAACTTCGCGCGCAGCCCTTCACGGCGCGCGGCTTGCGGGGGCGTCTGCATGGTTCGCTGGCCTTTACCGGTGTCGGGCATGCAACCGACCGGGCCGTGATACTCGGGCTTGCGGGCTTTGATCCCGAAACCTACGAAAAGACCCGGGCCGAGGCGGCACTGAACGCTATACGCACTGAAAAAACCGTGACGCCGGAGGGGCTTGGCCCCTTGTCCTTCGATCCCGCGACGGACCTTGTGTTCGACTACGAGGTTGCGCTTGCCGGCCACGCAAACGGCATGGTGCTGTCGGCGACCGACGCGCAGGGCGACGTCATATTCGAAGAGACCTTCTACAGCGTGGGCGGCGGCTTCGTGCTGACCGCCGCAGAACTGGCCGCGGGCAAGGATACCGATGACGGCCCGCCGGTGCCCTACCCCTTCAAATCGGCTGCCGAGATGCTCCGGATGTGCGCAGAAACCGGCCAGACGATTGCCGGGCTGAAGCGCGCCAACGAGCTGTCCCGGATCGGCGTGGGGGCGCTCGACCAGGGGCTCGCCCGGATCTGGGAGGTCATGTCCGGCTGCATCGACCGCGGCCTTGAGACGCCCGGAACGCTGCCCGGCGGGCTGAATGTCAAGCGCCGCGCCCACGGCATCCACCAGGCGCTTTTGGCCGAACGCGGCATGAACCTGTCGGCGCCGCACACGATCAATGACTGGATTTCCACCTATGCGATGGCGGTGAATGAGGAAAACGCCGCCGGCGGCCAAGTGGTCACCGCCCCGACCAACGGCGCGGCCGGTGTCGTGCCGGCGACCATCCGCTACTGGCTCGATCACGTGCCGGGCGCGGTGCCATCGCGCGTGGGCGAGTTCCTTCTGACCTCCGCCGCGATTGGCGGCCTGGTCAAGCACAATGCCTCGATTTCGGGCGCTGAATGCGGTTGCCAGGCCGAGGTGGGATCGGCCAGCGCCATGGCCGCCGCCGGCATGTGCGCGGTCATGGGCGGCTCGCCCGAGCAGATTGAAAACGCAGCGGAAATCGCGCTTGAGCACCATCTTGGCATGACCTGCGATCCGGTCAAAGGCCTGGTGCAGGTGCCCTGCATCGAGCGCAACGGGCTTGGCGCGATCAAGGCTGTGTCGGCGGCCTCGTTGTCTCTGCGCGGTGACGGCACGCATTTCGTACCGCTCGACGCAGCCATCGAGACGATGCGCCAGACCGGCGAGGACATGAGCGAGAAATACAAGGAAACTGCTCTGGGCGGGCTTGCCGTGAACATCCCCAATTGCTGATTTGCGCGCCGCCGCGCTTCTGATAGCACCGCAAATGACATGAGACGCCCAACCCGATGATGCGCGCCGGCCTGCCCTGCGCCCGCCCCGGCATGACCGTTGGTCTTCTGGGAGGATCGTTCGATCCGGCCCATCGCGGCCATGTGCATATCACGCGCGAAGCGCTGAAGCGGTTCGGGCTCGATCAGGTCTGGTGGCTCGTCAGTCCGGGCAACCCCCTGAAATCCAAAGGCCCAGCCCCACTGGAGCGCCGCATGCAGCAGGCCCGCGCGGTTATGCGGCATCCGCGCGTGCGCATCACCGATATCGAGGCGCGCCTGGGAACGCGGTTCACCGCCGACACCCTGCGGCACCTCTTCGCGCTTTATCCCGGTGTGCGCTTTGTCTGGCTTATGGGCGCCGACAATCTGGCCGGTTTTCACCACTGGGAGGACTGGGAGTGGATCGCCGAGGCGCTGCCCATCGGCGTACTGGCCCGGCCCGGCCAGCGCATCTCGGCGCGCCTGTCGGTGGCCGCCAGCCGTTTTCACACCGATAAGCTGAGGGGCCGCGACGCGCGCCGCCTGGCCCGCCTCAGGGCGCCGGCCTGGTGTTTTGTGAACGTGCCGATGGACGACACCTCTTCGACCGCGCTGCGCGCCTCGGGCCAGTGGCCAAGCCCCTAAGTCGCCTGAGTGGATAGAATGTCACTATGGCGTGACGTCTCCGATTGAAGATGTTTTGCCGCTTGTCTGGGATGGGCGGCGGGGGTTTAGATATCGGCGATGTCTGGTGTGATCTCACGTCGCGCGCTTCTGGGGGGGCTGCTAGCAGGGGTTGCGTTGCCCGCCACTGCGGGCGCTCCGCTCACGTCGCTGCGGCCGGTGCCGCGCGGCGCCAAACCGCCTGCGATGCCGCCGCCGGCGGCCGCGAAGATCATACGCGACGCGCGGCTCGGTGGATCGGTCGGCTATGCGGTAGCCGACGCCAAGACCGGCAAGCTGATCGAGGCATACAACGCGGACGCGCGGATGCCTCCGGCGAGCGTGGCCAAGGCCGTAACCGCCTATTACGCCCGCACGCATCTTGGGCCAGATCACGTCTTTTCGACGCGGCTCATCGCCATGGGCCCGATTACCAACGGCAGGCTGGAGGGCGATCTGGCGCTTGTGGGCGGCGGCGATCCGACCCTGGACACCGATGCTTTGGGCGGACTTGTCGAGGCACTTCGCGATACCGGCATCCATACCGTGACCGGCCGGTTGCGGATCTTCGCGGGCGCCTTGCCGCAGTTGCGCCATATCGATCCCGAACAACCAGACCATGTGGGCTATAATCCCTCGGTCAGCGGGCTCAACCTGAATTTCAACCGCGTCCATTTCGAATGGAAGCGCGTCAAGGAAGACTACGCGGTGACGATGCAGGCGCGCGATCTGCGGTTTCGGCCGTCTGTGGAAGTGGCGCAGATGAGCATCGACGCAGAGCGCCGGTTTCCGGTATTTTCCTACAACGGCGGGGCTGGCATCGATCGCTGGAGCGTTGCGCGCGCCGCGCTTGGCCGCGAAGGCGCGCGGTGGCTTCCGGTGCGCCGCGCGGCCCGCTATTCCCGTGAGGTCTTCATCTCGCTGGCAAGATCCTACGGGCTGGTCCTGAAACCGGGTCCCGATCTGGAAGCGCCGCCGCGCGGCGAGGTTCTGGCGGTGCACAACAGCGCGCCACTGGAAGAGATCATCGGCTCGATGCTGCGCTATTCCACCAATCTGTCGGCCGAGGTTCTGGGGCTTGCCGCGACCAAGTCCCGAGGCACCGATCCGCACAGTCTGATCGCCTCGGCCCGCGACATGAACCGCTGGATCCGAAATGATATCGGCCCGCGCACGACCGGGTTCGTGGATCACTCCGGTTTGGGCGATGGCTCACGGATCACGCCTTCGGACATGGTGCGGATCTTGGCCCATGCCGGACCTGATGGCCCGATCCGCCCGCTTTTGAAGACCTTCGCGATCGGAAACGACAGACTTGCGACAAGCGCCGAGGTGCGCGCCAAGACCGGCACGCTGAATTTCGTCTCGGGGCTTGCCGGCTATATCCGCGCGAACGAAAACCGCGAGCTTGTCTTCGCCATCTTCACCGCCGACCCCGAGCGCCGCGATGCGATCCGCATCGAGGATCGCGAGCGCCCGCCCGGGTCGCGCAGCTGGTCGCGCCGGTCGCGCGCTATGCAAAAGCAACTCATCCGCCGCTGGCTGGAGCTGAAACCCGCCTAGGGCTTTGGACGTATTGCCAGTGGGTTACCGGGCCCATAGGCTTGGCGCATGACCACCGACCGTCCGCCCGTCGGCATCGCGCTGATGCTTGGCTTTTGCTGTCTCATCCCGTTCAGCGATGCGATCGCGAAGATACTGGGCGCGCGGTTCCCCATTGCAGAGCTGGTAGCGGTGCGCTTTTCCGCGCAGTTTCTGCTGCTGGCGCCGATTGCCTGGCTTTCGGGGCAAAGCCTGCGCCTTGAGGGCCGGATCCTGTGGCTTGCGGTGTTGCGTACCCTTCTGCACATCCTTGGCCTTGGCGGCATGTTTCTCGCCCTTCGGTACCTGCCACTGGCCGATGCGGTCGCAATCGCCTTCGTGCTGCCGTTCATCTCTTTACTGCTGGGGTGGCTGGTTTTGAACGAGACCGTGGGCACCCGCCGCCTTGTGGCCTGTGCGGTCGGTTTCTGCGGCACGCTATTGGTGGTCCAGCCCAGCTTTGCCGAGGTCGGCGCCCCAGCGCTGTTGCCGCTTGGTGTGGCGCTGGTCTTTGCTCTTTTCCTGCTGATCACCCGGCAGATCAGCCAAGCAGCCGATCCCGTCGCCCTGCAGGCCACCAGCGGCGCGATCGCATGTGCGCTTCTCGCGCCCGTCTTTCTCTGGGGCGCGCAGTCGGGACACGAGCCGCTGGCTCTTTTGATGCCTGCGGGGGGCGATCTGGCTCTTTTCGCGCTTTTGGGGCTTTTCGGCACCGGCGCGCATCTTTTGATGACGTGGGCCTACCGGTTCGCCCCGACCGCCACGCTGGCGCCGATGCAATATATCGAGATCCCGGTCGCCACGAGTGTCGGATGGCTGGTGTTCCGGGACTTCCCGAACGGCCTGGCGTTCATGGGGATCGCGATCACCATTGGCGCGGGGCTTTACATCATCGCCCGCGAGCGGTCTGTCAGTCGGGCGATGAAGCGGGCCAGCGCGGCGACAGGCTAAGCGCGGCCATCGCCGCGGCAAGGTGATCGCGGGCCAGGATCACAAGCATGCCCGGTCGCTCGAATTGCAGGTTGACCGCGCCGGTTGCTTCGTTGGAGGTGCCGATTTTCCGGTCAGGTGCAAAGCCCAGCCCCGCGATGGGCCAGCGCAACCCACGCGACGCGCCTTGCACCCGCCGCATCGGAAACAGCGACACCCGCGCGCCCACCGGAAGATCCAGCGACATGTCCGGCGGCGCGGCAAAGACGATGTCGTGATCCCCCACGACGATGCACTTTGTTTGCGGGTGCTTAACCAACGCGCTGTAGACGGCAAGCTCATGATCAATTCGCCCGCCGGCGAAACCAAGGCAGAGAATCATGGGCGCCTCGATACGAGCCAGGCATTTCTCGAAATCGGTGCTGTCCTGTTCATCGATCTGGAAGACGATTTCGGGCGGAAGGGCGGCGCGCGCCGATTGTGGCAGCGAGTCGAGATCGCCGAGAACCGCTTTCGGTATCAGCCCCTTATCGAGCGCCTGCGCGGCCCCGCCATCGGCCGCCACCACAAATGGTGCGAGCGTCAAAATGTCGTCAAGATCGTGTGCTTTAACCTTAACAGGGCCTAAGAGTGTAACCTTTTGGTCTGTCTCAACCATAGATTTTTCGGCCCCGGTATTTGTATTCGCCATGGAAACAGACCACACTAAACCCCAAGTTAAATCCACCGAATTGCCACAGTCTGTTCCTATTCTGGAACCATTAAGCAGGAATGTTGGTTCGGCTGGATCGGGGGAGAAAGCGAAGTAACGATGGTAGGCGCAAGCAAAATCCTTACCGTCTCGTACGGGACGTTCTCTTGTACGCTTGAAGGATTTGATGAACCGTTTTCGACGATGAAGTCGATCGCGGAGTACTTCCGCGACCTCGCGGCCGATGATCGGTATTTCGGGGCAGAGCCTCCGACGCCGGATGCCGAGATGTTGCATCGCATCGCGGAACGTGAAGTGCAGCGCCGCGTCGAAGCCCGCGTCGGCGACGACGGTATCGTATTGCGCCAGATGGAACATGCCGAGACGGCCGAGCCTAGCGCGGTGCCGACACCTGCGCCCACACTTGCGCCCACCAAGGTGCCCGTCGCCGCAACGCTTGCCGATCTTGCGGCCGCGCCGCAGCCCGATGAGACGCAGGCTGACAGCTATGCAAGCGCCGGGGCCGAGACCGCCGCGCCTGCGGCTTACGAAGCGCCTGAATATACCGCACCCGAAGCGGATTTTTCGGCCGCCGGTTTTGAGCCCTCAGAGGAACTGCAGGAGACCGAAGAGGTAGCCGCCGCGGAAGACGCGGCGACTGAGGAGCCCCTGCTCGAAGCCGGCGCAGAAACCGAAACGCCTGCCCCGCAGACCTATGAGGAGACCTATGAAGAGATCTCTGAGACCTATGAGCAGACGTACGAGGAAGTCGCCGGGGCCTATCCTGCTGAAGAGCCGGCCGAGGACGCCGCCGAAGCTGCGTACCAGACCGGACCTGCTGCAGAGGCTTATGAGGACGAAGAACAGGATGTCGCGGACACGCCCCTTGCCGCTGACGCCGCGGCAGAGCCTGCCCCGGTGGAAGATGACAACAGCGTCGCCGCCAAGCTAAGCCGTATCCGCGCTGTCGTGGGCGCCGCCGACGCCGCAGACATCACCGACGAGGCAGACACCGCCGACGAGGCAGACCAGCCGGTCGCCCAGGCTGCCAATATCGATGCTTCCTTCGCCGAGGCCTTCGAAGATCTCGATGCACAAGACGACGAGACCGAACTTTCGGGTGAGCCGGAGGTTGAAGACGCCGAGCTGACGGAATTCTGCGAGACTTTCGAGGCCGATCTTGCCGCGCTCGATGGCGAGATGCCGCACGAGACCTACGCAAGCGAAGACGACGAGACCGCCGAAGACATGGCCGCCGAGCATTCGCCGGCCGATGAAAGCGAAGACGAAGCAGATGCGCTTGACCTGTCTGCCTACATTGCCCAGCCCGGCGAGGTTGCACAGGACGATGTCGAACCCGAGATCGTCGAAGTGCAGTCGGCTGCCGCAGAGCCATCCGCGGACGAAGACCACGGTGCAGAAATCAGCGCCGAGGATGAGGCCGCGCAGGACGTTCTTGAGGATGATGTGGATTCCTCGCTTTCGGACCAGGACGAAGCCGAACTGGTTGCATTGCTGCGCAAGGCGGAAGCCGCACGCCAGGACAGCGACAGCTACAGCACCGAAGAAGAGCTGGACCAGGACGAGGAGCTCCTTCAGGAGACTGCCGAAGCAGACGAGTACGAGGCCGAGCAATCCGCCGCCGATACGAGCAAAAGCGGCGACAGCTCTTTCGACCGCATCCTGGAAGAGACGAACTCGAAGCTCGACGACACCGAGGGCACGCGCCGCCGTTCTGCGATAGCGCATCTCAAGGCCGCCGTCGCCGCAACCAAGGCAGACCGCCTTCTGGGGCGCAATCGCAAGGACGATGAAGAAGCCGAAGAGCAAAGCCAGTATCGCGACGATCTGGCCAAGGTCGTGCGCCCGCGCCGCGAGTTCGAGAAGACCGAAACCTCAAGCGCACGTCCGGTTCCCCTTGAAGAAAAACCATCGCCGCTGGTGCTGGTCTCCGAGCAGCGGGTCGATCACGCCGAAACTGAAGACGCCGCCCCGCAGCCCAGCACAGCTTCGGTTCTGCCGCGCCGCGTGTCGATGGCCGCCCGCGACGCGGAAGACGAGGACGCCGGCGACAATGGCATGGGCAGCTACGCCGATGTCGACACCTCCTTTGCTGAATTCGCCGAGGAAATGGGCGCCGTAGAGCTTCCCGATCTGCTGGAAGCCGCCGCTGCGTATTCGGCCTTCGTAGAGGGCAACAAGCACTTCTCGCGCCCGCAACTGATGCGCAAGGTCGCGACTTACGAGAAGACCGAAGAGTATAGCCGCGAGGCCGGTCTGCGTTCGTTCGGACAACTTCTGCGCCAGGGCAAGATCCAGAAACTGCGCCGCGGCCAGTTCACGATCCGCGAAGACACCCGCTTCAACCCCGAGGCCCGTCTCGCCGGCGAATAAGCGAGGGACATCAAAAACATAGCAAAGGGCGCCCGCGGGCGCCCTTCGTCGTTCGGCGTAACGAAAAATTCGACCGGCGCCCTAGCCGTCGTCGCGCTCGTCCTCTGGCGCCTTGTCCGGATCTTCGCGTCCGATGCCGCGAAACACCGCGCGAAACGGCAAGGCCCAGACGATGCCGAGACCGACATATACCGCAAGCTCCACCCAGAGGCTGGGTCGGCCAAGCCAGTTCAGCACGGTGACGCAGGCAACGATATAGGCGGGCAGTCCGACCAAGAGAATGATCAAGGACCAGCGGCGGCGGGCTTTGTAAGATAGGGCCATCAGTCAGCAAACGGGTCAGTTACAAGGATTGTGTCTTCGCGCTCGGGCGAGGTGGAAAGCATGGCGACCGGGCAGTCGATCAGCTCTTCGATCCGGCGCACATATTTGATCGCATTGGCGGGCAACTCGGCCCAACTGCGCGCGCCCTCGGTGGTCTCGGACCAGCCGGGGTGCTCTTCATAGATCGGCGTACAGCGCGCCTGCCGGTCTGCCGCGGTCGGCAGAAAGTCGAGCCGATGGCCGTCAAGCTCATAGCCGACGCACACTTTCAGCGTTTCAAACCCGTCCAGAACGTCCAGTTTCGTCAGGGCTATGCCGTTCACGCCCGAGGTCGCGCAGGTCTGCCGCAGAAGGCAGGCATCGAACCACCCGCAGCGCCGTTTGCGGCCGGTGGTCGTGCCGAATTCGTGCCCGCGCTCGCCCAGGCGCTGGCCGTCGGCGTCCTCAAGCTCGGTCGGGAAGGGGCCTTCGCCGACGCGCGTTGTATAGGCCTTGACGATCCCCAGCACGAAATCGATCGCGCCAGGGCCGATCCCGGTGCCCGTCGCGGCCTGACCGGAGATCACGTTCGATGAGGTCACGAAAGGATAAGTGCCGAAGTCGATATCCAGCAGTGCGCCCTGTGCGCCCTCAAACAGGATGCGCTTGCCCGACTTCCGTTTCTCGCTCAGCACCTTCCACACCGGCGCTGCGTATTTCAGGATGCGGGGGGCGATTTCGCGCAAATCGGCAAGAAGTGCGGCGCGATCAACCGGTTCCAGCCCCAGCCCGCGGCGTAACGCGTCGTGATGCACCAGTGCGCGGTCTACACGGCGCTCCAGCGTTGCATCGTCGGCCAGATCGGCCACCCGGACAGAGCGCCGCCCGACCTTGTCTTCGTAGGCCGGGCCAATTCCGCGCCCGGTCGTGCCGATCTTGGCTACCGACGCCTGCGCTTCGCGCGCCCGGTCAAGTTCGCCGTGGATCGGCAGGATCAGGGCGGTATTCTCGGCAATCATCAGTGTCTGGGGTGTGATTTCGACGCCCTGCCCGCGGATTTGCTCGATCTCGCTCACAAGGTGCCAGGGGTCCAGCACAACGCCGTTTCCGATCACGGACAATTTGCCGCCGCGGACAACACCCGAGGGCAGCGCGTGAAGTTTGAACACGGCGCCGTCGATTACCAAGGTATGGCCGGCATTGTGCCCGCCCTGAAAGCGCGCGATCACGTCGGCGCGCTCGGACAGCCAATCGACGATCTTGCCCTTGCCCTCGTCGCCCCACTGGGCGCCGACAACGACCACATTGGCCATGAGAATTCCCCTCGGTATGCAAACCCGCGCCGGTATAGCGGCACCGATCCCGCAGGGAAACCATTAATCGTGCGGCCGGACTGGACAGAGCGCCCGGTTCGCGGCAACCCTTGGCAAAACGGAGTTTGTCATGAGCTTTTTCTTTCGCTGGCTGATCGCGTTCGTGCTGTTGTCGCTGACCTTCAATCCCACGCAATTCAACTATATGCGGTGGGCACGCGAAGGCTGGAACGGTCAACTTCCGCTGGTCATCCTGGCCGGGCTTTTGCTTTTGACGGGCTACGTGATCTACCTTCGGGCGACGCTCCGTTCGATTGGCGCGTTCGGGATGCTGCTGGTCGCGGCGATATTCGCTGCCCAGATCTGGGTGCTGTACGATATCGGACTCCTAAGCATCGAAAACCGAAGCGTGAATGTCTGGCTGGGGCTTCTTGCCCTATCGCTGGTGCTTGGTGTCGGCCTGTCCTGGAGCATCATCCGGCGCAAACTTTCTGGTCAGCTGGACGTGGACGACGTCGAGGAATAGCCCCGCAACCGCACGGCGCTGAAAGTTGCCGCAAGACCAACCCGGACGGCAGCTTCGGGGTTGCGGCGCGGCCGATGAGGCTCTAGATACCCACAGTCCACCAAGCAAGGCTTCGATAGCTCATGGAAAACGTCGTTCTGATCGTCCACCTGATTTTGGCCCTGTGCCTGATCGCTGTTGTTCTGCTGCAGCGCTCGGAAGGCGGCGGGCTGGGCATGGGCGGTGGTGGCGGCGCGATTTCCTCGCGCGGCGCGGCCACGGCGCTGGGCAAGCTGACCTGGGGCTTTGCCCTTGCATTCATCGCGACCTCGATCACATTGACGATCCTGGCGGCCTCCAATTCCGCCGACACCTCGGTCATCGACCGCTTGGGCGTGCCGTCCCAATCGGAGACCGCACCGGCGGTCCCCTCGGCAGATGAGCTTTTGCCGCCCACGCTGGATACTGACACTCTGGCCCCGCCGCCAGTGGAGTAAAGCGCCGAGCCCTTTGCGCGCCAAGCCCGACCTGTTGCCTCGATTGCACATTGCGCCTTTGCGATGCCTGCGTCACTTCGCGGATTGCTGACAGTGCACCGCGTCGCAGTTACGTTTCGCCGATATGCGTCCGCGCGTGAAAGGAGCGTGCCTTGAACGACACCAGGATCCGAGGCGGCCATGTGGCGGGCGATCAGCACTCGCGCAATCTGAAGGCCAAGAAGATCGAGACGATCTTGTCGCGGCGGTTGGATCTGTCGAAGCTGGACATGCTTGATTTCGGCGCGGGATCGGGCCTGCTGTCGGCACATTTCCAGCCCCTTGTGCGCAGCGTGATCGCGACGGACCGCGATGTCTCGGAGTTTGCCGTTGATGGCATGGATATCCACCAGACCCCGGACGCCACGCTTCCGTTCGCCGATCGAAGCTTTGATCTGGTGCTGCTGAACCACGTGATAGAACATGTCGGCACGCGCGACGAGCAAGCCTTGTGCCTGTCCGAGATCTTGCGCGTCTTGCGCCCCGGCGGGGTGCTCTACCTGTCCGTTCCAAGCCGCTTTGCGCTGATCGAACCGCACTACCGGCTGCCGTTTCTCAGCTGGCTGCCGCAAAACCTTGCTGACGCATGGGTGAAGGCAAGCGGCAAGGGGGAATGGTATGACTGCAATCCCTTTTCCCTGCCAGGTATCCGCCGCCATGCGCAAGACGCCGGATTTGCCGTAACCAGCGCTACGGACGAAGCGTTCTTTGATCTTCTGGCAATCGAGAAACCTGACAGCTTCGCGGCAAAGCTGTTGCGGCGTATCCCGCGCTTCATCGTCCGGGCCGCATCGGTCGCCATGCCGACCTTCATACTCGTTTGTTCGCGCCCGGCCCGCGATCTATAGCCGCCGACGCAGCGGAAACCACAAGATACTGTGCTTTATCGGCTGGACCTCAATCACCGAATCCGCTAAGGCTTAAATCCCGTGGGATGCGTGTCTTGGCCTTGCCGCCGCACCCGATAACAAACACCGACCACGGGGAAATCATCGAGTATGGCACGTTTCGTTTTCATCACCGGCGGTGTTGTATCTTCGCTTGGTAAAGGCCTTGCGTCCGCAGCCCTGGGCGCTCTGTTGCAGGCCCGCGGATTTTCCGTGCGGCTGCGCAAGCTTGACCCCTATCTGAACGTCGATCCCGGCACCATGTCGCCCTTTGAGCATGGCGAGGTCTTCGTCACCGACGATGGCGCAGAGACCGACCTCGACCTTGGCCATTACGAGCGCTTCACCGGCGTCGCCGCTCGGAAAACGGATTCGGTGTCTTCGGGCCGCATCTATTCCAACGTGCTCGAAAAAGAGCGGCGCGGCGATTATCTGGGAAAAACCATCCAGGTCATCCCGCATGTGACGAACGAGATCAAAAACTTCATCTCGATCGGCGAAGACGAAGTCGATTTCATGCTGTGCGAAATCGGCGGCACGGTCGGCGATATCGAGGGACTGCCGTTCTTCGAAGCCATCCGGCAATTCGCTCAGGAAAAAGAGCGCGGCCAATGCATCTTCATGCACCTGACGCTATTGCCCTGGATTGCCGCGTCGGGCGAGCTGAAAACCAAGCCCACGCAGCACAGTGTCAAGGAATTGCGTTCGATCGGCCTGGCGCCCGATGTGCTGGTCTGCCGGTCCGACAAGCCGATCCCTGAAAAGGAACGCGCGAAGATCGCGCTCTTTTGCAACGTGCGAAAAGAGGACGTGATCGCGGCCCCTGATCTGAAATCGATCTACGAGGCGCCACTTGCCTATCACCGCGAGGGCCTTGACCAGGCGGTTCTCGACGCCTTCGGGATCTCGCCCGCGCCAAAGCCGAATCTGGCTCGCTGGGAAGACGTTGCCGACCGGATATTCAACGCCGAGGGCGAAGTGAAAGTCGCCATCGTTGGCAAGTACACCCAGCTGGAGGATGCGTACAAATCCATCGCCGAAGCTCTCACACATGGAGGAATGGCCAACCGGGTTCGCGTTAAGGTTGAGTGGATTGACGCCGAGATCTTCGAGCAAGGCGATCCGGCACCCTACTTGGAAGGATTTCACGCGATTCTCGTGCCCGGTGGTTTTGGCGAGCGCGGGACCGAAGGAAAGATCCGCGCCGCAGAATTCGCCCGCACCCGGAAGATCCCGTACCTGGGGATATGCCTGGGCATGCAGATGGCTGTCATCGAAGCCGCGCGCAACCTGATCGGGGTCAAGGATGCCGGATCGGAGGAATTCGACCACGAGGCCGGCCATAAGCGCTTCACACCGGTTGTCTACCATCTCAAGGAATGGGTGCAGGGAAACCACACCGTGGCCCGCAAGGTTAGCGACGACAAGGGCGGCACCATGCGGCTGGGCGCCTACACGGCCAATCTGGCAAAGGGCTCCAAGGTCGCAGAGGTCTATGGCGAGACCGTGATCGAAGAGCGCCACCGCCATCGCTACGAGGTCGACATCGCGTATCGCGAAAAACTGGAAGAGAAAGGCCTGTGCTTTTCCGGAATGTCACCGGACGGCCGCCTGCCCGAGATTGTCGAGGTCACGGACCACCCCTGGTTTATCGGGGTGCAATTCCACCCAGAGCTAAAATCAAAGCCGTTCGCGCCGCATCCGCTGTTTGCCGACTTCGTGCGCGCGGCCAAGGAAATCTCGCGACTCGTTTGATTCTCTGACGAACACCCGAACCAGAGCGACTACCCGGAGCCGAGAAAAAATCTCGGAGTCTCACACGCATAACGCGAGTGAACAGACTGTTCCGCATTCGCAAACAGTAAAATGTGGCAACAAAATCGGGCGCAGGGGCGCTTTCAAAGCTCCTGTACTGTTTGCCGTGTGCGTACAGTACCGCTCTGCGCGCTTGGTTTGTACACGGCCTATGCGGGTTTTGTTAAGGCTTTCGCCCGATCAGACGAAGTTTTGCCCAAGTTCAAAAAACTCTCATTTCATCAAATTGTCACAACTTGCAGCATTGTCGTCCGAGTGTCGCCGCTTCGGTTCTGTCTAACGATACCTGTAGTGGCGGACGTAAGAGAGTTTTTCGAACGTCTGTGTAGTGAGTGGAACGGTGCACGCCGGAACAGCCCCTGAAAAGGCCGTTCCGGCGTTGTGCTGTCCGGCGCATCGACATGCAATGTGCCGCGCGGCGCCGCGCCTCTTTGCACCCATCGCCGCCCGCCCTATATCTGAGGCATGTTTGCAGATTTCCTGAACCGCCTGACCCGCCCGGACCCAGATCCGCTCGAGCAGCCCGACGCCCGGCTTGCTCTGACGGCGCTTTTGGTGCGCATCGCCCGTAGCGACGGAGACTACGCGCCAGAAGAGGTGCGCCGGATCGACCAGATCACGCAGCGCCGCTTCGGCTTGTCCTCTGGCGAGGCCGAAGATCTGCGCGGCGAGGCCGAGATGCTGGAAAGCGAAGCGCCCGACACCGTGCGGTTCACCCGCGCAATCAAGGACGCGGTCGTCTACGAAGAGCGCGAGGGCGTCATAGAGGCACTGTGGGAGGTCGTTCTTGCCGATGGCGAGCGCGCGCATGATGAAGACAGCCTTTTGCGGCTTGTGGCCAACCTTCTGGGCGTGAACGACCGAGACAGCAACCTGGCCCGCCAGCGTGTCGAAAATCGCTGAATGATCGCCTCGTTGCCGATGTACGACCGACCCGAGACGGCGTCGGCAAACGATCGGTTCTGGGCCCTGATCCGCGAGGGTCTTGGCACCAAGGCCCCGCAAAACCTGACCAGGGACGGCGATGTCTGGGCGCAGTGGGAAAGCCCCGAATTGCTGCTGTCCCAAACCTGCGGCCTGCCCTTCGGCCAGCGCCTTCATGGACGCGTGACCCTGATCGGATCGCCCGTCCATGGCGGTCTGGATTGCCCGCCGGGGCAATACTATAGCGTTCTTGTTGTACGAACCGAGGACGACCGTACGAACTTGGAAGACTTCGCCTCTGCCCGGCTTGGCTATAACGATGAACTGTCCCAAAGCGGCTGGGCGGCGCCATGGTCCATGGCGCAACAGCGCGGATTTGCGTTTGAGCGCGGCCTGAAGACCGGCAGCCACCGGGCTTCGGCCAGGGCCGTCGCCGAGGGGCGCGCAGACATCGCGGCCATCGATGCAGTTAGCTGGGCGATGATCAAGCGCTGGGACGGTTTTGCCAGTGCGCTGCGCGAATTCGGGCGCAGCCCGCCGGCGCCCAGCCTGCCGTTCATCGCGGCCCTTGGTCGCGATAGCGAAGGCCTCCGTAGCGCGATAACCGGGGCCATCAGCCGCCTTGAGCCCGCGGACCGGGATATGCTGAACCTTACTGGTTTCACGGTGCTTCCGGCAGAGGAATATATGGCGCTTGCGGTCCCGCCTCGGCCGCCGATGGACAGCTGAAGCCACACATTCCGCTGCGTAAAGACCCGCTAGACCGTTGCATTTGTCGGAAAATCGCGCCTAACTCCGTGGCTGATATTCCTCTTATGGGAAAACCCGTGACCGACGCTGCCGCACCCGTCATCGAAATTCGCAATCTCCACAAGTCCTACGGCGCGTTGGAGGTGCTCAAAGGCGTCGATATGGTGGCGCCCCGCGGCCACGTCGTATCGCTGATCGGATCCTCGGGATCGGGCAAGTCCACGCTGCTGCGCTGCGCCAACCTTCTGGAAGACAGCCAGGAGGGAGAGATCATCTTCGAGGGCGAGCCCATCGCCTGGCGCGGTGCGGGCACAAACCGGCGCCCGGCGGACAAGGCGCAGGTGACGCGCATTCGCACCAACCTGTCGATGGTGTTTCAGCAGTTCAACCTATGGGCCCACATGACGATCCTGCAAAACGTCATGGAAGCGCCGGTGTCCGTTCTGGGCCGCAACAAGGCCGAGGCCGAGACCGCAGCGCGTGGCTATCTCGACAAGGTCGGGATCGGCGACAAATGCGACGTCTTCCCCGCACAGCTGTCCGGCGGTCAACAACAGCGTGCCGCGATCGCGCGTGCGCTGTGCATGGAGCCTCGGGCGCTTTTGTTCGACGAGCCGACCTCGGCGCTCGACCCCGAACTGGAACAAGAGGTGATCCGCGTCATCAAGGATCTGGCAGCCGAAGGCCGGACCATGATCATCGTCACACATGACATGCGGCTTGCGGCGGATGTCTCTGAGCATGTCGTTTTTCTTCACCAAGGCCGCGTCGAGGAAGAGGGTGCACCCAAGACCCTCTTCGGCGCGCCCAAAACCGAAAGGCTGCAACAGTTCCTGAGCGCGACTGCGCCAGCCTGAAAACAAGCGTTCTATACGGGAGTATACTGATGAAAAAACTGATCCTTTCAACTGCGGCGCTGGCGTTGTCGGCCAGCTTCGCCATGGCACAGGACGTTGTGCGCATGGGCACCGAGGGCGCCTACCCTCCGTGGAACTTCATCAATGACAACGGCGATGTCGACGGGTTCGAGCGAGAGCTGGGCGATGAGCTTTGCATGCGCGCAGAGCTGAAATGCGAGTGGGTCACCAACGAGTGGGACTCGATCATCCCCAACCTGGTGTCCGGCAACTACGATGCGATCATCGCCGGCATGTCGATCACCGACGAGCGTGACGCCGTAATCGACTTCACCCAGGCCTACACGCCGCCCGATCCCTCGCTGTATGCCGCGGCTTCCGACGATGTTGACCTAAGCGGCGGTGTGATCGCGGCCCAGACCGGCACCATCCAGGCCGGCTATGTGGCCGAAAGCGGCGCGATGCTGGTCGAATTCGCAACGCCGGACGAGACCATCGCAGCGGTCCGCAACGGCGAGGCCGACGCTGTTCTGGCAGATGCCTCCTTCCTGCAGGCGATTGCCGATCAGGATGCCGACCTTATGATCGTCGGCGATCCGGTCGCGCTTGGCGGCGGTGTCGGCATGGGCATTCGCGAATCGAACGGCGATCTGAAGGCCACCTTCGATGCGGCCATCCAGTCCATGAAAGACGATGGAAGCCTCAACGCACTGATCGAAAAGTGGGAGGTTTCCAGCCTTTGGTAGGTTGGGGCCAGTAAGAGCGGCGCAGCGCGCCCTCTGACAACAAAACCAATCTGGCGGCGGGCGTCTTCGCCGCCAGATCACCCGGGGGAGGGCGGCTAATCTTTTCCTTTTGCACCGATCCTGCGACGCTGGACAATTTCCGCTGGTTTGCCTGCTACCTGACCAACGGCAAGCACATCGCGTTCTACACGTCCTTCGTGACGGTGATGGTGCTTTTGCTGATCACCGCGCCCACCGCGCTTGCCTTCGGCTTTGGCGGGGCGATGGCCGCACGCAGCAAGATCGCGCCGGTGCGCTGGATCGGCATGGGCTATACCGGGATCGTGCGCGGCGTTCCCGACATCGTGTTCTTTCTGTTCTTCGTGATCGCGCTCGATCAGGGGTTCGAGTGGCTGCGGCACAAGGTCAAATGCCCCGACTGGGACCAGCCCGTGCGCCAGGGCAGCGATTTCGTGGTCTGCGAGGCGGCAAAGCTGCCGCTATCGAGCAGTCCCCAATGGGTGCATGAGACCTACGGTTTCACGCTTGCGGTCCTGACCTTCGCCATCGTCTTCGGGGCTTTCACGGCCAATGTGATCTTCGGCGGGATGCGCGCCGTTCCGCGGGCGCAGCTGGAGACCGCGGAAGCCTATGGCATGACCCCGCGCCAGACGTTCTGGCGCATCCTGGTGCCGCAGATGTGGATCTTCGCGATGCCGGGGCTGTCAAACCTTTGGATGATTCTGATCAAGGCGACCCCGTTGCTCTTTTTGCTGGGCGTCGAGGACATCGTCTACTGGGCGCGAGAGCTGGGCGGATCGAAAACCAACGTCTTCGCCTACCCGCATCCCGACTGGCGGCTTTGGTACTTCCTGGGGCTCTTGGTGTTCTACCTGGCCATCACGCGCATCTCGGAGGTGGTCATCGTGCGGCTGACGCGCCGGCTGTCCCATGGCCAGGCGACAATGGGCGGTGAAGCCCAGCGAAAGGCGGCGGCATGAGTTGCTGGCAGACCGTTCAGGATTACGCCTTGCGCTCGATCGGGTTCGGCGAGCGTCTATTGCCCCGCAGCGATTTCACGCTGTGCGAGCATTTCACCCTGATCGGATCGGGCCTGATCTGGAACGTCTATTTCGGGGCAGTCGCCCTGGGCCTGGGCTTCTTTCTGGCCACCGCCGTGGCGCTCGGGAAAGCTTCGCACCGTTTCTGGCTGCGCAAGCCTTCCGAGCTTTTCATCTTCGTCTTCCGCGGATCACCGCTCTTCATCCAGTTCTTTCTGGCCTACGAGGCTTTCGTGTTGCTGCCCAAGGTCGGGATCGACATCAACCTGGGTTTTGCCGAGATCACCGCAGAGACGCGCTGGCTGACCCGGGCCTGGCTGGGAGCTGTGTTCGTGCTGTTCCTAAACACCGCCGCCTATACCGGCGAGATCTTCTATGGCGCACTGCAATCAATCCCCAAGGGCGATATCGAGGCGGCGGACGCCTACGGGCTGACCGGCTTCACGCGGTTCCGCCGGGTGGTCTGGCCGACGATGCTGCGCCTCGCCTGGCCGGCCTACACCAATGAGGCGATCTTTCTGTTCCACGCCACCGCGCTGGTCTTCTTCTCGGGCTTTCCGGCCTGGCAACAGCGTGGAGACGCGCTCTATTACGCCAATTACTTCGCCGACAAGACGTTCAACCCGTTCGTCGCCTACCCGATTGTCGCGCTGTATTTCATCGCCCTGACGCTTAGCGTGATCGCAATCTTCAACGCGGTGAACCGGCGGCTTAACCGCCACCTGCCCCAGGACCAGAGACGCCGCTTGCGCATCCGCCCGCAAGTCATACGGTAGCACCATGAGCGACTGGCTGACCGACCATCCCGACATTCGCGCCGTGCGCACGGCTGCGGTGGACCTCAACGGTCTGACCCGCGGCAAGCGGATGCCGCGCGCGCTGGCCAGCAAGGCGTTCGAGGCCGGTGTCCGGATGCCGCTTTCGGTGCTGAACGTCGACATCAAGGGCGAGGATATCGAGGCCAGCCCGCTTGTCTTTGAGACCGGGGACCGCGACGGCGTGCTGTGGCCGACCGAGCGCGGCTTCGTGGCAATGCCCTGGCTGGAGACGCCCACCGCTCTTTTGCCGATGTGGATGTCCACCGACGCCGGAGTGCCTTTCGAGGGCGACCCACGCCACGCGCTGCGCCGCGTGCTGGATCGATACGCCGCCAAGGGGCTTAGGCCCGTTGTCGCCACCGAACTGGAGTTCTACCTGGTCGATGACAGCGGCAAGCGGTTGCGGCCGCCGGCATCGCCCCGCTCGGGCAAGCGGCATACCGGCGGCGAGGTTCTGTCGATGCGGGTTCTCGACGCCTTCGATACTTTTTTCACGGAGCTCTACGACGGCTGCGAGGCGATGGATATTCCCGCTGAGACCGCAATCTCGGAAAGCGGCGCGGGCCAGTTCGAGATCAATCTGACCCATGGCGACGCAATGAAGGCGGCCGACGACACCTGGCTGTTCAAGCTCTTGGTGCACGGGCTTGCGCGAAAGCATGGCTTTGCCGCCAGTTTCATGGCCAAGCCCTATCCCGATCAGGCCGGCAGCGGGATGCACGCGCATTTCTCGATCCTCAACGCCTCGGGGCACAACATCTTCAACGACCGCACCGATGCCGGCACACCAGCCTTGAAGCACGCCATTGCCGGATGCCTGGCGGCGATGCCGGGCTCTACCCTTATCTTTGCGCCGCACGGCACAAGCTACGACCGTTTCGTCTCGGGCGCTCATGCACCGACCGGGATCGGATGGGCCTACGAGAACCGCACTGCTGCGATCCGCGTACCGTCGGGGCTGCCCATCGCGCGCCGGATCGAGCACAGGGCCGCGGGCGGCGACATCAACGCCTACCTGTTGCTGGCCGCAATGCTGGGCGCGGCGCTGATCGGCCTTGAGGACAAATTGCAGGCGCCCGAGCCGATCACAGGCAATGCCTACAGCCAGGATCTTCAGCAGATCCCGAAGACCTGGGAGGACGCCATCGAAACCTTTGAACGCGACCCGTTCATCGCACGGATCTTTGCCAAGGCGTTGATCCGCAATTACGTTCTGACCAAGCGCCAGGAAGCCGCGTTTTTCGGCGATCTCACCAGCACCGAGCGGCTTCGTCTCTATCTCGACACCGTTTGACGCCCCGGCCATTCGCAGCTAGGTTCGCGCCGTCAACCATCTGGTGTTCCATGAAAATCGGTATTCTGCAGACCGGCCATCTTCCTGATGAAATGCAGGAAAAGCTGGGCGATTATTCTGAGCTGTTCCACCGGCTTCTGGCGTCCGAGGGGCTCGATCTGACCACCTACAACGTGGTCGATATGCAGTTCCCCCAAAGCGTCCATGACGCCGAGGGCTGGCTCGTAACCGGCTCCAGGCATGGTGTTTATGACGATCTGCCCTTCATCGCGCCGCTCGAAGAGTTCATTCGTTCGTGCTTTTCAGAGGAAGTGCCGCTGGTGGGAATCTGCTTTGGTCACCAGATCATCGCGCAGGCCCTGGGCGGGCAGGTCGAGAAGTTCCGCGACGGCTGGGCTGTCGGACGGCAAAGCTATGCGTTCGGGGGCGAAGCGCTGGCGCTCAACGCCTGGCACCAGGATCAGGTGATCCGCGCGCCCCAGGGCGCAATGCAGGTTGCCACGCACCCATTTTGCGAAAACGCGGCGCTGCTTTACGGCAAGCGCGCCTTCACTGTTCAGGCGCATCCAGAGTTCGACGATGCTGCACTCGATTTCCTGATCCGGGTACGCGGGCCGGGCGTGGTTCCCGGCGACCGGCTGGCAGAGGCCTCGCGTACGCTGAAAGACCCGGTCGACAATGCAAAGCTCGCCCGGCGCATCGGCACCTTTTTCAAAGAGGCACAAGATGGCTGACTGGATCACAAAGCTGCCAGAGGTCACGCAGCAATACCTCAGCGGACACACTCTGGACGAGGTGGAGTGCATCATAGGTGATCTGCCGGGGATCGCGCGCGGCAAGGCGATGCCGGCGACGAAATTCGCCAAGCAAAGCCAGTTCTATCTGCCCAACTCGATCTTCTTTCAGACCATCGCCGGCGGCTGGGCTGAAGCGGCCGGGGACGAGGGCTTCACCGAGCCCGACATGGTGCTGAAGCCCGATTTTTCGACCGCCAGCGCTGCACCGTGGACCGCCGACTATACCGTTCAGATCATCCACGATGCGTTCGATCAAAAAGGCCGCCCCGTGGCCATGTCGCCGCGCAACGTGCTGCGCCGGGTGGTCGAGCTTTATCGCAAGAAAGGCTGGCGGCCGGTCGTCGCGCCCGAGATGGAATTCTACCTTGTCGCGCGCAACACCGATCCCGCGCAGCCGATCGAGGCGATGATGGGCCGCTCGGGCCGGCCCGCCGCGGCGCGGCAGGCCTATTCGATGTCTGCCGTTGACGAGTATGGCCCAGTGGTCGACGACATCTACGATTTCGCCGAAGCGCAGGGGCTCGAGATCGACGGGATCACCCAGGAAGGCGGCGCCGGCCAGGTCGAGATCAACCTGCGCCACGGCAACCCGATCAAGCTGGCTGACGAGGTCTTCTTCTTCAAGCGCCTGATCCGCGAAGCCGCGCTTCGGCACGACTGTTTTGCCACCTTCATGGCTAAGCCGATATCTGGCGAGCCGGGCAGCGCGATGCACATCCATCACTCGGTGACCGACATGGGGACCGGGCAAAACATCTTTTCCGGCCCACAAGGCGGCGAGACCGAGGCCTTCTTCAACTTCATCGGTGGCCTGCAGACGCACTTGCCGTCGGCCATCGCCGTGCTGGCGCCCTACGTGAACAGCTACCGGCGCTACGTGCGCGATCATGCTGCCCCGATCAACCTGGCCTGGGGACGCGACAATCGAACGACCGGGCTGCGCATCCCCATCGCCGGACCCGAAAGCCGCCGCGTCGAGAACCGTGTCGCGGGCATGGACTGCAACCCGTACCTCGGCATCGCGGCCTCTCTGGCTTGCGGCTATCTTGGATTGATCAGCGGCGAACGGCCGTCCGCAAGCTTCAAGGGCGATGCCTACGAGACGTCCGAATCCGACCTGCCGCAGTCCTTGCACGAGGCGCTGGCCCTTTTTGCCGAGGCCGACGGGCTTCGCGATGCGCTTGGAGAGGAATTCTGCCGGGTCTACGAGATCGTCAAGCGCACCGAATACGATGAGTTCCTCGAAGAGATCTCTCCCTGGGAGCGCGAGCATCTGCTCTTGAACGTATGAACCCGCTTTTTCGCAACGACCGGCCGGGCGCGTATCCCGATAGCTGGTATGCCGCCTCGACCGAGTTGCCGCCGAAACGAGCGCCGCTGACGACAGCGCGCACGGCCGATGTCGCGATCGTCGGCGCCGGGTTCACCGGGCTCTGGGCCGCGCTGGAGCTGGCGCGCCGGGGTGTGGATGTCGTGGTCCTGGAAGCCCACCGCGCTGCCTTCGGCGCCTCTGGGCGCAATGGCGGACAGGTCGGCAGCGGCTTCAACAAATCGCAAAGCTGGCTAGAGGCGCGGCTGGGCGCCCCCGCTGCGCGCGCCTTGTGGGAGATGGCAGAGGAGGCCAAGGCGCAGCTGCGCGATTTCTGCGCCAGCCATGCGCCCGAGGCGCGATACCTGCCCGGCGTGGCCGATTGCGAATACACCGCGAAAGACACTGAGGCTTCGCACGAAGAGGCTGCCTTCCTGCATAAGCGTTATGGCTACGACCAGATCACGCCGCTGGACAAGGCCGGGGTCCGCGATCTGGTGCGCACCGAGCTATACGGCGGCGGGCGGCTGGATATGGGCGCCGGACACCTGCACCCGCTGCGCTACGGCCTTGCGCTGGCGCGCGAAGCGGAACGGGCCGGAGCGGTGATCTTCGAAGGCAGCGCGGTGACCGCCATTGCAGAAGGCGATCCGGCGACCCTGACGACCGGGAACGGGCACGTCACGGCGCGGCACGTGATCCTGGCGGGCAATGGCTATCTGCCGGGCATTGCGCCGCCCGTTGCCGCGCGGGTCATGCCGATCAACAGCTTCATTGCCGCGACTGCGCCCCTCGGCGCGCACGCAGGCGACGTGCTGGGCCGCGACATCGCCGTGGCCGACAGCAAGTTCGTGGTGAACTACTACCGGATGTCGGAAGATCGCCGCCTCTTGTTCGGCGGCCGCGAGAGCTATTCAATCGGGTTTCCAAGCGACATCAAGACCAAGCTGGTCGCACGGATGACCCATCTCTTCCCGCAGCTTGAGGGCGTGAAGATCGACTATGTCTGGGGCGGCACGCTTGGCATCACGATGACCCGCCTGCCCTGCGTCATGCGGATCGGCTCCAACATTCTAAATGCTTCGGGCTTTTCGGGACACGGCGTTGCGCTGTCAGGGTTTGCCGGCAAGGTCATGGCCGAGGCGATTGTGGGGCAGACAGCGCGCTTCGACATCCTAAGCACGCTGCCTATCCCGCGTTTTCCGGGCGGCGCCGCGGCCCGCGCGCCTTTGCTGACACTGGCGATGACGTGGTACGCCCTGCGGGACCGGCTGGGGGTCTAGGCCCGTCGGCAATGTGACGCCTCGTGCGCCTTTCCGGGACGCAGATCGCCAGACGGATCGCCAGTTTGTAGCGGCCCTGCGCGAAGGTGATTGAACCGCAAACGGCCGGCAGCTACGCTTTACGCAACGCTTTTTTCCTGCAGGATACGTTCCGATGCCAGATGATGCCCCCAACAGCTGGGAATCCCGCGCTGACGCCTACTCGTTCTATGGGTTCACCGACCTTCCGACGATCCACGATCGCGGAGCGGTGGTCCTGACCCATGGCAAGGGCCCGTACGTCTTCGACGTGCACGGGCGCAAGTATCTCGACGCCAATTCGGGGCTTTGGAACATGGTCGCCGGCTTCGATCATCGCGGGCTGGCCGAGGCCGCCAAGGCGCAGTACGACCGCTTCCCCGGCTATCACGCGTTTTTCGGCCGGATGGCGGACACGACCGTGATGCTGTCGGAAAAACTGATCGAGATCTCGCCCTATGAAAGCGGCAAGGTCTTCTACACGAACTCTGGCAGCGAGGCGAACGACACGCTGGTCAAGATGCTGTGGTTCCTGTCAGGCGCCGAGGGCAAGCCGGACCGGCGCAAGATCCTGACCCGCAAGAACGGCTACCACGGGGTCACGGTCGTCGCGGCATCGATGACCGGCAAGCCCTATAACGAGGTCTTCGGCCTGCCGCTGGAAGGCTTCATCCACCTTACCTGCCCGCATTACTGGCGCGAGGGCGAGGATGGCGAGAGCGAAGAGGCCTTTACCGCCCGCATGGCGCGAGAACTGGAAGCTACGATCAAGAAAGAGGGTGCCGACACGATTGCCGCGTTTGTGGCCGAGCCTGTGATGGGCGCTGGCGGCGTGATCCCCCCATCGAAAGGGTATTTCCAGGCTGTCCAGCCGATCTTGAAGAAACACGGCATTCCCCTGATCGCCGACGAGGTGATCTGCGGGTTCGGCCGCACCGGAGAGATCTGGGGCTGCCAGACCTACGACTTCATGCCCGATGCGATCATCGCGTCAAAGGCGCTCACCGCCGGCTATTTCCCGATGGGCGCCGTCATCCTGAGCCCGGACCTGGCCGACCGCCTGCAGCAGGCAACCGAAGAGATCGAAGAGTTTCCACACGGTTTCACCGGATCCGGCCACCCTGTCGGCTCGGCCATCGCGCTGAAAGCGATTGAAGTCATCCTCAACGAGGGCCTTCTGGACAATGTGCGCAAGCTGACCCCCCGCTTCGAGGCCGGGCTGGCCGAGATCGCCAAGAACCCGAACATCGGAGAAGCGCGCGGCAAAGGGCTTATGGGCGCGTTGGAGGCGGTCAAGGATAAGGCCACAAAGACGCCCTTCGACGGCGATCTGTCGGTCAGCGAGCGCATCGCCAACACCTGCACCGATCACGGGCTGATTTGCCGCCCGCTTGGCCAATCGATCGTGCTCTGCCCGCCGTTTATCATGACCGACGCGCAGATGGACGAGATGTTCGAAAAGCTCGATGCTGCACTGAAGAAAGTATTCTCGGAAGTCGCGTAAGGCGAAATCATTTCGCCGGCGGACTGACTGACAACTGCGATCTTCCGGTGCCCGCAAAGGTGCGCCGAACGCGACCGCCCGGCCGGTGGCGGCCGTCTTTACTTGGACATTTTACCAAGCTGTTTCTGCAGATCAGCAAGCTGTTTCTTGATCGCCTCAAGATCGCTTTCCTTGCCCTCTTCCTTCGCGTCCTCATCCTCGCCGGCAGGTCCTGACCAGTTCTGCATTCCGCCGGTCATCGCTTTCATGAACGCTTCTTGCTGCTTTTTCAGCGCATCATAGCCCGGCATCCCGGCCATCGGATTTGGAAAGTTTTCCAAGACCTTGGACTGCCCATCGCGCAGCATCTCAAAGCTCATGGCCAGGAACTGCGGCACCACGGACTGCGCCTGCGTTGTGTAGCTGCGCACCAGGTCGGTCAGCACATCAAGCGGCAACACATTTTCGCCCTTGCTTTCGTGCTCGGCCACGATCTGCAGAAGGTATTGCCGGGTAAGGTCGTCGCCTGACTTTAGATCGACGATCTGGACATCGCGCCCGTCGCGGATGAAGCCGGCGATGTCGTCGAGGGTCACGTAGTCGCTGGTCTCGGTGTTGTAGAGCCGGCGGCTTGCATAGCGTTTGATCAGCAGGGGTTCAGAGCCTTTTGCCACGAGACGCATACCTTTTTTGTTGCAGTGCAGCAAAGTTTAGGTCAGCCCCGGACAAAAAGAAAGGGCGGGCTATGAAAAGCCCGCCCAAGTTATGATGCCGACAGGGAGGAAGCGGCAATCATGAACCTTGAAAAACGCTTACTTGGCAGCGGCAGTCGCTTTCTTCGCAGCTGCGGTCACATCGGCAGTTGCTTTCTTGACGGCGGCCGAAGCGTCTTCCGACATGTCTTTGCCAGCGGCGAGCATCAGCTCGACGGTTTCCATCTGAACCTTTTTCGCAACTTCGGCGAAGGCGGCCATGTTCTCGGCGGCCAGCTCGGCTTGGGCCGACGCGAAGTCGGTCATTGCTTTGGAGTAGTCAGCCGGCTCGTCCTTGACGGTGGCGACAGAACCCATCTTGCCGATGGTCTCTTTGGTCCACTTGGCGGAAATCTCGCTCGACTTTTCGGCGGCTTCCAGAGCGACACGCGACATCTTCTCGCCAAACGCGGCTTGCGATCTGAAGGCGTCCTGCATGGCGGTCATGTCGACCGGGAATGCGCCCATCATGTCTTTCATTACTTTGGTGTAGTCTTGTGCTTTAGCCATTTCAAATTCTCCTGATATCCAAGCGGGTCATCCCGCCGTTGTGTTCTGAACATAATATGCATGCTGCGGCGCGGCATTTCAAGTGCTTTTTGCTGCGTTGCAGCATTATTTTTTAGATAATGATTTCAGGCCTTTGGATTCGAAGTCACGTAGGTTCCGGGTGCAGGCCCCAAGATCGGGTGTTGCGAATCGCCCGGCTCGCGCGCCTTTATCTTCGCCCCCGACCGCTTGGAGAGCCACCCATCCCAGTGCGGCCACCAAGAGCCCTGGTGGAAATCGGCGCTCTGCTCCCACGCATCGGGTTCAAGGTCCATATCGGGGTTCAGGTAGTGCCCGTATTTCTTCTTGCTCGGCGGGTTGACGATCCCCGCGATATGGCCCGATTGCGACAGGATGAACGTCCGGTCCTTGGCGCCCATCTGGCGCACACCGTTGAAGCTCGATTTCCAGGCCGCAATATGATCGGTCTCGCAAGCGACGGCGCAGATGGGAATGGTCACATCCTTCAGGCCGAGCGTTTCGCCGCATATCTTGATCGAGCCCTTGGCGAACTTGTCGTCCTGGCACAGCTCGCGCAGGTACTGCACCGACATCTTTGCGGGCAGATTGGTGCTGTCGCCGTTCCAGAACAGCAGATCGAAGGCGGGCGGGCTTTCGCCCATCATGTAGCTTCTGATCGCCGGCCCGTAGATCAGATCGTTGGAGCGCAGAAAGGAAAAGGTCCGGCTCATGAAAAAAGAGCTAAGATAGCCGTGGTCCTTCACTTCGCGTTCGATCCCGTCCACGAAATCGTCGTTGAGAAACACACCGACTTCGCCCTGATCCGAAAAATCAGTTAGCGTCGTGAAGAATGTCGCCGATTTGATCGACTTGTCGCCGCGCTTTTTCATCAGCGCCAGCGTCAGCGCCAGCGTGGTTCCGGCAATGCAGTAGCCAACCGTGTTGATCTGACGCTCGCCGGTGATCTTCTTCACCTCGTCGATCGCGGTCAGGTATCCTTCCTCGATATAGTCATCGAGCGCGACATCCGCGTAGCTGGCATCGGGGTTCACCCACGAGACCACGAAAAGCGTGTACCCCTGCTCGATGATCCAGTTGATCAGGCTGTTGGCTGGCTTCAGATCGAGGATGTAGAACTTGTTGATCCAGGGCGGGAAGATGACCAGCGGCGTCTTGTGAACCTTATCGGTTTTCGGCACATACTGGATAAGCTCGAAAAGGCGATTGCGATAGACGACAGAGCCTTCCGTAGTCGCCAGGTTTTCGCCCACCTTGAAGGCGTCCTTGTCGGCCAGTGTGACCAAAAGCTCACCATCGTGCGCGTCGATATCGCGCACCAGGTTCTCAAGCCCTTTCACCAGGCTTTCGCCCTCGGTTTCGACCGCGCGGGTCAACGCCTCGGGATTGGTCGCCAGGAAATTCGTCGGGCTCATCATATCCATGATCTGCTGGGTGAAGAACTCCACCCGCTTGCGCTCGCTGTCATCAAGCCCTTCAAGGCCCTGCACCGCCTCGCGCATCGCTTCGGTGCTCATCATGTATTGCTGCTTCACGAAGTTGAAATAGGGGTGCGTCTGCCACAGCTCGTTCTGAAAGCGGCGATCCGGCGGGGTTTCGTCCACTGGCGGGGTGAATTTCCCTTGCGCCAACTGTTGCTGCGCTTCGACAAAGTGTTTCAGGGCTTTTCCCCAGTATCCGACCTGCTGCTCGATCAGTTTTGAGGGGTTTGCCATGATGTTCGACATGTAAGCGGCCGCTGCGGTCGCAAAAAGGTCCTGGTCTGGTCCCTGCAGGCTGGGACGGACCGTTTTTTTGCGGGACAGGGCGGTGACCAGGCGCTGAGACAGTTCCTCGACCTTCGCCAGATTGTCATTCATCCGGTCAAGTTGCGCGGCCTTATCGCTTTCTTCAGTTGTCATCTCAGGATTTCCGGTCTATTTTGCAGCTGCAGCATTTTGGGGTTGAGACAGTGTACTCGTTGTCGCTTCAAGACGCAAAGCGAGGATGCGAACCGGTTTCGGACCGGGGAAGGAGTTCCAGTGCGGTACATGGCGACCTACGATATTTACGAGACGATCCGCAATACCAACCAGTGGCTTGGTGCGTCGGCTCAGGCTCTTGCGTCCTACCCGGTGACCGGGCTGATGCCGTTTCCGGGCTTTCAGATGATGGCTGCCTGGGGTGAAGTGACAGAGCGCGCGTTCGCGCGGATGGTGTCCAAGCCCGACTGGGGGATCGACACTGTCGTCGGCGAAGATGGCCGCGATCACGTCGTAACCATTCATGCCGAGGTCAAGCGCCCATTCGGCGATCTGATTAAGTTCGAAGTTGCGGGCCGCGCCCCGAAACGGCGCCGGATACTGCTTGTCGCTCCGATGTCGGGCCACTACGCCACGCTGTTGCGCTCGACCGTGAACAGCCTTCTGCCCGAGGCCGACGTCTGGATCACCGACTGGCACAACGCCCGCGACATCCCGGTCAGTATCGGCAAATTCGACATCGAGGATTACACGCTCTACCTGATGGACTTCTTGCGTCACCTGGGCCCTGACACCCACGTGATCGCGGTCTGCCAGCCGGTGCCGCTTGCGCTGGCGGCAACGGCGTACCTGGCCGAGTTGGAACCCGCCGCGCAGCCCAAGACGCTGACCCTGATCGGCGGTCCTGTCGATCCCGACGCCGCGCCGACGGACGTGACCGACTTCGGTCGCCGCGTGACGATGGGCCAATTGGAAGAACTGGCGCTTCAAAGGGTTGGGTTCAAGTACCCCGGGGTCGGGCGCATGGTCTATCCCGGTCTTGCACAGCTGTCGTCTTTCGTCTCGATGAACGCCGAGCGGCACACCAAAGCATTCTATGACCAGATCTTCCGGGTCGCCAAGGGCGAGGCTTCGGACCACGACAAGCACAACAAGTTCTACGATGAGTATTTCGCGGTGATGGATATGACCGCCGAGTTCTATCTGTCCACCGTCGAGCGGATCTTCAAAGAGCGCGAGATTGCGCGAAACGAGTTCGTCGTCGCGGGCCATAAGGTCGACATGGGAAAGATCACCTCTGTGGCGGTCAAGGTGGTCGAAGGCGAGAAGGACGATATCAGCGCACCGGGCCAGTGCCTTGCGGCGCTGGATTTGCTGACGGGACTTCCCGACGACCGCAAGGCATCCTACGTGCAGGCCGGGGCCGGCCATTACGGCATCTTCGCGGGACGCAGCTGGCGCCAGAACATCCGTCCGCTTGTGCTGGATTTCATTGACAGTCATTCTGCGGGCCGCCGCCGCAAGCCCAGGATACAGGCCGTTTCCTGATCAGCCCTCGGTTGCCCCGAGCCACTGAAACGACCCGTCCTTGCCAAGCTGAGAGAACGGGTTATGCGCCAGTTCCCACACATGGCCATCGGGATCCGCGACGTAGGCGTGATAGCCACCCCAGAACACCTCTTGCGGTGGCTTGATCTCTTTTGCACCTGCAGCAATCGCGCGTGCGAACAGCGCGTCCACCGCGTCGCGAGAGCGAAGGTTATGTGCCAGCGCAAGCCCGGAAAACCCGCCAATCGAATTGGGATCAAGACCCAGCTCTTCGGCCAGCGCCGCCTTGGGGTATAGCCCCAGCGTCTGGCCGATCAGGTCAAAGGCCACCACGCCGTCGGGGCTCTCGACAGGGCGCCAGCCCAACGCCTTGTAGAATGCAGCGGATGCCTCGATGTCGGCCACGCCAAGCGTGATGAGGCTGACGCGCTGCTCCATCGGGGGCGATCCGGTGTCGGTCATAGGCTCTCGATCCACTTCAGAATTTGCGTTGCGACCTTGGACGTCATGCCGGGGCTGAGGATATCACCGGCCAGAACGTGAGAATAGGGATCGTCGCCTTCCCCAAGGACCTGCGGCGCAAGTGTCACCGGCCCGCCCCAGTATCCGGCGATCCGCCGAGTGGCGTCCGGGTCGACGACCATGTCGCTTTCGGAGAACATGAACAGCGCCGGCTGGCTGGCCGCGCTGTAATCAAGCCCGGCCGCGTAATCCACGAGCGCCGACATCGGCAGAAGCGCAATTGTTGGATATCGCAGCGTCCAGAACCGGTCATGCTCGGGGTTAAGCGCCTTGAACCGGCGCTCGGGTCCGGCCACGACGGGCGCCCAGTAGCGCCCGCCCGGCCAGTTCAAAATGGGCGCGGCAAAGCTGTTGAGGCCGAAATTCGGCGACATGAAAACGAACGCCTCGACATTCTGCGACATCTCGGGACGCAGTGCAGCGATGGCCGATAGCGTGCCGCCGGTCGAGTTCGAGATCACGATGACCCCCTCGCCCACCGCGCGCGCCACGGCCAGCGCCTCGGCCGCATCCTCGATCCAGTCGCCGGCCTCGGGTTCGGCCATAGCGGCACTGCCGCGCCCGTGGCCTGCCAGCCGCGCGAAGACCAGGTTGGCGCCCAGCGCCTCTGCCACGAGGTCGGGAACAGGCCATACCTCTTCGGAGGTCGCCGAAAAGCCGTGGATGAACAGCACGGACTGCCGCGTACGCGCGTTCGGCGCGCCGGCCCAGATGACGCGCTTTTGCGTCCCCGGCACAATATCGTCGAACCGAGCCTCTTGAGCCGCTAGGTAGGCGTCCACATCGGACCCGACATCGGCAGGGTCGAATTCAACGGTGGTGTCGACCGCTTCCCTCGGACCGAATAGCACAAGCACCAAAGCTGCAAGGACAAGAAGGGCGAGACCGCGCGCTGCCCATGTGAGCGCCGTCATCATGACGCCGCACTGACCTCTTCTATGGCCGCAACGATCAGTTCCAGGCAGGCGGGTTCCGAGAACCTGTGATCGGCGCCTTTCACCAGCGTCAGCCGGATATCGGGGCCACTTGCGTGGTCGAGAAGACGCAGCGCGACGGACAGATCGACATCCGCGTCAGCGGTCCCCTGAAGCAGCCGCACCGGGAACGGCAGTTCAAGCGGCGCGCGCAGGACCAGTTGCGCGCGGCCGTCCTCGATCAGGCGCCGCGTAATGATGTAGTCGTCGCCATAGTCCGAAGGCTGACTGTACTGCCCCGTCGACATCAGATCGGCCCGCTCGGCCTCGGTGGCTTTCGCCCACATGCTGTCTTCCGTGAAGTCCGGCGCTGCGGCGATCCCAACAAGCCCCGCGACCCGCTGTGGCATCGCGCGCGCCAAAAGCAGCGCGATCCAGCCCCCCATCGACGATCCGATGAGGATTTGCCGGCCCTCGGTCAATGTGGTCACCGCTGCCCTGGCATCCTCGGCCCAGTCGCCGATCGAGCCGTCGGTGAACGCGCCGGATGACTGACCGTGACCGGAATAGTCGAAGCGCAGAAAGGCGCGGCCAGACGTTCTGGCCCAATCTTCGAGAAAGACCGCCTTGGTGCCGTCCATGTCGGACGCAAACCCGCCGAGAAATACGATGCCCGGCCCCCGTCCTTGGGTCTTGTGATAGGCGATCCGGCGCCCGGTATCCGTTGTCAGCGTCTCGGCCATGAAATCCTCGGCAATAATTTTCCAGAACGCTAGCGCCGCTGCGGAAAAGTGCAATGCCGGCCAGTGGCCTGCCACGCTAACCCTTCTGAACTTCGTCCAGCGTCCAGGCAGCTATAGCGCCACCGATCGACATCACGGCGAACAGGGCGATCGTCAGCTCGGCGCCGAAGCTCGACGCGATCGCGCCGAATATGCCCGAACCCAGAAGTACGATACCGATTACCGTGTTCGACACCGCCGTGTACTGCGCGCGTGCATCTTGCGGCGACATGTCGACAAGGTAGGTTGAACGTCCCTGGCGCACGCCATTGTAGGAAATCATCAGGAAAAACAGGATCACCGGGGCCGCCCAGAACGTGCCCATTACCCCGGCCCAGGCTGCAAGCAGTGCAAGGCCCAGCGCCAGCGCCGCGGCGAGACCGGCCAGCATCAACACCTGCCGGCTGGAGCGATCAGCCAGCCGGCCCCAGATGTAAGAGCTCAGGAACGAGGCGATCGACGAGGCCAGGACCAATGCGCCAAGTGCGTCGAAGGCCGCCTGCCCCGACTGGCTGGCAAGGATCACCAGATAAGGCGGCGCAAGAGCTGTGCCGACCAGCAAACCACGGGCCACGATGAACCGCACAAGTTGGCCGTCTTCGCGCAGAACCCGCATCTGACCGATGGCTTCGCGCCAGCCGCCCGCTGCCTCGGCGCTCTCTGTCGGCTCTTCGCGCAATGTCGAAAACAACGCCGCTGCGGCAATCCACAGCAGGCTTGCAAGGCCGATCGCGCCCACCACCAGAGAAAAGCGCGGAACCCATGCGAACATCAGCGTCAGGGCAAAGACGATGACCGCAGCAGACGAGACGCTGCTGGCCAGCCCCGTGGCCGAGCCGCGGCGCGATTTGCCGACGGTTTTTCCCAGGATGTCCTTGTAGCTGACCGAACAGACTGACCGGGCCAGCGCCAGGACGCCAAGAAGCGCAACCACGGTCATGCCGGCGGCAATCCCGCTTAGCGTCACGGCGGCTATCGCGATTCCCAGCGCGGCGATCCCCTGAACCGCGCTGCCGCCGACCCAGGCCCATTTGCGCCGCGCCATCCGCTGGATCGGGCCGCTGGTGAAAAGCTGCGGTAAAAGCGCCCCGGCCTCGCGCACTGGCACCAACAGACCGGTCAGCGCCGCAGGTGCGCCGACCGCCGTCAGCATCCATGCCAGAACCAATTTGGGATCAATCAGACCATCTGCCGTCTTGGTCATCGCAAGCGACGCGGAATGACGTAGAAAACTGCCGGCCTCGTGCCGGCTTGCATGGTCCGACAGGTCCCCTTCGGCAGAGGTATCGGCCAGCGTTTCGAACAGCTTTTGGTTCAGTGCGGTGTCTTTGGTCTCCATGACAACAAGAAGTAGCGGAATCCTGCGCCAATCAAGGCCCTTTGAGCCCCGGGCCCGCTTGACACGCATTCTTCGCCACGCCATCTGTGGCGCAACATAACCCGCAACCGGGCGTTCCGTGGGCGCCAAACCGACGAGGAGACAGGCCGTGGCCGAGATTTCCCTTACATTCCCCGATGGCAATTCGCGTAGCTACAACGCTGGCGTGACTGCAGCCGATGTCGCGGCCGATATCTCCAAGTCGCTGGCAAAGAGAGCAATTTCGGCGCAACTCGACGGCGCCCACTGGGACCTGCAATGGCCGATCGAGCGCGACGGCTCAATCGCCATCAACACGATGCAGGACGATGCCGCAGCCTACGAGCTGATCCGCCACGATCTGGCGCATATCATGGCCCGTGCGGTGCAGGAGATCTGGCCGGACGTGAAGGTCACGATCGGTCCGGTGATTGCCAATGGCTGGTATTACGATTTCGACCGTGCAGAGCCGTTTACGCCCGAAGACCTCGGTGCGATCGAAAAAAAGATGAAGGAAATTATCAATGCCCGCGACCCCGTGCGCACGGAGGTATGGGAGCGCGCGCGCGCGATCCAGCACTACAAGGACACCAAAGAGCCCTACAAGGTCGAGCTGATCGAGACCATTGCAGGCGGCGAGCCGATCCGGATGTACTGGCACGGCGACTGGCAGGATCTTTGCCGCGGCCCGCACTTGGCGCATACCGGCCAGGTCCCGGCCGACGCCTTCAAGCTGATGAGCGTCGCCGGCGCCTATTGGCGCGGCGATTCTGATCGCGCGATGCTGCAGCGCATTTACGGTGTCGCTTTCAAGAACCGGGGCGAGTTGAAGGATTACCTTACTTTTCTCGAGGAGGCCGAAAAACGCGACCACCGCCGGCTTGGCCGCGAGATGGACCTTTTTCATATGCAGGAAGAGGCGCCCGGTCAGGTGTTCTGGCATCCCAACGGCTGGACCGTCTACACGACGCTGCAGGATTACATGCGCCGCCGGCAGCGCGGCGGCGGCTATGTCGAGGTGAACACACCGCAACTCGTCGACCGAACCTTGTGGGAGCAATCTGGCCACTGGGAGAAGTTCGGCGACCACATGTTCGTCGTCGAAGTCGAAGAAGAAGCGGACGCCAAGAAAGGCGTGAACCACCAACGCATCAACGCGCTCAAGCCGATGAACTGCCCCTGTCATGTGCAGATCTTCAACCAGGGGCTCAAATCCTATCGCGACCTGCCGCTGCGAATGGCCGAGTTCGGCTCTTGCAACCGCTACGAGCCCTCGGGCGCGCTGCATGGGATCATGCGGGTGCGCGGGTTCACGCAAGACGACGGGCATATCTTTTGCCGCGAAGACCAGATCGAAGCCGAAACGGCGATGTTCATCGACTTCCTTGCCGCCGTCTACAAGGACCTGGGCTTTGAAAGCTTCAAGGTGAAATTCTCGGACCGGCCAGAGACGCGCGCCGGCTCGGACGAGGTCTGGGACCGCGCCGAGGCGGCGCTGTTGTCGGCCACGCGGGCGGCCGGGATCGAGCCCGAGATGAACCCCGGCGAAGGTGCGTTCTATGGGCCCAAGCTGGAGTTCGTTCTGACCGACGCCATCGGGCGCGACTGGCAATGCGGCACGCACCAGGTCGATTTCGTGCTGCCCGAGCGGCTGGACGCCAACTACATCGCCGAGGATGGCGCAAAGCACCGTCCGGTCATGCTGCATCGGGCCACGCTGGGCTCGTTCGAGCGCTTCATCGGCATCCTGATCGAGAACTTTTCGGGCCGCCTGCCATTCTGGCTGGCGCCGCGGCAGGTCGTGGTGGCCTCGATCGTCTCGGATGCCGACGCGTACGTTGGCGAAGCGGTGGCGCAATTGCAGGCCGCCGGTGTCCGCGCCGAGGCCGATATCCGGAATGAAAAGATCAACTACAAGGTGCGCGAGCATTCGGTTGGTAAGGTGCCCGTGATCCTTGCGATCGGGCAACGCGAGGTCGAAAACCGGACCGTGACGCTGCGCCGGCTGGGTGAGAAACAAACCCACACGTTGCCGCTTGACGAGGTCGTCGCCGCGCTTGCGGCCGAGGCGCTGCCGCCAGACCTGGCCTAGGCCGCCCGGTCAGCCTGACTGCGCGTGGTCCGGCGACGCGGCGTTTGTCGCTTTTAGCAAGGCCTCGGCGGCCGGCAAAGGGCGGCCAAACAGATAGCCCTGCGCCTTGCGGCAGCCAAGGTTCCTCAGCACCTCGGCCTGCCTGTGCGTCTCGACCCCTTCCACGACCACATCCATGCCGAGACTGTGCGCAAGGTCGATGACCGCATCGATCACGAACCTGTTCTGGTCTGAGTTTTCGATCCCGTCGGACAGCGATTTGTCGATCTTCAGCTCGTCCGCCATCATCGCCCTGAGATAAACGAGCGACGAATACCCCGTGCCGAAATCGTCGATCGATATCCGGCACCCCAACTCGCGCAAGCCCGACAGGATCTCGCTGACCTGGGTCCAGTCATCAAGCTGAATCGTCTCGGTTATCTCAAGCGTCAGGGAGGGCGCCGGGCAGCCGGACCGCTTCAGCGCACCGGCAACCTCGGCCACAATGTCATCGGATTTGAAGTTCAGGGCCGACAGATTCACGCTCAGGCCATAGCTCGTTGCATAGCGCCGGTTCCAGTCGGCGATGCCATCAAGAGCAGCGCGCAGGGCGTAGCGGTCGATATCGGTGACGGTTCCGCTTTCTTCGGCGAGCCGGATCAGCTCATCCGGCGGCACTTTGCGCGCCTTGTGCTCCCAGCGTACAAGCGCTTCGAACCCGTAAATCGCGCCGCTTTCCAAAACGACTTTCGGCTGCAGGTAGACCTCAAGCTCTTCGTTTTGGATAGCGTCCGGCAGCGCATCGAGAATGACGCGGCGCTCTGTGAAGGTCTTCTGCAGCTCGGCATCGAAGAACGAGAAGCTGCCTTTTCCCTGAGTCTTTGCCGCATAAAGCGCGAAATCGGCGAACCGGCAGAGCACCTTGTAGCTGACATCAAGAATATTGGCGGCCTGGCCCGTCGTCACGATGCCTATGCTGACGCCGGGCGTGACGGTCTTTTGGTCAAACTCAACCAGAAGTGCGCAGTCGCCGACCAGCCGCGTGGCGAAATCTGCAAGCGCAGCTTCATCTTGCTGCGGCAGGAAAACGGCGAATTCGTCTCCTGACAGGCGCGAGGCAATACCGCCCATTTGGCGGGTCTGCGCTTCGATGCGCCTTGCCACAGCGACCAGCACGGCGTCGCCCATCGCATGGCCCATCGTGTCGTTGATCCCCTTGAAGTTATCCAAATCGAGAAACAAAAGCGCGCCGCCTTGGTACGCCTGCAACTTGCTGTGGACGGTTTCGTGGAACTGCACCCGGTTCGGCAGCTCGGTCAGCGGATCGAAATAGGCAAGGAAATCGGCGCGATTCTCCGCCTGTTCGCGTTGTTGGCGCTCAACGACTTCTCGTCGCAGAAGAAACAACACGCCGGCCCCGCCGATCAGCACCAGCAACAAGAACCCCCAAAGAAAGTTTGTCCGCCGATCGAGGGTCGCGCCATGCTCTTCGATCAGATCGTCATCGGATGTCCGCAATGCCTCCAGCAGGTCGACAACGGCGACACGCGCGGCCTCCGACAGCACGACAAAGCGTCCTGCGAAAACATTCAGATCGCCAAAGCCACTGGCCGCGGACTGGTCGATGAAATCCACAAGGGCGCGCAGCGAGCCGATCGCCTTTTCGCCGACATCGCCGATGCCGTCACGGGACAGGCTGTTGTCTATTGTCTAGGCGCGCACGTGTAGGTAATCGCTCAGCCGGTGCAGCCGGATCTCATTTTCGGAACTCATTGCCCCTTCCCGCAGGGCCTGGATCAAGACGTTCGAGACCCGCTCGACGTCGCTGATCGCGACAAAGCCGTTTCGGACCTGCCGTTGCTGCAGTAAATCCTGCCGCTCATGCAGGCGGTCGCTGGTCACTTTCAGATAATAGGCAGCCCCGGCGCATGACATGCACAGTGCCGCGAGGGCAAACGCAGTGCCAATCCGCGTCGAGACCAGATCGACCGCTTGCAGAAGAGTTGAACGAAGGCGCCCCATATCAGGCGTACCTCAGCACTCGGGCGGCAGACCGCTCAGCCAACGGCCCGCTTAGCGCGCGCCGCGCCACGGGGCGCTTTCCGCCGACCTGCCCGGATCTTGCCTGTGCGACCATCACACCGCCTTCGACGCCTTCATGATTTATGGCGGCTTATAGGCCGTGACGCTTAAGCTTCTCTTTCGGCAACCCCGCGAAAAGGCCTTTCCAGAAATGCTGGTAAATACCGCGTTGCAGTCGCACCTTTGAAAAGACGCGGAAATCTGCCGACTGCCGCGTGGCATGTTTCAACCGAACACGGCTGCGTTAACCCACGAGCCTGTGATTAGCCTGTTATCGCCTCGCTCGCCTACTAACGCTTCATCGCACTACGCGATTTCAGTTATGAACTTTCAGAAGGAAACAAATCCGATGTCCAATCACGCTAAATCTATTGCCGTTGCCGGCGCCGTGGCCGCTGCATTTGCCGCTCAGATGACCGTACCTGCACATGCGCAGGCAAAAGAGAAGTGCTTCGGCGTTTCGCTTGCCGGAAAGAACGATTGTGCAGCAGGCCCGGGCACAACCTGTGCCGGAACGTCTACAGTTGACTACCAAGGCAACGCCTGGACGCTGGTCGATGCCGGCACCTGCGCCGAGATCGAACTGCCCGAAATGGCCGACGGCAGCGCGCGCCAAGGCGCGCTTGAGGCGCTGGAACGCGACCTGCCGGCATAACGGGCACGCCGCATTACCGGCCCCAAGGCTGCGTATCACAAGATCTACCAAAGCCCTCCGACGAACTCGCCGGGGGGCGCGCAAGACAGGAACACCGGCCATGCTCGATGCATCAACCCATGCCTTTGACCGCCTGCCGAACGCGGTGGGAGTTGGCTATAAACCCCAGCATTTTCGGGATATTCTGGCTGATCCCGCACCCGTTGAATGGCTGGAGATCCACGCGGAGAACTACATGGGCGACGGAGGCCGGCCTTTGGCGCAGCTGCGCCACCTGTCAGAGCGCTTCGCAATATCGGTTCATGGGGTTGGCTTGTCGATCGGCGGCGAAGGGCCGTTGGACACCGAGCATCTGGCCCGCCTGAAACATCTTGTCGGCTGGCTGAACCCGGCCAGTTTTTCCGAGCATCTGGCTTGGTCCACCCATGACAGCGGCTTTCTGAACGATCTTCTGCCGCTGCCCTACACCGAAGCAACGCTCGCCCGGGTCGCGGCCCATATCGATCAGGTGCAGGACACAGTTGGGCGGCGGATGCTGCTTGAGAACCCCTCGACATATCTGGCCTTCGACGAAAGCGAGATGTCCGAGATCGAATTTCTGGACGATATCACGCGCCGCACCGGCTGCGGGTTGCTGCTGGATGTAAACAACGTATTTGTCTCGGCGACCAACCAGAACACCGACCCGGTCAGCTACATAGAGGCCTTCCCGATCCAGAAGGTTGGCGAAATTCATCTGGGCGGACATGACGAAGACGAGGACGAAACCGGCGCGCCCCTCTTGATCGACAGTCATGGCCGCGAAGTCGTGGATCCGGTCTGGACGCTCTACGCACACACCATTGCGCGCGGCGGTCCACGGCCGACCCTGATCGAATGGGACAATGACGTGCCGGATTGGCAGGCCTTGGCCGCCGAGGCGCGCCGTGCGGCCGATACCCTGGCCCCGGCTCTGGTATGAGCGGGCACCCGGTCAGCCAGGGCGCTTTCACTGCGGCGCTTCTGTCGCCGGACTTGCCGGTTCCCGAAGGCCTGAGCAACCCCGACGGCGGCCCGGCCACCAAGCGGTTCGACGTCTACCGCAACAACGTGATCGTCAGCCTGACCGACGCGCTGAAAACAGGCTTTCCGGTGACCCTGAAGCTTTTGGGAGAGACGTTCTTCACCGCCATGGCAGGCGTATATGTTCGCCAGCACCCGCCGCAATCACCCCTGATGATGTTCTATGGTGCCGAGATGCCAGGCTTCCTGGAAGGGTTCGAGCCGGTCGGCAAACTGGGCTATCTGCCAGATATCGCGCGCCTGGAACTTGCGCTGCGCGAAGCCTACCACGCCGCCGATGCCGCGCCGCTCGATCCCGCGGCGTTGCAGGCGCTTGACCCCGAACAACTCGTGGCAAGCCGCCCGCGTCTGGCGCCCGCCGTTCGCGTCCTGAGATCGCGCTGGCCGATCCACGCGCTCTGGCGCTTCAACATGGCCGAGGGCGCGCCCAAGCCGCAAATGGCGTCAGAGGACGTTCTGATCAGCCGCGCCGAGTTCGACCCCGAGATCACGCGGCTTGCCCCCGGCGCGGCCGCGTTTTTCGAAAGCCTCGCCCAGGACGCGAGCCTCGGCGATGCGGTCGACGCCGCCACCGCAGAGGCGACCGATTTCGACCTGACAACCACCCTCGGCATCGCGCTTTCCAGCGGCGCCCTGACAGAACTGAGAGCCCCCTGATGATCGCCCTTGCCAATCTTCACAGCGCCATCTTCACTCGGATCGAAGCCTTTGCGCCCGTCCTGATCCCGACGCTGGCCCGAGTGGTCTTTGCCGGAACGCTCTTTGTCTACTACTGGAATTCGGCGCTGACCAAATTCGGAGACGGCGCAGCGGGGCTCTTGCAGCCGTCCGCCGGCGCCTATATCCAGATCTTCCCCAAGGCGGTTGAGGCCGCCGGCTACGATGTCTCGCAGCTTTCGGCCCTTCACACCCTTATCGTGATCGCCGGCACTTGGGCCGAGGTGCTTTTGCCAATCCTGATCGTGGTGGGGCTTCTGACCCGCCTTGCGGCACTTGGAATGATCGGTTTCGTGATCGTACAAAGCATCGTCGACATCACCGGCCACGGGCTGGGCGCAGCCGACATAGGGGCATGGTTCGACGGCCTGCCCTCGGCACTGATCCTCGACCAGCGCGCATTCTGGCTGTTCCTGCTGCTGGTATTGGTGCTGCGCGGTGCGGGGCCTTTATCGCTGGACCGGCTTCTCTCTAGAAGTGCGACTTAGGCTCGTCAGGCCGTCCCGCCGCAATCGCAAGAATACCGCCCAAGGCGCAGAAAGCCATTGGAAACACGGTGAAAACGCTGAAGCCGAAGGCCCAGTAGACACCGGCCGTCGAGGCCAACATCAGAACTCCGCCCCAAAGGGCCCGGTACCGGGCCATCGCGCCGCCGGCAATGCCCAAAAGCGGCGCGACCACGGCCATTGTGCGAATAAAACCGACATTGTCGACTTGCCGCAAAACCTCGGGCAGATGCTCTCCCCAACGGTCCACGGCCTCGGTATAGCCAAAGCTGAAGAAGCCCACGATCAGGGCTAGGCAGCCACCCAGAATTCCAAGAACAGTTGCCGCGTTTCGCATGAGGAGCGTTCCTTTTTGCTTTTGCTTATGTAGACAAAGGCTTAGCGATTTCCAAGAAGAGCTGACCTTACGTCGGGCGTCCAGCCCAGATAGAGCGTGCCGCCAGCCTCGATCACCGGGCGTTTCATCAGCGCAGGCTTGCTTGCAAGCGCGTCCAGCGGGGTCGCCGAGCGCGCGGCATCATCCATCGACCGCCACGTGGCCGAGCGCCGGTTGACCAAAGCCTCGCCGAACGCATCCAGAAACGCAGCAAGCCGGTCGCGGGGCAGCGGCGATGCCCGTACATCGACGAATTCCACTTCATTTCCGTCACTTAGCGCCTTCACAGCTGCCCGGCACGTATCGCAATTCTTCAATCCGTAGACAATCATGGCGCCTCCCTATTGGGCGGAATCTACGCAATTTGATCGTTCGCGAAACCGAAATCCTTGATTTCTTCCGAAAATCTCCAATCCTGAGATGGACGCTGTTTCTTGGCGTCACGTTAAGAGGAGAAGCGGCATGCCGACTGGCACCGTCAAGTGGTTCAACACCACGAAAGGATATGGCTTCATCGCACCGGATGATGGGGGCAAAGACATATTCGTGCACATATCTGCTGTGGAACAGGCCGGACTGACCGGTCTTGCGGACAATCAGAAGATCAGTTTCGAGATGATCGAGGGCCGGGACGGGCGGCAGTCCGCGGGTGAGCTGAAACCGATCTGAGCCGCGCGAAGGACGCCCGCGCGGGCGCGTCTTCGCCACCCAAGCGCTTGAAGACACGGCGAATATCCTGGGCCGCTGTCCCGCGGCGCAGGGGCAAAGCCGCACTGTCACATCTCTGCCAGACGCCGCTGCAAACGATCGCCGGGCCCGCACGCGGGCGGCACCGTACGCCCGATAGCGCCGCGCGGCCTTCGCGATTGCCGGACTGTACGCCGATCAGGACGGTCAGCGGCGGCTTTGTACAGCCCCTGCACGGGACCGGCGCGCGGTCTGTGCCGCGTGCCTGGCCGGACCCTGGCGGGGGGCCAAACTGGCGCCTAAAAGATGCCCTGCACCACGATCATTAGCACCACCGCCACCAGCCAGTAGCCGGCATCGGTGCGCGCGGCGTAGGCCGATTTCTTGGTGAACAGCGATCCCGAATAACCCAGGACGGTAAAGGCGACGGTGGCCAGAAGCACGGTTGCCAGAAGGTTCGACGCGGCGGTCACGCCAACGAACCAGCTGAGCAACAACAGCCCCAGCGCCTGGGCGCCCATCGCGGGCAGCGGCATGTCCGAGGCGGTGCCCATCTCGACGCCCACGCCCTCGGCCCATTTCGGCCCGAACAGCATCGGCGAATACCAAAGCCAGCCGGCCAGAAACGCCACGACGGCGCCGATGATAACCGCGAGCCAGCTGACATTTGCAGTGAGTTCGGTCATTGAAGTACCTCCCCTCTCACGATGGATCCCGCGACCCCACTATGCGCCTTTTCCCGCTGTCGGCAAAGCGTCTGCAACATGGCTGCCTTTTGTCGGACCCCTGAGGGCAGCGCGGCCGCGGCGGCCATTTCCCGCCGCCCGGTCAGAAGGCACGGCCTGAATATGCTACAGTGAGAGACTCAATCACCAAGGGAGGATGGTACAATGGCTTTTGCGATTACACATTTTTTCAAGGGTGCGACGAAAGAGCAGTACGACAGGTCGCTTCGCGCGGTACACCCCGCGGGCGGTCTTCCGAAAGGGCAGATCTATCACGTGGCGGGCACCTCGCCCGGCGGCGTGACGATCTTCGCGGTCCATGACAGCAGGAAAAGCTGGGAGACGTTTCGCGACACGATCCTGACGCCGGCCATGCAAAAGGGCATCGAGGGCGGCATGCAGGGCGCGCCGGCCGAGACCGATATCGAGGTCTTCAACCTGCAAGCGGCCAAGGCGCCCGAAACAGCCTGAGGCAACAAACGGGGGGACGGAAGCGGGCCGGGGCGCGGAACCGGCCTGTTTTGGCGTGCGCGATGGGGACAGGACCGATGCGATCTCGCGCGCGAGCGGGCATTTGGCTGGCGCATCGGGATCGGTGTGGGGGGCCGTTCGGGTGTGGGATTGGCCGGGCAGGTCGCCGACATCCATTTCATGCCGGAGGATTACTCGGCGAAGTGCGGGATGCTCTTCACGGCGACTGGCGGCCGGACCGAAGTGTGGGCGAGAAGCGCCCGCGTCGTGCCACAGGCACGCCTTTGGCGTGACGGAGGGGACGGTTCGGGCGCTGCCCAATCGGAGATTGGGCATGGCGTTATTCAAGTTGGATGTGAGAACTTTACCCACGCAGACGCAATTGGTAATCCATCAATGATATGTTTTCACGCTTTGGAATAACCAGATAAATATCTCCATTCCTCATTTCGTTGAGATGAATGTGCCAATATATTTTCTCACCTTCCCCAGTAGTATTCAAATACTCCAAGTTTTCAACCAAGTGATCCAGAGGAATTGCGAAGGCGTCATCACGACCTATGCATCCCAACACAAGAAATGAATTGTCTGCGTCACCTAAGAAGCTTTGCCATTTTGGATGAAATGCATACCAGTAGCCCGGTCCATTTTCATACCGCTTGGAAATCGTACAAGCAATCCGCAACGATCGGTCTGCCGACCAATACATCGCCCTTGTGCGCTTCAATAGATTGCTGCCCAACTTTTCAGACATCGCAGCAATAATTTGAGATCGCTTTTTATTTAATAGTTCAACGCCTGTGGCTTCATTCGATCTATCCACTTTGGCTTCAACGATAAACTCGGAGTCTTTTACAGCGTCGTCAAATTCGCTTTCTATGTCCGTTGCTGTTGTGAAAACCACATCAACCAAAGCGTCTACTCTTGTGTACTCTACCGGAGTAAGAATTTGCCTGATTTTTCGACCAGTTTCTTCTTCATCCGAATTTTCTTTCTATATAACCATTTTGGTCAACGCATCCGCACTTATCAGCCGAATATCCCAAGCATGGCGAGACCCTCGAACTTGTGCTTCTAATTCACCCGTATCTTCTCTGCCGACAACGATCAAAATGGAAGAATTATCGTCAATCTTGTTTTCCCGAATAAGTTTGTCTCGGTATCCAGCTAGGGTGCCCATGGACATACGATACGCGCCAGTCGTTTTAACTTCCAAGACGATTTTATTGCCCTCAGGAGCCAACCAAAGTCCGTCGTTTCCAATCTGATTTCTTTTACCTGAATATAGTCCATCCTCGACCGAAAAATCCAAACGTCGACCAAGCTCGTTGACCAAGTCTTGGAGAACTAAACCGCTTTTTTCAAAACTTTCTGCAAGGCAGTGTTCAACATAGGATCGAACTTTTTCGGATGGAATGGCCGATAAATATTCTCGAAATTCCCGAGAGCACTCAGAGCCGTCTTTTAAACTGCCATCGCCAGCGAATGAAACTACCTGCTTTACCGAGAAGCTATTTACAGTTCCAGGATCAGTTTTCCATAACGCTATTAATGGCATCTACCCAACCACCTCACTAAACTCCCGCCATTCCCCCTTGCTCATGCCGGAGGTTTCCTGCGTCACTTTCTCACCCTTAAGCATACGGCGCAGGCAATCAATCGCTTTTGACGAGAGCGTGGCGCCACCCATGCGGTAATCCTCGAAGGCGCCGTAGGCGGCCGGCACCCAGTCCTTGACCACGTTGCAGATCGTGTCGGCATAGACCCGGATCTCGTATTGCGCGTGCGCGTCGGCGCGCAGGCGCAGGAAGTGGAACAGGTTGTGCAGGTCCACCTTCCAGTACCACTGGGTGTAGATGTTGGCGGGCAGGTTCATGCGCGCCAGCTCTCGCGCGAGGCCCTGCTGGCCGTCCTGGCTGAGCATCTCTTCGTAGTGGTCATAGCTGCGCCCGGCGTCGGACTTGAGGATTTCCAGCACGCGTTCGGCCTCGGCCCCGGTCAGCACCTCGCCCCGGCCCTGGTTGTTGACCGAGGATTGCGCGGCAAGGGCGTCGGGCTGGGGAATGTAGAACTCGCGGTCCAGGATCGAGTAGCGGGCGGAGTATTCGTTGACGTTGGCGGTGCGGTGGCGGATCCACTGGCGGGCGACGAAGACCGGCAGTTTGACGTGCAGCTTGATCTCGCACATCTCGAACGGGGTAGAGTGCCAGTGGCGCATCAGGTAGCGGATCAGCCCCTCGTCGTTCTGCACCGATTTCGTGCCCTTGCCATAGCTGACGCGGGCCGCTTGCGTGATCGCGGCGTCGTCGCCCATATAGTCGATGACGCGGACGAAGCCGTGGTCGAGCACCTGGTGCGCGCGGTAGAGATGCGCCTCCATCCCCGGCGCGACGGTGCGCAGGGTGGGCTGCGGGTTGGCGCGCAGGGCGTCGATTTCGGCCTGCTGTTCGGGCGAGAGGGGCATGGGGCGCGTCCTTGTCTGATCCGTGAGTCGCAGGCCACTATATCTATGGGGCAAAGGCGTGGGAACCACGATATGAGGGGTTTTGCGATTGCGAAGGCGCGGGGCTGGCCGGGGGCGGCGTGGCGGCCTAGGTTTGGGGGGAACACGCAGCAAGGGAGGTGCGGCCAGTGTCGCTGAAATATCTGCATACGATGGTCCGGGTGAAGGATCTGGAGAAATCGATGGCGTTCTACGAGCTTCTGGGCCTGAAAGAGACCCGGCGGTGGGACAACGAGAATGGGCGCTTTTCGCTGGTCTTCATGGCGGCGCCGGGGGACGAGGATTGCCCGCTGGAGCTGACCCATAACTGGGATGGCGACGAGGGGCTGCCCTCGGACAGCCGGCATTTCGGGCACCTTGCCTACAGGACCTCCGATATCTACGCGCTGTGCCAGCACCTTATGGACAACGGCGTGACGATCAACCGGCCGCCGCGCGACGGGCACATGGCCTTCGTGCGCTCGCCCGACAACATCTCGGTGGAGCTTTTGCAGGAGGGCGACGACCTGCCGCCGCAAGAACCCTGGGCCAGCATGCAGAACACCGGCCATTGGTAAGTGCATGGGCCAAAGCGGCGGTACTGGCAGCGCTTTTCGCGCTGCCGGGTCCGGCTTTGGCCTGCCGGCTGGCGCTATTGCTGGCGCTCGATGTGTCGTCCTCGGTGGATTCGCGCGAGGACCGCTTGCAGCGCGCCGGTCTGGCCGCGGCGCTTCTGGATCCAAAGGTGCAGTCGGCTTTCCTGGCGATACCGGGCGAGCCGGTGGCGCTGGCGGCCTTTGAGTGGAGCGGCAAGTCGCAGCAGCACCCGGTTCTGGGCTGGACACTGATCGAAGGCGCCGGTGACCTTTTGCGCGCGGCCGAGACCATCGAGGCCTCGGAGCGGCGACAGGACGCGTTTCCCACGGCGCTGGGCTATGCGCTGGGCCATGCGGCAGGGGTTTTCCAGTCCGCACCTTCCTGCGGCCGACGGGCGCTGGATGTCAGCGGCGACGGGGTCAACAACCACGGCTTCAAGCCGGTGCACGCCTATCGCCATTTTCCGCTGGACGGCATTACCGTGAACGCGCTGGCGATCGGCGGGTCGGTTCCCACCGATTACCTTCTGTCCTATTTCGAGCGCGAAGTCATTCGCGGCCCCGGCGCCTTTGCGATTGAGGCGGCCGATTACGACGATTTCGCGCGCGCCATGAAACGCAAGTTGCTGCTGGAGCTGTCCGACCGGGTCGTCAGCGACGCCGGCGAGGCGCGGCCATGAGCCTGGCGCGCACCCGGCCCGGTACGCGCGCCTTCTGCGCGGCGCTCATCTGGGCGGCGGTGGGGCTGTCGAGCCTGGCCACGCAGGGCCAGGCGGCATGCCGGCAGGCGCTGGTGATAGCGCTCGATGTCTCGGGCTCGGTCGATGAGGCCGAATACGTGCTGCAACTGGCGGGGCTGGCCACCGCGCTGGAGAACCCCGCCGTGCAGGAGGCGCTGTTCGCGATGCCCGACGCGCCGGTGTGGCTGTTTGTCTTCGAGTGGTCCTCGGGGCGCTATCAGCGCGATATCGTGGACTGGACCGCGCTTGCGAGCGCCGCGGATCTGGCGCGCGTCTCGGCGCAGCTGCGCTTGTGGCGCCGTGCGCCGGCGCCCGAAAGCACCGGGATCGGCGCGGCGCTGCAATATGCCGCCGGGGTGTTCACGCGCGGGCCGTTCTGCTGGCGCAACACGCTGGATGTGTCGGGCGATGGCAAGAACAACGACTGGCCGGTGCCGCGCGATGTGCTGGAAAGCGGCATCCTGGAGCCGGTCACCATCAACGGACTGATCATCGGGCAGGAACTTTTCCGCGGTGACGATGAACGCGCGGCCAGCGTGGCCGAATTATCCGCCTACTATTCCGCCAATGTCATCCGGGGGCCGGGCGCATTCGTCGAGGTGGCGCTTGGATATGAGGACTATGCAAATGCAATGACGCGCAAGCTTTTGCGCGAGCTGAACGCGCCGCCGATGGGCGCCCTGCCTCCGCAGACAGCGCCGCAGCGCCGGGCGGTGATGGGCCTTCGGCGCGCCGCCTTCGGTGGGGCCGGTCAGTAGATGTAGCGGATCTGGTCGGTCCAGTAGCGCTCGACCCGTTGCAGCGAGGTGATGATCGTCTCCATCCCTTTCTGGTCGATCGCGCCTTTTTCCTGCAGCCCGGTGGCGTGGCGTTCGAAAAGGTCCTTGACCATCTGGCGGATCTTCTGGCCGCGCTCGGTCAGGCTGACACGCACAGAGCGGCGGTCCACATCGCAGCGCTGGTGATGCATGAAGCCCATTTCGACCAGTTTCTTCAGGTTGTAGGAGACGTTCGAGCCCTGGTAGTAACCGCGGCTTTTCAGCTCTCCGGCGGTGACCTCGTTGTCACCGATGTTGAATAGCAAGAGCGCCTGCACCGGATTGATCTCCAGCACGCCGACGCGCTCGAACTCATCCTTGATGACATCCAAAAGCAACCGGTGTAGCCGTTCGACCAGAACGAGGTTTTCCAGGTAAAGCGACATGAAACTGCGATCGGCCTCAGCCTCAAGCGCTTGATACATACTCATTTACCGTCTCCGATACTTGCTGCTCGGAGATGGAAATCGCAGCAAAACCCCAAAATTCAGTTAAACTTGGCGAGGATTATTTCAGCGCGATTTCACTGCGAATTGGCGTGTGCGGCGATATTTGCGACAAGCGGCGCAAACCGCGCCGGGGCGTCGGCCTGACCCGACACCCACTGGTAGAGATCGTGGTCGTTTTCCGACAAAAGCGCTTCGTAAAGCGCGATATCCTCGTCCCCCAGATCGCCGCGCATCGCATCGAACCAGCCGCCCAGGATCAGGTCCATTTCCTTGATGCCCCGGCGCCACGAGCGAATCTTGAGCCGCTTCAGGCGATGCTCGCGCGCCTCGCTCATGCAGCGTTGTCGCGCAGCGCCGTGCTGAGACGCTTTTCCAGAACGCCGATCTGTTCGGCCGTCTTGACGACCTGGCCGCGCAGTGCGCGCAGCTCTGCCAGAAGCGCGGTGATGTCGTGCGGCACCGCGTCCTGCGGATCGCGCAGGCCCTCGCCCTCGCCGGTCAAAAGCCAACGGAACGACACGTTCAGCACCCCGGCCAGCATCTGAAGCTTGTTGGCGCGCGGCTCGGACAGATCATCCTCCCAGGCGCGCAGCGTCTTGACCTTGATGCCCAGACGCTCGGCCAGCTCGACCTCGCTGAGACCCAGCGCGTCGCGGGCTGCGGCAACCCGGTCTCCGAAGGTGGCGGCGTCGTTCGAGTACCATCCGGTGGCGGCGTCTTCATCGAGGGACATCTTGTGGCTCCGTTCGCAGTATCAAAGGGGTTGCTTGCGTGCAGGGCTCTACATAAGACGATGGCAGCTGTCTGTCCAACCGGAGGCGACCATGCCGTTCCTTTCTGCGACGCTTTCGCGGGTAAAACCCTCGCCCACCATCGCGGTGACGACGCTTGCGGCGGACATGAAGGCGGCGGGGCGCGACGTGATCGGGCTGGGCGCCGGAGAGCCCGACTTCGACACGCCGGAAAACATTCGCGAGGCTGCAAAGCGGGCGATCGACGCCGGCAAGACCCGCTACACCGCCGTCGACGGCATTTCAGAGCTGAAAGAGGCGATCTGCGCCAAGTTCAAGCGCGACAACAGCCTCGACTATACCCCCGCGCAGGTGACGGTCGGCACCGGCGGCAAGCAGGTGCTCTACAACGCGCTGGTGGCGACGCTGAACCCCGGCGACGAGGTGGTGATCCCGGCGCCATACTGGGTCAGCTATCCCGATATGGTGTTGCTGGCTGGCGGAGAGCCGGTGATCGTGGAGACCGCGCTGGAGGATGGCTTCAAGATGTCGCCGGCCCAGCTTGAGGCGGCGATCACGCCGCAGACCAAGTGGCTGATCTTCAACTCGCCGTCCAATCCCACGGGCGCGGGGTATACTCGGGCCGAGCTGACGGCGCTGACGGAGGTGCTGATGCGCCACCCGCATGTCTGGGTGCTGAGCGACGACATGTACGAGCACCTGGTCTTTGACGATTTCACCTTCTGCACGCCGGCCGAGGTCGAGCCGGGGCTCTATGACCGCACGCTGACGATGAACGGGGTGTCGAAGGCCTACGCGATGACCGGCTGGCGGATCGGCTATGCGGCGGGGCCGGAGCAACTGATCAACGCGATGCGCAAGGTGCAGTCGCAATCGACCACGAACCCCTGCTCTGTCAGCCAGTGGGCGGCGGTCGAGGCGCTGAACGGGCCGCAGGATTTCCTTGGCCCCAATGCCGCGCTTTTCCAGCGGCGACGCGATCTGGTGGTGGCGGGGCTGAATGGCGCCGAGGGCATCACCTGCCCCAAGCCCGAGGGCGCGTTCTATGTCTATCCGTCGATCGCCGGCTGCATCGGAAAGACCTCTGGCGGCGGCACCAAGATCACCGACGACGAGACCTTCGCCAAGGCTCTTCTGGAAGAATCCGGCGTGGCGGTTGTCTTCGGCGCGGCCTTCGGGCTTTCCCCCAATTTCCGCGTCAGCTACGCTACGTCGGACGAGGCATTGCAGGAGGCCTGCCGGCGCATCCAGTCCTTCTGCGCCGCGCTCAGCTAGGAGGCAGTCATGGCCGGGGAGTTGCCGGAGTATTACTTCAGGATCCGCGAAAACGGCGCGGCGGTCTTCCGGGTGGATACCGAGAACCGCCACCGCCGGATCGAGATGGACCAGATCGCGGTCGTCAACGTCAAGAACGGCGATATCAAGCCGCATGGCCAGCGCGAACTCAGCGACGCTGACAGTGCCCGGATCGAGACCTGGCTGGCGGACCGCCAGGCGCTTCTGGCACAGCGTGATGTCGATGACATTCACCGCACGATCGATCATCTGAACCTGACGGCGCAGTGGGCGCAGCAGCGCGCCAGCGAGGAGCAGCTTGAAGACGTCACCGACGCGCTGCTGCTGGCAATGCACGACCTGCGCTCGGTGCTGGTGCGCAAGAAGGCCGACCGGCTGGGCTAGACGCTTCGGCCGATCTTCGCCTGCCCCGATCTGCCGCGACAGGCAGGGTCTTGCGCAGTGCGCGTTGTGACGCAGTTGTCAGCACTTGCAGGCGCGCTTAGGTGTGGTGCGATCAAAGTTCGAAGGAGCTCTTTTGTGAAACGCCGAAGTTTCCTGGCCGCCACTGGCGCGGCCCTTCTTGCCCCGCGTGTCAGCTTTGCCAGCAGCACGGTGCTAAGCGCCGGGCCGGTGGTTGCGCAGATCCTGCCCGAAGGCGACGGGACCACGGCGACTTGGGGGCTGAATGGCTCGACCCCCGGGCCGGCGTTGCGATTGGCGCAGGGCGAGCGGGCCGAGATCACCTTCGAGAACGGACTGATGCAACCCTCGGCGCTGCACTGGCACGGCATCCGGCTGGAAAACGCGATGGACGGGGTGCCCGGGCTGACCCAGGACGCGGTGCCGCCGGGTGGCCGCTTCGACTACAGCTTTGTCCCGCCCGATGCCGGAACCTACTGGTATCATTCGCATAACCGGTCATGGGAGCAGGTGGCGCGCGGCATCTACGGGCCACTGATCGTCGAAGAGACGACGCCGCCGGATGTCGATCACGACGTGATCGTGATGGTGGATGACTGGCGGCTGAGCGAGACCGGCGAGCAGTTGGGGGGCTACGACGACCTGCACGACCGGGCCCATGCCGGGCGGATGGGAAACTACGCTCGGGCGCTCGTCGATCCCGCCGTGCAGTTACGCCAGGGCGAACGGGTGCGGCTGCGGCTGATCAACGTCGCCACCGACCGGGTCTTCCCGGTGCAGATAGACGGGATCAAGGGCCGCATCGTCGCGCTGGACGGGATGCCCCTGCCCGCGCCCGCCCCGATCGGCGATATCCTGCTGGCGCCGGCGCAGCGCATCGACATCATCGCGGACGTGACCGGCGCCGAACAGCTTGGCTTTGTATTTCCGACCCGCGATGGGCCTTACGATCTGGGCGCGATCCCGGTCTCAGGCGTGCGCAGCGGTCCGGCGCGGGGCGATATCGCGGCGCTGCCGGGCAATCCGGGCCACAGCCTCGATCTGGAGGCGGCGAGCGAGGTTCCGCTGCGCATGGAGGGCGGCGCGATGGGCGGGCGGCACTCCGGCAGCGATGTCTGGGCGTTCAACGGCGTCTCGGACCTTCTGGAGGCGCCGCTGCGACGCTTTGAGCGGGGCGAGACGGCGCGCTTCAGACTGGTCAACGACACCCGCTGGGCGCATGGCATCCACCTGCACGGGCATCATTTCCACGAACTGGGCCCGGACGGCGCGCCGGGCGCGCTGCGCGACACCACGCTGGTCGAGCCGGGCGCCAGCATCGAGATTGCCGCCGTGATGGACAATCCCGGAAAGTGGCTTTTGCATTGCCACATGCTGGGCCACCAGGCGGCGGGGATGCGCACCTGGGTCGAAGTGGCCTAGGGCGCGCATCGGCGGACTAGCCGTCGGATTGCAGATCGCGGCGGATCGCACTCTCTGCCAACGCGGCCCATTGGGCATACATCAGCGGGCCGGGATGCACCCCGTCGCTGGCCATCGCCTCGGGGCCAAGGCTGAACTCCATCGGCAGGTAGTGGGTGCCCGGCGTTTGGTCCAGCAATGCCTGCAGCGCGGCGTCGAAGCGCAGCGTGCGGGCCGAAAGCGCGCCGCGCAAGGGCTCTGGCAGCCGGGCAAGCTCGCGCACCGGCGGGAAACCCGAATAGTAGACCTCGCGAACCGAAAAACGTTTGTGCAGCAGCGTGATCACCTGGCGCGTCGCCTTCATCCAGCGGGCCTGCGGAATGCCATTCTTGGCATCGTTGATCCCAAGCGCGACGAGCGCGATATCGAAGGCTGCGGGCGGGGTTCTCTGCAAGCGGCGCACCGCCTGCGAAGTGGTCTCGCCCGAGCGCGCGATCAGTCGCCAACGCACCAGGTAATCGGTGGCAAGCCGGCTGCTAAGTTGGCCCGAAAGCGCTTCGCTTTGATCCCTAGCGCCGACACCCGCCGCGCCGCTGTCACCGACGATCAAAAGCCGCAAAGGGGGGCCATTTCCGATCTCGCCGGCGCGCAGGCCAGCCGCTTCGGGCAGACGTTCGACGCGCAGCGAGACATACGCGGCCTGCGCGGCCACGAAAGGTCCCAGTGCGATGTCGCCTAGGCGTCCCATGTTCCGGTATGCAAGCGGGTGAAAGTCATCGGCCGATCACGCGAAAGCGGCCTGAAGCGCGATCTCGACCATGTCGCCGAAACTTTTCTCGCGGTCCTCGGACGCTAGCGCCTCGCCGGTGATCAGGTGGTCCGAGACGGTCAGCACCGCCAGCGCGCGGCGGCCGTGGCGGGCGGCGAGGTTGTAAAGCTCGGCGGCCTCCATTTCGACCCCCAGGATGCCGTGGCGCGTCATCTGTTCGTTGAGATCGGGCCGCTCGTCGTAAAAGACATCCGAGGAATAGATCCCGCCCACATGGACCACGGTGCTCTTGGCTTCGGCCGCCGCCACCGCGCCGCGCAGCAACGACCAGTCGGCGCAGGGCGCGAAGTTCAGCTCTCGGAAGATCCCGCGAGAGGGCGTCGACAGCGACGAGGCGGTCATCGCCAGAATCACGTCGCGCACCTTGACATCGTCCTGCATGGCCCCGCAGGACCCGATGCGGATCAGCGTCCGCGCGCCGTAGTCGCGGATCAGTTCATTGACGTAGATCGACAGGCTTGGCATGCCCATGCCCGAGCCGTGGATGGTGACCCGGTTGCCCTTCCAGGTGCCGGTAAACCCCAGCATGCCGCGCACTTCGTTGACGCATTTGGCGTCTGCAAGGAAGGTCTCTGCCGCCCAGCGCGCGCGATAGGGATCGCCCGGAAGCAGCACGGTTTCGGCAATATCCTCGGGGCTGGCGCCGATATGGATCGTCATGGGGCTGCATCCTTTCGCAACGGGCAGAGGTGTCGGCAGCGCAGCACGCCGCATCCTCTAGCGTACAAAAGAAAAAGCCGCGCCGGAAGGCCCCGCGCGGCTTTGGTCTGCCTGCACCGGCCGGTACCGGCCATACGGGCACAAGACGCCGGTCAGACTTCGCGCAAAAGCGCATCCACAAGATCCGTCCGCTCCCACGAAAAGCCGCCATCTTCCTCGGGGGGGCGGCCGAAATGGCCGTAGGCGGCGGTACGCGAGTAGATCGGGCGGTTCATCGACAGATGCTCGCGGATGCCGCGAGGCGTCAGGTCCATCACGCGCGGGATGCCGGCCTCGATCGCGGCGGGATCGACCTCGCCTGTGTCATAGGTGTCGGCATAGATCGACAGCGGTTGCGAGATGCCGATGGCGTAGGACAGCTGGATCGTGCAGCGCTTGGCGAGCCCGGCAGCCACGACGTTCTTGGCCAGATAGCGCGCCGCGTAGGCGGCCGAACGGTCGACCTTGGTGGGATCCTTGCCGGAAAAGGCGCCGCCGCCATGCGGGGCCGCACCGCCATAGGTATCGACGATGATCTTTCGCCCGGTGAGGCCCGCGTCGCCGTCGGGTCCGCCGATCACGAACGTGCCGGTGGGATTGACGTGCCAGACCGTATCCTTGGTCAGCCAGCCATCGGGCAGGACTTCGCGGATGTAGGGCTCCACGATATCGCGGATATCGGCCGAGCTCTGGCTTTCATGGGCATGCTGGGTCGACAGAACGACCGAGCTGATCCCCACCGGCTTGCCGCCCTCGTAGTTCACCGAAAGCTGCGATTTAGCGTCCGGGCGCAGGGTCGGCTCTTCTCCGGATTTTCGGACTTCTGCGAGGCGCCGCAGGATAGCGTGCGCATAAAGGATCGGAGCCGGCATCAGCTCGGGCGTCTCGTCGACCGCATATCCGAACATGATACCCTGATCGCCCGCACCTTCGTCCTTGTTGCCCGACGCATCCACGCCTTGCGCGATATGGGCCGACTGGGCGTGCATGAGATTGGTAATCTCGCAGGTGGCGTGGGGGAACTTGTCCTGCTCGTACCCGATATCCTTGATGCACGCGCGCGCGATCTCGTCGACGCGGTCGAGATACCCTGCCAGCTTGTCCTTGTCAGGCAGACCGATCTCTCCGCCGATCACGACCCGGTTGGTGGTCGCGAAGGTCTCGCAGGCGACGCGGGCCTCGGGCTCTTCGGCCAGAAGCGCGTCGAGGACGGCGTCCGAGATCCGGTCACAGACCTTGTCGGGGTGCCCTTCGGACACGCTTTCTGACGTGAAGATGTAATTCTGTCTCGACATGGGGGTTGCTCCGATTTGATGTGCTCCGCCACGTCAGGAAGCCGTTGTGGCGGTTTGAGGGCCGGAAATACGCGGGGGGGCTGAACGCGTCAACGCCTATTTGGGCTGCGGCCTGCGAAGCGCCAGATATGCAACGCCAATCAACAGCAGCAGAAGGATCGGCGCATCGCCGGCGCGCCCGTAAAGCGTCGGCGCACCGGGCGGCGGCAGGCGCGCGTCAAGATACCCCTCGGTGCCCAGCGGCAGGCTTTGCAGGACGCGTCCCGAGGGGTCGATCACTGCCGAGATGCCGGTATTGGCCACCCGCACCAGCGGCAGGCCCTGCTCGATGGCGCGGGCGCGGGCCTGGGCGAGGTGCTGGTAGGGCCCCAAGATCTGTCCGAACCAGGCATCGTTGGTGATCTGCAGGATATAGTCGGGCCGCTCGGGCGCGCCGCGCGGATGCTGGGGGAAGATCGCCTCGTAGCAGATCAGTGGCAAGGCGCGGCCTGCCGGCGTCTCGATCAGCGCAGCCCCCGGACCCGGCGCATAGCCATATCCGTCGCGGGCGGCAAAGCTGCGCAGTCCGACAAGGCGGGCAAGCTGGCCGAAGGGGATATATTCGCCGAAGGGCACCAGCCGGTACTTGTCGTAAAGCTGGGTGACGGCGCCAGAGCGATCAAGCGTGACGAGCGCGTTATGGGCCCGGCCCGCCTCGCGGCGCTGCACGCCAAGGATCACCGGCGCGACCGAGCGCGTGGCGATGACGCCAAGCGCGGTGTCCGCGCGGTCAAGCCGCCAGGGGATCGCGGTTTCGGGCCAGATCACCTGCACCGGCGGCGCGCTGTCCGGCGGGGACGCGGAATAGGCGATCTGGCGGTCGTAGAAGATTTGCATCCAGTCCGGATCCCACTTCAGATGCTGGGCCGCATTTGGCTGGACGAGGCGCAGGACCGGCCGGCCGGCAAGATCGCTTTTCGGCGGGGTCAAAAGGCTGCCGCCGCCCACCAGGATGACGCCGAGGACGAGACCCGCAAGCGCCACCGGCGAGCGCGGCTGCGCCAAGCCCGACGAGAACGCGGCGACGATCAGGAGCGTGGCGAGAGTCAGCCCGTAGGGCCCGATGATCGCCACCCATTGCAGCGCCGCGCTGTCTGTCCAGACATAGCCGATCAGCGCCCAGGGAAAGCCGGTCAGCACGTAGCCGCGCGCCATCTCGGCCAGCCCCAGAACCAGCGCCCAGGCCAGCGCGCTGCGCACCGGCCCGCCGCCCAGCCGATGCGCGAGCGCCGCTGCCGCCGCCCAGAACAGCGCAAGCCCGCCAGCAAGGAACACCAGCGCGAACGGCGCCATCCAGCCGTGACGGGGAATATCAACAAGGAAGGGCTCGACGATCCAGAACAGCGCCAGCGCGAAATAGCCCGTGCCGAAGGCCCAGCCGGCGGCGGCGGCCCGGCGCGGGCTGGGAGCGGCAAGATGCATCAAAAGGCCGCCCGAGAGGCCCGCAAGCGCCGCCACTTCCAGCGAAAAAGGCGCCTGGCCCAGCGCCGCAAGGGCGCCGAAGCCGGCGGCCAGAGACGTGCCGCGCCATCCGGTGATCCGCGACAGTCCCGCCGTCCAGCGCCCGGTCAGGCTGTCAGTCATCCGTGGGCGCGGTCAGGCGCACGCGAAGGCGCTTGATGCGGCGCGGGTCGGCATCGACCACCTCGAATTGCGGGCCGGCGGGATGGGCGATCACCTCGCCGCGTGCGGGCACCCGGCCGGCCAGCATGAAGACCAGCCCGCCCAGCGTGTCGATTTCCTCTTCGTCCTCGGCCTCGACAAGCTTCTGGCCGATCTCGGCCTCGAATTCGTCGAGCGGCGTGCGCGCCTGTGCGAGGTAACAGCCAGAGCTTTCCACCGTCCAGAACCGGCCCTCGGCGATGTCGTGCTCGTCCTCGATCTCGCCGATCACCTGCTCGATCAGATCTTCGATCGTCACCAGCCCGTCGACGCCGCCATATTCGTCGATCACCAGCGCCATGTGCATCCGGTCCGATTGCATCTTCTGCAACAGAACGCCGATTGGCATCGAGGGCGGCGCGAACAGCAGCGGGCGCAGCATCTTGCGCAGATTGAAGCGGGTGCCGTTGCCGTTGAAGCCGTGCTGCAGCGCGAAGTCCTTGAGGTGAACCATGCCGATGGGAGTATCGAGCGTGGCCTTGTAGACCGGCAGCCGCGTCAGCCCGCTTTCCCGGAAGGTTTCGACAAGGTCGTCCTTCTTGATGTCCGAGGGCACCGCGACGATCTCGACCTTGGGCAGCATCACGTCTTCGATGCGCATCGAACGCAGGTTGCCAAGACCAACCGACGGGCTGCGCGGCACCCGTTCGGCGTCGGTGGCCTCGCCCGAGGCAAGCGCTTCCGTATCTGGGGAAAAAGCCGATATCAGCCGCCCGAAAAATCCCGGATTTTGCGCCGGATCGTCGTCTGATGTGCTGTCTGCGGAATGTGGCGCGCCGTGCGCTGCGCCTAAAGAGCCGTCCTGAGCGTCGCTCATGCTACCTTTCCAAAATGCGGGGCCGTCGGGCCCGGTGATGTGTCTAATATGGATCGTCGATCCCCATGCTTGCAAGTATGGCGATCTCTAACGCCTCCATCTTAACAGCATCTTTGTCGTCAATGTGATCAAACCCCAGCAAATGCAAGGTGCCATGAACCAGAAGATGGCTGACATGGGCGGCAAACGACCGCCCGGCTTCGGCTGCCTCGCGGGCGCAGGTGTCGTAGCTGATCGCGATATTGCCCAGCATCGGATCTTCGGGGGCCGGCGCGCGCGGCGCTCCGCCGGGGCGTTCGGGCGACAGATCTTCGGCCGGCCATGACAGCACGTTGGTGGGCTGCGGCTTTTTGCGAAAATCACCGTTCAGCGCAGCGATGCGTGCATCGTCGCACCCAAGGACCGAGATTTCCCAGCTTCGGGGCACCAGACCCGCCCCGGCCAGCGCCGCCGCGCAGGCCGCGCTTGCAAGCGCCTCAAGCCCGGCCGCGTGCCAGCGCGGATCCTCGGCGACGGTCTCGATCAGCGGTGCGCCAGCCGTCATCAGGATGGTTCCGGCAGAAGCTCTGGTCTTCCGGTGATGGTGCGGGGCTTATCGGACCACATCGAACGCATCCAGCACGAAGAAGTTCCCGGCCCGGTCCTTTGGCTCGGTCTTGACCACGACAGTCAGGATGTGCTGTCCGGGCTGCAGATCGCGGGTCTCGAACAGCGTTTTCTGGCTTTCGAATTCGGCTGAGAAATTGTCGATAAGGGCAGCGCGCTGGCCGTCGAGAAAGATCTCGGCCGCGCCGAGTTCCGGGCCGGTCAGGCCGATCAACCGGATGCCGGTGCCGGCAAAATCGATGGATAGCGTCGCGCCGGCCACGTTGCTGAACAGCACGCGCCCGCTTGACTGCGGGCCGGGCGCAGGCCCCGCCTTCCAGTCGTCGCCGCCGGGCCGCACGGGCACCAAGAACCAGTCGGTCCTGGCATATTCGGCCTCATAGCGTATATCGCGGGGCGCGGTGGCCGCCCATGTGCGCCCGCGATCGATGGATTTCATCACGGTAAGCCGGGATGCGCCATACATCACGCCATCGTCAGAAAACCGGGGCGAGAACACGATGAGATCCTGCCGCTCACGCTCGATCAACGAGTAAATCTCGTCTCCGGGCGCTGGAAAACTGGCCTGAGCCCAGATTGTGGCGGTGGGCGCCACCTGGCCGATCCAAAGCGGCTCGCCGCGGGTTTGCACGAAGATCTCGCCGGTCTGGGCGAAATCCGGGGCGACGCCCAGCGACAACACTTTCTTCGACTGCGCCGGCATGTCCATTTCGCGCCAGGTCCGGCCCTGATCCGCACTGACGAACAGCCCCTTGTCGCTGCCGGCAAAAACCACGCTGGTGTCCTGCAAAGGCGCCGCGATGGCAAGTTTGATGGAGCCTATGGGCGCTGCGAAAACCTCGCTCCAGGTCTGGCCGCCATCGCCGGATCGCAGGATTTTGCCGTCCTCGGCTGCAAGAAGGATCCCGTCAGCCTCGAAGCTGTCCGAAATGGCGAGCGACCGGACCGGCCGCCCGGTTTCCAGCACCGTGGTCATCGCTCCGGTCCCGGTTGTCGTCGCCAGAATGCTGTGCGGATACATACCGATGAATGCGTATGTCTCACCGGCCGCCGCCCGGTCTTCGTGGAACGCGAAGCTCAGCGGAGTTGGTGCCAGATAAGCGCCCTGAAGGCGGGGGAAATCGTCAAATCGGCTGACGGTCCATGGCGCAGGATAACGCGACCGGTTGAGGCTGCCGAAGGTCCCCGACAGAAGATGCGTCGTCCCGTCTTCGGTGCGGGTTGCAGAGAAGGCGGTGCTGCGCGGCCCGTTCAGCATGTCATTGAAATAAGGCCAGCTTTCGCCGCCATCCTCTGACACGATGATGCCCGAGCCATAAGTGCCTGCCAGGATCCTGTAGTCGTCGCCCTGCCCCGGCACGATCTGCAGGCCGAGAATGTCGGCATAGGTCACGGCGGATTTTTGCCAGTGCTGCCCGCCGTCGGTGCTACGGAAGACGCCGGTGAATGCGGCGACAAGAACGCTGCCATCGGCCATGGGCGACAGAGCGCTGAAATCATTGAAGTCGTAGTGCTGCGCCTGGACGTTGGTCTCAAGCCCCTGCGCGCGCAGGGCCCAGCTTGTCCCGCCATCGCTGCTTCGGTAGACACCGTCGCTGGCATGAAGCGCCAGCAGCACCTCGCCGCCGGTCCGCGCGAGCGCGGCGGCGGACACGATATCGGGTTTGTCAAACAGACGCTTCTGCCGGCCGTTCGGGCCAAGATGCCAAAGCCCGGTCGATGTGGCCGCCAGAAGGCCGGTGCCGTCACTCTCAGCACGTGGTACCAGCGCATTGATCTGTCCAAGCAGGTCATTGGCAGAAGACGCACCCCGCAGGGTCGCGCCCAGATCATCCCACACCGACACCCGGCCGCTTTGTTCGGCGACCGTCAGCGTTCTGCCCTCAAGCAAGACCGATACAACAGGCGCATCGAAGGCGAGAGGCTGCCAGGTTCGCGCGAAATCGCGGCTGACCAGAAGACCGCCGTTCTCGACCTCCAAAAAGAGCGTACCGTCAGAGCTGAAATTCCGCGACACGTGGATGCGTTGCGCCGGCCCATCCGGGAAGGTCCCCAGAAGCGAAAACGTCGCGGCGTTATCGGTGGAGGCGTAAAGCTGGTTGTAGCAGCCGAAAAACGCGTATTGCGTTCCGTCACTAGCCGAGATCGCGGCAACCGGGACGGCGTATTTCTGGTGTATTCTCGGATCTGGGATGTCCGGAACGGGGCAGGTCAGGCCGCGCGCGGCCTTGTCCCAGGTCTGCCCGAAATCCGTCGATCGGTAAAGCTGGCCGCGGACGTAGGACAGGATCGCGGCATCGCCGGCGCCGAAGCCCTGGGTTTCGTCGTGGGGAACATGCGCCCGCGCCATGGAAACGAGGGCGAGAATGACCGCAACCAGCAAAATTACGCGGGCGCCGAAACCGCGCCGCGCTGATTTGGAGGTCATATTCTCATTGCCAATGGACTATTCTTTGAACCGCGTGTTCACGCGCTGACCTTGTCATATGCTTCGATGATTGCGGCCACGAGCGGGTGGCGCACCACGTCCTTGGACGTGAAATAGTTGAACGATATCTTGTCGATACGCGACAAAAGCCGCTCTGCATCGGCCAGACCCGAAGAGACGCCGCGCGGCAGATCGACCTGGCTGCGGTCGCCAGTGATGACCATGCGGCTGCCCTCGCCCAGACGGGTGAGGAACATCTTCATCTGCATCGCGGTGGCGTTCTGCGCCTCGTCCAGCACCACGTAGGCGCGGCTGAGCGTGCGGCCGCGCATGAAGGCCAGGGGCGCGATTTCGATGCGCTTTTCCTCGATCAGCTTGGCAACCTGCTTGCCGGGCAGGAAATCGCCGAGCGCATCGTAAAGCGGCTGCATGTAGGGATCGACCTTTTCCTTCATGTCGCCGGGCAGAAAGCCAAGCCGCTCTCCGGCCTCGACGGCGGGGCGCGACAGGATGATCCGGTCGACATGGCCGCCGATGAACATCGACACTCCGACCGCGACCGCAAGATACGTCTTGCCGGTGCCCGCGGGTCCGATCCCGAAGGCAAGCTCGTTCTCATACAGCGCGGTCACGTAGGCTTTCTGCGCATCGGTGCGCGGCTCGACCAGCTTCTTGCGGGTCTTGATCTCGACCCGGCCGCCCCTGAACATCTCGAACTGATCGCCCGGCCGCGTGCCGGTGCCGTTTTCCGAGGTGTCCATGCGCATCTCGCCGTCGATGCCGCCGGTATCGATCGTACGGCCCGCTTCGAGCTTTTGATAAAGCCCGCTCAGCACCGAGGCGGCCTTGTCGCGCGCATCCGGCTCGCCCATGATCGCAAGGCGGTTGCCGCGCCGCAGGATCTGCACGCCGAGCCCATGTTCGATCTGCGCAAGGTTGCGGTCGAATTCACCACAAAGGTCAATCAGAAGTCGGTTGTCGGGGAAATCCAGAAGCGTCTCGGGGACGTCATCGGGGGATGGCGGTGGTGTCAGCGCGCTTATGCCCAAAAAATACTCCGTTTGCGGTACTGCATCAAAGTGACGAACCTCTTACCAAGTATGGTGCCAACTTGGCGATACAAGCGCAAGCCTTAGGGAAAAAATGTCACGATTTTGTGGCAAGCGGGCGAAAATCCGGGCATCCGGCCCGATACGTCGAATCAAGGCGCAATAGCGCCGCTTGGCCTGCGGATTTGTCGCAGCCCAGCCGCCCTTGCAGCTATTGAACCGGGCCCCTTTCGAAATAGGTCTGGGGCAACAGCGAACACATGTATCAAAGGCAATTTGCCATGCTAGATGGGCTTTCCGCCGAAATCCTGGCGCGCGTGCAATTCGCGTTTATGGTGTCGTTTCATATTATCTTCCCGGCCTTCTCGATCGGGCTTGCAAGCTATCTTGCGGTGCTGAACGGGCTGTGGCTGCGGACCCGCAACGAGGTCTATCTGAACCTCTTCAACTACTGGAAGAAGATCTTCGCCGTCGCCTTCGGCATGGGCGTGGTGTCGGGCATCGTGATGTCCTACCAGTTCGGCACCAACTGGGCCGTCTTTTCCGAGCGCACCGGCCCGATCCTGGGGCCGCTGATGGCCTACGAGGTGCTGACCGCCTTCTTCCTGGAGGCGGGGTTTCTGGGCATCATGCTCTTTGGCCGCGGCCGCGTCGGCGACGGGCTGCATATGCTTGCCACAGCGATGGTCGCCTTCGGCACCGTGGTGTCGGCGACCTGGATCCTGTCCGTCAACAGCTGGATGCAGACGCCTGCGGGCTACTCGATCAACGAGTTGGGCCAGTTCGTGCCCGAGGACTGGTGGGCGATCGTCTTCAACCCGTCCTTTCCCTATCGCCTCGCCCATATGGTGGTGGCGTCGTTCCTGACCACGGCCTTCGTGGTCGCCGGGGTGTCGGCCTGGTACCTGCTGAAGCGGCGCTTTGAGGATATCGGCCGCGCCGGTCTGTCGCTCGGCCTGCTGATGGCGACCCTGCTGGCGCCGACCCAGATCTTCGTGGGCGATCTGCACGGGCTCAACGTGCTTGAGCACCAGCCGATGAAGGTGGCGGCCATGGAGGGGCTGTGGGAGACCGGGACCGGCGCGCCGCTGGTGCTGTTCGCCTGGCCGGACCAGGAGGGCCAGGAAAACCGGTTCGCGATCGAGATCCCCGGGCTGGCCAGCCTGATCCTGACCAAGGCGTTGGATGGCGAGGTCAGGGGGCTGAACGACGTGCCGCGCGAAGACCAGCCG
>JABDLJ010000013.1 GCA_013003075.1 Paracoccaceae bacterium
CCACGCTCAGCAAAATCTGGGCCACGCTGGTGATCTGGAACTGCCCGGCCAGCGCGAGGTCGGCAGACGCGCTTTCAAACAGAACCTCGGACGAGAAGACAAAGCGGTCGCCGACGATCTCGACACCCTGCACGTTGCCCAATACGTCGCGCAACTGGCCGAAAAACTCGGACCGGTAGCGTTCAAGATCCTGCGCCTCAAGCTCCAGCCGCCGCCGCTCGGCCTCTTCCAGTGCGGCGCGGCGCCGCTCTTCGGCCGCCACCCGCGCCAGTGCGGTATTCAGCTGTGACCCAAGCGCCTGAAGCTGAACCTGCGCGACTTCATCTCGCTCGCTCGCATCGTCGAGCAGGGCCTGAAGCGACCCAAGCTGGGTTCGCAGCGCCGCGATTTGTTCGTTCAGAACCGCCACGCGGCGCAGGCTCTCGGCGGATTTCGCCTCTTCCTGTTCAAGCGCCGAATTGGCGATGGCCAGCAAGGCGGCACGCTCTTCGGCTTCGGTGATTTCACGGGCCGCAGCCGCCTCGGCCTCTTGCTTCGCGGCCTCTGCCGCGGCCAAGAGGGTCAGGGTTTCTTCGGCGCGCCGGCGTTGTTCTTCCAGCGCCAGCGTCATCGCCGTCAACTCCGCATCCGCATTGGCCAGCCGTTCGCGCAGCACCTCTGCCGCCGCGGCATCGGCCAGACGTGCGGCCTCGGCCTCGGACAATTGCTCTTGCGTGGCCGCCGCCTCGGCCTGCAACTCGGCCGTCAGCGCCTCAAGTGCCTCGCGCCGCGCCGCCGCCAACCGCGCGGCCTCGGTCTGGGCGTCTATTTCGGTGCGGGCCTGCGCCAGCGCGATTTGCAGCGCCTCCTGCTCGGATATCAGCCGGTCTTGCGTCTCTTCCAGCGCAGTAACCTCGGCCAGCGCCGTGTCCCGCTCGGCCAGAAGCCCCGCAACCTGCGCCTCGAACGCCGTCAAGCGCGATGCGTTGTCGGCAAGTTGCACTTCCTGCGCCTCGATCTGGCCGGTGAGCGTGGCGATCAATGCGACCTGCGCTTCGGCCTGCGTGCGCGCGGCATCCAGATCGGCGTTCAGTTGCAGCGTTTCGTCTTCAAGGCTTGCCGCCCGCTGCTGCTCCAGACCAAGCGCGCGGGCCAGGTTCGTAACCTCGACCGCCAGTTCATCAAGCTCGCTTTCCTGCCCGGTGATCGTTTCCTGCAGCACGTATTGCAGGATCATGAAAATCGTCAGCACGAACATCAGGACCAGCAAAAGCGCCGTCATCGCATCGACGAAGCCCGGCCAGATCGAGCCTGACATGCGCTGCACGGATCGGCGGGTCAGCGCCATCCTATCGGTCCGGCCCGCCGCGACCCAGCGCTTCGACCGCGCGGGTCAGTTGGTGAATATCGGTGCGCAGATCGGCCAGCATTTCCTGCCGCCCCGACGAAAGCTCTTCCAGAATGCGCAGCAATTGCACATCCATCGACCGCAGGCGCATCCGCGCCTCGGCATCGGGTTCGCCGCCTTCGGTGACCGTGCCACGGCCCCCCTGCGCCTCGATCGCCATCAACAGGCGTTCCTGTCCCGCCGCGATCTTGTCCAGCGCCTCGGAACTGCTGCCCTGCGCGCCCACGGCCAAGGTTTCGATAGAGGCCGCAAGATGCGCCAGCCGGTCATCCACCGCCGCGCGGCTGGCATCCGAGCTTTCGTAAAGCGTCTTCAGCCCGTCCATCTGTTCGGCCATATGGTCAAGCACCGCAGAGGTGGCCGACGCATCCGACAGGATATCGCCATCGGTGTCACCGGTCGCAAATCCGACGCGAGTGATCGTGGACAGCCAGTCTTCCAGCTCGCGGTAGAAGCGGTTCTGACCGTGGCCCGCGAAAAGCTCGAGCAAGCCAACCACCAACGACCCGGCCAGACCAAGCAGAGATGATGCAAAGGCCACGCCCATGCCGCCCAGCTGCGCCTCAAGCCCGGTCATCAGGCGCGAAAACACCTCGATCCCGCCTTCGCTATCGGAGGGGGCGAGGCTTCGAATGGTATCGACCACGGCGGGAACCGTGGTGGCCAGACCATAAAACGTGCCCAAAAGGCCAAGGAAAATCAGGAGGTTGACGATATAACGCGTGATATCGCGCGCCTCGTCGATACGCGTGGCAACGGAATCGAGGATCGACCGAGACGACGAAGACCCGATCTCCATCCGGGCGCCCCGCTTGCGCAACAGCGTCGCCAGCGAGGCCAGCAATCGCGGCGCGCGGGTAAACTGATGCCCCGGCCTGTCCTGCGCAAACCCTTCGATCCAGCTGACCGAACTGATCAACTGGAACACCTGCCAGAAACAGGCAAAGACCCCGATGACGAAGACAAAGCCGATGAAGCCGTTGAGATAGGGGTTGGCAAGGAAAACCGGCGCCACACGCGGATAGGCGATATAGGCCCCGGCCCCGACCAGAAGCAGCACCAAAAGCATCAGAACGATCTGACGCACGGGTTGTGTGAATTCCGGCTCGGCCTCGCGATCCAGTCGGTCCATCACGGACATGTCCTGACGCTGTTATTCTTTGAACGCACGTTAAGCGTTGTAATCCCTTATGCCAACACGCAATTCATGCACCACCTTCGGCGATGGCGCGCACACGGCGGGACAGCCAGCTAAGTTCTTCGTCCGCGATGTCCAACTCGTGCAGGTGATCGGTCGTGTTGTAGAGGTATTCGGTGTTCGGCCCACGCCCGCCCACGGCATGGGCGATGATATGCGCCTGGGTCTCAAGATCGAGCCCGCCGCAATACTGCACGTGATCGGTGTCGACGACATACGTCACGGCCTCCACTGTGCGCCCGTCGTCAAGCGCAATCTCGACCGTGGCTTCCAGATAGGCCGACGAAATCAGCTCGCGTTCGCGCAGATAGGTCATGACCGCCTCGGCCTTGTCGTCTTCGACCCGGAAGGCCACGCCTTCGCAAGCCGACCCTTCATGGGCGTCCAGGGCCAGGACAAGCCCAGGGTCCTCGACCGTGCCGCGATGATGGATCGAGCGCATGCAGAAACTGCGCGCATAGCCCGCAAGCCGGGCCCGCCGGCGTTCGGCAAAGTCAAAGCCCGGGTGCCACATCAGCGACCCATAGCCGAAAATCCACAGCGGGCGCGTGGCCATGGCTGGTTCTCCTGTGCAGCCGTCTGTAAACAACACTCAGGCAGGGCGCGAAAGGGGCGTGATGCGAAAACTCTTGCTCTTGGTGCTGGTTCTTGCGGCGGTTGCGGTGGGCGCATGGTTCGCCTGGGCGCAGGTTCAGACCCGCGGGCTGAACGCCTGGCTGGCCGAACGGCGCGCCGAAGGATGGGTCGCCGAAGCCGCACAGATCGAAACCAACGGCTTTCCGGTGCGGTTCGACACGCGGGCCACAGCGCTGGAGCTTGCCGACCCGGCCACCGGGTTGGCGCTGTCGCTGCCAAATCTGATCTTTACCTCGCAAAGCCTGTCGCCCACGGCCATTCGCGCCGTGCTTCCGCCCGAGTTTCGCATCGCCACGCCGCGTGAACGGATCGAGGTTTCGTCCCGGCGGTTCGACGCACTTTTATCGGTCGATCCCGGCCCGTCGCTGGGGCTGCGGCGCGCGGATGTGGCGCTTGGTGCGCTTGCGCTGGCGTCAAGCGCGGGGTGGACGGCGACCCTTGATGGGGGTGAAGCGGTGGTTCAGCGGGCGGGTGACGACCCGCTGACCTATCAAACCACCTTCCAATCGCAAAACCTGCGCCCGGCGCAGCCCGTTCTGGACCGGCTTGATCCAACCGGGCTTTTGCCGCCCGAGATCGAGACCCTGCGCGTGCGGGCGACAGCGACATTCGACCGACCGTGGGACCGGCGCGCGATCGAAGACCGCCGCCCGCAGGTGACGGCGCTCGACCTTTCCGGCCTTACGGCCGTTTGGGGCCCCGCGCGGCTTGAGGCGGCGGGAACGCTGGATGTCGACGCGCAGGGCCGCCCAACGGGCCGGATCACCGTGCGCGCGACCAACTGGCGCGAGATGTTGCAGGTTGCGCGCA